>CAYRBP010000010.1:0-87034 GCA_964422535.1 uncultured Ardenticatenaceae bacterium | reverse complement strand
CGTAGATCTCGACGATGCGGCCGCGCGGCACGCCACCCACGCCGAGGGCGATGTCCAGCGATATCGATCCGGTCGGGATGACCTGAACATGCATGTTGTGGGCTTCGCCCAGGCGCATGATCGTTCCTTCACCGAAGCGCTTGGTGAGGGAGTCAATCGTCTTCGTCAGGGTGGCCTGGCGGCCGTCAACGCTTCCATTTGCAGATGCCATCGCAGCAGTCTCCTCGAGTTCAGTTTCGAAAAATGGGGTGGGGCGTGCCACTGGCCGGCTCCCACACGGGTGCAGTGTAGCACAGATGTTCTTAGGTTGTCAAGGTTGAATCTGAAAAAATGAATGCTTGTTCAATTGTTACGCAGAGGCTTTGGCCGAAGGCAGGCGAAGCAGGGCCGCGAACTGCAGCACGCGCTCCCTGGCCAGAACCAGCATCAGGCCCGCATAGACCCCGAAGCCGACCAGGAGGGCGCAGGCCAGGTAGAGGAGGGGAGAGGTGACGAAACGACCGACCAGCAGGATGGCCGCGGCCATCCCGGCGGTCGCCACCAGCGAGCACCCCACGGTCATCAACAATTCGGCTTCATGCAGCCCGCCGAGCGCCCGGCTGTTGAGGATGAGCAGCGCGGCAGCAAGGAGTGTGAAGCCGATTGTCGTGGCCAGGGCGAGTCCGGCGATGCCCAGTCGATCGACCAGGAGGAAGGCCAGGACGACCGTCACCACCAGCCAGCCGAGATAGGCCCACATGGGCGTGCGGGTGTTGTGCTGGGCATAGAACAGCCGGGCGACGAGGTCGAGGGTTGATTCGCTGACGACGCGCAGGCTGAAGGCAACCAGGACGGCATATACCAGCGTCGTCGCCTCTGCATCGAACGCGCCGCCTTCCAGCAGAAAAGCGATGATCGGCCGGCCGAGCAGGACCGTGGCCACGGCTGCCGGGATGGTCAGTGTCCAGATGATGCTCAGCGCGTTGGCGGCCGTCCGGCGCAGCCCGTCGCGGTCACCCGCATTGAATTGCTCGGCCAGCGTCGGAAAGACGACCTGGGCGATCGACGTGCCCAGCAACGTCTGCGGCAATTGCATGAGGGCGTAGGCATAGAAGTAGGCCGAGGTGGCGCCGGCGGTAAGGCCCGAGGCCAGCCGGATGACGAACAGGTCTGCGAACTGCACCGTGCCCAGGGTGACGATCCTCGGACCCATCAGCCGAATGACCTCGCTCACGCCCGCGAGTCCGAGGTCCAGCTCCGGATGGTATCCAACGCGATAGCGGATGAGGGCCGGGATCTGGATGATCAGGTGAAAGAGCGCGCCGACGACGGTTCCCCACGCCAGACCGATGATCCCCATGGTCGGCACAAAGAAGAACAGGCCGATGAAGTAGCCGATATCGAGCGCAAGCGGCGCGAGCGCCGGAAGCGCGAAGTGCTGGTGCGCGTTCAGGATGCTGCCCAGCGCACCGCTGAATCCGAAAATGGTCGTCTGGATGAGGATGACGCGCATGATCTGCGCCGTCAGGAGCTGTTGCTCCGGCGGAAAGTCCGGCACCAGCACGACCTCCGCCAGCCACGGCGCGAGCAGCGCGCCAACCGCCGACACGGTTCCCAGGACGAGCAGGACGAGTGTCAGGATCGTATTGGAGAGCTGGGCTGTCCTGGCCGGGCCCTCGTGGTTGAGATAGCGGCTGTAAACGGGGATGAAAGCCGCGGCCAGCGATCCGCCGGCAATCACCGCGAAGAAGAGCTCCGGCAGCTGGTTGGCGGCGGTGAACGCGTCGTATTCGGCCCCGGCGCCAAACGCCTGGGCGACCAATCGCGCGCGCACAAGACTGACCAGCTTGTCCAGCCCCAGGAGGAACATCACGATCAGCGAGGAGCGGAACAAGTGGCGCGCGCGTGCCATGGGGGCGGATTGTATCGCCGGGATCAGTCAGGGCAAGGCGCGGTCATGGCGGCTACCCCAGCACCCGCGCTGGGGCTATAATCCCCACCATGGTTTCGGACAAATTGCCGCTCATCAGCGATGTCCACTTTGAGCAGAGTCCCGAACGCCTGAAGGTTGTCATGCCGGTCAAGCGCCACTGGACCTACGCCGCCATCTACTCGCTGCTCTACCTGGTCTGGATCGCCATGATGGTGGCCGGCGTCGTCTATGTGATTCGGATTGCGTTCTCAGGTGAGCGGTACGCTTTCGTCTTCACCATCATCCTGCTCGCCCTGGGCTATATCTTCTTCCGCTTCGGCGGCTTCATCCGCCGGCAGTGGGCGTACTATCTGGCGCCCCGCGAGATCCTGTTCATCAACAAGGAACGCCTCATCCTCAGGCGGCCGATCTCCGTCTGGGGTATCACCGACGCCTATGACATGAAGCATGTCAGCCCGTTCTCTATGAGCGAGGCGGGTGACGCGATCGCCTTCAACTATGGGTCCAGGAAGGTCCATTTTGCTGAGGCGCTGTTGCCTGAGGCGCGCCGGCTGCTGGCGAAGACGCTCAACGGCCGCTTCTTTCCCGACCACGACGGCGAGGTGCTGTAGCTACGCTCCGCCTACTCTGTGAACTCCAGGTCCTTTGTGG
The DNA here is from genome assembly GCA_964422535.1 of uncultured Ardenticatenaceae bacterium. GTDB lineage: Bacteria > Chloroflexota > Anaerolineae > Promineifilales > Promineifilaceae > Promineifilum. Next base: position 84,471 of record CAYRBP010000010.1, on the reverse strand, counting down.
CGAACAGGTTGGCGGCGATCAGGTACAGGATCGTCCCGTAGAGGATCAGCACAAGCGGGGCGAGAGCCTGGGCCGGGGTGAATCCGCCCTGGAAGACGGCATCGGTCATCGCCCTGAACGGCCAGAACACGAAACTGGCGGCGTTGGCGACGACGTCGAACGTTGAGCCGCGCAACGACGCGGAAACCGTGTCAGCCAACTGCGCCAGCGGCCCGAGGTTGAGCCGGTAGAATACGGACGACAGGTCGATCAACCGGTCCGCGGCCCACGAATCCTGCGAGCGGCTGACGCTGTTCAGGATCAGCAAGATGGCCAGCAGGCCGAAAATCACCACGCGCGACCAACCGGATGTGACCAGGTCGCTGGCATGCAGGGCGATCACGATCCCCAGGAGGTCGATCGCCAGCCAGATGGGCAGGATCATCAGCATCCATTTCCCGGTCAGTTCGGGACCTCGGATGAGCGCCAGGGCTGCGACGAGAAGTTGCAACAGCACGGCGACCAGGAACGATGCGAGGAAGACGGCCGTCAGGTACTCCACGCGGCTGGAGAGCCGTGTCAGTAGCGGGTAGTTCTCCAGCCGGTTGGCGCGCGAGGCGATGCTGATCGTGACGAGAAACGACACGGCCCCACCAAGTGCGCCGATCAGGATGACATAGTTCTCGATATCCGGCGTGCCCTGGCCGGGCGGGAAAAGGACGGCCCAGTAGACCAGACTTCCGATCAACAGGAGCGCCCCGGCGATTGAGAAGAAGAAGCTCTTCACAAAATAGCCGGTCAAGACGAAGATACGCCGCCTCATTGGACCGCCTCCGCATAGATCTCGGCCAGGGTGATCCGTTTCTGCTCGACCTTCACGACATCATATCCCTGGCTGATGAGCACCGACAGGACCTGGCGGCGAAGGTGGATCGCGTCGTTGCGCAGCGTAACGGCCGAGTTCTCAACGGCGACATCCGGATGGACCATCGTCAGCAGGTGCCGCACCCCGTCAAGGTCGCGGTCCGCCTGAATGACGACGTAGGGCTGCAGCGTCAACGCTTCGGTGACGTCATTCTGATAGAGCACTTTGCCGTCCTTCATGATGACGATGTGCGAACAGACGCGCGTGACCTCGGCCAGTTGATGCGAAGCCATGATGATGGTTCGGCCTGCCGTTCGCAATTCTTCGATGTAACTCAGCACCTCGTCCTGTCCGGCCGGGTCGAGGCCGCTTGTCGGTTCGTCGAGCAACAAGATCGCCGGATTGCCGATGAGGGCCTGGGCCAGGCCCAGCCGCTGGCGCATGCCCTTGGACAGCGTACGGATCTGCTTGCCTGCCGCGCCGAGCATGTTGACACGCGCCAGGCTCTCCAGCACCATGTTATCGACCGGCTGGCGACCACAGAGCCCGGCGACAAGCTCGAGGTATTGACTGACGCGCATGTTGCCCGGAAAGACGAGTCGTTCGGGCTTGTAGCCGATGCTCGGCCACGCGCTGTTGCCGGCACTCACCTCGCCGGCCGTCGGCGAGATCAGCCCGGCGATGAGCTTGATGAACGTCGTCTTGCCCGCCCCGTTCGGACCCAGAAGCCCGACAACCTCGCCGGGCGGGACCTCGATCGACACGTCCTGGAGCGCGGGCATCGAATAGTACTTCTTCGTTACCTGCTTGAATACGATCACGCTGTTTTCCAACGGTGGTGCGCTGCGGGTCTGAGGATATGCTTCCGGAAGTTTACCACAGGGAAGGTGCGCGACAACGACGGCGCCACATGAGCCGCCGCTGGGCGAGTTCGACACCGGCGTCACTTTTCGCTAGAATTCGGAGTCTGGAATCCAGCCCGGCTCGCCGGGACTTTGAGTGTGAGAGGCCATTATCAATGAACTTGCAGGCGTGGGCTCCATATTTGAGCATCATCGAAATCATCCTGGGCGTGGCGCTGACCGTCCTGGTCCTGGTACAGGCGAAGGGGTCGGACCTCGGCTCGCTGCTGGGCGGGGGTGAATCCGGGACTTTCCGCACGCGTCGCGGTATCGAAGCGACTCTGCATAACCTGACGATCGTGACGGCTGCCCTGTTCTTCCTGAACACGATTCTGGCGTTCCTCGCCTGGGGGCAAGCGGTCTAGGACCGATGAAACCCGACATACGCTGGCAGTTACTGCTGGCGGCCGTTGGCCTGGCCGTGGTGATGGCATTGATGTCGTTCCAGGTCCAGTCCGCGGCACTGTGCACCACCAGCGTCCCGGCGAGTGGCGGCGCGTTGGTCGAGGGGCTCGTCGGCCGGCCCCTGACAATCAACCCTCTGCTGAGCGATGGCTATCCGGTCGACCGCGAACTTGTCAACCTGGTCTTCGATGGGCTCCTGGCGCTTGATGAGCACGGCGAACTCGTTCCCGGCTTGGCCGAGGCCTGGTCGATGAGCGACGACGGGCTGACGGTCGAGGTGCGCTTGCGGCCGGGTGCGACATGGCACGATGGCCGGCCGGTCACCGCTGACGATGTGCTGTTCACCTTCGGCCTGCTCCAGTCTGAGGCGTTTCCTGCAGCCCCGGCGTTGAAGGCGCTGTGGCAGACGGTCACGATGGACGCCGTCGACAGCGAAACGGTCCGCTTCACCCTGAGCGAGCCATATGCCCCGTTCCTCTACGCGCTGACGCGCGGCCTGCTGCCGGCCCACCTTCTGGGCGACCTGCCTCCGGCCGAGATCGCCGGCGCGGCCTTTAACCGGTCGCCGGTCGGCACGGGGCCGTTCATGGTGGAAGCCGGCCAGGATTGGGAACGGAGCGGCCGCCTGGGCCTGACCCCGAATCCGGCCGCCTGGCGGGGGGGCACGCAACTGGCAAGCCTTGAATATCGCTTTTACCCGGACGAGGCGGCGCTGCTCTCGGCCTATGCCGGCGGTGAATTGCAGGCAGCGAGTGGCCTGTCTGCGGCCGCGTTCGACCAGTTGTCGGCGCGAGAGGACACGCGGCTGTTCACGTCGGTGGCGCCCCGCTACACGTCGCTAGTCTTCAACCAGAGCGATTCCGGCGCGCCGGCGCTGCGCCAGAAAGACGTGCGCCAGGCGCTGGCCTTCGCCCTGGACCGCGAGAACCTGGTGGATACGGCGCTCAACGGCCAGGGCGTCGTCTTCGAGGGGCCCTATCGCCCCGGTTCGTGGGCGAGCAACCCCGGCCTCCTTACTTCGTATCGCTACCAACCGGAGACCGCCACGGCACTGCTGGACGGCGCGGGCTGGGTCATGCCGGAAGGGGGACAGACGAGGCAGCGCGAGGACGCGCCGCTGACGGTGCGTGTTCTGGCGCTGGATACAGCCCAGAACCGGAGACTGGTTGAGGCCATCCTGTCCGCGTGGCAGGCCGTCGGCGTCACAGGCCAGGCGACTTACATCGCCGAACTGGCGGCCTACCGCCAGGCGCTGGCTGAGCGCGCCTTCGATATCGCGCTTGTCGATGTCGCGCCGCCGGGCGACCCCGACCTCTATGACTTCTGGAGCCAGGAAGCGATCGTGCAAGGCCAGAATTATGGCGGCTGGAACAATCGCCGGGCGAGTGAGGCGCTGGAGGCCGGGCGCAGGCTGACGAACAAGGCCGAGCGTCTGGCTCAGTATGAGTCTTTCCTGCGCCAGTTTGATGCCGACCTTCCGGCGCTCACACTGTTTCAACCGGTCGATGTCTATGCCCTGCGCGATAGCGTCCAGCGGGCCGATGTCGGCCGTCTTGACCAGCCACGGGATCGGTACGCGACCTTCGCCGACTGGTTCACGTTGTACCGCCATGTCGCGGTCAACTGCCCGCCGTCCGGATAGGCCTCAGACCATGTGATTCCTGAGTCTCCGGTGTACGGGATTCGATTGCTGCTATAATGCTCAAGATGCAAATGACTTGGAAGGAGAATGGATATGGGAACCCTGGGTTGGCCTGAACTGCTGATCATCCTTGCGGTGGTCCTGCTTATCTTCGGCGTCGGCCGCATCACGCGTGTCGGCAGCGAACTGGGGAAGGGCGTGAGCGCTTTCCGCCAGGGCCTGCGAGAAGGGCAAGAAGAGTCTCAACCGAAGGATGCCGAAAAGACCGACACGCCTCAGTAGCCCGCCTCCCGGCGGCCCCTTGTGTCGTTAGACCCGCCGATCGCGGTCGCGATTGACTTGACCCTCCGTCATGGACAGCATCTTTGGCATTGGTCTACCGGAACTGATCCTGATCCTGATCATCGCCGGCATGGTGATGGGCCCGGAACGCATCGTGCGCACGGCGCGCTGGTTCGGCCGCATGACGGCCCAACTCCAGGGCATCTCGCGCTCGTTTTTCCGCCAACTGAACAGCGAGCTGGAAGCGGCGGACAGCACGGGCGAGTTGAAGGGGGCGGTCGACGAACTGGCGCAGCTACGGCGGCAGATGGCCGAACTCCGGGCCGAATTCACGGCGGCCACGGCCGGCATGATGCAGGAAACACGCGCCGCGATGGACGAGACGCAGGCGGCCCTGACGGCCGCGAAGCAAGAGGCGGACCGCAGCATCGCGCCTCCGGGCATGTTCGCGCCTTCATCTCCCGGCGCGACCACGAAGATCCCCTCCGGTCCGGCGAAGACGACTGCCTACCGCCTCCCATCCTTTGCCCCGCCCGCGGGTTCCGGCGCTGCGACCAATGGCGTGTCTCCCACTGCGCTGCCTCGTCGGGTTGAGATCGCCGACGATCCCGACGAATGAGCGACACAGCCGAACAACTGGACGGCCCTGATGCCCCCGGCCGCCAGCAGACGATCCTCCAGCACCTGAACGAACTGCGAATCCGCGGGACATACGCGGCTGTGGGTGTGCTGGTCGCTACCGCGTTCAGCTTCCTGTTTGCCGAGCGCCTGCTGGAGTTCCTGCTGCAACCCTATGCCGCCTCAAGCCCGGACGGCGCGACGCTGCAGACGCTTCGGCCAACAGAAGGCATTGAGACCTACTTCAAGGTCTCGTTGCTCGCCGGCATCGTCCTGGCCATGCCTATCATCCTCTACCAGTTCTGGCGCTTTCTGGAGCCGGGGCTACACAAACACGAGAAGCGCTACATCTACGTGTTCATTCCGAGCGCGCTGCTTCTGTTCGGCCTCGGGATCGCTTTCGCCTGGTACATCCTGGCGCCGGCGGCCATCTACTTCCTCTCGAACTTCATGCCCGACGTCTTTAACGCAGAGTGGACGGGGCAGGAGTACATCAGCTTCGTCACCCGGCTGCTGCTCTGGATCGGGCTGGCATTCCAGATGCCCATCCTGGTTTACTTTGTTGCCCGGATGGGACTGGTGACGTCCCGGACGATGCGCGATCAGTGGCGTGTCGCGGTTGTCGCCATCGCGGTCTTGTCGGCGATCATCACGCCGTCGATCGATCCGGTGACGATGCTGCTCACGATGGCGCCGCTGGCGGTGCTTTACCTGTTGAGCATCGGGCTGGCGGCCGTCGGCCAGCGCCAGTTCGAGCGCAGCCTGTCTCTCAGTTCAGCGCCGGCGTCCTAGTCCGCGAGCGTGATGACTGGCCGCCGCCGGCTGAAGAGATGTGCGGCGATCAGGCCGCCGACAACGCCGAACAGGTGACCCTGCCAGGAGACTGGACCATCCTGCGGCAAGACGCCCCACAGGATCCCCCCGTAGAGCACGACCACAATGGCGGCAAGGCCGATCGAGCCAAAGCTGCGTTCGTGCCACGCCGCGGCCAGCAGAAACGCCAGATAGCCGAAGATCAAGCCACTTGCTCCGATGTGGATCGTCTGAGGCGGGGCGATCAGCCACGTCCCCAGGCCGCTCACCAGCACGATGATGGCCGAGATGGCGAGAAAGCGTCGCGGATAGCTCAGCATGACGAGCGTGCCGAGGACGATCAGCGGCAGGGTGTTGGCCAGCAAGTGGGCGAAGCTGGCGTGCAGGAACGGCGCGACCAGGATGCCCCACAGACCGGCCAGCTGGCGCGGGACGATGCCGAACTGGTCCAGCCCGCGCTGGAAAACTACCCGGTCGACGACTTCCGCCAGCCACATCAGGGCGACCAGGCCCAGGACTATCTTCAGGGCGAACTTCACCTCCCGGCCGAAACGGCGGACGGAACCGTTTTCTTCGAGCATGATCACTACTACGTAAGGCCCGCCCGTCAGGTCGCAGGGTCCATCGCCTGCTAATGGTCATCATCCGCCTGCTCGGCGAGACCGAGGCTCCAGCAGATGAGCCGGCGGACGAAGTCCGCTGTCGGATATGGCTTGGCGTCATGCCGCCAGCGCGGCACTAGCACGCGCCTGGCCCCCGGCTCGCGCGGAAACTCCGGCCCTTCCACGTCCATCCGCGCGTGTGGCTCGCCGGGCTGGGGCAGGTAGTAGCGGACGATGAAGCGCTTGTTGCTCGAGATGATATGGACCGAGCGTCGTGCCGGAGGATGCTGCACGAAGCCTTCCTCCGGCACGTCCGGCGCGGCCGAGTCTTCGACCGTCCAGAGATACTGGCGTCCTTTCACATGGACCTTACGTTTCCCTTTGGTGCTGATCGCCACTACGCCCTCGCGCGTCCAGATGGTCCCGGCAACCGGCCGGGCCGGCGTGTCAGGGTGTCTAACCCATGTAGGCCTTCCACAGCCCGGCGGCGAACTCCTCGCCGTCGACGGACAGCCCGTAGCGTTCGAAGTGCTCGCAGACGCGAACGGCGTCGCGGCGCAGCAACTCCAGCCCGTTCGGGTTGGTCCTGGGATCGAACATCTGCGGGAAGTCGATGATGCATATCTCCCCGTCCTGATAGAGTATGTTATAGGCTGACAGGTCCCCGTGGACCAGGTGCAGATCGAGCATCAGGCGGATGTTCCAGAGGATCCGTTCCAGGATACGGGAAGCCTCCCGGCCGTTGAGCCGCGTGTCGATGAGGGCGGGGGCGGGCATTTCCCCATCGCCGACGTAGTCCATGAGGATGGCGTTGCCGGCATGGGCGAGCGGCCGCGGCACATCCGCGCCGGCTTCATGCAGTTTGAGCTGCGAGGCATACTCGTTGCCAATCCACCAGGCCGTGTCGAGCAGCTTTCCAAACCGCGTCTTCTGGCGCAGGGCCAGCTTCTCGCGCCGGCCCTTCAGTTGCTTGCCGTCTTCCCCGCGCAACATCCGTCCGGCCTTGTAGACCGCATCGTTCTTCAACGTGCGAAGTTCCCGCGGCCTGTAGAGCTTGGCGGCCAGCCAGTCGACGCCGGTGGCCGGGTGGGCGGTACAGCAATAGACGTTGGCCTCTTTGCCGGCTTTGACGCGCCGGGTGACGTCGGTGATGTAGGTCTGCCGATAGAACGGCGCCACGGAATCGATGACCCACTGCCGCTCGCGGTGGAGCGGGTCCAGCTGGCGCGCGTAGGTGGGGATGAAGTCAACGACGTCGTCGCTAAAGTCGGTCAGCGCTGCCCGCTCGGCCGCCGGTTTGGGGCGCGGCGATGCGTGTTGGGCAGGGCGATGTTTCTTCTTCGATCGTGGACGGTCGCTGATGTCGTCTTCGTAATCGGCGAACCGTTCTGACGCTTCAAACTTATCCATTGTGCTCCTGAACAGAAACAGCGAACGAGGGCGGCCCGGACGTACCTTCTGCCGGTACGCGGCCGCGAGACACCGTCGAATCGGGGCGAACGTTCGCCACGGCTGGCCGGCCGGCCGGCCAGGGGGCGACGAGCGCTGCACGCAGGTGATCCGTCCCCGGTCGCTATTTGGTTCAGAGCAAGGCTGATGGGTGGAGCTAGCGAAGTCCGGCGGACGCAATCGCACGACGCGCGCAAACCAGGTTGTCAGGATGGGCTTTTTCTACTTGCATCGTCGGTTACCTCCGCCAAAGGATTTGATCCGCAGATCCTAGGCAGTCTAGCATAGCCCGGCACGGGCTGTCAAGTCGCCCCGGTCCGGCAAGATGATCGCATCCACGGCATCTCACGCCGCCAGCGGGTCCGCGAACGATCGGCCAAAAGGCTATTGACGAATCGCTGCCAAAGGGCTATTCTACTTAACGAACGACTTAACGTATTACTAAAACAATCCCTGCCCCCCATGCCTGCCTCTGATCGATCTCCGGCCGCGACGCGAAACCGGGTGACCATCGCCGATATCGCCCGCGAAAGCGGGGTCTCGAATGCGACCGTCTCGCTGGCGTTGCGCCACCGGCCCGGCGTGGGCGACGCAACGCGCCGGCGCATCCTGGACGTGGCGCGCGAGTTGGGATACCCCGTGAGCGCCCCGGCCCGGCCTCTGATGAGCACGATGGGCGTGGTCATCAAGACCCGCCCGCGCGACGAGCCGCTGTCGAACCTGTTCTATGCCCCCCTCGTGTCCGGCATCGAGGCGTTCTGCCGGCACAACGACATCAACCTGGTCTATGCTCATCTTCCGGTCGATGAGGAGAACAATCCGCTGGAGCCGCCGCGCCTGATGAAGGAGCAACATGCGGATGGTCTGCTCATTGTCGGCGCCCAGTTGAACCCCGGCGTGGTGGAAATCTTGCACCGCCTGGCCCTCCCGGTCGTTCTTGTTGACGCCTATGCCGATACCGAGCCGTGGGACTGTGTTGTGACGGACAACGCGGCCGGGGCGGAAGTCGCGACGGAATACCTGATCGCCCTCGGCCATCACGGCATCGCCATGGCCGGTAGCAGGCAGGGATCCTATCCCAGCATCCAGGAACGCCGTGCCGGCTATCTGGCTGCGATGAGCCGCCATGGACTCGCGCCGCGCTTCGCTGACGCGCCCCACGAAGCCGGTGCTGCGGCCGAGGCCGCGGTCATGCTGCTGCGCCGCCATCCGGAGACGACGGCCGTCGTGGCCGCGAATGACGATGTCGCCATCGCCGTGATAGGCGCTGCCCAGGCGGCAGGCTGGCGCGTGCCGCAGGACCTGTCGGTCATCGGCTTCGATAACATCAGTCTGGCCGAGCACGTCCGCCCCGCGCTGACGACGATGCGCGTCGATACGGTAGGGATGGGCCGGCTGGGGGCGCAGTTGCTCGCCAACCGCGTCCGGCACCCTGAGGCGGCCCGCGTGAGGGCCATCCTGCGCGCGGAACTCATCGAGCGCCACTCTGTTCAAGCCCTGGCGGAAGGGGACCCTTCCCGTCGCGCAGCCAGTTCACCTGTCGAGAGGACGAAGGACCATGACTAACTCAGCAACGAAGAGCAGCACGAGCGCCACGGGCATCCCACCGATCCCGTGGGAAGACCGGCCGGCGGGCCACCGCGAGACCATCTGGCGGTCGGCTGCCAACCCGATCATCAACCACGATCACATTCCCGGTAGCAATTCGATCTTCAACAGCGCTGTCGTCCGCGACGGGGATGCATTCGCCGGCGTGTTTCGCTGTGACAGCAAGACGAGGCAGATGCAGCTCCACAGCGGCCGCAGCGCCGACGGCGTGAACTGGTCGATCAACCCCGAGCGGATTCAGATGGTCGCGGCCGACAGACGCGCTGAGGAGATCAGCCGCTTCGAATACGCCTATGACCCGCGCGTGGTCTGGATCGAGGACCGCTACTACGTGACATGGTGTAACGGGTATCACGGGCCGACCATCGGCGTCGGCTACACCCACGACTTTGAGACGTTCTACCAGATGGACAACGCCTATCTGCCCTTCAACCGCAACGGCGTCCTGTTCCCGCGCCGGATCAACGGCAATTTCGTCATGTTGAACCGGCCAAGCGACAACGGCCACACGCCGTTCGGCGACATCTACCTGAGCGAAAGTCCGGACATGACCTACTGGGGCCGCCACCGTTTCGTCATGGGCGCGACGAGCGGCTGGCAGTCTACCAAGATCGGCGCCGGCCCGATCCCCATCGAAACGGACGACGGCTGGCTGCTCATCTACCACGGCGTGCTGACGTCCTGCAACGGATTCGTCTACAGCTTTGGCGCGGCGCTGCTGGACCTCGACGAGCCGTGGAAGGTGATGGCCCGAAGCGAGCCTTACCTCCTGGCTCCCCAGGCGCCCTATGAGCGGACGGGCGACGTGCCAAACGTCGCTTTCCCGTGTGCGGCGCTGACTGAAGGCGACAAGCTGGCGATCTACTACGGTGGGGCGGATACGGTGGTTTGCCTGGCCTTTGGCTATATCAGCGAAGTCGTGGACTTCGTCAAGAATAACTCGCGGGTCTAGCCCTCAGCGCTTCAGGCGCGCCGGAAGGAGCCGGACAGCCGTTGAGGATCACCCGGCGGGCGGCCGGTGGGGAGCAGGGCGAGGGATCATTCAACGAAAATCTCAACGCGCTCCCCGTCGTCCTCATCGACGATGTCCATGATCTTGCCTTGCTGGCCGCCGCGGATGGCTTCCATCACCGCGTCGAGCTGCGCCCCCTCGAGCTCCGGGGCGAACCGCGCGCCCATCTTCAGGCCGACATTGACCAGGCCCATGGGGATATTGACGTTGACCTTGTTGCGGCCGGTCTGAACGTCCGTGACGCGCACCCGAAACCAGCGTGGCTGGCTGGCTCCCTTCATCGGCTGAAGCGGCTGCGACTTGTCCGTCTGGTTGTCGAGCGCGCGAAGCAACTCCGCGCCTTCGGTCGCGCTGATCTTGCCTTCCTCTATCATCTTCAGGATTTGTAGACGTTCCTCTGTCGTAGCCATGTTACCTAACCTCGCAATCGGGTCACATCCAGGCGCATATGGGTCAGCGTGCGCTGGATGGTGAAATTCGCTTCCTGTAATTGTTCGTTCATCGGTAGATCGTCTTCCGGATGGTCGATCCGAACGACGCGGCGGGGGATGTAGGCCAGCCGCCGGACGACCTTGCCCAGCAGCGGCCGCTCCAACGTCCCGACGCAGTCCGAGCGCACCCGAACCGACACCAGGTTGGCGTGCCCGACTTCGCTGGTGATGGACGCCAGACCGGCGAGCTGCCCGCCGGCGTCGGCCGTCACCCAGACTTCCCGCTGCCGGCCGCTGAAAAAGTCGCTCAAACGGCGGATCACGCCTGACCGGTATGCATCGGGCTGCAACGGCTCGGGCCAGTTCAGGTCGGCCGGGACGCGCGACGTGTCAAGCTCGAAGGCTTCCCGCCACAGCCGGCCGGAGAGGGGCCGGATATCGACCGCCGGCTCGACGCCGGTCTTGCTCAGCTGGCGAAGTCGGGTTGCGCTGGCCGTCCAGGTATTCATGTTGCCGAGCTCAATGTAGCCGAGCGACTGGTAAAGACTGATCGCCGGGAGGTTGCCCTTAACGACCTGCAGCAAGATGGCGTAGCCGTGGCGTTCTTGCACCGCACGCGTCGCCGCATTCATCAGCGCGCGAGCGATGCCCTGGCCCCGATAGGACGGATGAACCGCAACGTTGGCGATGAGAAAGCGCCCCCAGATCTTGGTTGGCAGGAGCGTGACGTTACCGACGATGCGGCCGTCTGCTTCCCAGACAAAGCCACCGGACAAGCGCGACGCGCTGGGATCGAACCGCATCAGGAAATCAGGCCGGGCGGTTGTGTCTCCGAAAACCTGGCGCTCCTCACCATCGAGCGACTCACCGAAGACCCGCCGCAACAACTCGACGATCCCAGGGATGTCGCGGTTGGCGTTGATCGGGCGGAGACCGGTATGTTTCTGGTCGGTGGGAACGGTGATGACCATGCGACTGAGCGCTAACCTCTTCTGCGTCTCGACCAGGGAAGAATGCGAGCCGGTCGGTGAGGCGTTATTGTACAGAACTTGACGCGCGCGCTCAATTCCCGGCTCCAGCGACCACGACTTGCTCATCACGGAGCGCCTCAGCTCCCCAGCGCCTCAAGAAGCATGTTCGCTTCATCCGGCGAAATCGTTCCGTTCTCGACCATCTTCAGGATCTTCAGTTGCTCGGCCGTGGCATCGCTCTTGCGCGCGGCGGTCGGTGGGGCAGGAGGCGTCGCGTACGTGAAGTCGAAGCCGCCTCGCTCTGCCTTGCGGCGAGCTTTCTCAGCTGCTCGCTCTGCCTTGGTGACCGCCTTCTCGGACTTTCGGGCAACCTGCTCAGCGATGCGCCGGCCCAAGTCGGGCCCGAACTTCGTCTCCAGGTCGCGGCCGATCCGGCTGATCTGCTCCTCCACCTGTCCACGGATCTGTGCTGCGAAGTCTTCGAAGTCGGGGCCGGGGTCGAAACCGGCCTCGGCCGCGCCGAATGCGCCCATCTTCTCGTCAAACATTTCTGCCTCTTTCAGGATGATCCGTCCCCTTGCCGCGAGGCTCAGGTGCGTCTTGCCCTCGCCGATGCGGCCGGACGTCACGTTACCGTCCCTGACCAGGTCGACCAGGGCCAGGCGGTTGCTCACGTTGGGCGACTCAGCCCGCAACGCAAGTGGCGCGCCGGCCGGCCAGCGAATGACGATATCGCCGTCGGCCGCCAGTTCGTGCGCGCCCGCGCCAAGCGGGCCTGAAAGGCGAATGTCTCCGCGAGCCTGGTCAAGCGTGAGAAGTCCGCCGATGTCCTGGAGGTTGGCATCGCGATGGACGACGGCCAGGTGGACGTCGCCGATGACGCCGGCTGCCTGAAGGTCTCCCATCACCTCTTCGATACTGACTGAACCGGCAGCCGAGCGCACGACACAATCGCCGTGCACGCGCCCGATCGCCAGGTCCGTGATGTCGCGGAAGACGGCGTCGCCATGGACCGCTTCAACGCTGAGCATGCCGGAAACGGACTTCGCGGCCAGGTCGCCATGGACGGCGCCGAGTTTCACGGACGACAGCAGGGTGAAGGCCAGGTCGCCCCTGACTTCTCCGATGCTGACCGGCCCACTCACGCCTTTCACGGCCGCGTCCCCATGGACGCCTGCCAGTTCGAGCGTCGCACCCGTCGGGACATTGAGCCGGACGTCGCCGTCACCGTGGATGGTCAGGGTGGCCTCGTCTTTGGCCGTCACGGCCCCCTCGCGAACGCGGACGCTGGGTTCGGTCCAGGCGGTCACGACGAGATCGCCCTTGCATTCCTCAATCCGGATGACCGGCGCTTTGCCGGTTTCATAGACATCTGCCATCGCCGCCCTCCGTCAGTCCAGAATGACCTGGACATGCTCCCCGTCTTCTTCGTCTTCAACGTCGACCAGAATGCCCTTCTCGCCCTGCTGGATCATGTCGATGATCTCGCCCACCTCCACGCCGTTCAGGTCCGCGCCGAAACGGTTGGCGATGCCCAGGCCGAATGTGACAAGCCGCAAGGGCAGATTGACGGTGACCTTGTTGCGGCCGGTGCTCATGTCGCGCACGCGGATCTTCAGCCAGCGCGGCCGTTCGCCGTTGCCCGGCACGTACTCGCTGGCGTATGCGGGCTCGGTCTTCTTCCAGGCGGCCGTTTCGTCGAGGACGACGATCTCGTCATCCACTCCCCGATCCGGCGACTTTTCCTGGTGGACCGCTTCAGCCGCCTTCAAGTCGCCGGCCGGCTGGGCGGGCTGCTGCATTCCGTTCAGGATCTCCGAAGCTTCGGCGGCCGTGATCTTCCCCGACGCCAGCATCTCCAGGACTTGTTTGCGCTCCAACTCGTTCATGTTTGCTCTCCTTGCCCGTGCGGGCGGGTCAGACGAATAGCACGCGCCACCATGTCGGGTGAACGTCTTTCTCCGCGGTGGCGGCCTCTTCCGGTTTCTGTTCGGCGTCCGGATCGGGCCGTAGTGGCTCTTCCGGTGCAGGTTTCTCCGGGCGGTTGCCGTCGGAGTCTGCGGCCTTTCGCGACTTGCGGAATGTTGACATCTCCACGCTCCTCGCCACGCCAGGGCGATCCGGCTACCGGTCCCCGCGCAGGATGGCCAGCGCCTCATCGGCGGTCAGATTGCCCGCCTGCAGCTCGGCCAGGACCTCGCGCCGGACGTCTTCGCTGGGGCCCTTGGGCGACGCTGCGTCGCCGACCTCATAACCGAGCGCGCGGATGACGTCGTTGAGTCGGGCTCTCACCGCCGGGTATGACAGTCCGATCTCCTGCTCAACCCGATTGATCTTGCCCTCGCAGCGCATGAATATCTCGACGAACTCCAACTGCTCGGGGCTGAGCTGGTAGAGGCGGCCCAACGTGAAATGGCCGCCGATCGTCGTGTCGCATTCACGGCAGTGGAGCTGTGTGACATGGAGCGTTCCGTGGCAGATTGGGCATTGGCCAATGACCGAATTCATAGCGACCTCACGTCTGTTTCGAAGATGATGCGAACAGGCGACATCATGAGGCTATCGTAAAGCATAACCTCATCAATGTCAATACAGATATTGAAAATTATGATATTGTTGTTGAAGATATTTATAGTTCGGCCGGTTTCCGCGCTGGCCGGCGGTTAGTCCAGACTTCGCGGGCCTCCAGCGCCAGAACGTAGGCAAAGCCGAGGCAACAGGTGAGAAGCATCACCAGCGCGCCGGTCGCTCCAAAGTGCAGCGCCAGGGCCAGGCCAAGGGCGGCATAGGCGAAAAGCGCCAGCTCGACCAGCCAGATCCCGTCCAGCGGCAGGCGGTAGGACGGAACACGGCCCTTTGGCGTGCGCACGAAAGGATGCTCGCGGCCGAGGATGCCCCGCAGGATGGCCCGGGTGTTGCTGGGGGCCATGCCCACCGCGACCAGCAGCAGGCTGGGGAGGTGACGCAGTCGCGCTGCCCAGTCGCGATGGAGCGTCTGCTGGGCGGCGATGAAGAGCAACGGCTGCCCCATGCCGGCGATCGTCGCGACCAGCAGCCAGCCCGGCGGGGAGTAGCCGGACAGGATGAGGGGGATCTGAAGCAAGAGCAGCAGGATCAGCAGACCATGCGTCATGTAGGCAGACATGGACAGGAGGGCGTAGAGCCGGGCGAATAGCGTGTGTCCCCGATCGCGGAGTATGTCCGAACCGTATTTTCGCAGGCATTGCGAAGAGCCTTCGGCCCACCGCGCCTGCTGGTTCTTGTAATCCAGGATGTTGGCGGGCAATTCGGCCGGCGCGACCACGTCCGGCAGGAACAGGAAGTCCCAGCCCTGGAGCACGGCCCGGGTACTCAGGCAGAGGTCCTCGCAGACCGTGTCGGCTTCCCAGCCACCGGCCGCGTCCAGGCAGTCGCGGCGCCAGATGCCGGCCGAGCCGTTGAACTTCGGGTAGAGGTTGGCGCGGTGGCGGACGAACTGCTCCATGCCGAAGTGCTTGTCGAGGGCGATGGCCTGGGCGCCGGTGAGCGTCGAGTCCCCGTCATTGAGATGGCCCCAGCGCGTCTGCACCATGCCCAACTTCGCGTTGGCGACGAAATACGGCACGGTCGCGCGGAGGAAGTGGGGCAAAGGCTGGAAGTCGGCGTCAAAGATGGCGATGAAGTCGCCCGTCGTGTGCGGCATGGCGGCCGTGAGGGCGCCGGCCTTGTAACCCTGGCGGTTGTCCCGGTGGAGCAGGCTAACATCGACCCCGCGCGCCCGATACTCGTCGGCAAGGGCGGCCGCCTTTGCCGTTGTCAGATCGGTCGAGTCATCGAGGACAAGGATCTGCAGCCGGTCGCGCGGGTAGTCGAGCGCGGCCGCTGAGCGGATGAGCCGTTCAACGACAGCAACCTCGTTGTAGACCGGCAACTGGACCGTGACCCGTGGCAGACTGTCATCGGCTATCTCAGGCAGCGGGTATTCGCGGCTGCGATGGCGCCGGTAAAGCCAGAAGGTCAGGAATCCGAGCGCGCCGTAGAGCGCCAGGGCCAGGACACTGGCGAGATAGATACCGGTGAGCAGGGTGATCATTCGGGGTCGGCGGGTGCGGCGTGGCTGACGATGGTCTTGAGGCGCTTGTTGAACTCGCCTCTAGGCAGCAGGACGCGCCGGCCGCAACCGCGGCAGACAAGCCCAATGTCCGCCCCGATTCGCACAACATCCCATTCGTAAGCGCCGCATGGGTGCTGCTTCCTCAGCCGGACGACATCGCCAACGTTGACTTCGACGTACATTGGCGCCGATTATAGCACGGTGCGGGAGACGGCATGGGCGGCGCGCGCCCGAAAACCGCCGATTCGCCGTCGCCAACCGGGCGTTGGCATTCGCGCGATTGTGCCCGATAATCAGCATCGTGACCAAGAGCAGGCTGCGAGACGAGCTGCAGCGCGACGATGGCATCGAGATCGCGCGGGCGGCACTGGCATTCGCCGAGGCGATCGCCTATCCGGGGCTCGATATCGAGGCCTACGTCGAGCGAATCGAGGACCTGGCCGGACAGGCACGAACGCTGGCCCGGGGTGGGTCCCAGGCGGAGCGACTGGACGTCCTGGCCAACCACCTATTCACCGATCTCGGATTCCGCGGGAACGCCGACAACTATGGCGATCCCGCCAACAGCTTTCTCAATGCTGTCGTCGACAGGCGTCTTGGCCTGCCGATCAGCCTGTCGGTCCTGTTCGTCGAAGTCGCGCGCCGTATCGGACTGGATGCACACGGGGTCGGGCTTCCCGGTCATTTCATTGCCGGCGTTGTCCTGGACGGGGAGACGGTCTGGGTCGACCCTTTCTACGGGGGCAGGCAACTGAGTCTGGCCGACTGCCGCGAGTTGATTCGGCTGTCAACGGGCTACGAAGGGCCGCTGGAGTCGGCCTGGTTCCAACCGGCCTCGGCGCGCGCCGTGCTCAGCCGGATGTTGACCAACCTGCGCATCACCTATATCAGCCGGCATGAGTGGTCCCTGGCAGCGGCCGCCATCGAGCAGTTACGTATTGTTCAGCCCGAAGCGGCCGAGCACCTGCGCGATCTGGGCCTGGTTCACTATCGGGACGGCAACATCGCCAGGGCGGCCTACTACCTGGACCTCTACCTCGCGCGTGCGCCCGAAGCGGCGGATGCGGGCATGATCCGCGAGGGGGCCGCGCCCTTCCTCGACGCCTGGGCCCGGCAGAACTGACGCTGCGCCTGACGGTCATTGCGGCCCCGGCCCCACTCGCCTACAATTGCGCCACATGGACGACCAATCCTACGGTTTGATGGAAGGCGACGTCCCAGCCGTCCCGGCGGAAAGCGCATCACTCGCTCGACCGGATAAACCGCTACCGTTCGGAATGGACAGGCGCGCTGCCCTGATTCTGGCAGGCCTGGGCTTGCTCGTGGTCGCGGCCCTGGTCGCTGTCGGGTGGCTGGCCGGCCGCGCGAACCCGCTTGCCTCCTGGTTGTACCTGTTCATTGTCCCCGCGGCCGTGCTCGGCGGCATCTACTGGCTGGCAAACGTCCTGCGCCGGAACAACGCCGCCCTGGCCGCGACCCTGCGTCAGGAATCGCAACTGGGTTCCTACTACGGCAGGATGAACGACTTCCTGCTGTACGGCGGCCTGCGTGACACGACGGCCGATGACGAGGTCGCTCGGGTCGCGCGAGCGCACACGCTGACCCTCCTGCGGACGCTGGATGGAGCCGGTCGGGGAGACGTCGTACGGTTCCTCTATGAGGCGGGCCTGCTGGCCATCGATTCGCCGGTCATCGATCTGGCGACGGCCGAACTGGCGGGCCTCGAGTTGCCAGACCATGTCCTGACCGGCATCAACCTGCGCGGCGCGAACCTGCGCGACGCGGACCTGTCCGGCGCGGACCTGTCCGGCGCGGACCTGTTAGGGACTCAACTGGGCGGGGCCAGACTGGATCGGACCCGGTTAACCGGATCCTACCTTCGAGGGGCCATCCTGGACCGGGCGAGTTTGACCCAGGCGGACTTGACGGGCGCAACCCTGACCAAGGCGTCGCTGGTGGGCGCGATCCTGACGAAGGCTGATCTGTCAGAAGCCAACCTGACCGGCGCGATCGCGACGGATGCCGCCCTTGGCGACACCGTCATGCGCGGCGCGCGCCTCTGCGACGTCGATTTCACGAGGGCCACCCTGTCGAACGCCGACATGAGTCTTTCGAACCTGGCGCACGGCCGTCTGGATGATGCCAGACTCGCAGGCGCAAACCTGAGCAGCGCGAACCTGACCGCCGCCCACCTGGTCGGGACGATCCTGGACGACGCCGTGATGAATGGCGCGGTGCTGAGCGAAGCCGATATGACCTCTGCCAGCCTGCGCAGGGCCAATCTGAGCCTTGCCAACCTTCGCGGCGCGACGCTGAACCAGGCCCAGATGGAAAGTGCCATCTTGAGCGACACCATCATGGGGCGAGTGGCGCTGAGTGGGGCGGACCTGACCGGGGCCGATCTGGCTCGCACGAATTTGAGCGTGGCTAACCTGAGCCGGGCGTTGCTGAATCGCGCGAACCTGGAAGAAGCGGGATTGAGCGGCGCAGACCTGCGCGCGGCCCAGCTGAAGGGCGCGAACCTGCGCGGAGCTATCCTGCGCGGGGCGATTCTGGGTGACGCTGACCTGAGCCGCGCCGACCTGACTCATGCGAATTTGCGCTGGGCCAATCTTAACAACGCGACGTTGACCGGGGCCGACCTGACGGACGTTGACCTGACGGACGCCGAGGTGACGGAAGCCGCCCTGTCCAAGGCGAAAGCGGTGAGCCGGTCGACCCGCCCGGACACGGCCCGCGGGGATACGGGCCGCCCGGGCCGCGCCCCGGAAGTGTCGCGATCGGCATCCTCCGCAGGACCCGGCTCCGGCAAACTGCCTCCCACAACTCCCTAAAGCGCGCTCGAGTAGAGCGCCGTCAGTTCGCCCTCACTCAGGACGATCGGGTTGCCCCTGGTACTGCTGGCCTGCAGCGTTCGGGCTACGACCTCCGCTGCGTCACCTTCCTGCATCCCGTAGTCTCGCAGCGGCCGCACGCCGAGCCTGTCGCTCAGGCTCCGTGCCCAGTCAACCCCGTCCTCGGCCCTGGCGTCGGGTCGGCCGGTGAGGTTGGCCGCGATCTCACGGTACCGATCGAGCGCCGGCGCATCCGGCTGGCGAGCGCGAAGCGCGCGGATGTTGGCCTCCATCACGAACGGAAGCAGCCGGGCGCAGACCATCCCATGCGGAGCAGCGAACATGCCGCCGATCGGCCCGGCAAAGCCGTGGACGGCTCCCAGTCCGGCGTTTGCCAGAGCCAGGCCGCCCAGGAGGCTGGCCATGGCCATGTCTCGCCTCGCTGCCGCATCTGCGCCATCCGCTACAGCGCGAGGCAGCGCGCGAGCCGCCAGGGGGATGCCTGCCCGGCAGAAAGCGTCGGTCAGCGGGTTGGCCCGAACCGAGACGAACGGCTCGATGAGCTGGGTCAGGGCGTCCATGCCGGTCGCGGCGGTGATCGCCGGCGGGACTGAATAGGTCAATTCGGGATCGACGATGGCAAGTGTCGGTAGCATCATCGGACTCCGAAGGCTGACCTTCACCCGCGCCTCCGGCACGCCGAGGACCGCATTGCGGGTGACTTCGCTTCCGGTTCCGGCGGTGGTCGGCAGGGCGACGTGCGGCAGGGGCGGCCGGCGCAGCGCCTGGCCGCGGCCGACGACCTCCAGGTAATCGAACGGGTCACCGGGGTTGGCGACCAGCGCCGCCGTGGCCTTACCGGAGTCGATGGTGCTGCCGCCTCCCATGCTGACGACGACATCGACGGCGGCCGTCCGGGCTTCCGCCACCAGCGCCAGGACGTCGTTGACCGCCGGCTCACCGTCCACGGTGGCTGACACGACGACAAGGCCCGCTGCTTCCAGCTCGGAGGCGAGGCGCGACGCGTGCCGGGGGACGGAGCCGCTGACAAGCAGGACGCGCTTTCCCAGCCGCGCGGTCGCCTCAGCTGCCTGGGCTGCGGTCCCCTCGCCGAAGACGATCCGGCCGGCAGTGGCGAACTCAAACATCGTATCGGGCGTCCCAGCCGCCTTCGCCGGGGAAGACGTTGCCGTACTTGATGCTCGTCCGGGGCTCGGCCATCATGTCGGCCACGGCATCGCGCCAGATGGCATAGTGGGCCGTCTCCTTGTGGCGAGCCGGGTCGTCCGGCGTGCGGTAGACCTCGACCAGCACGAACCGGGTCGGGTCGTCCAGCTGCTGGATGACGTCGAAGCGGGCGATGCCGGGCTCCTGCACGCTGTTGCGGGCGTTGTCCAGCGTGGCCGTCTTGAACGCCTCGATCGACTCGGGCTTGACGTGAACGAAGACGTGAACGATGAACATGTCTTTCTCCTTGGCTAATTCCATTCCAGCGCGCTGCGGCGTTGCCAGTAGACCTCGCCCGGTTCGGTCAGGGCCGCGAGACGGTCCTCCAACTCGGCCGACCACGGCACGCTGAGGGCAGCGACGTTCGACCGCAGCTGCTCGGCGTTGGCTGCACCGCTGAGGACGACCGATGCCCAGGGCTGGGCCAGGACCGCGGCGAGCGCCAGCGCGTCAACCGTCGTATCAAGCGCCGCGGCCGTCTCCTCGAGCAGGCGGCGTCTGGGGCCAAAACCGGGATCTTCGTTGCGGGAAGTCAGGCGGCCGTTGGCCAGCGCCTCCTTGACGATGACGCCCAACCCCGCCTCGGCCGCCTGCCGGAGCGCGGGGCCTGCCTCGCGGGCCAGCAGGTTCCATGTCGCCTGGACGCTTCCGAACAGCGGCCGGCCGTCGCGAACAACTTCCATCGCCCGCAGGAGCGTCTCGCCCTGCAGGGGCCCGCTGAGTGAGAGGCCGATGACCAACCCTTCATCGCGCAGGCCGGCCAGCGCATCCAGGACGCCGGCGTTTTCCAGGACACCGCTGTCAAGTGTCGCCGAGTGAATCTGGTACAGGCACAAGTAGCGACCGAGCTGCTCGCGGCTTTCGGCGATCTGCCGTCGCAGGACCGGCAGGGAGTGCTCCTTGACCTCGTGCTTCTCGGCCTTCACCTGCCAGCCGGCCGTGTAGGTGTAGCCCCACTTCGAACCCACCACGACCTGGTCGGGCGAGACGGCGCGGGACGCCAGCCACGAGCCAAGGAACTGCTCGGCCCGGCCGTACGACCGGGCGGCATCGTAGTAGCGGATGCCCGCCGCCCTGGCTGCATCCAGGACGGCATGAGCGTGGGCTTCCATCGCCTCAACCGTGTAGTCGTGCCTGAGATCAGCGGCGTGGCCGAGGTTGATATAGCCCGGACGGCCGAGTGCGGCCAGACCGAGCCCAAGCGGAGTGACACGGACGCCAGTCGCTCCAAACGGACGAGTCTCCACAGATACCCCCTTGAATCAAAGGCAGTATACTTGTCCGGGTGGTCCAACGCCAAATGGCGGGGGCGCTGCGGGCGGCCGCTCGACCGCTCGGAAGACGAGGAGCAGCACATGGTCCTGACGGATGCATCCCAGCGTCGAAAGGCGCTCGGACTGGCCTTCACATGTTTTGTCGCCGTTGGCATCAACAGCGGCCTGTTGGGCGTCGCCTGGCCGTCGATCCGTGGCTCATTCGGCCTGCCCCTTGATGCAGTCGTGTTCCTCCTGATCGCGTCCACGATCGGCTTCACTGCCGGGAGCATCCTGGCCGGGCAGCTCATGTCGCGGCTGGGGCTGCTCCTGTTCCTGGCGCTGGCGAACGCCGTGGCGGCCGTTGGCCTGTTCACCCAGGCCAGCGCGCCGGGTTGGTCGCTGATGGTTGCGGCGGCGCTGCTGGGTGGCTGGGGGTCCGGCACGATCGACACCGGCAGCAACATCTACGTGGCCGGCAGCCACTCGGTGAAGACGATGAACTGGATGCATGCCAGCTTCGGTCTGGGCGCGACGCTGGGGCCGCTGATCGTCACAGCGCTGATCGGCCTGGGGCTGAGCTGGCGCTATGGCTACGTGTTCGTGGGCGTCATTCATGTTGCGCTGGCCGTCGTGGCGGTCTTGATGGCGCGCAGTGTTCGCATAGCGAACAGCGCGCTCCGTGTCGCGCCGCAACCCGACCGCATCCTCACACGGGCGCGGGTGGCTGAGACGCTGCGCATGCCGGCCGTCTGGCTGGGCATTCTGCTGTTCTTTCTCTATACCGGCGTTGAAGCGTCGGCGGGGCAGTGGACATACACCCTATTCACCGAGTCGCGGATGCTGTCGCCCTATGCCGCAGGCATATTGACGAGCATCTTCTGGGCGATGCTAACGATCGGCCGCATCTTTCTCGGGGCCGGGGCCAAGCGCATCGGCATCGAGCGGTTGCTGCGGCTGAGCATGATCGGCACGGTCATGGCGGCCGCGCTCATCCTGTTCCGCAGCATCCCCGTTGGTTTCGTCGGTGTTGCCCTGATGGGGCTGTCGCTGTCGGCGATCTTCCCGACGCTGCAGTCAGACACGCCGGCGCGCGTCGGCCTGGTCCATGCGGCGACGACGATCGGCTACCAGACGGGATCGGCGGCGGTGGGCTTCGCGGTCCTCCCGGGCGTGGCCGGTGTTCTGGGCGAACAGCGCGGGCTGGAGAGCATCGCGCTCTTTCTCTTTGCCACGTCGGTGGTGATGCTCGTCGTGAACGAACTGGCCGTCTGGACTGCCCGGCGCACGGTCAAGCTGGCGCCCGAGCCGTTGCCGTAGGCGGCCGTCAGTCAGCCGGCCAACCCATCAACTGGGACGCGGCTCGCCAGCCCATCGGGCGCACGCCAAAGTCCCGGCCGGCGGCCAGGACAGTCTGCCACAGGTAGTCGCCAAGCGAGCGCGCGCCGATCACCGAGAACCCCGTAACGGACCCCGCGGGCCCGTCGACATCATGGCGCACGATGAGCTGGGTGGTCTTGGCGACGCTGCTTGCCAGGGCTGCCCCGTCCGGAAAAGCCGCGTCGGAGAAGTCAAGACCGCACAGCCGGCTTAGCAGTTCAGGGGCGTGGGGGCCAAAGAGCCCCAGCTGCGCCCTGCCATGGGTCATGTCGGTCACGGTAACGAAAGCATCGGCGTCGGCCCGCGCCGTTTCCAGCGCCTCAATCATCGACTCCGTCCCGGCCGGCCCTGTGGCGGCAAAGAACTGGTCAGCGCGCAGGCGGTAAATGCGGCCGCCAGCGACGGGCGCGCTCCGGCCGATTGCCGGGTCGCCCACACCGAGGCTGGATAGGAGGCTGCCGGCCTCGCGGCCGTGGATCGCGATCTTGCCCGCAGCCGACAGGTCAGCCAGCGCGACGCCATGCAACAGGTCGGTTTCGTCTTCTTCCACGGCGCCGAAACGCTCGGCCGCCCACCAGCCATGGTGGATGCGGAGTTCGGCATTTAGCCGGGCCGCTGCTCCATAGAGTGGCGACCGCATGATGGGGGGTGTCGCTGTGGTCATGTTGCGTGTGCTCCGGGTTCGTCGTTCGTCCGGCTACATCCGCAGGCGCGTGCCTTCCGGGTCGTAGAACGGGCCGTGATGGACGAGCGCTGTCTCAAGCCTGCCATTCATGCGAATGGTGAACTTCTGTCCGGCCGTGGCGGCCAGGTCCGCCGGCAGCCAGCACAGGCCAATCGTCTCGTCCAGCATGGGACTATGCCGGCAGGATGTGACCCAACCGATGATCTCGAGACGGCCGCCAGTTCCGGGCCGGACTATCTGGAGACCCTCATCGGGCACGATGCCCCGGGCCGCCATCTTGAAACCGACGAGACGTTCCTTTGGTCCCTTTTCCGAGACGCGTGACAGGGCGCGCTGGCCGAGAAAGTCGGCCTTGTCGAGTTTGACAGCCCAGGCCTGGTCGGCCGCGATTGGGTCCGTCAGCGCGTCTGTATCCTGGCCGACAATGATGTGGGCTTTCTCAAGACGGAGGATGCGTTGGGCCTCGACGCCGAACGGGCGGATGCCGTAGGCCGCGCCCGCCTCCATCAGCGCCTCCCAGACGTGCCACCCGTAGCCGGATGGGCAGTGAATCTCGAATGACAGCTCGCCCGTGAAGCCGATGCGCAGGACCCGGCAGGGCACACCTGCGACCGTCAATTCACGGGCCTGCATGTAGGCGAATGCCTCGTTAGAAATGTCACTCTCCACAACCTGCTGCAGGACCGCGCGCGAGCGGGGCCCGCTAAGATTAAAGGCGGCGTAGGCTTCGGTCACATTGGCGATGTGGACGCCCTGGCCCCAACCCGACTGGACCCACCACTGCATCCACTCGAAGATCGCCCCGGCTCCGGATGAAGTCGTGGTGGTATACCATTCCTGTTCACCGAAGCGGGCGGTCACGCCGTCGTCGAGGATGATGCCCTCGTCGTTGCACATGATGCCGTATCGAACCCGGCCGACGTCCAGCCCCCGCCACTTGTTGATGTATAGCCTGTCAAGCAACGCGGGCACGCCGGGTCCGGACAGTCGAAGCTTGCCGAGGGTGCTGACGTCGATCAGGCCAACGGCTTCACGCACCGCGCGAACCTCGGCCGCGGGGTCGCCGTAGTGCTCGGGTCGCAGCCACAACCCGGCGATCATCATCCTGGCGCCGGCCGCCTTGTGCCATTCGTGAACCGGCGAGACCTGCACTGGTTCCATGTTCTGGCCGGCCAACGCACCGAGCGAAACGGGCGTCATCGGCGGCCGCGCCGTGGTCGTGCCCGTTTGCTCGATCGTCCACTGGTTGGCGCGCGCGCAGAGGTGGATGGTATTGAGCGAGCACATCTTGCCCTGGCAGGGGCCCATAGAGATCGTGCTGTAGCGTTTCAGCAGTTCGATACTGTCATAGCCCTCGGCAATCGCCGTCTCCAGATCGGTGTCCGTGACGTCTTCGCAGTAGCAGAGAAAGCGCTTGTGACTGCCCCTGACGCGGACCAGAGCCGACCCCGGCGCCGTCTCCTGGGTCAGTTCGGCGTCTTCAGGCGGCTGGTCTGCGGGCTCGAACCCCGCGGCTTGTGCGGCTTCCCGGCCGGCCCGAGCGCCCCCGGCCAGCTCGTTCTCAAGCGTGAAGACGCCATTGACCCGCCCCGCGGCGAAGACGCCGGGCGGGAGCGAACCAGGCAGGAACAGGTTGCGTGTCTCGTCGTACGTGATCGCGGCGCCCGCCTGGTAGAGCAAACCATTTGCCGGCGTCCAGTTGGCGCAGACTGCGATGAGGTCGCAGGGCACGCGCCGGGAAGCGCCGGTCACTTCGCCGGCGGCGCTCAACGGGGCGATGATCGCCGCTTCAACTTCGCGGCTGCCGTCGGCGGCGTAGACGCCGTGGTTCCAGTGCACGGGCACGCCCTGGCTCACCAGTTCGGCCGCCTCAGGGGCCAGGCCCGGCCCGGAGCGGAGGTCGGCCACAGCGGCGATCTCAATCCCGGCCCGGTGCATGTCGGCGGCAACCTGCCAGCCATGGGGTCCGGCGGCCAGGACGACTGCCCTGCGGCCGGGGGCGACGCCGAACAGGTGGATCAGGCGCTGGATGCCGCTGCCAAGCATGACGCCCGGCAGGTCGTTGTTGTCGAACAGGAGCGGCTGTTCGTAGGCGCCGGTGGCGAAGACGACGCTGCCGGCGCGGATCTTGTAGAGGATATCGCCGTCCGGGCGAGGCGAGACGGCGGCCAGCCAGTTTTCCTCGTACCAGCCGACGACCGTCGTTTTCGTGTAGCGAACTATGTGCTCGTGAGCCTCAACTTCGCCGACCAGGCGCTCGCGCGTTTCGGCGCCCCCGGCTGAATAGCGCAGGTGGCCTCCGAGCGCATCGCTCTCGTCAAACAAGAGGACGCGCGCGCCGGCTGCGGCCGCGGTGAGAGCCGCAGAGAGCCCCGCCGGCCCGCCGCCGACGACCGCCACGTCTGCGTGGAGGTACTGCTTGACATAGTCACCGGGCGGGGTGTCGAGATTGATCTTGCCCAGTCCGGCGGCCTGGCGCAGAAACTTCTCATAGACATGCCACAGGAACTGCGGGTGGATGAAGGCCTTGTAGTAGAACCCCACCGGGAGAAAGCGGTCGCCCAGCTGGACTGCCGACATGAGGTCATGTTGCAGCGAGCCGCGGACGTTCTGGGGCGTGACGACCATGCCGTCTGTGACCGGGCGCGTGCACGAGCGGACACTTGGTTCATCGCCGACCTGAACGAGGCAGTTGGGGCACTGCCCGGCGCAGCACAGCAAGCCACGCGGCCGGTGGTACTTGAAGGAGCGGCTGAAGATACGCACGCCGGCCGCAGCCAGCGCTGAGGCGATCGTGTCACCGGGATGGGCGGGGTAGCGCTCGCCGTCAAACGTGAAGGTAATCGTCGTGTCAGGGTCGATCTGGCTCGCGGGCAGCCGGGAGGGGGCGAGGGCTTTTCTAGTCACCGGGCTGTGACGTCTCCTTCGGACGCCAGAAGGTGGTCCGGATGATTTCGTTGGTCTTGGTGTGCCGTTCGGCCAGGAACCAGGTGCCGCAGCCGGCGCGGTGGTACCACCATTCGGTCTGGATGCCGAGCCGGTTGTTACGCATGTAGATGTAATCGGCCCACTCCTCGTCACTCACAGACAGCGGCTGGCTGGGTCGTGGGTTGTATTCGCCACCATAGCGGAACTCGAGCGCGTTGCGCGGACCGCAGTTGGGACAGTCGATGCGGATCATGATCTTGCTACCTCTCAGTGACCGACCGATGCGGCTCCTTTCTCGCCGACCAGGTCGTCTTCGTAGAAGCGGGTCAGACGGAAGGGATGGATGAGGTCCGGCGTCTGACCGGTGGCGATCAGTTCGGCCATCCGCCTGCCGGAGACGGGCGAGGCCTTGAACCCCCAGGTCCCCCAGCCGACGTCGACCAGAAAGCCATCGACGCCGGTGACGCCCATGATCGGGCTGAAGTCGGGCGTCATGTCACAGAGGCCAGCCCACTGGCGCATGATGCGGACATGGCGCAGCGACGGGAAGAGCTCCAGGATATGCCCGGCCAATCCCTCGATGAAGGCGAGCGAGCCGAGCATGGAGTAGGATGCGTAGGGGTCAACCGACGCGCCCATGACCAGTTCGCCCCGATCCGACTGGCTGACGTAGACGTGGAGACTGCCGGAGACGATGATGACATCGAGGAAGGGCTTCAATGGTTCGGTGACGCATGCCTGCAGGGGAAAGGTGGTGATGGGCAGGCGGACGCCGGCCATGTCGGCGATCGTACTGCACCAGCCGGCCGTTGCGTTTAATACGGTCCCGGTCTTGATGTGGCCGCGGGTCGTATCGACACCGGTGACCCTGTTGTCCTCGACGGTGATGCCGGTCACCTCTGTCAACTGGTGGATGTGGACCCCCATCCGGTCGGCATGCTGGGCGTAGCCCCAGACGACGGCATCATGGCGGATGATGCCGCCCGGCGGGTGGTAAAGTGCGCCCAGGATCGGATACCTCGGGTGGTCGCTGATGTCGATCGGCGGGCAGAGCCTCTCGATCTCGTCGGGAAAGATGAGGCGCGAATCGACACCCTGGAGCTGGTTCACTTCGGCCCTGCGCCGCATGGTGCGGACGGCGCTGTCCGTGTGGGCGAGCGTCAGATGGCCGCGCTGGCTGAACATGACGTTGAACTCGAACTCGGCCGACATGTCCTCGTAGAGCTTGACGCTCTCGTCATAGAAGCGCACGCCCTCGGGGGTCAGGTAATTGCTGCGGATGATGGTCGTGTTGCGGCCGCTCCCCCCGGAGCCGATGTAGCGTTTCTCGAGCACGGCCACGTTCGTGATGCCATGTTCTTTGGCCAGGTAATAGGCGCAGGCCAGCCCGTGGGCCCCGCCACCGATGATGACCACGTCGTAGCTGTCCTTCAGCTCGTGGGGCCGCCACATCCGCGGGACGTGCTTGCCGTTAATCGCTTGTCGGAGGAGCTTGAATTGCATGGCGTACCATCCAGTCCTTGAGTCGCTGTTCGAGCATGCCGTAGCCGGTTTCCCTCACTTCGAGGGGCAGGCCAAGCGTGGCGGCAATACGCTCCGCCCGCTCGACCAGTTCGGGACAGGGCGCTTGCGTCAGATAAACGAGCCGGCGGTAGTTGCGAAAGTAGTCGTCCAGCAACTGCGGATAGCGGTCGAGGCCGAGGCCGCGCCAGATCGTTCCCTTGAAGCCGCGGACGAGAAAATCGGTCAGAAAGAAGGTACCCGGCTCTTCCTCCATCAGTTCGTCGAAAAGCGCGCCGCCGTACATCTCATAGCAGTGGGGGCCGTCGATCCGTTCGATTCCCTTCGCACTCAGGAGCAGGTCCAGCGCGCCGCGGGAACCGCAATCTCCGAAGACGACCAGGACATGATCGTACAGCCGGCGGATGGCCGTCAGTTTTCGATCGACGTCCGGCGCGATGCGCTCCGGGAACATGTGGTCGATGGCCGGGATGCCGTATACGTCGACGTCCCAGCCATTTTGCCTGACGATGGCCAGCACCTCGCGCCCGAGAGCGCCGCAGATGATGAAGGCGGTGGTCATGCCTTTTGGACGGGCTTCGTCTCCGCAGCACGGGCGCGCTGGAGGATTTCGGCCGCCTGGTTGGTATGGTCGATGTCGTGACCGACCATGTCCTGGACGAGGTAGCGGAGCGTCATGCGGCCCTTGCGCTCGTGGATTGCCGCGCGCTGCCAGGCGGCAGGCGGCAGGTCTTCCAGGAAACGAAGCGTTTCCTCGCGCGCGGCCGAGAACTCGGCCGTCAACTCCGCCAGGGGCCGCTGCAGTTCGTGCCGCTCCGGTTCGGGATGGATATACGGGACATGGGGTTCATCTTCGTCCACCACGCGCCGCAGGCGCTCGAGGCAGGCCCGCTCGACCAGTGTCAGATGGGCAGCGATGTCGGCCAGCGACCAGGTGTCTTCGCGCTCGCGCCAGACGGCTGCCTCCCGGGTGACGGCTCTTGTCATCCGGTTAAGGTCGGCCGGCGTTGATGCCAGCGCCTGGAGCAAGACGATGCGTTTGGTCATGTCGCCCGATCCGCGCGGGATGGTGCATTGTAGCCAGATGGCCGGCAAACGCACAAGGTGACGCGCATACAATGATTCGTGATGCCAAATGTGCCGGCCATACAGATCGCCGGGCCGCGCCTCATCCGGTGTCGCGCGAGCGATACCGCTGGAGCTGGTGGGCCTTCAGGGCCATATAGAGGTTGGCGCGCTGCCAGGCAGTACGCAGGTCGAGCCCGGTCAGCGCTCGGATGCGCTCCAGCCGGTGAAGCAGGGTGTTGCGGTGGATGTAGAGCGCCTGTGCTGTGTCCACCAGCGACCCGTTGTGCTCGAGAAAGGCATCAAGCGACTTGACCAGCTCCGCATTCCGCTCAGCATCGTGAGCCGCCAGCAAGTCAACGGCCCGGCTGAAGACGGATTCACTCAGCCGCTCGGGCGGCAGATGATAGAGCCAGTGAAGCAGGCCGAGCTCCTCAAAGACCATGACTCCGTCAGTCACACCGGTCGCCTCAGCGATCTGGATGGCCTCGAGGGCTTCCTCATAGCTGCGTCGAATCCCCCGCTGGCGGACTTCCTCCGCGCTGCACGGGCGGCCGACGCCGATGAGGAGGCGACTGCCGGGGTGGTTCAGTGCCTTATGGAGGGCCAGCGCGACATCCCTGTTCGCGCGCTCGCGGCCGTTCTCGAGGACGACGACCAGCTGGTTGCCCCGCCAGGCCGCGAGATGGCGCGACATCGTGGAGGAAAGCCAGGTCTCGACCGAAGCCAGGAGCGGCTGGGGGCTTCCCCTCGATCCCGATTCGCTGCGGATGACCAGTACCTGCTGGGCGCGGTCGGGGCGGAAGCGCAGGCGGAGCGCCTGGTCGCCGATCGCCACGGAGTCAGGCGGTCCCTGGAGCAGCCTTTCAAGCAGGTCGCCTCGCTGCGCTTCTTCCGCGCGGCGCACCGCCAGGTCCTTAAAGATGATCAGCGCCGCCACGGTTGCCGCATGGCTGATCGCCCGCTCGTCAAGCTGGGAGACGGGCTGGTCGTCGATGATGACCCACAGGTAACCGTGGATCTCGCGGTCGACGATGATCGGGGTGACGAGCCTTTCCATGTCCATGCCAAGTTCGGGCAGGGGAGGCAGGTGAACGGGGCCCAGGCGCGACTGGAGCTGGGCATAGATGCCCGCATCGACGAGACGCTGCGAGAGTTCGGCGGCCGTCCGGCCGCGGGCGACGCTGTCGAGGCGCGCCTGGTCGACCGGGCCGGCCTGGGCGCTGGCGACGATTCGAAACGAGGCATCTTCGACAAGGACCGAGCGGCCGATGAGCGAGGCCAGGGTCGCGACGAGACCGTCCAGGTTGGCACCCTGCAGCACCAGCTCTGTCAGTTGCTCGCTGACCGCCGACGACTGCTGAAGCAGGGTGTACTGGCGGTTGACGATCCGCTCCAGGATGGCTTCGGTGACTTCGATGAAGAGAATCTCGCGGGGGGCCTCGATGAGCGGGAAGGCAAGGCGGTCGGCCGCTTCGCGAAGCGCATCCGGGGCACGGTCGAAGTTGTAGCCGACGGCCAGGACCATGCCGGCGAATCCCTGTTCGACCAGCGTGGGAATCAGCGCCTCCAGCCGGTCAGGGTGGTCGCGCAGGCCGTAGCCGGCCGTGAGGAGCAGGACGCCTCTCCGGTGCCACTCATAGTGGGCTTCCGGGATGTCGACGATGTGGACCCAGTTGATGACGTTGTCGATGCCGCTTTCGCCGGCAACCAGGAGCGAGTCATGAAACACAGGCAGAGAGAGAGCCTCGCGCACCGTTAGCATGACACATCGTCACATGGGCCTGGGGTCCCCATGCCTTCGCATAGGCATTCACCAAAGCCCCCTAATGCACTCCCCCAATGACAGGGGAGCGCAGCCGTCGCACGCTCGCAGCCTGACCTTGACACGCGCAGGATTATATAGCGGTCACCGGCGACCTGACGATCTCGCCGATCGCCCGGGGCAGGCGCTTCGGGGGCGCGCCTGATGCTTACGCCGACGAAAACGTCGGCAGCCGAGGTTGCACATCGATGAACTCATGCTATCATTTTTCCGCCTGCCGTCTGCAATCCGATTCGACAGGTCGTTCGACGGGTGCCCCGGTGTCCCGGCAACCTCGGGGCGTTAACAGACAGACCAGCATACCCTTGAAGGCAACCATACGGCATACCACTCTATCCGGGATACTGACTCCTGAGCGAGGCCTCAGGCCCAGCGGTTGGCCTTCACTCTTTTCTGCACGCCTACCTTCCACTTCACAGCCATCACCGTTCTTACGCCACTCCGCTTGCCTCATGTCTAGCAAGGTTGAGGACCATTTCATGATCTCAACCGGAGGAGGTGCGATGGGTAACGAATGACGTAACGGGATGACCCGTTCAACCTCGGCTGATTCACCGGGCTGCAGCACACTGGCGGTTGCCTCACATTGGGGCCCCACGTCGTTTGGAGGAGATACGATGAAGGTTTCGAAAGTCTCAAAGAAGCAGATGGAGAAGATCCATCCGGCTATTCCTGACGCATATGAGAAGCTGGAGCAGGGACGCATCTCGCGCCGCGAATTCATGCGCTTCGCAACCCTGCTGGGCATGTCGGCCGGCATGGCGTCTATCGCAGCGGCCTGTGGCGGGGGCGGCACGGCCGTCGCCCCGGAGGCGACCGCCGGCGCAGTCAGCGAAGAGGCGGCCGCGACGGCCGTACCCGTCGCCAGCGGCCCCCGCCGTGGCGGCAAGATCACCAAGTCGATGCAACTCCAGCTACTGGATCATCCGGCGCGCCTGTCATGGGTTGAGGGCGCTAACGTCGTTCGCCAGATCAGCGAGTATTTGACCGAAACCGGCCCCGACAACATCACCCGGCCGTACCTGCTGGACCGCTGGGAAGCCAGCGCCGATGTCAAGACCTGGGACCTGTACCTGAAGCAGGGGATCAAGTTCAACAACGGCCAGGACTTCACGGCCGATGATGTCATGTTCACCTTCGGCGAGTGGCTCAACCCGGACGTCGGCTCGTCGATGCTGGGCCTGTTGTCCTATCTGAGCGGCATCCAGGATGTAGAGAAGGTCGACGATTACCATATCCGCCTGAACCTGCAGACGCCCAACATCGGCGTCCCGGAGCACCTGTTCCACTATCCGGCGGTCATCCTGCCCCGCAACTTTGAGGGTGACATTGTCAAGCAACCCGTGGGTACGGGCGCGTTCACGCTGGAGGAATACGCCGAGGGCGAGCGGGCGGTCTTCAAGCGCCGCGCGGACTACTGGCGCAATGGCGAGGACGGGCAGCCGTTGCCGTACCTGGATGAAATCATCTATGTCTCAACGGACAAGGATGCCGGCGTCGCCGCGCTGCAGTCGGGCCAGGTGGACTCGCTCTACGACCCCCGGCCGAGCGACTACCAGGCGCTCAAGGATGTTCCCGGACTGGCAGTCAGGTCGGTCAGTACTGCCCAGGCGCTGATCCTCCGCATGCGCGTTGACATCCCGCCGTGGGACGACAACCGCGTGCGCACGGCGATGAAGATGTCACAGGATCGGGCGAAGATCCTGCAGCTGTCGTATTTCGGCGAAGGCGACCTGTCGCTGGATGCCCACGTCGCGCCGATCCATCCGGAGTATTGCGAGCAGCCTATCCCGCCGTATGACCCGGAGGGGGCGCTCGCGCTGATGGAGGAATACGCGGCCGAGAAGGGTCTCACGCTGCCCTTGCAGGTGACGCTGGCGACGAAGAACGACCAGAACGAGCCCGAGATCGCCCAGGCGCTCAAGGAACTCGCCCTGCCGGCCGGTTTCGATATCACGCTGGACATCACCGAACCAAACGGCTACTGGGACCGCTGGACGGAGGTCGACTTTGGGATCACCTCCTGGACGCACCGGCCGCTGGGCACGATGGTCCTGCCGCTGGCCTACATCAAGGAAGCCATCGGTGCCTGGAACGAGACGCGCTGGACAGATGAGGAGTTTGAGACGCTCCTGCGACAGGCCGAGGGCACGCTGGACGTCGAGGCCCGGCGTGAGATCATGTGCCAGCTGGAGACGATCATGCAGGAGCGCGGCCCGATCGGGAACAGCTACTGGAAGAAGGTCTGGAACGTCACCCACGAACGCTTCCAGAATATCACCGCCCACCCGACCGCCTACGACTTCTACTATGAAGTCTGGGAGCAGGCCAGCTAGCGGGCATCATCGGTGTCACGGTGCCGGCCGCGTGAAGGCCGGCGCCGTCTTCTTTTCCTCGCTCGGGATCGGTCTGGTCCCGTAGGAGGCTGTCATGGCTCGTTTCCTGGTGCGCAGCGCCGTCTCGACCGTCATCACTATGTTCCTGGTATCGGTCCTGCTCTGGCTCCTCCTTGAGGTTGCAACGGGCGACGTCACCGTTCGCATCCTCGGTGTCTTCTCCACTCCGGAGCAGCGCGCGTCCTACCGTGCTCAGCTGGGCCTTGACGCCCCCACGTGGCAGCGCTACCTGGATTGGGTGGCCGGCAATGACTGGCGCGCGGAAGACCTGGTCGGCCACGAACTGGTCACGGTCAACAACGTGGTCACCGGCGAGCAGACGTGGTGGGCGAACGTGAACGGCAACCTGACGCGCTGGCGAATGGAGGACGGCGTGCTCAAGACGCTGGTGCTGCAACCGGACGGCACGACGGCCGTCGTGGTGACCGACGTCCAGTGGGAACGGGACGAGTCCGGCGCGGAGATCTTCTGGGGCGTGAACGAAGACAATAGCGCGGTCAAATGGGTCCGGGGCGCGGGGGAGGAGGTCTGGGTGCTGACCAAGGCCGGCCTCCGCCGGGAGGGTGACGGCCCGCAGCAGTACATCCCGCTGAAACGCGGCCTGCTCCGAGGCGACGCCGGTAAGTCGCTGCAAACGGGACGACCGGTATCGGTGACCCTCTGGCCGCGGCTGCGAAACTCGATCGTGCTGGCCGCCGCTGCATTCGTTGTGGTGATGCCCCTGGCCCTCTTCCTGGGTATCGTTGCCGGCGTCAACGAAGGAAAGTCAGTCGACAGGACGATCTCGGTCACAGGCCTGGCGATGACCTCTACCCCGGAGTTTGTGACAGGCATCTTCGTGATCCTCATCTTTGGCATTTGGCTGAAGTGGGTCCCGGCGGTCGCCATCTTCACGACGCCCAATGCGATCTTCGAGAATCCCAGCCTGCTGATCCTGCCGGTCCTGACCCTGACCGCGGCCGAGCTTGGCTACGTGGCGCGCATGACCCGGGCGAGCATGGTTGAGGTCATGGATTCGTCCTACATCCGTACCGCGATCATCAAGGGCATGCCGCGCAACCGCGTCATTTTCGGTCACGCCGTCCGCAATGCCCTCCTGGCCCCGATCACGATCATCATGCTGCACGTGAACTGGCTGGTCGGTGGCCTGGTGGTCGTTGAGGTGGTCTTCGGCTATCCGGGCCTGGGTAAGTATATCTATGACGCCGCGATCTTCGGCGACTTCAACGCCGTCGAGGCCGGGGCGATGATCCTGGTCGTTGTGGCGGTTGGCACCCGGCTCCTGGGCGACCTGGCCTATACAATGCTCAACCCGCGCATCCGCTACAGCTAGGGGGATAGGACCAGTATGGCAATTGCCCAACCTGCTACGGCAACCGCCGCCGCGCGACCGTCGCGCTGGCGGCGTCTGTGGAACGCGATCTCGATTGTCTTCGAGTCGCGCGTCGCGACCGTGGGCCTGTTCATGGTGGTGTTCTGGCTGGCTGTCGGCATTGTCTCGCTGTTTTGGACGCCATACCCGCCCAACGCGTCGCTGTTCGAGCAGAACCTGCCTCCGAATAGAGTCAACTGGCTGGGGACCGACCACCTCGGCCGGGACGAGCTGTCGCGGATCATGACCGGCACGCAGGTTGTCCTGCTCAAGACGCGGGTGCCGGTGGGAGACGGGAAGACGATTTCCATCCCCGGCGGCGTGGCCATCTGGGGCGTGTTCTGGTCGCTCGTCATCGGCACGCTGCTCGGCCAGGTGGCCGGCTACAAGCGCGGCTGGTGGGACCAGGGGATCATGCAGGTGCAGGACGCGCTGATCGCCTTTCCGCGCATCGTCCTCTATCTGGTGGTCATTGCCGCGCTCGGCCAGAGCGACCTGGTTGTGATCCTGGCCATCGCCATCACCGGCGCGCCGGGCGTCGCTCGACTAGCCCGCAGCCTGACGCTGGACATCAGCACCCGCGACTACGTCCGGGCAGCCGAGACGCGCGGCGAGAGTAGCTGGTACATCATGTTCCGCGAGATCCTGCCCAACGCGCGCGGGCCGCTGATCGTCGATTCGATGCTCCGCGTTGGCTATGCCATCTTCGCCATCGGCACGTTGGGTTTCCTCGGCCTGGGCCTGCCGCCGCCCGACCCCGACTGGGGCAGCATGGTCAACGATGCGCGCCGCTTCATCTTTTCGTCGCCGTGGCCGGTGATCTGGCCTTCGCTTGCCATTGCGACGCTGGTCATCGGGCTCAACCTTCTGGGTGACGGCCTGCGTGAAGAGTTGAGCCGCTACCAGAAGTGATTGGCCGAAGGAGTTACCAGGTCGAATGCAGGGCGAGATCATGAGCATGCCTGTCGACAACGCCGCCACCCCGGGTTGGCAGATCACTGGCCCGAAGATGCCGGTTCTCAAGATCGAGAACCTGTCCGTCGCCTACAAGATCCGGGGCGGCGAAGTCGAGGCGATCCAGAACGTGTCGTTCGAGATCGCTCGCGGCGAGACTTTCGGCGTCGTGGGGGAGTCCGGCTGCGGCAAGAGCACGACAGCTTGGGCAGTGGTCAACTTCCTCGGGGCGAACGGCTATGTCAAGCGCGGGAGCATCAAGTTCCAGGGCCAGGAGTTGCTCGGCAAGACGGGGGAGGAGTTGCGACAGCTGCGCGGCGATCAGATCGCCATGGTCTACCAGGACCCGATGCAGGCCCTCAACCCGTCGATGCGCCTGGGCGACCAGATGAAGGAAGTTCTGACCGTTCATCGCGGCATGAGCGATGAGGAAGCAACCGAACGATGCATCAGCACGCTCGACCGCGTCTACATGCCGGACCCGGCCAACGTGCTCAAGCGCTACCCGCATCAGATCTCGGGCGGCCAGCAGCAGCGGGTCGTGATTGCCATGGCACTGCTGAACAACCCGGCTCTGCTGATCATGGACGAGCCGACCACGGCCCTCGACGTGACCGTCGAGGCGGCCGTGCTTGACCTGATCGCCGAGTTGCGGCGCGACTTTGACACGGCGATCATGTTCATCAGCCACAACCTGGGCGTCATCGCCCGCATCTGCAACCGCGTTGGCGTGATGTATGCGGGGGAGATGGTCGAGCGCGCCACCGTCGAAGAGCTTTTCGCCAAGCCGCAGCATCCCTATACCCAGGGCCTGTTGCGATGTGTCCCGCGGCTGGGCACCGATAAGGCCAGCAGCGTGCTGTACCCCATTCGCGGGCGCGTTCCGGCGCCGAACAACCGGCCGATCGGCTGCGTGTTCGGCCCGCGTTGTGACTATGTTGAAGCCCGCTGCCGGGCGGAGCGGCCTGAGTTGCGCGAACTCCCCGGCGGCTCCGCGGTTCGCTGCCACTTCGCCGAGCAGATCGACCCCACCGCCTGGGTGCCGACGGCTGACCCTGCCGTAGCGTCCGCTCCCGCAGGGGGGAGCGGACCGGATACGAACGGCGACATCCTGGAGGTCCGCAACCTGCAGAAGTACTATCCCATTCAGGGCAACTCGTTGAAAGACGTCCTCGGCCTGGGCGAAAAGCGCCTTGTCAAGGCGCTCGAAGACGCGACGTTCTCAGTGCCCAAAGGCAAGACACTGGGTATCGTCGGCGAGTCGGGCTGTGGCAAGAGCACGCTCGTCAAGACGATCATCGGACTGGAGAGCAGCACCAACGGCGAAGCCCGGTTCATGGGTTTCGATATCACAGGCGACCTGGGCGAGCGTGACACGCGGCTCATCCAGGAACTGCAGATGGTGTTCCAGAACCCCGACGCAACGATGAATCCATCGTTCACGGTCGGCAGCCAGATAGGGCGGCCGATGGCCCGTTTCGGGACGGTTCCGCGGAATCAGATCCGCGATGAAGTCGTCCGCCTGCTGGAGGCAGTCCGGCTGGGCGAAAATTACTACGACCGCCTGCCTCGCCAGCTCAGCGGCGGAGAGAAGCAGAGGGTCGGCATCGCGCGGGCGCTGGCCAGCCGGCCCGACCTGGTGCTTTGCGATGAGCCCGTCAGCGCCCTGGATGTGTCGGTCCAGGCCGCGTTGCTGAATCTGCTGATCGACGTGCAGAAGGAGTACGGGACGACGCTCATCTTCATCGCCCATGACCTCAGTGTTGTGCGTTTCTTCTCAGACTACGTCGCGGTCATGTACCTGGGGCAGATCGTTGAAATCGGCCCGGCTGACGCCATCTACGCACCGCCGTACCATCCATACACAGAGGCGCTGCTCTCGGCCGTTCCCATCCCCGACCCCAGGGCGCAGCAGCTACGCATCCGGCTGGAGGGGACCGTACCCAGCGCCATCGATCCCCCAGGCGGCTGCCGGTTCCACACCCGCTGCCCACGGCGCAGGCTGCTGCCGGACGGCGGCAAGATCTGTGAGTCGGAGTTGCCGCCGTGGCAGGAGGTGGGCGACGGCCACCGCATCTTCTGCCACATTCCGGTTGAGACGCTCAGCACGTTCGATCCCGTCATCGCCGCGCCGGTGGGGACGGGCGATCCGCAGGAGGCTTAGGACCAATGCTTGTCAAGGACTGCATGACACGCCATCCCGTGATGGTTCCGCCGACGATGATGGCGGCCGAGGCCGAGCACCTGATGCACGAAAACCGCATCCGCCACCTGCCCGTGGTTGGTGACGGCAAGCGCCTTGTCGGGCTGGTTGACCAGCTCAGCTTCGCCCTTGATCCGGGTACGCTGGGTAGCCTCGACATGTGGGAGATCACCCGCTACCTGTCGCGGATGACCGTCAGCGATGTCATGACGCCGGTGGATAAGGTGGTGTTGATCGAGCCGGAGCGGACGATCGAACGCGCGGCGCGCTACATGGTCGAACAGAAAGCCAGCTGCCTGCCTGTCGTCGAGCACGGCGATGTGGTCGTCGGCATCCTGACCGAAGTGGACCTGCTCCACGTTTTCCAGCTCATGCTGGGCCTGCCTTACGAAGGCGTCCGGGTGACCATGCGCATGCCGGACCGTCCCGGCGAATTCGCCAAGCTATCGGCCGTATTGGGCGAGCAGAAGTGGGGCGTCATGGGCATCGGCACGTTCCCGACACCCCGGCACGAAGGGTACTTTGACGCTGTCATCAAGATACGGAACGTCTCGGCCGAGAAAGCGCGAATCGTCCTGGGCCAGGTTCCGGACCAGGAGATCGTCGATATCCGCGACGTGGCGTGAGACGGCCGCTCAGCGACCCGGCAGGGCCAGCGCCGTCGTGCGGGTGACGTAGACGAGCTGGCCTTCGTCCCTGCCGCAGATCAAAACGTTGACGGTCTGAACGGTCAGCAGTCGCCGGACCGGACCGTCGAGTTCGATGCAGCGTTCGAGCGCGCGCGATTCAGCGCCCAGGTCGAAGGTCAGCGAGTACCAGTTGTAGACATCGGTGAAATTGTCAGTCGTGAAGTAGCTGTTGTCCCATCGTATCTGGGTAGGGAGTCCCTGGTAGTTGCTGTGACTGGTCACCACGGTCGCGCCAGGATAGCGCGCCGCGTCGCGGTCAGCGCGGAAAGCCAGGACCATCGCGGCGAGCAGCACGAACGCGACGACCAGGGCGCTGACGAAGCAGCCGGCCAGGATGGCGCCTCTCCGAGGCGGTTCGCGATGGATACGTGTCATGTCAATCGTCTACATTGAGCAGGCTGCCGTCCGTCTCCTGCACCGGCCAACCGACCCGTTGGGACGCCAACCGCTTGCCGTCTCCGTCGGCTTGCGGGCGTCCGATGGACGCATCTACGAAGGCGCCTGTCTGCTGCCGGAGGCGCTCTGGCCGCTCGGCAGTCGGGCGGACATCCCGCGCCGCCTGGAAGACAGTATCACAGCGGCCGTCGGACATCAACCGGCCGACGCGTTTCGGCCGCTTGCCGCCTGCCTTGACGCATCAACCGATCCGCTTCTCAACGCCCCCGAAGTCAGGCTCGGCGTGGAACAGGCCCTGTTGACGGCCGTATCGGCCGCGCAGGGTACTTCGCGCTTTCGCCAACTCGAGGTCGAATTCGGGCCACTCGAGCGTGACATGCCCGGCCTCGGCCTCTACGTCGAAGTGCCGGACTACGCGGCAACCGCCGAGGTCTTCGACCAGGTCATCTTGCAGCGCCCGGACGGTATTGGCTATCGGCTGACGGCGGACGAACTGACCGACATCGTCGGCCCCGACGCCACGGACCTCCAGCGGTTCGTGCGGGAATTGAGCGCGCGGGTGCCGGCCCTCACCTCTGAAGAGTACCGGCCGGCCGTGTATCTGGCCCTCAACGGCGCGTTGGGACAGCTCACGCCCGACCCGCGCCTGCACTACGGGCGGATCCTGGGCCCGCTTGCGGGTCTGGCAGCGACGGCCGCGCCCCTGCCGCTGATCGTCGAGGACGCCCTTTATCTGGATGACAGCATCATGCGGGCCGCCGCGATGAGCCAGTTGCAGGAGGCGGTGGGCTTCCGGCGGCTCTCCGTCCGGCTGGCCGCGCACAGAGGGCTTTCAACACTCGATGAGGTGGACCTCTGCCTGCAGGCCAAGGCGGCTTCGTTGCTTGCGCTCGAGGCGGCCGCGTGGGGCAGCACCGCGCAGCTCGTAGAGGCGGGGCGGCGCATCAGAGCCGCGGGGCGGGCACTGGTGTTGCTGGCCGATGCGGCCCAGCCCTACCGGCACCTGGCGTTTCTGTCCGAACTGGCGCTCTATCTTGGCGCGGCCGCGCTTGCCATCCGCGTATCGATGAACAACGTCCAGGTCGTCTCCGACCTGCTCGACCACATCGCCCTCCTGGATGCCAATTAAGCGCCGGCATCGGGCCGGCCGATCCACGCCACCCCTCCTGTTGGCAGGCCAATCAACCAATCGGGCCGGCCGAACGCGGCCGGGCCTTTCGCTGTCCGCCTCTCTTTGTTGACAAACGGTTCCCGTCGTGCTAACAATATTCGCTACCGTATCGTGAAACATGGTTTCACGATACGCAACAGTTAGCCTTCTGCACGGGTAAGACATGTCGATCCAGTCGATCAACCGGGCTGTCGCCATTCTGAGATGTTTCAGCGAAGCAGAACCGGAGCTGAGCGTGACCCAACTCAGCCAGCGACTCGACTTGCACAAGAGCACGGTCTCCCGGATGCTCTCTACGCTTGAGGAGGAGGGCCTGATCAGCCAGAACCCGCGCAACAGCCGATACCGCCTTGGGGTAGGGTTGATCAGCATGGCCGGCGTCGCTTTGGGCCAGGTCGATGTCCGCGGCGCCGCCTACCAGTACCTTGACAGTCTCGTCCAGGCGACACAGGAGACGATCACCGTCAACATCCTGGATGGGCAGGACTGCCTCAACGTTGACAACAAAGCCAGTCCGAAACCGCTCCGATACGCCAGCTGGATCGGCCGCCGCCTGCCGCTTCACTGCACCGCCAGCGGGAAGATCTTGCTGGCCAACCTGACGCCGCAGCAGCGTCGGGAGTTGTTGCCGCCGCCATTGCGGCGCTACACACAAAACACCATCGATACTCACGAGGCGCTGGACAGCGAGATCGAGCGCGTCGTGGCGTGCGGCTATGCGACGGTGGAGGAGGAGTTTGAACAGGCGTTCAGCGCCATTGCCGCGCCCGTGCTTGACCATCGCGGCCGCGTCGCCGGCGCCATCTCCGTTTCCGGGCCAACGTTCCGCATGCCCCGCGAGACACTGCTGGGTTTTGTCGAGCCGCTGATGGAGACCGCTGCCCTGGCATCGGCCGAACTGGGCCATCGCGGGCCACTTCGCATCCAACCGGAAAGCGCGTGATTCGAGGTGATCATGAGCGAGATCGTACTTGATCCACAGGAAGTCCTGGCCGACCGACCGTTCACCGATCTGCGTCACTCGATGATCGATATGCAGGTGATGCGCTACCTAGTCACCACCGTCTGCCTGACCCTGGAGCACGCCACAGATCCGCCCGCGGGTCGGCCGGTGACCCTCTATCAGCCCGGTCCTGAGCAGTGGATGCTGCGCCGCGTGCTGTTGAACCCGGAGCGCATGATGTCACCCGGTTCGCTGACGGTTGTGGGGTTCTTCGGCCAGCGCAGCCCGACCGCAGACCTGGGCCATGCCCAGAGGCTCGATCGGCAGATGCTGGACGATCTGGCGGCCCATGACGGCCTGCTCTGCTATGTCAGCATCCAGTTGGTGACGAGCAACTACGCCAACCTTGTGCTGTTTGACTCGCCGGAAGCCAAAGACCGTTTTGGCGCTTCGCCCCGCCATGCTGCGGCGCTCCGCGAGCTGCTGCCGGGCCTCTACACCTCCGTCCGCATCTACAACGGCGTGTTGCCCCACGGTGTACGCCGCCCGGATGCGCTGCAGTTGCACCTGGTCAAGTACTACGACTATCGCTCGATTCCCGTCTGGCGCGCCAGGAGGCCGCTGACCGTAGAGGAGCCGGCATGGGCGAACCGATAGTGTCCCAGCGTTCCACCAACCGTCGCACCCGCCAGCGTCCGGGCGCGGCCGGACCGATGGACGGCAAGCCCTTCCGGCTGGTCCGGAACCCGTTCCGGCCGCTCGAAGCGCTGTCCGGTGAGCAGCTGGCCCGCATCCACGAAGCCTCCATGCGCATTGTGGAGGAGATCGGCATCGACTTTCTCGATGCCGAGGCCCTGCAGCTCTGGCATGATGCCGGCGCGCGGGTGGACTGGAAAGGCCAGCACGTGTGGATCGACCGGGAGCACCTGCTCTCGCTCGTCGGCAAGGCGCCTTCGGAGTTCACCCTGCGCGCCCTCAACCCCGAGCGATCGCTCGTCTTCGGCGGCAACGCGGTGAACTTCGCGACGGTTGGCGGCGCGCCCTTCTACTCCGACCTGGAGACGGGCCGGCGCCCGGGCTCCCTGGCTGCGTTCGAACAGATGGTGAGGCTGGCTCAGGTATGCAACCCCATCCACATCGTCGAGGGCCTGCTGCTGGAACCGCAGGATGTCCCCGTCCCGATCCGGCACCTGGAAAAGAACCTGATCCAGCTGACGACCAGCGACAAAGTCTACACGGCCGCTGCCCACGGCCGCGACGTGGCGTCCGACTATATCCGCATGGCCGCTATCGTCTTCGGTGGCCTCGATTCAGTCCAGCGACAGCCGGTCATGGCGGCTGTGGTCAATGCCAACAGCCCGTTGCGCTTCGACGGGCGGATGCTGGGCGGCCTGATCATGTTTGCCCGCTACGGCCAGCCGGCGATCGTGACGCCCTTCATCCTGGCCGGGGCGATGAGTCCGGTGACCCTGGCGGCGGCGATCGCCCAGCAGAATGCCGAGGCGCTGGCCGGGATCGCCCTGACGCAGCTGGTCAACCCGGGCTGCCCTGTCATCTACGGCGGCTTCACCACCAATATCGACATGCAGACCGGCAGCCCGGCCTTTGGAACGCCCGAAGGGGCGCTGGCACTGATGACCGGGGCGCAGCTGGCGCGTTACTACGGCGTCCCCTATCGCGGGAGTGGGGGGTTGAACAACGCCAAGCTGCCCGACGCCCAGGCGAGTTACGAGACGCAGATGAGTCTCTGGCCGGCGGTCATGGCCCACGCCAACATCATCCTGCACAGCGCGGGCTGGCTGGAGGCGGGACTCGTCTGCTCGCTGGAGAAGTTCGTCATCGATGTCGAGGGGCTGGCGGTCTTCCAGCGGATGCTGGGCGGGGTGGAGGTCAGCGATGAGACGCTGGCGCTGGAATCCATCGCCGAGGTCGGGCCGGGCGGGCATCACCTCGGCACTGCCCACACGTTGGAGCGCTACCGGTCGGAGTTTTACCTGCCCTTCGTCAGCGATCGCCAGAACTATGACAAGTGGCTGCAGGATGGCCAATCGGATGCTGCCCGGCGAGCGCACGGGATCGCGAAAGTGCTGCTTGGTGAATACGAACGGCCGCCGCTTGACCCGGGCGTGGAAGAGGAGCTTCGCGCCTACGTCGAGCGGCGCAAGTCCGAACTGGCCG
Organism: uncultured Ardenticatenaceae bacterium; assembly: GCA_964422535.1. Lineage (GTDB taxonomy): Bacteria > Chloroflexota > Anaerolineae > Promineifilales > Promineifilaceae > Promineifilum. The sequence goes on along the minus strand of CAYRBP010000010.1, from coordinate 41,779 downwards.
GGGCCGGCTGAGAGCGGCCGGAACGCGCCAGATCGATCCCTTATCGGCTTCAACCCAGACTTGGCACTCGGAGAAATGTGAAATGGACAAACTACCCGAATCTGTGAGCTATGTGGTGATCGGCGCCGGCGTCCACGGACTCAGCACGGCATGGCACCTGGCCCAGGAACTGCGCCGGCGCGGGCGCGGAAGTGGAGCCGACATCGTCGTGCTGGACAAGACCGGGCCCGGGGCAGGCGCGTCGGGCATCGCCTGTGGCTGTGTCCGCAACTTCTATATGACCGAGCCTATCCACGCCCTTCTTCGGCACAGCGTTGATGTCTGGATGGTCGATCCGGTTGCCTTCGGGTTTCAGCAAGTCGGCTACGTGTCGATTGGCGAGGCGAACCAGACCTCCGACTACGAGCGCATCCATCAGAGCCAGAACCGGGTCGGCTACCACTCCGACCTCTATGTCGGCCGCGAGGCGCGCGACTTCCTGACCGGCATCTGGCCCGACTTCAAGACCGACGGTGTGGATGTGGCCCTGCACGAACGCATCAGCGGCTACGCCGGCACGCGGCAGGTGATCAGGGGCCTGACCCAGAAGTGCCTCGACGAAGGTGTCCGCGTCATCAGCGGTGTGGCGGTAACCGGCTATGTGACCGAGGGGGGGCAGGTCAGGAAAGTGGCGACAGACCGGGGCGAGATCGCGTGCGAACTCGTCATCTGGGGGCTGGGGGCATGGACGCCGAAGCACTGGGAGATGCTGGGGCGGCCGATGGAACTCGACGTCCACTACCCGGACGGGGGATCCGCCCGAAAGGATATGTGGACTTACTGGCGGCTGCTGGAGGGAGAAGTCTACTACGACCAGCCCTATCTGACGGCCGCCGGCCTGAACCCGCCCGTGCTCCACGTGGAGAAGATGAGCACGCCCGTCGTCGAGGAGGAGACCGGCCGGGTCCTGCGCGACTGGACGTATCTCTACTTCAAGAACGGCAACGAACGGATGGACCGGCCGGGCCTGCAGGGCGGCACTGTGCCAATCAAGCTGGGACCGACGGCCGTGACCGATCCCTATGGACACGACAACGACGAGTACCAGGCCGAGCCGGAGTTCGCCGACTATCTGTGTGCCGGAATGGCCCAGACGATGCGTCGCTTCGAGGGTATCCGGTCGAACTTCCGCGAGCGGCGTAACGGCGGCATCGGCGCGTTCACGCCCGACAATGTGCCTGTACTGGACTGGGTAACGCCAAACGTCTACATGATCGCCGACAGCAATCACGGCTTCAAGATGCTGGGCGCCGGCAAGCTGGTGGCGGCCTACCTGATGGGTGACGACGTGCCTGACCTGAAGCCCTTCGCTTTCAGCCGCTACGCGGAGGGGCGGACCTTCGGGTCGACCAACAGCCACTCGCCCTGGGTGTGATGCACCACGACGGGGACGCGCAGGCCTGGCAGGCGGAGGAGGACCTGACCTTCGCCACCTGCCAGGCTGACAACACCGTGCCGGTCTCCCGGGCGCTGGCTGCGTATCTCGGCCGTCGACTCGCGCAACCGGTGCGTTTTCTGGAGGCGTGCGACTGGCGCGACGCCTATGACGGCATCAGTCGGGGGGCCATCAGCCTGGGCTGGATCTGTGGCTGGCCCTATGTGCGGCTGGCGGGCAATGCCCCGCTGTCGCTGCTCGTCGCGCCTGTCATGGCGGGGGCGCGATACAGCGACAGGCCGGTCTATTACTCCGATGTCATCGTCCGGGCCGGAGACCGGGCCCGGACCTTTGCTGACCTGAGGGGCAGGCACTGGGTCTACAACGAACCCGGCTCCCAGTCGGGATACCACATCATGCGCCATCACCTGGCGACACTTGGCGAGACGGTCGCCTACTTCGGCCGCACGAGCGCCAGCGGGGGGCATGTCAACTCGATTGAGGCGGTGCTCGACGGCCGGGCCGACACATCGGCGATCGACAGCACGGTCCTCGAATGGGAGATGGAGCGGCGGCCGCAGCTGGCCGAGGCGCTGCGCATTGTGGCCGTGCTCGGACCCAGCCCAATCCCGCCCATCGTCATTTCAGCCCGGGTGCCGGAACCGATCCGCGAAGCGATTCGAACCGAGATGCTGGCCCTGGACCGGACCGAAGAAGGCCGGGCGATCCTGGCCGAGGGCCGGCTGAGCCGGTTTGCGCCCGCCACCGATGCGGGTTACGACCCGATCCGCCGCATGGAAGCCCGGGCAAAGGCGGTCGAAGGGCAGGTACCGCGCTAGCCGCGGACGGTGATATTTCGTGTAGCGATTACCGCACTTTATCAGGATAAGACATCCTCAGGTAGGGTGGGGGAAAGCGGCTCGTCCGGATCCCATTGTGACACCGGCAACAGCCGTGGCGCTTCGACGTGCCGCTGTTCTCGCAGCGCCTCCTCCGGGGCGACGTCCATGTTGTTCAGCCATTCCGTGACGACCTGAACACCCAGGACAGGGGCATAGATATTGCGGGTCGTCGTTACATCGGCGTGGCCAAGAAACTCCTGGACGACCTCCAGTGGCATGCCGGCCCGGAGCAGCTGAGTCGCCCTGTAATGGCGAAAATCGTGGGCAGAGAGGCTCTCATGCAGGCCCAGCGCTTTGACCGCGCGTTTGATCGTGTTGTGGACCGACGTGATCGTCAGTCGCGCGTTCGCCGAATTGCGGCTGTGCGAGACGAAAAGGGCCGGGTTGGTGTCGGTCCGCTCGGCCAGATACGCAACCAGCGCTTCACGAGCGTAGGCGCGGAAATAGAGCGTCCGACCCTTATTACCCTTGCCGATGACGGTGGCGTACTCCGAGCGGCCGTGGTTGACGTTGGCCCGGTTGAGTGAGACGACTTCTGAGATGCGGGCGGCCGTTGAGTAGAGCACCTTGACCACGGCCCGGTCGCGAAGCAGCGACAGGCGGCGGTTATATTGGTCGTTCTCCGCCGGCAGCGGTAGCGAATCGTAGTATTCGATGATCTTCGGCATGTCCTGGCGGGCCACGTCCAGGTCGATCACGCTCTCCGCCTGGTTGCGCTCGATCTGCCGGCGGGCCATCTGGCGTTGCAGCTTGCCGAGCTGGACTTCATCCGGCAGCAGGTCGTGGCCGTCCAGATAGTGAAGGTAACCGACCACGGCGGCCATATAGGTGGTCACCGTGGCGCGGGAGCGATTGGACAACAGCCAGTTGCGGAACTCCAGGACGACATCGGTCGAAAGACCGTCGGGCTGCAGCGGCCACGGGTCGGATTTGCCGTAGCCACCCTTGCGGTAGTGCTGGAGCCAGTCGGCAAAAAGCCGCAGGCCGCTTCGATAAGTGGCTTCAGTCCGCAGGCTCTGCGCGCCGGCTTCGCGCAGGAAGGCATCCTCGTCTTGCCAGGCCAGATCGCCCGGCACGGGCCGCTGGGAAATCGGTAGCTTGGTTTGTGTTTGATTCATGTCCACTCCGGAACGTCGCGCGGCTCCAAGGGCAGGGCGTCCCATGCCCGGCAGTTCGGATGGCTAGCGGCGATAGTTAAATTAAGGTATATTAATTGGCATTGTACCGTTTGTCCGCACTATGTCAAGTAGCTACTTTTTGAGGCCTCTCTTGAACGGGTTAAAATCAACGTTACCTCAGATTGGTCCTGCAGGAGAAGCACCATGGGAAGCGCAAGTACAGCCGCAACCACCGCGCCATCGGACGCCATCGATGCGATCGTCTATGGATATCACAGGGATCCGTTCAGCATTCTTGGCCCGCACGTGGTTGAGAAAGGTCTGGCCATCCGAACGTTCCAGCCCGGCGCCGCCACCGTAGCCGTCGTCCGCGAAGGCGCTAAGCCGGTCGAGATGTCGCGCGTGCGCGAGGAAGGCTTCTACGAGGCCGTCCTGCCGCGGCTGAAGAAGGTCGTGCCGTACCAGCTGATCGTCACCTATCACGACGGCCACACCGTGACGTTCGAGGACCCGTATCGATTCCCGCCGACGCTGTCCGACTTCGATGCCCACTTGCTGGCTGAGGGGACGCACCTCCACATCTACCAGCGCCTTGGCGCGCAGGTGACGGTCCTCGAAGGCGTCTCCGGCGTGACCTTCGGCGTCTGGGCCCCGGCCGCCCAACGCGTCAGCGTCGTGGGAGACTTCAATAACTGGGACGGCCGCCGCCACCCCATGCGCTTCCACCCGACCAATGGTATCTGGGAGTTGTTCATCCCCGGCTTGCGGCCAGGAGACATCTACAAGTACGAGATCAAGACCTCCTACATGGACTACATGGTCACGAAGGCTGACCCGGTCGGCTTTCTGTCCGAAATGCGTCCCAAAAACGCATCCGTTGTCTGGGACATCAACCAGTACCAATGGAAAGACGCCGGCTGGCTGGCCACGCGGGCTGAACGCCAGCGGCCCGAGGCTCCCATCAGCATCTACGAGCTGCACCTCGGCTCCTGGCGCACCAAGAACAACTGGAAATGGCTGACCTACCGCGAGTTGGCCGAGCAACTGATCCCGTACGTAAAGGAACTCGGATTCACCCACATCGAGCTATTGCCGGTGGCTGAGCACCCGTTTGACGGTTCCTGGGGCTACCAGGTGACCGGTTTCTTCGCGCCAACCAGCCGCTTCGGCACCCCTGACGACTTCATGGCTTTCGTTGACGCGTGCCACGAAGCCGGTATCGGCGTCATCGTCGACTGGGTCCCAGCCCACTTCCCCATGGACGAGCACGGCCTCGGCTTCTTTGACGGTACACATCTATACGAACATGCGGACCCTCGCCAGGGGCGTCACCCCGATTGGGGCACCTACATCTTTAACTATGGCCGCAATGAGGTCAGCCAGTTCCTGATCAGCAACGCCGTATTCTGGCTTGACAAGTATCATATCGACGGCCTGCGCGTCGATGCCGTAGCCTCGATGCTCTACCTGGACTTCTCGCGCAGGCAGGGTGAATGGGTTGCCAACCGCTACGGCGGCCGCGAGAATCTCGAAGCGATCTCGTTCATCCGCCGTTTCAACGAGGCAGTCCATCGTCTCTATCCCGACGCCATCACGGTCGCCGAAGAATCCACGTCCTGGCCGGGCGTCACCCGCCCCGTCAGCGAAGGCGGTTTGGGGTTCGACTACAAGTGGAACATGGGCTGGATGCACGACACGCTTCAGTACTTCCGCGATGACCCGATCTATCGGTCGCACCACCACGGCCGCCTGACTTTCTCGCTGCTCTATGCCTTCAGCGAGAAGTTCCTCCTCCCCTTCTCGCATGATGAAGTGGTGCATCTCAAGCGGAGTATGCTCGACAAGATGCCCGGCGATCTCTGGCAGCGATTTGCCAATCTGCGGCTGCTCTACGCTTATCAGTGGAGTCATCCCGGCAAGAAGCTGCTGTTCATGGGAAGCGAGTTTGGGCAATGGCGCGAGTGGAATGAGGCGGTCAGCCTCGACTGGTCACTCCTGGATGGCGATAGTCGCCACCGTGGGATTCAGAAGACCGTCGGTCGTTTGAACGCCTTGCTTCACAGCGAGCCGGCGCTTCATGAAGAGGACTACAGCTGGCAGGGGTTTGAGTGGCTCGATCTCCACGACTACGAGCGCAGTATCCTGGCCTACATCCGCAAGTCACCCGGTACGGGTCAGAACGTCTACGTGGTGCTGAATTTCACGCCCGTGGTGCGGCAGGGCTACCGTCTCGGCGTGCTTGAAGAGGGTTCATACGTCGAGATCTTCAACAGCGATGCCGACGACCTGGGTGGCAGCAACGTCAGGAACGACCAGCCCATGCCGAGCCAGCCCGCGCCGGCCCACGGCAAGTCCCTGTCCATCGAACTCACGCTGCCTCCCCTGGCGGCGGTCTTCATCAAACGCGCCGATAGTTGAGCCATGGTCGACAAAGAGGTGTTCTACCCGATGCTCTTCGAGCCCGTTCTGAAGGACTATGTCTGGGGCGGCCGGGGGCTTGAGTCCTTACTCGGCAGGTCATTGCCTCCGGGCATCGTGGCGGAGAGCTGGGAGATTGCCGCCCATCCTGACGGCACGTCGCGGGTGATCAACGGCCGCTACGCGGGCCTGATGCTGACCGAGGTCCACGCTCAGCTCGGCCTTGACCTGATCGGTACGGCCAACGCCTGGGCACAGGAACGCGGCAAGTTCCCCCTGCTGATCAAGTTGCTCGACGCGCACGACAAGCTGTCCGTCCAGGTTCATCCCGACGACGACTACGCCCTGGCCCATGAGGGTAACGAGTTAGGCAAGACCGAGATGTGGGTGGTCCTGCGCGCGACACCGGAGGCGGCCATCATCCTGGGCATTGCGCCGGGGACGACGCGCGAGCGTTTCGAGGCGGCCATCCGGGATGGGACGCTGGAGCGCTACCTGCACCGCATCCCGCTGACCGAGGGGGATATCATTTGCGTGCCCGCCGGGTCGATCCATGCCATCCTGGGCGGCGCACTGATCGCCGAGATTCAGCAGAACTCCAACACGACCTACCGTGTCTATGACTGGAACCGCCACCTGGAGGGCAAGGCCCGGCCGCTGCACATCCGCCAGGCGATGGACGTGATCAACTTCGAGCAGGTCGCCCCGGGCTTACCGCAGCCCACTGTGGTCGCGCAGTCAGACGGCGCGACCCGCTATCAGCTTTGCGCCAACCGGTACTTTGTCACCGAGCGCGTGGAACTGGCGCCCGGGGCGGTGTTTGACGGTTGCTGTGACGGCCGCTCGCTCGAGATCTGGGGCGCTATCGAAGGGGACGTGGATGTGGGCGACATCCGCCTGGCGGCGGTACAGTTCACGCTGCTGCCGGCCGCGCTGGGCGACTTTCGCGTGCGGGCCGGTCCCCGCGGAGCGACGTGCCTGCGGACCTATGTAGCATAGCCGCGCTGCAGGCCCCGGGTCGAACGCCGAACTGCTCTTGCACGAGTCCCCGGCGGCTGCTATGATTACAGACGCTCTCACGCTCGCCGGCGGCCGTCGCCCGCTAGCGCAAACCGCGAAAGCGCGGTGTTTGTGATGTTGTCGGAGGATTGAATTGGCTAATACCGAATCAGCGAAGAAGCGCATTCGTCAGACGGCGAAGCGGACGGAACGGAACCGCCGTTACTCCGCTGCTGCGCGCACCCATGTCAAGAAGGTTCGACGCCTGATCGCCGAGAATCGGCTCGATGAAGCCGAGGCCGCGGCGCGCGAGGCGTACCAGACGCTTGACAAGGCCGGGCGCAAGCACGTGGTTCACCCGCGAAACGCTGCCCGACGGAAGGGACGCCTGATGGCCGCTTTGGCCGCAGCGCGGGCCGCCCAGAAGTAAGTCGCGACCCCGTTCGTGCGGTAAGCGCGATAGAGCACGACTGCGAGCGCAGTCGTGCTTTTTTGCGTTTCCGGTTCGGACAGGAGGTGAGGCGCGTGCTTACTCCGCGGGGCCGTTGATGTGCAGCAGATAGCCCTTGCCGCGCACGGTCTTCAGCCATTGGGGGTGGCCAGGGTCCGCTTCGATGCACTCGCGAATCCAGCGAATGTGGACGTCAAGCGTGCGAGTGTCGCCGATGAAGTCGGTTTCCCACACGGTGAGCATCAACTGCGGTCTTGTCAGAAGCTCGTTCGGGTGGCGGATGAAGGCTTCCAGCAGTTGGGCGAGCTTCGGCGTCAGGGTGTATTCGCCACGGCCGCTAACCTCGACACTTCGCTTGGTGCGGTAGAGTGTCAGCGGACCGTAGCGGACGATCTCCTCTTTCGCGCTATCGGCCGGCAACAGGGCTCGCACGCGGTTGAGGAGTTTGCGGCCCGAGAACGGCTTCTCGAGATAGACGTCGGCCCCGGCCGATCGGTCCAGTTCCTCCCCGGCCGCCCGGCTGAAGATGATCGGCGTCCTTTCAGCCGCTTTGCGGATGCGCTGGCAGCTCCTGACGCCATTCGAGCGCATCGACGAGGCGTCGAAAATGATCAGGTCCGCATCCTGAACCTGCAACCATTCCAGCGCCTGGCTGCCCGTATGAACGACATGTGCGTCATATACGGACTTGGCCAGCATCGGCGCAAGTGATTCCCTCCCTGCTCCATGACCCTCCACGAGCAGGATTTGTGGCGTTGATCCCATTTCCCTTCTATTCTGCTGAGGACCGGCGAACGTCCCTGTTTTCTTTAAGGAAACTCCATTATAAGCCGCGAAAGGCCCACTGCCAAGAGGAAAAGATACGCAATCTTCACAGGAGCAATCTTGTGCAGGTTAGCCGGGTCGACTATGATGGAGGGCAGGCAGTACATCGGATGGACCGCTTGAAAACGCCTGCAAAGTTGCTCGCAACGTGGGAATGGCTCGGCCTGTTGTTTCTGCTCGCCGCCGCCATGTTCCTGGCGCCGGATTCGCTTCTTCCCCTGCTCGTCATTCCACCGCTTCTCATCGGCCGCAAGCTTGGCACCGGCCGCTTCTTCCCAGCCACGCCGTTTGATCTGGCGTTGGCGGCCTTCGGGCTGACCGTCGCGCTCGCGACATTCATGACATTTGACCCGGGCACCTCCTGGCCCAAGCTGGTGAGCCTGGCCCTATCCATGTGCCTCTTCCATGCCGCGGTCAACTTCTGTCTGTTGCGACCGGGTGGTCTATGGGTTCTCCTGGCGACGACGCTCGCCATCGGGGTTGGGATGGCGCTTGTCGGGCTTTTCGGTGGTGAATGGGGAGGGCCGTTTGAGGTGCTCAACCAACTGGGCGGTCTCTTGCCCGCCTCACTCCAGTCAGTGCCCGGAACGACGGGCGGATTGGTGAGCGCGAATGAACTGGCCGGCGCATTGGCCTGGACGGCCCCGCTGATGATCGCCTGCCTGGTCGGCCTGTGGCGACCCCTCGACCGGCGACCCGGCATCCGGGTCCTTCTCGCCGCGGCCGCCATCCTGACCAGTCTCGTCCTGCTGGCCACAATGTCACGCGGCGGCATCGTCGCCTTTGTGGCCGGCCTTGGCTTTGTCGTCGCGTTCTTTGTCGAAGCGCGCTGGCGGTTTGTCGTGGCGGTCAGCTTGTTCGTCGGCGCCCTGGTGATGTTCTTCACCTACAGGAACCCACAGGTCGGGACAGACATCCTGGGCGATGCGTTGGGCCTCGCCGGCCGGATCGAGATCTGGCAGCGAGGTTTGCAGGCGGTGTCGGACTTCCCGCTGACCGGGAGCGGCATCAACAGCTTTCGCGAGGTTGTGGGGGTGGTCTACCCGCTCTACCTGACTTCGCCGGACGTCGATCTCGCCCACGCCCATAACCACCTGTTGCAGGCAGCTCTGGACCTGGGCATACCCGGGCTGGTCGCCTACCTGGCGCTGTGGTTGGTCTCATTCTCCCTGCTCTGGCGATCGATCCACCGTCTCCGCCAGGGCCATCAGACCGGACATCCCCTCTATGCCCTCACCGTCGGGCTTGCCGGTTCGCTGCTGGCAGGCTGGATCTTTGGCCTGGCAGACGCCATCGCGCTCGGCGCGCGCCCCGCATTTGTCTGGTGGCTGTTGCTGGCTCTGACTGCGGCCGTCCACTACCAGGTCCGGTTCGAAGTGCGCCTTCGTACCCGCGTCCCGTATCCCAAGGATGCCGCTGAACGTCTCTCCCCACCGGATTCACAGCCCGCGACGCCGCGGGGAGTGGCGGTCCCTGAAACCAGACCGGCGCCGCGTCCGTCAAGTCAGGGGACCCGGCGCCGCACGTTGCCGCCCCGCCGCCCCGCTTCCTTCAAGCTTGCCGGGAACGAAGATGTGGGTATAATCTCGGACGAGTGCGGCATTGGTGAAGTGGTATCACAGCAGCTTCCCAAGCTGTTATCACGGGTTCGAATCCCGTATGCCGCTCCTTCTTCTACACTGGACTGGCGTCGCCGTCCAGTTCGAGCCTCAGTTCGACCCCTCCGATCGTCACGACGTCTCCGCTTGACACAATCGTAGGCTCTGCCAGCGGCAGGTCGTTCAGCAGGGTGCCGTTGCGGCTGCCCAGGTCCTCCAGCCACCACCTGTTGTCCCGCCGCGCCAGCAGGGCATGCTCGGCCGAAACATAGGCCTCGTCCAGGACGATGGTGTTGCGGGCACTGCGGCCGATGCTCGTCTGCGCGCCGATCGTGAAGATCGTGTCCGGAGCAGGACTGCCGGTCGTTGAGCGGATGACGCGCAGGGCTCCGAGTTCCGGCTGCTGGCTCTGCAGCAATCGCCGGCTGGTGCGAAGGTCCCTGACCAGTAACCACGCAATGTGACCAAAGAAGCCCAACAGCAGGGCAGCGCTGGCAATGCGCAGGGCAACGATCAACAGCGGCAGATTCATTCGACCGGCTTCAGCAGCGTGTCGGCAACGTCGCCATCGACCGGGCTGACCGGGGCCGGCATGTCCCGTCCCTCGCCATAGACCAGAAGGACGTCGCTCAGGGCGATCACGTCGCCGGGGCGCAGAATGCGTTCCTGGATCGGCTCCCCATTCACCAGCGTTCGCCCGTGGCCGCTGACATCGTAGAGCATGAAGTAGGGCTGACGCCACCGTATTTGGGCATGTTGGCGACTGACGGCCGCTGAATCAAGGACAAGGTCGTTGTCCACGCGGCGACCGATGCGTGTCACCGGGCGGTCGAGTGGCACGTGGTGGGTTCCCTCGACGATCAAGAAAGCGTCTACAGCCCGAATGTCATCCAGCAGGCTGCCGGCGGCATCCGGACTGAATACCTGTGTCGCGGGGCTATCCGGTGCGTCAGCGCGCGTCCCGGCCACGCGAACGCGACGGCCGCTCAGGGATTCATCGGCCGCCAGGGCTACCTCCGGCAATCCGAGGCGGCTCTCGCCGTTGCTTTCGGCCAGGAAGGCTAGATGCTCGCGCACCTGTCCGGCGATCTCCTCGCTGCGATAGGCCAGGTTTGCATACTGCTCCGGACTCAGATAGACCGTCAGCAATTCCGGTCGATCGGCCGCGGGCGCTTCATGCCACAACCGCCAGAGGTAGGCAGCCAGACCGGCCGCATCCGGCGAATCACCGGCAAACCAGGCGAATGGCTCCTCCACCAGGCGACGCAGCAGCAACTCGAAACGCGAGAGCGGTGATGGCTTCATCCGGGTCATTATAGGTCGCGCGGATCGCAGAATCAACGCAGATTGACCGTTCACAGGTCAGGAGTATACTTTTCGTGCTCTGGTCGCCGGTACTGGCGGCCGGAATTGTGAGGACCTAACGATGAGCGGACGAGCAATACGGCTGACGACGCTGGCCTCCTGCGCCGGTTGAGCGTCAAAGCTGGCTCCGGCGGAGCTGGATCAGGTGCTGGCGCCTCTGAGCGCCCTTTTCAAGCCCGCAGACCACCCGGATCTGCTGGTTGGCCTCAGCGCGGCCGATGACGCCGCCGTCTTTCGCATCAACGACGAGCAGGCCATCGTCGCCACGAGTGACTTCTTTCCGCCCGTCGTGGATGATCCTTACGACTTCGGGTCGATCGCGGCCGCGAATGCCATGTCGGATGTTTATGCCATGGGCGGCGACGTCCTCTTTGCCATCAACCTGGTCGCGTTTCCGGATGACCTCGACAAGGAAATCCTGCGCGAGATCCTCCGCGGCGGCGCGGAGAAGGTCGCCGAGGGCGGAGGCGTCATCGCCGGCGGGCATAGCGTGAACGACAAGGAGCCCAAATATGGGCTGGCCGTCATCGGCCTCATCCATCCGGCTGACGTGCAGCGCAAGGGCGGCGCGCAGCCGGGTGACAAGCTGCTGCTCACCAAGCCGCTGGGTGTCGGCGTCATCACCACGGCATTGAAACGGGAAGCGGCCGCGGCCGAGCATGTCAGCGCCGCCGTTGCCAGCATGAAACGGCTGAACCGTTCGGCCGCGCGCGCCGCGCGGCAGGTTGAAGCGCATGCCATGACCGACATCACCGGCTTCGGATTGCTCGGCCATGCCCAGGAGATGGCCCGCCAGGGCGCGACGGACTTCCACTTCCATCTGAACGCCCTTCCCTGGCTCCCCGGTGCCCTTCAGTATGGCGCGGAAGGAGCCTTCCCCGGAGGAATGGGCAACAACGCGCGTCACTTCCTGCCAACGATCACCTTTGCCGAGGGCGTCACGTTCCTGATGCAGGATATGCTCTTCACCCCCGAGACGTCGGGCGGGCTGCTGGTCGCTGTTGCTTCGGATCGCGTCGACCCGTTCCTGGCAGCCTGTCCTGATGCGGTCGTCGTGGGAGACGTCCTGCCCGGTTCGGGCAGGATCGTTGTTGATCTGGCTTAGGTGACTTCATGATTGATCGTGTCAACTTGCTACGCGAAAACATCGGTGACTGGAATGTAGACGCCGTCCTGATCAGCAGTGCGACCAACCGTCGCTGGCTCAGCGGGTTCACAGGTTCAGCCGGGCGGCTGCTCATCACGCCCGACAGCGCCATCCTGTCAACCGACTCCCGTTACTGGGAGCAGGCCGGTCGCCAGGCTCCGGACTTCACCCTGTTTCGCCATCGGGACGGGCAGAACGACACGTTGGACTTCCTCGGAAACGGCCGTTATCCGCGGATCGGCTTCGAGGCGAACTTCATGACGATCGCCGAGCTGGAGGCCCTGCAACGCCTTGAAGGCATCACCTGGGTCCCGTTGCGCGACACAGCCGAGTCACTGCGACAGGTTAAGTCCGACGACGAACTGGCCCGTATCACCGCCGCGGCGCGCATCACCGACTTAACGGTCGCTCGGGTGCCGTTGCTGGCACGTCCGGGCCTGACTGAAAAAGCGCTCGCCTGGGAGCTGGAGAAGACCATGCGCGACGCCGGCGGCGACCGGCCGGCCTTCGACATCATCGTCGCCTCAGGGCCGAACAGCGCCCTGCCCCATCACCATCCGGGCGACCGCCGGTTGCAGGCAGGTGACGCCCTGATCATTGACCTCGGTGCAGAAGTCGACGGTTACAAGAGCGACCTGACACGGACCTTCTACCTGGGTGCGGAACCTGATGAGCAGTTCCGAACGGTCTATGCGATCGTCCTGGCCGCCCAGGAAGCAGCCCTGGCCGGCGCTCGAGCCGGCCTGACGGGCAAGGACGTCGACGCCATGGCGCGCGACGTGATCGCGGCCGCCGGCTACGGGGACGACTTCGGCCACGGACTGGGCCACGCGGTGGGCCTCGACATCCACGAGAGCCCGCGCTTCTCGCGTCAGGCTGATACGGGGGCGTTGCCCGCCGGAGCCGTCATGACGGTTGAACCGGGCATCTACCTGCCTGGCTGGGGCGGCGTCCGCATCGAGGACCTGATCGTGCTGACCGAAGCTGAGCCGCGCCTGCTGAGCACGGCGCCGAAGGATCCGGCTATCCCTCTCTAACGCACCTCGCCGCCCGACAGCTTCTCATACAGCGCGGCGAAACGCGGGATCACGCGCCGCCAGTCATAGGCGGCCGCCAGCACACGCGCATGTTCCGACAACCGCCTGCGCTCGTCAGGCGTTTCCAGCAACCGGCTGACGGCCGCGAGCTGTTCCTCGGCGGTGTCGGCGATCAGCAGATCGCGTCCCACCGTCGCCTCCAATCCCTCTGCCCCAACGGACGTCGAGACGATCGGCAGTCCGGTTGCCATGGCTTCTAGTAGTTTGAGGCGTGTTCCACTGCCTATGCGAAGTGGTGACACGTAAACGGTCGCCCCAGCCAGGTAGGGCTGGATGCGTTCGACATGTCCGGTCAGCCGCACGCCCGGAAGCCGGCCGAGACTCGCCAATCGTGGGTGCGGCTTCTGGCCGACGATTGCCCAAGTCAGGCCGGGATGCCCCTCGACCAGACGTGGCCAGACCGTCTCAGCGAACCACAGGACAGCGTCCACGTTGGGCCGGTAGTCCATCTTGCCGGTGAACACCAGGTCATGGCGCAGCGCGGGATCATCCGGCACCGGCTCGCCGGCGTACGCTTCGGTATCGATGCAGTTCGGAATTACGGCTACGTCCAGGTCATCGCCCGCAAGCGCCCTGAGGTGCTCGCGGTCCACTTCACTGACCGCGACAACCGCATCGGCCGCCCTGCATGCCCAACGCTCATAAGCGGCCAGACGCCCGGCCTGCAACCGGGAGTACGCCGCCGCCGACCATCGCCGGGGCTGGCTGACATCCGTCGCGAACGTCCGTCGCTGTAGTTCCGCTTCCGCGTTGTGGCAGTCCAGGACAACATGGGCCGAAGGCTGCATCTCACGGACGACCGGCAGGTACCGCGCCATTTCCAGCCCTTCGATCTGGACGACGTCGACGCGCTCGCCTGCCAGCCGCCGGCGCAGCGCGTCGGCGAAGGCGCTGCTCGCCAGGCGAAGCGCCAGGTCCGGTTCGTCCAGCGTCACCAGCTGGCGCAGTCGCTGGCCGGTCGTGCGCGCCGGGGCTGGGATGACATCGACCCGGCGGCAGCACGCGGCCATCGGCTCCGGGATCGCAGTCACCCCATCGTCCACGAAGGTGAGCAGCGATACATCCGCACGGAGAGCCACGCCGCGCAGAATATGCCAGTTGCGCAGGCTCGTCCCCTGGTGCGGCGGGTACGGCATCTGCGGCGTCAGGAACAGCACGCGACGCATCAGGCATCACCCCGGTAGAGCGCGAGGGTCTGTTCCGCGGTGCGGCGCCAGGTGAATCGGCGCGCCTGGACTCGCCCTGCCGCCACAAGCCGGTTGCGCTCGTCACGATCGTCCAGGACGCGGGCGAGCGCGACAGCCCAGTCCGCAGGACTATCGGGACTGACCAGCAGGCCGGCTTCCCCGACAACCTCCGGCAGCGAGCCGCCGTCACTGGCGACGATCGGGCAGCCGCAGTGCATCGCCTCGAGCGGCGGCAAGCCGAAGCCCTCGTAGGTCGACGGCGCAGCCAGCACACCCGCCCCGTGGTAGAGACGGGCCAGGTCAGCGTCGCTGAGACCCGCCAAGTGGCAGACATGGGCCTCCAGCGAGAGGTCGCGGATGGTCGTGAAGATCTCATCATCGAGCCAGCCGCGAGCGCCGGCCAGGACCAGCGGAACCGTGACACCGTGGCCGGCACGCAGCATCGCGTAGGCCCGGAGCAGCATCGGGATGTTTTTCCGCGGCTCCAACGTGCCGACACACAGGATATAGCCGGCTTCGAGGCCGTGCCGCGCGAGCGTTGCCGCCACCGATTCCGCGCTCACGTCCGCTTCAAAAATGGGGTTCGCCGCCAGGTAGATCGTCCTGACCTTTCCGGGGTCTGTGTCAAGGCGTTCAAGGATGTCGGATCGAGTCGCATTGCTGTCGGCCGCGATCGCGTCCGACACCCGCACCGCCCAGCCGATCTGGTCGTTGTAGTAGCGGCGACTCTCGTCCGTCAGGAATTGCGGCAGGCGCAGGAAGGCCAGGTCATGGACGGTGATGACGCGCCGCTTTGCCCCGGCAACGGGAGGGATGAAGTCCGGGCTATGCCAGACGTCCAGCCGGAAAGGCGACAGCTCAGCCGCCAGGGCGTAGCGCTCAAGGCGATGGTGGCAGGGTGTCCACAGGTCATGCCTGCTGAACGCCGGGTGGTCCGGCAAGAAAGTCCGGCCCTCCTTGCGGCTGTGGAAAATGAGGAATTCGTCTTCGCCTGTCGCCAGTTCGGCGAGTCCTTGCACCAGGTGAATGGCATACTGGCTGATGCCGCCCATGCGATAGGTGGGCAGGCGAAGGTCGAGACCAATGCGCATCCATCCATTGTAAGCCGCCGCGGCAACCGGGCAAAGTGGCGGACAGCCCGTGCGGAAAGTATAATGCGTCGGAAGGAGATTACAGCATGGCGAATAGTTCGAACACCCGTTCATCGGCCGGTTCGCATGACCAGGACCTCAATGAGCTACGCAAGCGCATTGACTGGCTTGACGAAGAACGCCGCAAAGTCGCCAGGAAGCTGGCTGAAGTGGAGCAGCGGGGTGTCTTGCAGGAGCGCGAGGTCACCAGCCGCGACCAACGTATCGCAGAATTGGAGAAACAGGTCGGCCAGCTGTCGTCCGCTCTCGCCCGAATCCCGCAGGTCGACATCCAGCTCGCCCAGTTCAAAGACGACATTGTCAAGATGATCGAGCAATACGACCGCCGGCGGATCGAGTCAGAGAAGGAACTCGACCGGCTCCGGCGGGTGGAGCACGAATCGACCACCCGTGAGATCGCCGACATCCGCAAACAACTCCCGGCCATCACCCGGCTCGAACAGGACCTGCTGCTGAGGCAGGCTGAAGACGGCCGCCTGGCCAATCTGATCGGCGTGCAAACCAGCGCCGCCTCTCAGGTACGCACGCAGGTCGAGAGCATCGAGCGCTCGATCGCATTCCTGGAAGAACGCGAAAAGCTGAACAATCGCAACATCACCGAGGCCCAGGCGGCCTTGTTGGAGATCAGCAAACGCTGGGAGCCGATCAACAACCGGCTGGAAATCCTTAACGACAACTTGTTGAAGGTGCAGTCTGCGATACAGGCCGTCAATGAAGCCCAGCAGGGCCTTCGCGACTCGACCAAGGACTGGACGGAGCAAGTACAGATCGGTGAACACGAGCGCAATCAGCGCCTGGCCGCCTGGCAGCGGGCGATGGACGAACACGAAAGCACGCTCCAACGGTTCACCCAGGAGTGGGTGAAGTTCAACACGCAATTCAATGACTCGAAGACAGCATTGGAGACGCTCAAGTCGTTGCGAGCTCACCTCGAACAGCAACAACGCGAGGCAATGGAACTCGTCCGCGTCGAATCGCAACGTATGGAGACTCGCTGGGAGCAGTTCGCCCAGGAGGACATCAAGAAGTGGAAGAACTTCGAATCGGACTTCATCCAGCGCCAGAGTATCGTTGACCGGCGCGAGCGCCAACTGCAGGAACAACTGCAGGCCCTGGAAGATGCCATCGCCCGCCTGCAGCAGGACCGCGACCAGATCCTCCGTCTCCACGCGGCTCAGTCCGAAGCCATCAAGAAGTGGCCCCTGCTCTGGATGGACGAACTGGAGAAGGCCGCCGACCAGAACCCGAACCGGCGACGCCAGCCGGCGTTGACGCCCGTCCGCGAAGAGTAGATCCCGGCACGGCTCGACATGCACGTCATCGGCACCGCCGGCCATGTAGACCACGGCAAATCGACGCTCGTCCTCGCCCTGACAGGCATCGATCCCGACCGCCTGGCCGAAGAGAAGGCCCGGCAGATGACCATCGACCTGGGCTTTGCCTGGCTGAACCTGGACGGCCAGGAAGTCGGCGTGGTCGATGTGCCGGGCCATCGCGACTTCATCGAGAATATGCTGGCGGGCGTGGGCGGCATTGACCTTGCCCTGTTCGTGATTGCGGCCGATGAGGGCGTCATGCCCCAGACACGCGAGCATCTGGCGATCCTCGACCTGTTGCAGGTCGAGCGCGGGGTCGTCGCCCTGACGAAGATCGACCTTGTCAGCGATCCGGATTGGCTGGAACTGGTCGAACTGGAGATCAGCGATGTCCTGGCCGGCACGGTGCTTGCAGGAGCCCCCATCGTGCCCGTTTCTGCGCGAACGGGACAGGGCCTGTCGGCCCTGCGCGAAACGCTGTTGCAGGCACTTCGCGAGTGCCCTCCGGCCGTTGACCTCGGTCGCCCCCGGCTTCCGGTAGACCGGGTTTTCACCCTGCCAGGCTTCGGCACCATCGTCACCGGAACGCTTGCGGGCGGCCGCCTGCGCGTCGGAGACGATGTCGAACTGCAGCCGGGTGGCCTGAAGGGCCGAATCCGCGGTCTGCAGACGCACAAGACGAAACGCGACGTCGCTTTGCCCGGCAGCCGTGTGGCGGTCAACCTGACCGGCATCGACCACACGGAAGTGGCCCGCGGTCAGGTCGTCGCAGCGCCCGGCACGCTCCGGTCCAGCCAGTTGATCGATGTCACCTACCGCCACCTCCCGGACAGCGACTCCCCCCTGGAGCATAACGAAGCGGTCAAACTATTCGTGGGTTCGGCTGAGGTCAGCACCCATGCCCGCGTCATTGGCCGCGACAATATCCCGCCCGGAGAGAACGGCTGGCTCCAGCTGGCGCTGGCCGCGCCGGTGGCCGTCGATCGCGGCGATCGCTTCATCCTTCGGCGACCCTCGCCAGGCTCCACGCTCGGGGGTGGGCGCGTCCTGGACCCGCTTCCAGGCCGGCGTCACCGGCGTTTCCGAGAGGATGTCCTGGGCCGATTCAATGCGCTGGAGAAGGGCTCGCCGGAGGAACTGCTTCTGGAGACGTTGAACCGGCTTGGCCCGTCCCCGGCAGTGACGCTCCTGGAAAAGGCCGGACTCAACAGCCAGGAGGGCCGCCAGGCACTCGACGGGTTGGTCACGGGCGGACAGGTCCTTGCCCTGGGAAAGCTCGTCGCATCCCCGGGCGCGCTGCAGGCCCTCCAGGAGCGAGCGGTAGCGCTGGTGGCTGCGTACCATCAGGACTTCCCGCTGCGCGCCGGTCTGGACCGCGAGGAGCTGCGAAGCCGGCTGCAGGTCACCGGCGCTGTCTTTGCCCCCTTGCTGGCGCAGTTGCAGGATGAAGGTCGTCTGGTCGAACAGGGCACTCTCCTGCGGCTTCCCGCGCACACGATCACATTCTCCGCTGAACAGCAGGCCGGGATCGATCAGTTGCGGAACTTTCTGGCCGCCAAAGGCGTCAATTCACCAAGCGTCAAGGAGTGCAAGGCATTGGTCGGCGAGTCAGTCTACTTCGCGCTGGTTGATCTGGGCGAACTGCGTCCGCTATCGGAGGAGGTCGTCTACGCTGCGGCCGAATATGACCGGCTGCTTGGCATCATCCGCGGCCACCTTCAGGCCCACGGGACGATCAACGCGGCAACGGTCCGGGACCTGCTCGGCACCAGTCGCAAATACGCCATCGCCCTGCTGGAGCATCTCGACGAGCTGCGCGTTACGAGGCGTGTCGGCGACGAACGAGTGTTAAATTCTCCAGGGGTAGCGTAAAAACAAACCGCCCGACTGCCTCCCGCCGCCCGGCACACTTGACATAGAGTGACGCGGATACTATCATGGCTTATGTCATGTGCGCGTGATGGGCGTAGGCCCACGTGCAGGCCTGGCCTGCCGCGGGGCTCCGCGCGAGTCGTCTAGGAAGTAGCCTCGTCACGCGGACAGGCGGCATGTGCTGCCGGTCCAACAAGCCATTGCATGCTTTTGTCACGAAGGAGTCAGGTCAATGAAAAGGTGGTTTGAGAACAGCAGGCTACAGTCGTACCTGTCCGTTGCCTTATTGGCGGTGCTTGTGCTGGCCGGCCTGAGTGTCAGCTCATCGCGCGCGGCGGCCCAGGGCAGCCCGTGGGAAGCCAAGTACTGGAACAACCGCACCCTGTCCGGGGAGCCGGTCCTCGTCCGCCAGGAAGACAGTATCAACTGGGACTGGGGCAGCGGTTCCCCGGCCGCTCAGGTCCTCAGCGACAATTTCTCGGCGCAGTGGCGTCAGACGGTCAGCCTGGCGGCGGGCACCTATCGGTTCACCGCCACGATGGACGACGGCATGCGCGTCTGGGTCAACAACACGGTCATCATTGATCAGTGGTTCGATAGCCAGGTCCGCACGGTTACGGCCGACGTCTATCTCGGTGCCGGAACGCACACCATCCAGGTCCAGTACTACGAGGCGGGTGGCAGCGCTGTCGCCAAGATGAGCTATGCCATCGTGTCGGCCCCGCCCCCGCCGCCGACCAATGCCTGGCGCGGGGAGTTCTTCAACAACACCACACTCGCCGGCACGCCCGTTCTGGTGGCCGACAGCGCGAACATTAACTTCAACTGGGGTTTTGGCTCGCCTGGTTCCGGCGTTCAGACGGACAACTTCTCCGCCCGTTGGAACCGCACGTCCACTCTGGAGGCGGGCAAATATCGATTCACGGTCGTGTCGGATGACGGCGTTCGGCTGTGGGTGAACAACACGATGGTCCTGGACCAGTGGAAGGTACAGAGCGCCACAACATACGTCGTGGACGTCGACCTCCCGGGCGGCCAGACGGCCATGCGGCTGGAATACTTCGAGGCGACCGAGCGCGCGCAGGTCAAGCTCGAGGCTGTACGCATCAGCGGCGGCACCACGCCCCCGCCTACCGGCGCCTGGCGGGCCGAGTACTTCAACAACACCAGCCTTGCCGGCGCTCCCGTTGTGACCCGTGATGAAGCGGCGATCAACTACAACTGGGGCCTCGGCTCGCCGGCTCCGCAGATCCAGGCCGACAACTTCTCCGCCCGCTGGACGACCACCATCTCCACCTCCAACGCGCGCTACCGTTTTTCGGCGACGACGGATGACGGCGTCCGGGTCTGGGTGAATGACCGCATGATCATCGATGCCTGGTTCGACCGGCCGGCAGCGACGTTCACGGGCGAGATCGACCTGGCGGCCGGAACAGCCAATGTCCGGGTCGAGTACTACGAGCGCGTCAACCTTGCCGAGGCGCGGGTCTCCTACCAGGTGGTCAGTGACGGCGGCACCGGCGGCCAGTTCCCCGGGACGGCGACGGTCATCGCCTACTACCTGAACGTCCGCTCCGGTCCGGGGGTCGAGTTCCCGGTCGTCTACAAGCTTAGCCGGGGCCAGGTCGTGGCATTGACCGGTTTCCGCAACCAGGCCGCGACCTGGATCCAGATCGTGACACCGAACGGCGGTACCGGTTGGGTGAACGCGAGCTACACGACGACCTCAGTCCCGGTCAGCAGTCTGACGCCCATCGGTGGCACGACCACACCCCCGCCTCCACCGCCGCCTTCAACCGGCGTCACCGGAACGGTCACCTCGTCGTACCTGAACGTCCGTACCGGCCCGAGCACGGCTTTCCCGGCATTCACGTCGATCCGCAACGGTACGGTCGTCCCGCTCATCGGCCGCGACGCTACCTCGACCTGGGTCAAGGGCATCCTGGCCGACGGCCGCCAGGGGTGGATGAGCGCCTTCTACATGAACTTCAACACCGGGATCGGCAACCTCCCTGTCCTGACCCGGTAGCCGCTGATTTCGATTTGCATCTGACCCAACTCCCCCGGCCTGTGCCGGGGGAGTTTTCTTTTCGCCGGCGCAAGAAAAGCTAAAATTGAAGTGATCAAAGGTGGACACGAAGGGAGGTTCTTTTCGAATGACCACGCTTAATCTATTGGATGGCAGCCTGAAGCTCAGCGTCTACGTTGATGAAGCGGACCGCGGCTTCGAAGACGATATCTGCCTGCAGTTCGTCGAAGACTGCGCCGAAGACGAAAAGGTTTTTCGAGCCGACGATACGCGGATCTACCTGACGCCGGAAGAAGCGGGCCTGCTCATCCTTGAATTGACCCGGGTGCTGGAGAGCCACCGCAAGATACCGGGGCCCGACCGCTAGCGACTCTTGACGTCGAAGGCCATCCCTACTACAGAAGGCCGCTGCTGCTGCCGCCGTCCACGGGCATCATGATGCCATTGACGTAGCTGGCGGCCGGAGAGACGAGGAACGCGGCCACGCGGCCGAATTCCTCGGGCAAGCCCATCCGGCCCATCGGTATGTTGGCCGTGATCCTGGCTTCCTCGTCCTCTCGTGTCGTCGCGTTTTGCCGGCTGCGGTAGTCAAGGATCGCCCCAACCCGTTCGGTCGCTGTCCAGCCCGGCAGGATGGAATTGACCCGGATGCCTTCCTGGCCCAGTTCCTGCGATAGCGTCTTGGTCAGCCCCGCTACGGCCGGACGATAGACGTTCGAGAGCAACAGCCCCGCCACCGGCTGTTTGGTCGAGACACTCGTGATCGTCAAGATCGCGGCCGCGTCACTCCGGCGCAGGTGCGGCAGGGCGAGTTTGATCAGCCTCACGGCGCTCAGCAGGGTCAGCTGGGCGGCGCTCTCAAACTGGCTCATGTCCAGCGCGTCGAATGTCCCGCCGGGAGGGCCGCCGGCGTTCGTAACGAGGATATCGAGCTGGCCGAAGCGCGCCACGACGTTCTCGACCAGCCGCTCGCAGTCCTCAGCGCGTGTCACGTCGGCCGTCCAGCCGGCCACTTCTGCCGCCTGCCCGGCCTCTGACCGCAAAGCGGCAACGGCCGAATCGACATGCTCGGCCGACCGGCCACAGATGCCAACGCTCGCCCCCTCGCGCAGCAACTGAGCCGCTACGGCATAGCCCAAGCCTTTCGTCGCTGCGGCAACCAGCGCCACCCGCCTGTTCAGTCCAAGATCCATCGCTATGGCTCCTTTGGGCGTGTCCTCAATGAACCGTGTAAAGCTCGTTGCTGTCGCCTTCGCCCGGTGCGACGACACAACTGGTGAAGCTGACGCTATAGAGCGCTTGCCCGCGCGTCCCGAAGGTCAACTCCAGCTCGTGCGGCTCAAACGTCGCGTTGCGGACCAGCTCGACCATCTTCGGCCGGCTGACGATGACGACGCTGCGGCCGTCCCCGGTCAGCACGATGTCCTCCCCGGCGTTGGCCCGCGTCAGCGGCCGGCCGTCCTGGCGCACTTCGATCGGAGAAGGCGACGCCGCAGCGCCGAGGCCGAGGATCGTTTCCACCGGGTCGGCCGTCGGGCTGAGGACTGCGTTGACGCTCGCCGCGCTGTAGGGGATCATCACCCGGCCGGTCGTGTCGCCGGCGAAGGCAAGTGCCTCAGGCCAGGCCCGCCAGACACCGTCGAGGTAGAAGCGACCTTCCGCCCAGCGTTCCGGCGGTGGATACCGGTAGAAAATCGGGCCATCGACCGCGTAACCGTCCGGATTACCCAGCATCGCGCCGAACAGCCCGCCCCGCTGGTAGCCGGCATACAGTTCCGGCGTAGGCCGGAAGCATACGGCGCCCGGCGCGTCTTCCGGACGCAACGGTTCTATCAGCTGAGGCAGGCTGAGCCCCGGGTTTTCCAGGCGCAACAACGCCTGAATAGCTGCCTCCGTCGCAGGGTAACTGCCCTCACCTTGAACCCGGTAGCGCAGGTAGCCATCCGCATCGACCAGGACTTTGGTCGGCCAGGCCTTGACCGCGCAAGCGTCCCATGCCCGGTGGTCGTTGTCGAGCATGACCGCATACTCAATGCCGTACTCATGGATGGCCTGTTGCACCTGGTTGGTAATACGGCCGAACGCGAACTCCGGTGAATGCACGCCGACGATGACCAGCCCGATCGGCGCGTAGCGGCGGTGCCAGGCGCGCAGATATGGCAGGGTGCGCAAACAGTTGACGCAAGTATAATCCCAGAAATCGACCAACAGCGGGCGGCCGCGCAGGTCAGCGCGAGTCAGGGTTCGGCCCGTGTTCAGCCACTCTCCCTGAAGATCCGGCATCCGGATGAGGCGGGGCTCTAGGTGCGACAGGGTCATGTTCGGTCGCTGTGGACGACAGGGCGTTCGTCGACGCCGGGATTCTACTATGGAACGTAAGAAAGTCACAGTCCTGGAATTGCAGGCCAAGAAAGACCGTGGCGAGCGCATCACGATGCTCACCGCCTATGATTATGGCGCCGCATCGATGGTGGATGAGGCGGGGATCGACGTCATCCTCGTCGGCGATTCGCTGGGCATGGTTGTCATGGGCCTGGCCAGCACGACTCCGGTGACCATGGAGGAGATGATCCATCACTGCAAAGCGGTGGCCCGGGGCGCGGGCAGCTGCTTTCTGGTGGGCGATATGCCGTTTCTTGCTTACCAGGTCAGCCAGGCCGACGCGATCCGAAATGCCGGCCGGTTTCTAAAAGAAGCCGGTATGCATTCCGTCAAGCTGGAGGGCGGCCGCGAGATGGCGCCGACGGTGCGGGCGATCGTCGACGCCGGCATCCCGGTCATGGGTCATATCGGGCTGACTCCGCAGTCGATCACCAAGCTGGGCGGCTACCGCGTTCAGGGTAAGACGGCCGCCGCAGCGCTCAAGCTTGTCGACGACGCCATGGCCCTGGAGGAAGCCGGTTGCTTCGCCATCGTGCTCGAGGCCGTCCCGGCTGCGGTGGCGGCGGCCGTCACGGACCGCCTGCACATCCCAACCATCGGCATCGGCGCCGGAGCCGGCTGCGACGGCCAGGTGCTTGTCTACCATGACCTTCTCGGCCTGCATGACGGCCACCAGCCCCGGTTCGTCAAGCAGTATGCCCATATCCGGCCGCTCATCGTGGAAGCGTTTCGCAGCTATGGCAGGGAAGTCGCGGGCGGCGCCTTTCCGGCCGAGGAACACACCTACCCGATGAGCGCGGAAGAGGAAGCCGAGTTTCGCCGCGCCCTGGCCGAAACGGCGCGGATGTCCTGAGCGGCAACATGCGTATCGGCGTCTTCGGTGTTGGGGCGATGGGCAGCCTCTTCGCCTCCGGGCTATCAGTGGTTGCCAACGTTGTCCTGATCGGTGAGTGGGAAGACCAGATTCGCGCGGTGCGCGCGCATGGGGTCGCGGTCGAGCACGTAGACGGCAGCACGACCATCCATCAGCTGGTCGCTTGCCTGCGAGACGAAGCCACGGGACCGCTGGATACCGCCATCGTCGTTGAGAAAAGCCAGCAGACGCCGGCCGTCGCCCGCCACATCGCCCGTCTCCTGGCGCCAGACGGGCTGGCTGTCACATTGCAAAACGGTCTCGGCAACTACGAGGCACTCCGCGATGCGCTTGGGCCGCACAGGGCCGCGCTGGGCATCACCTCCGAGGGCGCAACCTTGCTGGGGCTGGCTCGGGTCAGGCACGCCGGAAATGGCTACACGAACTTTGGGCTGACCGATGGCCTGTCACCGCGCCAGCGACGGCTTCTGGCGTACCTGAGCGCGGCTTTCGGCGACGCCGGCTTTCCGGCAGCGGTGGTCGATGAACCGGAACGACTGCTCTGGGACAAGCTGGCCGTCAACGCCGCTATCAACCCATTGACCGCCCTGTTGCGCGTGCCCAACGGCTTCTTGCTGGAGCATCCGGCGCTGACCGCCATCATGGACCGGGCCGCACAGGAGGTCGCGGCCGTTGCCGCCGCGCAGGGCATCCGACTCAGCGATGAGCCGGATGCGCGGGCGCGAGCGGTAGCCCGGGCGACGGCCGCCAACCACTCCTCCATGCTCCAGGACATCCTCCGCGGCTCGCCAACGGAAATCGATGCGATTTGCGGCCAGGTTGCGGCGCTGGGCGGCCGCCACGCCGTAGCGACGCCCCTGAACCGCCGATTGACCGAACTCGTCCATGCCGCCGAACGAGGGGAACTGGCGCTGGCGCAGGGCGATGTCGGCGGCCTGCTGGCATTGCTGGAAATGGTAAACTAGAGAACTGCACTGCGCCCTGGCGCGGTTGTTCGCAGCTCCGCCCTCCCGCGAAGCCGGAACGCCGGCCTCCGGGGCGACTGTGCAGCAAGAGGAACAGGGAGACCATGATCGTTACGGATGACATCGAACAGGTGCGCGGGGTCCGCGCAGGCTGGGGTTTGGCGAGCGTCGGCTTCGTACCGACGATGGGCTATCTGCATGAGGGTCACCTTTCGCTGGTCCGCCGGGCCAAAAGTGAAACGTCCTTCGTCGCCGTCTCCATCTACGTTAACCCGGCCCAGTTCGCGCCGACAGAAGATCTCTCGCGCTACCCGCGCGACCTGGAGCGCGACCTGGCCCTGCTGGCGGCCGAATCGGTCGACCTTGTCTTCACCCCTTCCGATGCCGCCATGTACCCGCCGGGTTTCCAGACCTACGTCCATGTCGGCGCCGTGGCCGAGGGACTGGAAGGCGCCCGGCGGCCCGGCCACTTCCAGGGTGTGGCGACAATCGTGGCCAAGCTCTTCAACATCGTGCAGCCGACCCACGTCTACTTCGGCCAGAAGGACGCCCAGCAGGCGGCCGTCCTGCGCCGGATGGTCGCTGACCTGAACTTCAACCTGCGCTTCGTCGTGTGCCCGACCGTGCGCGAACCCGACGGCCTGGCGATGAGCTCGCGCAACAAGTACCTGGATGACGCCAATCGCGCCGGCGCAGCGGCGCTTTATCGCGCCCTGTCAGCCGCCCGCGAGATGTGGGAAGCGGGCGAACACGACCCGGACCGGCTGCGCGAGGCACTGAGCCGTGTCCTGGCCGCCGAACCGCTCGCGCGCGTCGACTACGTCAGTGCGGCTGACCCCGTGACGCTCAGGGAACTGGACGGCGGGGCTCCCGTCCCCTCGGCGCTCCTGTCGATGGCTGTCTATTTCGGCACGACGCGGTTGATCGACAACATCCTGCTGGAGGGCAGCGAAGCCGGATGAGCCCCATCCCGGGCCGGCTCATCGCCCGGCTGCGAGAGGCCAGGCGCGTCGTCGTGCTGACCGGCGCGGGCATCTCCGCCGAGAGCGGCGTGCCGACGTTCCGCGACGCGCTGACCGGCCTGTGGGCCAGATACGACCCGCAGGAGTTGGCCACGCCGCAGGCCTTCCGGCGCGACCCGAAACTGGTCTGGGACTGGTACGCGTGGCGGCGGGAACTGGTCGCCGGCGCTTCGCCCAATCCGGGTCATGTCGCCCTGGCGACGCTTGAAACCCGGGTACCTCAGTTCACCCTCGTCACACAGAACGTCGATAGCCTGCACACCCGCGCCGGCAGCCGGAACATCATTGAGCTTCACGGCAACCTGGCCCGGGTCAAGTGCTCGGCCGACGGCCGGATCGTCGAATCGTGGCCGGACGGCCCGGAAGTCCCTCCGCGCTGCCCCGATTGCGGCGCGTTCCTCCGACCTGACGTCGTCTGGTTCGGCGAGATGCTGCCGCCCGACGCGCTGCAGGCTGCCATCTCGGCCGCCGAACAGGCCGATGTCTTCCTGACCGTCGGCACATCGGGGCTTGTTCAGCCCGCGGCGTCGCTGCCCTTGATGGCCATCGAAGCAGGCGCCATGTCGGTCGAGGTCAATCCGACGGAGACCCCGTTGAGTCAGGCGATGGACATCTGTGTGAGGGAACCGGCGGGTGTGTGGCTGCCCGAGCTGGTGTCGGCTGTCTGGCCCTCCGTCCAGGATGGCTGACCGCTTGCCCCGTACACCCATTCGGCGTAAGATCGCCGGCACGTCACCCCGGTAACAGGAGAAAGCCCTGCGTGAGCGAATCCGATAAAAGCGCCCCGTTCAACCCGATGCTCTTGGAGTTGTTGCGATGCCCGGTCGCCGTGCATGATAAGTCGCTTGGCCCGGACCCCGGGCGGCTGGAACTTGTCCACGGCTGCTGGCTTGTCTCGGCCGAGTCGGGCATGAAGTACCCCATCCGCGACGGCATCCCGATCATGCTGATCGAGGAGGGAGAGAAGTGGAAGAACACGCCGGTCGAGAAGTTGCCCGTCCCGCCTCCTTCGGGGTAGGTCACGGGACTGGCGGAGCGCGCCGGGTCATCGAGACGGCCAGAGTCCTCCGCTGTGCCGCGTTCTGAGACCCGCAGGTTTTCAGTCACCATTTCCCATCAGGCCAAGCCATGATCCCGCCCAGTGCAATCCTTGATGCGGCCGAGCGCCTCCATAGTGTGGCCCATCGCACGCCGGTGCTGACCTCGCGCACGCTCGACGAAGTGGCCGGCTGCCACGTCTTCCTCAAGTGCGAGAACTTCCAGCGCGTCGGCGCTTTCAAGTTCCGCGGCGCCTATAACGCCATCAGCCGGCTCAGCGACGCAGAGCGTGCCGCCGGCGTCATCACCCACTCCAGCGGCAATCACGCCCAGGGTATCGCCCTCGCGGCGAGCTTACTCGGCGTGCCGGCGGTCGTCGTCATACCGGAGGACGCGCCGCCCAACAAACGCGCCGCGACGGAAGGGTACGGGGCGCGGATCGTCCCGTGTGATGCCCTTCACCGCGAGGAAGTAACCGCGACGCTGATCGCCGAGCACGGTTACACACTGGTGCACCCGTTCGACAATGACGACATCATTGCCGGTCAGGGCACGGCCGCGCTGGAGCTCTTCGACGAAGTGGGCCCGCTCGACTATCTGTTTGTGCCGGTCGGCGGCGGTGGATTGATCAGCGGCAGCGCATTGGCGGCCCAGGCCAGCGCGCCGGCCTGTATCGTCGTCGGTGTCGAACCGGCCCGAGGGGCAGACGCCAACCAGTCGTGGCGAGAGGGCAGGATCGCGAAACTGGAGCGCGTCCCCGACACGATCGCCGACGGCCTGCGCACGCGGGCGGTCGGCCAGCGGAACCTGGAGATCATGCGCCGGTTCGTCGGTGACATGACCACGGTCGCCGAGGATGACATCCTGGCCGCGCTGGAGTTCGTCTGGTCCCGGCTCAAGATCGTCATTGAGCCGAGCGCGGCCGTTGCCCTGGCCCCGCTTTTCAGCGGAAGTTACCACGCAGCCAGGGGCAAGCGCGTCGGCGTGCTGCTAAGCGGCGGAAACGTTGACGTCGCGTCCTGCGGCTTCTTTCACCACAAACCGCATTCCACACCGGCGCGGGAAAGCGACGCGGATTCCCGGCCATCGCCGCCCACAGCCAGGAAAGCTGATGAGCGGCCCAGGGTCCTGTTGATGACGCCGCTTGTAACCGAAGCGATGGAGGAATTGGGGGCGGCGGCAGACATTGAGGCGGTTGACACGCTCGATGAAGAGGCCCTGATGCGCCGAATCGGCGACGCCCACGGCCTCATCGTTGGGGCCGGCCAGCGCATCTCCAGCCACGTTCTGAAGTACGGCAACCATCTCCGCGCCATCGGGCTGCTGGGCGAACGCCTGGACCACATTGATGTCAGCATGGCGCGGGCGCTCGGCATCGAAGTGGTGGCCGCGCCCAACACCCGCGCCGTGGCCATTGCGGAGCACACGGTCAGCCGCATGCTGACGCTGGCCACCCGCTACGGCGACGGCCGGCTGGCGGGCAAGACGCTCGGTCTTGTCGGCTTCGGCGTGATCGGCCGGCTGGTCGCCCGGCGCGCCATCGCCTTCGATATGCGCGTGCTTGCCAACCAGCCGCGCCTGACGCCCGAGCTGGCCCTGGCTGACGGCGTTGAGGTCGTCGACCTCGTTGACCTCCTGCGCCGCTCCGACTTCATCAGCCTCCACGTCCCCTTCCGGGCCGAGACGGAGACGATCATCGGCGAGGGCGAGCTGCAGGTCATGAAGCCGGGGGCCTTGCTGATCAACACCGGCCATACCGACCTGGTCGACGAGCGAGCGCTGCTGGCGGCGCTGGAAGCCGGAACGATCGCCGGCGCGGCCGTCTCCGCCCTGCCGCCCCTCGTCGTCCCTGCTTCGCCGGCGGCCATGCGCCTCCGGGAGCACCCGCGCGTCATCGTCGAGCCACACGTGACCGCCGTGATCGACAACCAGCAGCGCGACGCCTCGCTCCAGGTCGTCCGGCAGATGCTGGAGGCGCTTCAATCCCGCCGGGCCAACGAGGTGCTGGCGCTGGAAGTCGTCCCGGTCGAACAGGTCATGCCCCACGAGCACATTGATCAGAAGCGTGTCGCCCGGCTAATGGGCCGGTTAGAGGACGACGGACGGCTCGTCAACCCGCCCATCACGACCTACTGGAAGGGTCGCTACGTCATCCTCGACGGCGCGACACGTTACAGCGCGTTACAGCAACTGGGCTACCCGTATGCTATCGTCCAGGTTGTCCAGGCCGACCAATCGGAGTTCCAGCTCCACACCTGGTACCATGCCATTTCCGTCGACCGGGAACACGGCGGCGGTGAAGACGCGGAGTCGCTGATCGCCAACCTGCGGCCGATTCCGAATCTCCTGCTCGAAGAGGTATCGGCCGACCATGCCCGTGAAGCGCTGCACCGGCCAGAGACCATCTGCTACTTCCAGATCAGAGACGGCCGCTACCTGCTCGCCCGCCACGCGCCGGGCGCGCCGGAGCTGCCGGTCATGAATGCGGTGGTCGACACCTACAACGCCTGGGGCAGCGTCGAACGCACGTTGCTGACGGACCTGGACCGGTTGACCGACATCTTCCCCGATCTGGTTGCCGTCGCCATCTATCCGCAGTTCAGCCCGGAAGAGGTGTTCGATGCCGCGGCCGGCGGGAACTTGCTGCCGGCCGGCCTGACCCGTTTCGTCATCCCCGGGCGCATCCTGCGCCTGAACGCCGACCTGGCCCGCCTGAAAGCCGACGAGCCACTGGCTGACAAACGCGCCTGGTTCAACGAGTTCCTGGTGAGCAAGCTCTCGCGCAGTCGGCTGCGTTACTACCAGGAGCCGGTGGTGCTGCTCGATGAGTGAGGCGGGGGCCGACAGCCACATCCGGGCCGTCATTTTCGATGTCGGCGGCGTCCTGGTCCGAACTTTCGATCGCGGCCCGCGCGCCGCGTGGGAGGAACGCCTCGGCCTAGGACCGGGCGGCGCCGACGAGCTCGTCTTCCACAGCGCAATGGGCCAGGCTGCCCAGCGTGGAGAGGTGACGAACGACGCGCTGTGGTCATGGATCGAGCAGCAGGTCGACCTCGGCGATGCGTTCGCCGACTTCCGGCGCGACTTCTGGGTCGGCGACCGGCTCGATGAAACCCTCGTCGCGCTGATCCGCTCGCTGCGGCCGCGTTACCAGACGGCCATCATCAGCAACGCCACCGACGCCCTGCTCCGGAGCCTGACCACGGACCATCCAATCGCCGCCGACTTCGACCTCATCGTCGGCTCCGCGGCCGAAGGGATCATGAAACCCGACCCGCGCATCTACCGGAACACGCTTCAACGCCTGGGACGGAAGCCGGACCAGGCCGTCTTCATCGACGACGCCCCGGCCAACGTGGCTGCCGCCCAGGCGTTGGGCATGCAGGCGATCCGGTTCACCCAGAACACCGATCTGGCGGCCGAACTTCGCGCGCTCGGCCTTGTTTTCTGACAGGCTGTTCGCTACACGAAGCGCGGGCTACTCTATCACCGCCTCGACTTCCACTTCCAGCAGCTCGGCCGATTCGGTGTGCTCGCACTTCGTGCACTTCAGCGTGCTCTTGTTTTCCTGCACCATGACCCCGCTGCAGACCGGACAGGGCAGGGCAACCGGCCGTTTCCAATTCGTCCAATCGCATTCCGGATAGTTGGAACAGCCGTAGAAGACGCGTCCCTTGCGCGTGCGCTTCTCAATCAGGTCTCCGCCGCAGTTCGGGCATATAACATCGACCTTCTTGAGCACCTGCTCCGTGTAGCGGCAACGCGGGAAGTCGCTGCATCCGATGAAACGCCCGAACCGGCCATCGCGGAACACCAGCGGGTGCCCGCTGAGCGGGCAGTCGCGGCCAACGAGCTCCGGCTCGCGCTTCAGGTCCAGCTTCGGGATCGCTTCATCGGCAACCCCCAACTCGACCGAGAAGTGCCTGTAGAAGTCGTCAATGACCGGCACCCAGGGCTTGCCCTCCGCGATCTCATCCAGTTCGTCTTCCATCCGAGCGGTGAAGTCGACCGATAGCACATCCGGGAAGTACTCGACCAGCATGTCGCTGACGATCATGCCGATCTCCGTCGGCCGCAAGCGCCTCTGGTCGATCTCGACATATCCGCGGGCCTGGATCGTCGAGATGATCATGGCGTAGGTGCTGGGTCGGCCGACGCCGTTCTCCTCCAGCGCTTTGACCAGCGTCGCCTCGGAGTACCGCGGCGGCGGCTGGGTGAAGTGCTGTTCCGGCAGCAGGCGCAGCAGATCAAGCGCCTCTCCCTTCCGGAGGCTGGACGGGACGGCCGTCAGACCATTGGCATCGCCGTTCTCTTCTTCAGGTGCGTCGTCGCCTTCGTAGGCGGCCAGGAAGCCGGGGAAACGCAATGTCGAACCGCTGGCCCGAAACAGATATGGCCGGTCTTTCACGGCCAGCGCCGAATCCCCCGCCCAGATCTCGGCCGCGACCGTGTCGTAGACGGCCGGCATCATCTGGCTGGCGACAAAGCGTTCCCACACCAGCCGGTAGACGCGGTACTGGTCGCGATTGAGGTACTGCTTCATGACGGCCGGCGTCCGGTTGACGTCCGTCGGCCGGATGGCTTCGTGGGCCTCCTGGGCCGTCTTCGACTTCGTCTTGTAGACCGGCGGCTTCTCCGGCAGATAGTCGGCCCCGTAACGCCCCAGGATGAAGTCGCGCGCCTGCTCCTGCGCCAGCGTCGAGACGGTGACGCTGTCGGTGCGCATGTAGGTGATCAGGCCGATGTTGCCCTCGCCGTTGCCGATGTCAATGCCCTCATACAGGTCCTGGGCCACGCGCATCGTCTTGCTCGTGCCCATCCCCAGCCGGCGCGAGGCGTCCTGCTGGAGCGTGCTCGTCGTGAACGGCGCGGCCGGCCGCCGCAGGCGCTCGCCCAGCTTCACCTCTCCGACCTGGTAGTCCGCCCGCTCGAGGGCCTCGACATGCGGCCGCACCTGCTCTTCGCTGCCGAGTTCGGGCTCGCCGCCGTTGATCTTGTGCAGGTGGGCGACGAAAAACGGCCGCTCCACGCCGTTCTTTTTGCCGCCGTCCCGGTGGATGACCTGGCTCAACTCGGCGTCGATGCTCCAGTACTCAACGCTCTGAAACGCTTCGATCTCGCGCTCGCGCTCGACGACGAGGCGCAGCGCCACGGACTGCACGCGCCCGGCCGACAGGCGGCCGCGCACTTTTCGCCACAGGAGCGGGCTCAGGTTGTAGCCCACAAGGCGGTCCAGGACGCGCCGGGCCTGCTGCGCCTCGACGCGCTGCATGTCGATGTCACGCGGGTTCTCAAATGCCGCCAGGATAGCCGGCTTGGTGATCTCCTGGAAGACGACGCGCTGCGTACGGGCCGGGTCCATCTCGGCCGCTTCCAGCACGTGCCAGGCGATGGCTTCACCTTCGCGGTCCGGGTCCGTGGCCAGGAAGATCTGGTCCGCCTTTGCCGCGGCCTGCTTCAACTCCTTGACGATGGCCCGCTTCTCCTTCGGGACGCGATACTCCGGCTCGTAATTCTGCTCGACGTCCACGCTCAGGCGGGACTTGAGCAGATCGCGCACATGGCCGAGGCTGGGCTTGACAACGTAGTCCTTGCCAAGATAGCGGCCGATCGTCTTCGCCTTGGCCGGCGATTCGACCACGACCAGCTTGCCCTTTCGCGGGCCGCCACTCTCGTCGCCCTTCTTCCGGCGCTTCGGCTTGGCCGTCACCTCTGGCTTGGGCAGTCCTTCATGCGCCGGTGTATAGCCGGCCTTGTAGATCGTACCACCACAGACGGGGCACTTGCCCCGGGTCCCTGGGGTACCGTTGGCGGCCCATTCGGCCGCCGGGCTGTCAATGGGGCGCTTCTCCTTGCACTTGAAGCAGTACCCCTGCATCGTCACTTCACTCATGTCGATTGGCTCACGTTCTTAACTGAAAGGCTCGAGTTCCGTGCCCTCCAGTCCATCTACGATTTTCTTCACCAGGGGAACATTGTCCTTGTGGACGACGAGGATCGCGTCTTTCGTGTTGACGACGATCATCCCCTCCAGACCGACCGCGACTAGCAGTTTGTCGCTTTCGTAGTTGTAGATTAGCGAATCGGACGTGGCCGTGTCAATGACCAGTCCCTTCGTCACATTGGCGTCTAAAGCCGGGTTCAGCGTTTCCTTCAACGCATACAGCGTGCCGGGGTCGCTCCAACCGAGTTCGGCATGGAGCACCAGCGCGCGATCGGGTTCAAG
The DNA here is from genome assembly GCA_964422535.1 of uncultured Ardenticatenaceae bacterium. Taxonomy (GTDB): domain Bacteria; phylum Chloroflexota; class Anaerolineae; order Promineifilales; family Promineifilaceae; genus Promineifilum. The sequence goes on along the minus strand of CAYRBP010000010.1, from coordinate 8,383 downwards.
GTGGGTCAACACCGCATCGTCAAAACTGACGCGCGGCAGCTGAGGATAGACCCGGCCAAGCGTCTCCTCGTAGGCATCCAGGCCGATCGCACGCTCGATCTCGCACAGCCCGGCCCACAACGCCGGAGCATGCTTCTCATACAACCCTCGCACGAAAGACGGCGTGGTCACGAAGAAGCCGGTGTTCCAGACGTATTCCCCCGACTCGAACATGCGGCGGCACTCGTCGTGCTCCGGCCGGTAACGCAACGATCCGAACCGAAAGCACGGCACGCCGTCAGGGACATCGACTTTGCCGTCCAGCCGGATCCAGCCGAGGTTCTCATTGGCAAACCGCGGGGTTTCGCCGATGAACAGCAGTTCGGCCGCGCGCGCGCGGATCAGCCGTTCCGCCACCGCCAGCAGATTCAGGAACTGCGGGACGTTGGTGATGATATTGTCGCTCCACAGGATGGCGACGGGTGAATCGGGGTCTGTCCGGGCCAGATGCGCCAGTGCCAATCCGACGGCAGGCCCCAGGTCTCGCCTCGACGGCTCGCCGATGATGTTGCCGGCTGGGATGGTCGGGAGCTGCGCGCGGATCAGGTCCGCATAGCGCTGGTTTGTCGAGACAAAGATGTTCTCACCGCCATACAGGGGCAAGACCCGGTCAACCGCGAGCTGGAGCGTCGACCGGTCGCCAACTATCTGCTCGAACTGCTTCGGCGAGCGTTGCCTGCTGATCGGCCACAGGCGACGGCCGCTGCCACCGGCGAAGATCACGATCCTCACAGGACATCGCTCCTTTCTCCGCTCAGACGATAGGTTGCGCCGCCTTCGCGCAGGCGCACATAGTTCATGCCGCCAACCTGCTGCACCATCCCCTTCAGTTCCATCAGGGTCAGCGTGCTGCTGACCTGGGCCGTCGGCATCCCCGTCTCGCGGCAGAGCTCGTCGACATGAACCGGCTGGGACGACAGGCGTGACAACAGCGCCGCTTCCTCGGGCGTCTCCGGGACAGCGGCGGCAACGGCCACGTGCTCCTCCACCATCTGCAGATTGAGCTCTTCCAGGATATCCTCGACGCTCATGACCAGTTTGGCTCCCTGTTGAATGAGACGGTTCGTGCCTTTGCTGACCGGGCTGTGGATAGGCCCGGGCACGGCAAACACGTCGCGGTCCTGTTCCAGCGCAAAACGCGCCGTGATGAGCGCGCCGCTCCTCTCATTCGCCTCAATGACCAGCACCCCCAGCGAGAGACCGCTGATCAGACGATTTCTGACCGGAAAATTCTTGGCCTCCGGCTCGGTGCCCAGCGCGAATTCGGTGACGATAGCGCCGTGGCCGCTGACAATCTCATGATACAGGCCGCGATGCTCGGGCGGGTAAACATGATCCAGGCCCGAACCCATCACGCCGATCGTCCGGCCGCCGTGCTCGATGGCCGTCTGATGGGCAACGGCGTCAATGCCGCGCGCCAGTCCGCTGACGATGGTGATGCCGCTGCGCGACAGCCCGGTCACGAGTTCATGCGCGACCTGCCGGCCATACGCCGTCAGGCGGCGCGTGCCAACAACCGCAACCGCCCACTTATCGCTCGGCGACCAGTCGCCCTTGAAATAGATGACCGGAGGTGGCGCGGGAATCTCCCGCAGGTTGGCCGGGTAATCAGCGGAGTTCCATGTCAGGACATGCACCCCGGCCCGGTCGAGCGTCGCCCGGTAGGCATCGAGGTCCAGGGTCTCGCGGGCCTCACGCAGGTTCTGCAGTGTCCGGCTGTCAAAGCCCAGGTCCCGCAGCTCTGCTTCGCCGGCGGTCCAGGCGCGCTCCAGCGAGCCGTAAGCCGCCAGCAGCGCCTGGATCTTGGCCGGCCCGATGCCGGTCACGCGGTTGAAGCCCAGCCAGTAGTTCAGGTCTGACATGGTTCGCAAACAACAATGATTGGCTCCGAAGAGAGCTACAGGCCGGCCGGATCATTCACCGGCCGCTTCAGCCCGCGAATCACCCAGACCCGGCAGCAGTGCGACAATCAAGCGGCCGCTGTCGAAGTCGATCTCGCGGATGACGTCCGGTATGTCCGGCAACAACAACTCGCCGGCCGTCCCCTCGATGACGAAGACGTTGTTCGCGCCGGTCTCAAGGACTTCGACCAGCTGTCCGAGCGCGGTTCCCGCTTCGTCATAGGCATCCAGCCCGATCAGGTCGTGGATGAAATACTCACCCTCTTCCAACGGGATCGCCTCATCCTCCGGGACATAGAGCTTCTGCCCGCGCCGGGCCTCGGCCGCGTTGCGATCGTCATCGCCACTGAACTTGAGCAACACCGTGCCCTGGTGAAAGCGGACGCTCTCAAGGTCAACCGGCCGCGGCGGCTCGCCAACGTAGATGCGCTCAAGCCACTCAAACCGTTCAGGCAAATCAGTGAACGGTTCGACGCGGACTTCACCGCGCACGCCATGGGGTCGCAGAACCTCGCCGATCATTAAGAATCGAGGCTCAGCAGATTGATCCACAGAGCCTCCGTTTGCCCGATTATTCATATGGCGGGAAGGCGGCAAGCCCACAGGTCTTGCCGCTCAGACCTTGCCTAGCGGAGCTCGTCCGCCTCTAGCAGCTCCAGATCGACGCGGATGCCCTCTTTCGCGGCGCGCACCTGCACGAGTGTGCGGATCGAGTCGATCACTCGCCCACCCTTGCCAATGACCCGCCCCATGTCCGGGGCCGCGACCGCCAGCTCGACCACCGTTGAGGCGCGGTCGCGCACTTCGGCAACCTGGACCTCTTCCGGGTGGTCGACGAGCGACTCCACAATAAAGGCAACGAGATCCTTCATCGCGGTTTCTACTCTTCTTCCTCGACTTCCTCGATCGCGGTGATGACCTCAGCCACGGCGGCCGTCAGGGGCACTTCGGTCTCGGCGGCCGGGGCCGCAGCAACGGCTGCAGTTGCGGGCACCGCGGCAGGAAGGGTGACGCCTTCATACTCGGCCACCAGGGACTCCAGCGATTCACCGGCATGCAACCGCTCGAGGCGAGCGAGGGTGCCCTGCTTGTTCAGCAACACGCGCACCGCATCGGACGGCTGGGCGCCGGATTTCAGCCAGTACAACGCGCGGTCTTCCTGGATGCTGTAAGGGTTCTTGTCGTCCAGAGGATTGTAATGACCAATGCGTTCGACGATTCGGCCGTCGCGTTTGGCATCCTTTTCGGCTACCACAATGCGATAGCTCGCCTGGCGTTTCTTTCCGGTTCTGCTAAGACGTATACGCAGCATAGCTCAGTCTCTACTCCATTTTGATTTTGTCGGAAGGTAAGCGGCCGCCCAACAGGGAACTGAGCGGATTGCGCCCGCCTCTGCCGCCCTTCTGGAATTGCTTCATCATTTCTTGCATCTCGCGATGCTGTTTCAGCAGGACGTTAACTTCCTGCACCGTCGCGCCACTGCCGGCGGCGATGCGCCGCTTGCGACTGGCCTTGATCATCTTCGGGTTGTGCCGCTCGTACGGCGTCATCGACTGGATCATAGCCTCGACGCGCTTCAGGTCCCGTTCGGCCCCGCTCATGTCCACGCCGGCCGTCATCTTGTTCATCCCGGGGACCATCTCCAGCAGTTTGCCGATCGGTCCCAGGCGTTTGACCTGCTGCAATTGGTTCAGGAAGTCCTCCAGGTCGAACTCGCCTTTGGCCAGTTTTTCGCCGGCCTTGCGGGCTTCGTCTATATCCATTTCGGACTGGGCTTGCTCGATCAGCGTCAGCACATCGCCCATGCCGAGGATCCGGCTGGCGAGCCGGTCAGGGTGGAACTCCTCGATCGCGTTCAGTTTCTCACCCGTGCCGAGGAACTTGATCGGCACGCCGGTCACTTCGCGCATTGAGATGGCGGCGCCGCCGCGGGCGTCACCGTCGATCTTGGTCATGATCAGGCCGGTCAGCGGGACCGCGGCGTTGAAGTCTGTCGCCACGCGCACCGCTTCCTGACCGGTCATGGCATCGGCCACCAGGAGCGTCTCGATCGGCTTGACGGCCGCCTTGATGTCCCTGATCTCGTCCATCATCATCTCATTGATGTTGAGACGACCGGCCGTGTCGATGATGACCGTCGTTGCGCCGGTATTCACGGCGTACTTGACGGCATTGGTGACCAGACTGACCGGCTTGGACTGCGTGCCTTCACTATAGACAGGGATGTCAAGCTGGCGGCCAAGCGTCTGCAACTGATTGACCGCTGCCGGGCGATATACGTCAGCCGCCACCAGGAGCGGCCGCCGCCCTTGCTTTCGCAGGAACGAGGCCAGTTTGCCGGCCATCGTCGTTTTGCCGGCGCCCTGCAACCCGACGAGCATGATCACCGCGGGGGACTGCGCGCCCAGGTTCAGGCGGCCCGGCTCGCCAAGCGTCTTGATCAACTCCTCGTGGACGATCTTGACGACCTGCTGGCCGGGGGTAAGGCTGCGCATCACCTCCTGACCGACGGCGCGCTCTCGCACGCGGGCAACAAAGTCCTTGACCACTTTGTAGTTGACGTCAGCTTCAAGCAACGCCAAACGGACCTCGCGCATGGCGACGTCAACATCAGCGTCCGTCAACTTTCCGCGTCGCTGCAATCCGTCGAAGACGGTCTGGAGGCGACTTTGTAGCGATTCAAACACCTGGGCACCTTGTGTGCTGATCGAGTAGCATCAAACCTGCAAGATTTAGGATTCTAACGCAGCGGCCTTTCTTGGTCAAGAGGCGCGACAATGCGTCGCTACCCGGTGGGTAGCGACGCAAGGCAGGATTGTCGCACAGAAAGGTAACTCAGGCAAACGCCGGCCGGAAGGCGGCAGCGGCCTCCCGGATCGACGCCGCGCGGTCGGTGCCTTCCCAGGGCGCTTCGATGTCGTCGCGGCCGAAATGGCCGTAAGCGGCGGTCGGTCGATAGATCGGACGGCGCAGCCGCAGGTCGCGAATGATCGCGCCCGGACGCAGATCGAAGAACTGGTTGACCAGCTCCACCAGTTGCTCGCTTGAGTACGGGCTCGTTCCGAACGTTTCAACGTTGATGCTCAGGGGATGGGCGACGCCGATGGCATAAGCGACCTGGACCTCGACCCGCTTGGCCAGGCCGGCCGCGACCAGGTTCTTGGCCACCCACCGCGCAGCGTAAGCTGCACTGCGGTCAACCTTGGTGCAGTCCTTGCCGCTGAAAGCGCCGCCGCCGTGGCGTCCCATGCCGCCGTAGGTGTCGACGATGATCTTTCGCCCCGTCACCCCTGCATCCCCCATGGGGCCGCCGATCTCGAAACGACCGGTGGGGTTGACGTAGATCGACAGCGCATCCGGCCCGCCTTCGTCCCGGCGCTTCGGGTTCACGACGACGTTGTGGTAGTCAACCAGGTCAGCCGGTACAACCGGCTTGATCACATGCTCGATGATGCCGTTCTTGATGTCGGCGTCGCTGACCTCGGGGCCATGCTGCGTGCTGACGAGCACCGTGTGAACGCGCTTCGGCTGGCCGTAGCTGTACTCGATCGTCACCTGCGCCTTGCCGTCCGGCCGGACCCAGGGGAGCGTTCCGTCGCGACGAACGCGGGCGAGCTGCCGCGTCAGGCGATGGGCCAGGTTGATCGGCAACGGCATGAGCACGTCTGTCTCGTCGCAGGCATAGCCGAACATCATGCCCTGGTCCCCTGCACCAACGGAGTCGATCGCTGCGTCACTGTCGCCGTTCTGGCGGGCCTCCAGGGCATGGTCGACGCCCTGAGCGATGTCGGGGCTCTGCGCCCCGATGGCCGACAGGACGCCGCAGGTGTTGCCGTCAAAGCCCTTGCTGCTGTCGTCAAAGCCGATCTCGTTGACGACCTTCCGGACGAGCTTGTCGAAGTCGACAAAGGCCGTCGTCGTGATCTCGCCGAGTAGCATCACATAGCCGGTCTTGATGGCCGTCTCGCAGGCAACACGGGCCATCGGATCCTCGGTGATCAGGGCGTCGAGCACAGCGTCGCTGATCTGATCGCACATTTTGTCCGGGTGCCCTTCCGTAACAGACTCGGATGTGAAGAGCATACTCGGCGCAGACATGAAGCTGGTTGTCATTTACTTTCCTCCACGTGGCTTCGGATGGTGTGGGACGTCGTTTGATACAAAAAGCGCCTCTTGAGCAGGTCAAGAGGCGCGCGAAATACGTTTTTTGCTTGCCTCTTATCTGTCAGCTTTCGCTGTCGGAATTAGCACCTTCCCACGTTTCCGGGGGTTGCTGCAGCTTCAACGGGCCGTTCCCTCGACTGCTCCCGATAAGAGCGATTATTCATCTGTTCAGATCGCTAACTGCAAACTATAGAGTCGTGCGCTCCTGTTGTCAAGAAGTGTAGGCCGCCTTTCTTACGTCGAGGATTAAGCTGGCGCAGGCTGTCGCTATTCCTCGGCTGCGTTCGCCACCGATGCCCACTTCTCAGGCGGCTCGGGCATGCCGAGGATGTGGTAGCCCGCGTCAACGTAGACGATCTCGCCGGTCACGCCGCTGCTGAGGTCGCTGGCCAGCCAAAGCGCCGTCTTGGCCACCTCCTCCTGGTCAACGTTGCGCCGCAACGGCGCACGCTCGCTGGTATAGGCAAGCATCTTGCGGAAACCGCTGACGCCGGACGCAGATAGGGTCTTGATCGGCCCGGCCGAAATGGCATTCACCCGGATCCCCCGCGGCCCCAGATCGGCGGCCAGATAGCGGGTGCTCGCCTCCAGGGCGGCCTTAGCGACGCCCATCACGTTGTAGTGCGGGACAACCTTCACCGCACCGTAGTAGGTCATCGACATGATGCTGCCGCCGTTCGGCATCAGCGGCAGCGCATGGCGGGCAAGGGCAACGAGGCTGTAGACGCTCACGTCCATCGCTATGCGAAACTCCTCGCGCGTCGTGTCGGCATACTGACCCTCCAGGGCGCTGGACGGGGCATAGGCGATCGAATGGACCAGGATGTCGATCGTCCCATACCGCTCACCCGCCTTGGCGAACACGGCGGCGATCTCTTCATCGACCGTCACATCGCACCGTTCCACAAAGGTCGCTCCGATCTTTTCGACCAGCGGCATCACCCGCTTCTCGAGCTGGGGGATGCCATAGCTCAGCCCAACCTCCGCCCCCTCGGCCGCCAGAGCCTCAGCGATCGCCCAGGCGATTGAATTCTTGTTCGCGACGCCGAATACCAGCGCCTTCTTTCCTGCCAGCAATGCCATTCCGTTTTCCCTCGTCCTGTCTGGTTGCAGTCCGTGATCATAACCCCCCGGCCAAAGATGAGATGCGCGCCGTGGGGCAATTCGCGGCTGCTTATGGGTGACCGGCGTGCAAAACGCCGCTACAATGCGACCAACGCTCAGCCTTCAATCTTGCGAGATATCCAATGGACGACAACGCCCACCCTACCCGCCGTCGCTGGTTCTTCATCAAGTTTGTTGTCTTTGCCGCACTTCTCTATCTGGTCTACCGTCACGGCGAGACCTGGGCACGGCATCTGCTTCTCTATCTTTCACGTGCCCCGTGGGCGCGCACCCTCGTCACCGACCTGCCGGTCGGGCGTCGCGTCGCCATGCGCTTTGTGGCCGGTGAGGACCGCGAAGCGGCCGTGGCCGCCACACGCTCCCTGAACCAGAGCGGCCTCATGGTCACGCTCGACTACCTGGGCGAGAGCTGCACAAGCGCCCAGGAAGCGGCTATCGCGCGCAACGAAGTGCTCATCCTTCTCGACTGCATCGCCGATTCCAGGCTGGACGCGAATGTCTCGGTCAAGCTGAGCCAGCTTGGCCTGAAGATCAGCGAGGCACTGGCCGAGGATAATTTGCGCCAGATCGCGCGTCGAGCTGCCGAACATGATATCTTCGTCCGCGTCGACATGGAAGACACCCCGACCACGGACGCCACCCTTCGCATTGTTCGCGACCTCCGCTATCAGGAGGGTCTGAAAAACCTGGGTGTCGTCATCCAGAGCTATCTCTATCGCAGCGAAGCCGACGTGGCTCAGCTCATCGACGAAGGCGTCCGCGTCCGCCTGTGCAAGGGGGCCTATGCCGAACCGGCCGACGTCGCCTTTCCGGACAAGGCTGACACAGACGCGAACTACGTCAAGTTGTCGCGCATGCTGCTGAGCGACAAGGCGCGCGCTGGCGGTGTCTATCCCGCCATGGCCACTCACGACCCGCGGATCATCGACGACATCAAGGCCTACGTCCAGGCGAACCGGATCCCTCGCGATTCGTTCGAGTTCCAGATGCTCTACGGCATTCGGCGCGATCTGCAGGACGCGCTGGTCGCCGAGGGCTACCGGGTCCGCGTCTACGTGCCCTACGGCACGGCGTGGTACCCGTACTTCATGCGCCGGCTCGCTGAGCGCCCGGCCAACGTCTGGTTTTTCGTCAGCAACTTCTTTCGTGCCTAG
>CAYRBP010000009.1:58869-87936 GCA_964422535.1 uncultured Ardenticatenaceae bacterium | reverse complement strand
GAAGCCCCGGCCGAGGAAGCCCCGGCCGAAGAAGCGCCCGCTGAGGAAGCCCCGGCCGACATGGGCGCGATCGCCGGCCCGCCCGGCGGTTACCTGGAACGGGCCATGGGCGGCGAGTTTTCCGGCACGGTCGTGACCGTTGACGGCCCGTTTGCCGACGCCGACACGGTCAAGTTCGAGCAGTCCGTGGCCGCCTTCGAAGAGGCGACGGGCATCGACATCCAGTACATCGGCGGTAAGGAGTTCGAGGGTTCGATCGGCGTGCGTGTGGACGCCGGCGACGCCCCCGACATCGCCGACTTCCCGCAGCCCGGCCTGCTGGGAACCTTTGTCCGCCAGGGCGAGATCGTCGATGTTTCGACGTTCATTCCTGAGGAATGGCTGAACCAGCAATACAACCCGTCGTGGCTGCAGATGGCGACGATCGAAGGGCCGGACGGTCCGATCATGGCCGGCGTGTTCCACCGTTTCAACGGCAAGAGCCTGGTCTGGTATCCGAAGGACGACTTCGACGCGGCCGGATACACGATCCCGGAGACGTGGGAAGAGCTGCTGGCGCTGACGCAGCAGATCGCCGATGACGGCGACCCGGCGTGGTGCATCGGCATCGAGTCCGGCGCGGCGACGGGTTGGCCTGCCACCGACTGGACCGAAGAGATGGTCCTGCGGACGACGTCACTGGAGAACTACGACAACTGGGTGCTGGGCGAGCTTGACTTTGCCTCACCCGAGATCAAGAACGCGATCGAGACGTGGAGCGAGATCTGGTTCAACCCGGACTACGTCTTCGGCGGGACGGATGCGATCGTGTCGACCAACTTCGGCGACTCGCCGGCCCCGATGTTCGAAGACCCGCCCGGCTGCTGGCTGCACAAGCAGGGCAACTTCATCACCGGCTTCTTCCCCGAAGGGGCGGTAGCGGGCGAGGACTACTCGTTCTTCTATCTGCCACCGGTCGACGAAGCCTATGGCAGGCCGTTCCTTGTCGCCGGCGACATCATGGCCATGTTCAATGACCGGCCGGAAGTGCGGGCCGTCATGGAATTCTTCACCACACCGGAATCTGCTTCCGGCTGGCTGGAGACGGGTGGCGCGCTGGCAGCGCACCAGACCGCGACGCCGGACATGTACGGCGTGGACCTGGAGCGCGGCATCGCCGAACTCGTGGCCCAGGCCACCAGCTTCCGCTTCGACGGCTCTGACCTGATGCCCGGTGAAGTGGGCGGCGGCTCGTTCTGGAAGGGTATGACCGACTACGTCAGTGGCGCGGCCGAACTCGACCAGGTCCTGAGCGAGATCGACGCTTCCTGGCCGGAGGGAGTCTCTGGCCAGGCTCAAGAAGACATGGGCGAGGCGGCCGCGATGGCCATGATCCCCGGTGGCTTCTACGAGCAGGCGCTGAACGGCGACTTTTCCGGCACGGTCGTGACCGTTGACGGCCCGTTTGCCGACGCCGACACGGTCAAGTTCGAGCAGTCCGTGGCCGCCTTCGAAGAGGCGACGGGCATCGACATCCAGTACATCGGCGGTAAGGAGTTCGAGGGTTCGATCGGCGTGCGTGTGGACGCCGGCGACGCCCCCGACATCGCCGACTTCCCGCAGCCCGGCCTGCTGGGAACCTTTGTCCGCCAGGGCGAGATCGTCGATGTTTCGACGTTCATTCCTGAGGAATGGCTGAACCAGCAATACAACCCGTCGTGGCTGCAGATGGCGACGATCGAAGGGCCGGACGGTCCGATCATGGCCGGCGTGTTCCACCGTTTCAACGGCAAGAGCCTGGTCTGGTATCCGAAGGACGACTTCGACGCGGCCGGATACACGATCCCGGAGACGTGGGAAGAGCTGCTGGCGCTGACGCAGCAGATCGCCGATGACGGCGACCCGGCGTGGTGCATCGGCATCGAGTCCGGCGCGGCGACGGGTTGGCCTGCCACCGACTGGACCGAAGAGATGGTCCTGCGGACGACGTCACTGGAGAACTACGACAACTGGGTGCTGGGCGAGCTTGACTTTGCCTCACCCGAGATCAAGAACGCGATCGAGACGTGGAGCGAGATCTGGTTCAACCCGGACTACGTCTTCGGCGGGACGGATGCGATCGTGTCGACCAACTTCGGCGACTCGCCGGCCCCGATGTTCGAAGACCCGCCCGGCTGCTGGCTGCACAAGCAGGGCAACTTCATCACCGGCTTCTTCCCCGAAGGGGCGGTAGCGGGCGAGGACTACTCGTTCTTCTATCTGCCACCGGTCGACGAAGCCTATGGCAGGCCGTTCCTTGTCGCCGGCGACATCATGGCCATGTTCAATGACCGGCCGGAAGTGCGGGCCGTCATGGAATTCTTCACCACACCGGAATCTGCTTCCGGCTGGCTGGAGACGGGTGGCGCGCTGGCAGCGCACCAGACCGCGACGCCGGACATGTACGGCGTGGACCTGGAGCGCGGCATCGCCGAACTCGTGGCCCAGGCCACCAGCTTCCGCTTCGACGGCTCTGACCTGATGCCCGGTGAAGTGGGCGGCGGCTCGTTCTGGAAGGGTATGACCGACTACGTCAGTGGCGCGGCCGATCTGGACACCGTCCTGAGCGAAATCGACGCCTCCTGGCCAACCGAGTAGGCGACTGAGTGGAGAGGTTGCCGGGCCGTATCGGACCGGTAACCTCCCGCGCTGGCGTGGGCGGTTGCGCGCTGCGGCCGCCCACGCCTTTCGTGAGAGAGGAGGACCTGGCGCATGCAACTTGACGCTGATACCAAAGACGAGGATGTGGGACTTGGCACCCGCATCTTTACCAACATATTGCGCATCGCTTTCCCCATTGCGATCCTGCTCATCGCCTTCCTGGTGATGTACCTGGGATTTCTCTTCCTGCGCGCGGGGTCAGCACCGAAGTGGTTGATCACCATTGTTGCGATTTTGTGGGGCGTCGGTGGCGTCGCTGCGCTCTATTGGATTGCCAACTGGATCGTCGAGCAGATGGGCGAAGACTGGCGCGCCCGCATCCAGCCTTTCGTCTTCGTCGGCCCCGCGGCCGCCATGCTGATCTGGTTCCTGGCCCTGCCGGTTGTGCGGACGTTCTGGCTGAGCCTCTTTGGCCGTGACGGCCCGCCCGATAATTGGTTCAGTCTTTCCGACATCAGCGGCAGTTTCGAGTCGCTGAGCGAGAGCTGGGTCGGCCTGCAGAATTACGTGGCCGTCTTCACCGACAGGACCATGCTGGAGGCGTTCCGCAACAACCTCATGTGGATCGTCTTCGGCGCGACCCTGACGGTCATCTTTGGCCTGCTAATCGCCGTACTGGCCGACCGCAGCCGCTCAGAGAAACTCTCCAAATCGGCGATCTTTCTGCCGATGGCGATTTCGTTCGTCGGCGCCGGCGTCATCTGGAACTTCGTCTACGAAGTGCGGCCGATCGACGCGCCCCAGATCGGCCTGCTGAACGCCATCGTCGTTGCGCTCGGTGGCGAACCCCATCCGTATCCGATGTGGACAGAGATCGCGCCCTGGAACAACTTGTTCCTCATCGTCATCGTCATCTGGCTGCAGACGGGTTACGCCATGGTGCTCTTCTCGGCGGCGCTGAAGGGCATTCCGAGCGAAATGATGGAAGCCGGGCGTGTCGACGGTGCGAATGAGATCCAGATCTTCTTTCGCATCATGGTCCCCTACATCATGCCGACCATCATCACGGTCTCGACGACGGTCCTGATCTTCACCCTGAAGATCTTTGACGTCGTCTGGGTCATGACGGGGGGACAGTTTGGGACCGATGTGATCGCGACCCAGTTCTACCGGCAGTCGTTCACGGCCCGGAACTCCGGCTACGGTTCCGCCATCGCCATCGTGCTCCTCATCGCAATCATCCCGGTCATGTTCTACAACCTGAAGCAGTTCCGCGAGCAGGAGGCGTTCTAAGATGGGCAGCATACAGAAACAACGCCGCTTCGGTGGCCTGGCGGTCAACGGCAGCTTGCTGCTCCTTGTCCTGCTATGGACGATCCCGACGTTTGGCCTGTTCGTCTCCAGCTTTCGGACGCGCGAAGACATCCAGACCTCCGGTTGGTGGACGATCTTCCCGCACCGCGAGTGGCAGACCGTTGCCGTCCTGGATCCGAAGGAACTGAACCTCGACGCAACCGGCCCGATGACAATCGAAGGGATCACCGCCACCTTTGAACAACTGCGGGAGGGCGTGGAAACGCCGAATGGCAAGCAGATCACCTGGGTCGGCAACCGTCGCCTCGGGCGTCTGGAGATACAGGAGCAAGTCTGGACCGTCAACTGGGGATTCACGCTTGAGAACTACCAGCAGGTATTGAACGGCAAGGACTTTGAGTATAAGCGTCCTGACGGCACCGTTGAGATCATCCCGGGTGATGACTTCATCAGCGCGTTTCTCAATAGTCTTGCGGTAGCCATTCCGGCGACTGTGATCCCCATCCTGGTCGCTGCCTTTGCCGCCTACGGCTTCGCCTGGATGCGTTTCCCGGGTCGCCGTGTCCTGTTCATCATGGTTGTGGCGCTTCTCGTGGTGCCGTTGCAGATCGCCCTGGTCCCGCTCCTGCAAGACTTCAAGGCGCTACGGATCAATGGTACGTTCCTGGCAATGTGGCTGGCTCACACTGGGTTCGGGCTACCGCTCGCAACCTACTTGCTGTTCAACTACATCAGCACCCTGCCACGCGAGACGCTGGAATCAGCCTTCATCGATGGCGCGTCGCACTTCACCGTGTTCCGGCGGCTCATCCTGCCCCTGTCGGTTCCGGCGCTGGCATCGTTCGCCATTTTCCAGTTCCTGTGGGTCTGGAACGACTATCTGGTGGCGCTGATCTTCCTCGGCGGCAATCCGGAAACGAAGGTCATTACCCAGCGGCTGGCCGACATCGTCGGCTCGCGCGGGAACGACTGGCACCTGCTGACGGCAGGCGCGTTCGTGACGATGCTCCTTCCGCTGGCCGTATTCTTCGGCCTGCAGCGATTCTTCGTCCGCGGCTTGTTGGCCGGCTCGGTCAAAGGTTAGCAGTCGCCGGGGAGCAAGACAGAAACGGAGCAGGGGGCGTGTGGCTGTCATTCACCCCCTGTTCCTGACCCCCTGATTACCTGTGCGAATCGCCACCTGCCGAGGAAGGCATATGACCGACAAAGCCTGGTATCAACAAGCCGTCTTCTACGAACTCAATATCCGTGCCTATCAGGATGCCAACGGGGACGGCATCGGTGACTTTCGTGGGGCCATTGAGCGGCTCGATCACATCAAATCCCTGGGCGTGGACTGCATCTGGGTCATGCCGATGTATCCGTCGCCCCTGCGCGACGACGGGTATGACGTGGCCGATTATTGCGGCATCCACCCGGATTTCGGCACGCTGGACGATTTCAGGGCGTTCCTCGACGCCGCCCACGAACGGGGCCTTCGCGTCGTCACGGACCTGGTCATGAACCATACCTCCAGCGACCATCCGTGGTTTCAGGCGGCGCGCAGAGACCGCCATTCACCCTACCGCGACTACTATGTCTGGAGTGATACGGATGACCGCTATCCGCTGACGCGGATCATCTTCCTCGACGTCGAGCGTTCGAACTGGACCTACGATGAAGTGGCGGGGCAGTACTTCTGGCACCGCTTTTACAGCAGCCAGCCCGACCTCAACTTCGACAACCCGGCTGTCCATGATGAGATGTTCCGAATCGCTCGTTTCTGGCTCGACATGGGCATCGACGGTTTCCGCGCCGATGCCGTGCCCTACCTGTACGAGCGAGAGGGGACCAACTGCGAGAACCTGCCGGAGACGCACGCCTTTCTCAAGAAAGTCCGCCGGCTGATCGACGAGGAGTATCCCGGCCGGGTGCTCATCGCTGAAGCCAACCAGTGGCCCGATGACCTGCTGCCTTACTTCGGCGATGGCGACGAGTTCCACGTTTGCTTCCACTTCCCGATCATGCCGCGCCTGTACATGGCCCTGCGGCGAGGGGACAAGACCCCCATCGTCGATATCCTCAACCGCACGCCGGCGATCCCGCCCGGAGCGCAGTGGATGACCTTCCTGCGCAATCACGACGAGCTGACGCTGGAGATGGTCACCCCCGAAGAGCGGCAGTGGATGTGGAAAGAATATGCCCCGGAACCTCGGATGCGGCTCAACCTGGGCATTCGCCGCCGCCTTGCGCCGCTGCTCGACAACGACAGGCAGCGCTGGATTCTGATCAACGCCCTGTTCCTCTCGCTTCCAGGCACACCGATCGTCTACTACGGTGACGAGATCGGCATGGGCGACAATATCTGGCTGCCGGACCGCCACGGTGTTCGGACGCCAATGCAGTGGTCGGCCGCGCCGAACGCCGGTTTCTCGACCGCGGCCCAGACGTACCTGCCGGTCATCGACGACCCCGTTTTCGGCTATCGGGCAGTCAACGTCGAGGCGCAGGAGAACGATCCGGGGTCGTACCTGGCCTGGACGCGCCACCTGATCGGCGCGCGACGGGAACGCCCCGCCCTGCGCGGCGGCGCGATGAGTTGGGTTGAAACGGGGGATGCGGCCGTCCTGGCCTTTGCGCGCAGCGAAGGAAAGGATGACGTGCTGTGTGTCTTCAACCTGAGCGACGCGCCCCGGTCGCTCGGCTTTCCGCTGCCGCATGACAGGGTCGATGTACTCGCCCGCGCGGGCAGCCGGTACGGGCGCGGCACCATTCCGGTCCTGGAGCCATACGCGGCCCTCTGGCTGCGCGCGGCGGAGGAGTCAGAGGAACCAAGCGATGAATGATGCGGACAATCTCGGCGATGACCTGCGCCGCCGCCTATGTGAAGGACCGCTCCGGGCCGCCAGCGAGCTCGAGCAGTCCATCTTCTTTGCCAGGCTGGAGGTTCTGTGGCACGACATCGTTGCGCCACTGCGGCCGTTGTATGGCGACCGGGCAGACTTCGACGAGTGCCTGGCCCGGCTACTGGAGATCGTCGCGGGCGGCTACGCTGCCCGCCCGCTCGAGCTGCGCCTGATGGACCAGCGCCGGCAAATGGAGCCGGACTGGTTCCAGCAACCTGACATGGTCGGTTATGTGTGCTACACCGACCGCTTCGCCGGGACCGTTCGCGGCGTCGCCAGGCGCATCCCGTACCTCAAGGAACTCGGGGTCACCTACCTGCACTTGATGCCGCTGCTGAAGCCGCGGGAAGGGCCGAACGACGGTGGCTATGCGGTGGCCGATTACCGGGCCATCAACCCTGCGCTGGGGACGATGGACGACCTCGCGTCTCTGGCCACGGAGCTGCGGCGGGCGGGCATCAGCCTGTGTATCGACCTCGTCTGCAACCACACGGCCAAGGAACACGAGTGGGCGCGTCGGGCGATGGCCGGCGATCCTGTCTACCAGGACTACTACCTGATGTACCCCGATCGGACCGTGCCCGACGAGTACGAGAAGACGTTGCCGGAGATCTTCCCGGAGTTCAAGCCGGGCAACTTCACCTACTATGAGGCTATCGACCGCTGGGTGTGGACGACGTTCAACGAGTTCCAGTGGGACTTGAACTACCGCAACCCGGCCGTGCTGGCCGAGATGCTGGACATCATCCTCTACCTGGCCAACCAGGGCGTTGAGGTGCTGCGCCTGGACGCGGTGGCCTTCATGTGGAAGCGCCTCGGCACCGACAGCCAGAACCAGCCGGAGGCCCACAGCATTCTGCAGGCGTTTCGCGCGCTCAGCCGCGTTGCGGCGCCGGGCCTCATCCTGAAGGCCGAAGCCATCGTCGCTCCGGAGAAGCTCATACCCTATCTCGGTCGCGGCCCCGCGACAAACAAGGAGTGCGAGCTCGCTTACCACAATGTTTTCATGGTCTTGCTCTGGAGCGCGCTGGCCGAGCGCCGGGTTGTCCTGATGACGAAGGCCCTGCAGGCCATGCCGCCGATCCCGAGTGGAGCTGCCTGGGTGACCTACGTGCGCTGCCATGATGACATTGGCTGGGCAGTGACGGACGAAGACGCCGCCTCGGTCGGCCTGTCCGGTTTTGGCCACCGGGCTTTCCTGAGCGAGTTCTACAGCGGCCGCTTTCCCGAGACGTTTGCCCGGGGCGCCACCTTCCAGCACAATCCCAAGACCGGCGACCGGCGGATCAGCGGTTCGGCCGCTTCACTCGCCGGACTCGAGACCGCCCTGGAAGAGGAAGACGGCACGGCGGCCGACCTTGCGTTGAGGCGAGTCACGCTGCTCTACAACCTGATCTACGTCTTTGGCGGCATCCCGTTGGTCTACATGGGCGACGAGATCGGGCTGTTGAACGACTACAGCTATCTCGATGACCCGGATCATGCCGGCGACAACCGCTGGATGCACCGGCCGGTGATGGACTGGGACCGCGCGGCCGAGCGCGTTGACTGGTGGACGCCGGCGGGACGCCTGTTCCAGTCGCTGGCCCACTTCGCCGCGGTTCGCAGCGCTCTGCCGGCCCTGCATGCCCAGGCGGGCACCCATGCCGTTTGGACCCACAACGAGCAGGTGTTCGGCCTGCTGCGCGACAGCCCGCGCGGCCGCCTGCTGGCGCTGGCCAATTTCAGCGAGCGAAAGCAGACGGTTCCCGGCTACCGGCTGGCCGAGATGGGCTTTGGCGGGCGGCATATGGATGCGCTGAGCGAGTCGGAGATCCAGACGGCCGATGGCGTCCACCTGGAGCCGTACCAGGCGGTCTGGCTGACAGCCTAGTGACAGAGGACAGAAGGGAAACATGGAGCACAACAACATCCCACTGGTCGGCGGCATCGAAGCCGGCGGAACGAAGTTCGTTTGTGCCATCGGCACCGGTCCGGACGACATTCGGGCCGAGACGCGTTTCTCCACCACGACGCCGGCCGAAACCCTTGGCCAGGCCATTGCGTTCTTCCGCGAGCAAGTCGCGGTCCATGGCCCGATCGCCGCTGTGGGCATCGGTTCGTTTGGGCCGGTCGACCTGCGGCCGCAATCGCCGTACTGGGGCTACGTCACGACCACGCCAAAGCCGGGCTGGGCCCATACTGATGTGGCCGGGCCGGTCAGCAAGGCCCTGGGTGTGCCGGTCGGGTTTGATACGGATGTCAACCTGGCCGCGCTTGGGGAGCTCATCTGGGGCGCGGCGCAAGGTCTGGATGACTTCATCTATCTGACCATCGGCACTGGCGTGGGGGGCGGCGTTTTCGCCCGCGGGGAAATGATCCACGGGCTGATCCACCCGGAATTGGGCCACATCCCGTTGCCCCACGACTGGGAGGCCGATCCGTATCCGGGACACTGCCCCTATCATGGCGATTGCCTCGAGGGGATGACCTGCGGCCCGGCCATGGCCGACCGCTGGGGCGCGTCCGGATCGGTCTTGCCACCCGACCATCCCGCCTGGGACCTGGAGGCCCATTACCTGGCGCTGGCGCTGCAGAGCTTCATCTGCACGCTCTCGCCGGAGCGCATCATCCTGGGTGGGGGTGTCATGCAGCAGACCCAGCTATTCCCGCTCATCCGCGAGAAAGTGCAGCGCATGTTGAACGGCTATGTCCAGTCTCCCGCGATCCTGGAGCACATCGACGGGTACATTGTGCCGCCGGGCCTGGGCGGCCGCAGCGGGGTGATGGGCGCGATCGCTCTCGGCCAGGCGTCTTACCGCATCGCCCACAACGTCGCTTCGAAGTTCCGGGCCTGAGCGTCGGGCGCGTGAGGGCAGATCCGTCCGCAGGCCGGGCGCTCATGGGCCATGCCCCGGAACGAAAAAGGCCCCGCGTTGCTAGCGGGGCCTTTCTACTGCCTGTCTTCTTCCTGAGCCCGGGCGTCAGTCGCGCCGCCCACCGCCGAGCAACATGACATAGTAGAGCAACTGGCCGATGGCGGCGATGGCGGCCGCCACGTAGGTCCAGGCCGCGGCGTCGAGCACCTTGTCGACGCCTTGAATCTCCGAATCGACCAGCAACGCATTGCCCGCCAGCAACTGCTTGGCGCGCTTGCTGGCGTCAAACTCGACCGGCAGCGTGACGATCGAAAAGACGACCGCCAGGCCGAAGAAGATGACGCCGAGCCAAGAAAGGCTTGTGAAGTTCAGCAGGAAACCGCCGATGAACAGGATTGGCCCCAGCATGCTGCCGAACTGAACCGCGGGCACGATGGCGCTGCGGATCTGCAGCGGCGCGTAGCGGTCGGCGTGTTGCAGGGCATGGCCCATCTCATGAGCGGCGACGCCGGCCGCGGCGACACTGGGCTCGCGATACACGCCTGGGCTCAGCCGGAGCGTCCGCGTCCTCGGGTCATAGTGGTCGCTGAGGAAGCCCTGTGTTTCCTCGACGGCGATGTCATACAGGCCCTGAGCGTCAAGAAGGCGACGGGCGACTTCTGCGCCTGTCAGACCGCTTCTCGTTTGGACCTTTGAAAACTGGCCGAAGGTGCCCTTCACCCGGGCCTGGGCCCAGAGTCCCAAAATCAGCCCCGGCAGGGCCAAGATCAGGTACATCGGGTCAAAAAAGAACATGGTTCCTTGCTATCTCCTTGTGTCCGCCACGGGGGCGGGCTTTGGCTTCGCTTTGGCCTTCTCGTCGCGCATCTTCTTCATCATACCGAGGAGTAGCGCGCCGGCGGTCGCCACCGCGCCGATCACCGAGGGCGGGATCGGGTCAAGCGAAAGGGAAGCCAGTAGTTCAAACATCATGTAAACCTCGCCAATCACGGTATAGTCAGCACCGTGATGTATTCTGCGAGATGTGGGTCCCCCAAGTCAATGGACACCCGGCCGTTCCAATGTATGTCTTACAATCACGCCCCTGTCATTAACATAGCCGTCAGGGGGATACCTCGTGGGGCGGTCGGCGCTGCATGATCCCGGTCATCCTCTCCACAGGCTCACTCTGGTCATATGGCATCGACCGCTGCTTCGCCCTTGCGGAGAGGGCGGGATTCGACGGCATCGAGTTGATGGTTGACCAGCGCTGGGACACGCGGCAGCCGGATTACCTCGGTCGGCTCATGGCCGCCCACGGGCTGCCTGTCCTGGCTGTCCATAGCCCTTTCATCAGCGTTCCGGGCTGGCCGAACGACAACCCGGGCCGCATCCGGGCGTCGGTCGAACTAGCAGAAGCGTTGGGCGCGGCCGTGGTCGTTCATCACCTGCCGTCGCGTCTTGGCCTGGCCTGGCTGAGGACCAACGCCCGTTTCTTCCCGGTGCCCATGCCGACGAACCCGGAAGCCGACTACCGGCGCTGGCTGGAGGGCGGCTACTCCGCGCTGCAAGCCTCGACGGCCGTGCGCCTGTGCATCGAGAACATGCCCGCTTTCCGGCGTTTCCGGCGGCCGATCAGCCTCTATGCCTGGAACACGCCGGCGGAGATGGCCCGGTTTCCCCATCTGACGATCGATACGACCCACCTGGGAACGTGGGACCTGGAACCGGCAGAGGTCCTCAGCGGCTTCATCGGGCGTGTCGGTCATGTCCACCTCAGCAACTACGACGGCCGCGAGCACCGCCTGCCCTGGGACGGCCGCCTGCATCTTGATCGTTTCCTGTCCGCGCTGGCCGCCTCCGGCTATTCCGGGTCCGTGTCGATCGAGGTCTGGCCCGAGGTCCTTGACGCGGGGAAAGCCGACGCGGACGTGGTTGCTCGCCTTGCCGATTGCGTCACGTTCGCGCGGAAGGCGCTTGCCGGCTGACGGCCATCAGTTCGCCACGGGGGCGGCCGCGAGTGGCTGTCACTTGCCGAGCCTCGCACCGTGCCGGATAATGGCATCAGCTGTAGCCAGTCCTGATGCGGGAGCCGCGGCGACATGGGTAGTCGGGAGAAACTTCAATGACCGGACATGATGGATTAGGGCTGCCCCGCTCGCTCGGAGATGGGCTGTTGCTCCGCTGGGCGACAGCGGAAGACACCGAGGCTGTCGCTGACTTCAACATGCGGATGCACAGCGATGATCCGGACAAGCCGCAGGAGCACCTTCGCCACTGGACGCGCGATCTGATGAGCGGCCGCCACCCCACGACCACGGCCGGCGACTTCACAGTGGTCCTCGATGAGAACAAGGGTGGGGCCATTGTCTCCTGCATGAACCTCATTTCGCAGACATGGACCTACGACGGCATCCCCTTTGCGGTTGGCCGGCCCGAACTCGTCGCGACGTTGCCCGAATACCGACGCCGGGGACTGGTCCGGGCCCAGTTTGAGGCCATTCATGCCCTGAGCGCGTCACGCGGCGAACTGGTGACCGCCATCACGGGCATCCCGTGGTACTACCGGCAGTTCGGCTATGAGATGACGGTCAACCTGGGCGGGAGCCGGCAGTATTTCTGGGCCCGTTCCGGCAACGACGAGCCGGTCGCTGAGGAATTGTTCACCTGGCGGCCGGCGACGGTTGACGATCTCCCGTTGTTGCAGGACCTTTACCGTGCCCACTGCAGCCGCAGTCTGCTGACGCGGGCACGCGATGACCGTTCCTGGCGGTATGAACTCGCCGAGGCGCACCCCGATTCAGAGGCACGCCTGAACATCCGGATCATCGAGCAGGCCGGCAAGCCGGTGGCCTATGTGGAGTTCCGGCTCTGGGACAGCCAGAGTACCGGTTATTACGTCCGGGAGTTCGGCGCGCTCCCCGGCGAGTCGTGGCGGGCAGCGGCGCTCTTCCTGGTTCGGGAACTCAAACGAGAGGCCGACCTTGCCAACCTGGGCCGCGAGAAGGAGATCACGAATATCAGTTTCCAGTTCGGCACCGACCATCCGCTGTATGACGCGTTGGGCCGCCAGCTGGAGAAGCAGATCGAACCGTATGCCTGGTACATGCGTGTTGCCGACATGGCCGCCTTTCTGCAGCTGATCGCGCCCGCCCTCGAGAGTCGCCTTGCGGCCAGCGTGATGGCCGGTTACAGCGGCATGCTGCGCCTGAACCTGTACCGCGACCGCCACGCCCTCCGATGGGATGAGGGCAAACTTGTCAGTGTCGAGCCCTATGCCTATTCGCGGCTGGAAGAAGGCGACCTGCGCTTCCCCGAACACACGTTCCTTCACCTGCTGTTCGGGCACCGGGACTACGAGGAAATCCGCCACCTCTTCCCGGACAGCTATGCCTCGAACGCTGAGTTCCAGGTCCTGGCTGAGACCCTGTTCCCGAAGCGCCCGTCGTGCATCAGCTTTCTCAACTAGCGATGACCCCCGCGAATCCCATCCGCCCGTTTCTGGAGCGCCAGGGCGTCGTCATCCTGGACGGCGGTCTGGCGACCGAGCTCGAACGACATGGGGCGGACCTGAGCGGCGGGCTCTGGTCGGCGAGGCTCCTGCGTGAGGACCCGGCGCTCATCCGGCGGGTCCACGCGGACTACTACTGGGCCGGAAGCGACTGCTCCACGAGCGCCAGCTACCAGGCGACCATCCCTGGTTTCATGGCGCGGGGGATGAGCGAGTCTGAGGCGGAAGACCTGCTCCTCTATTCAGTCAGGCTGGCGGCCGAGGCGCGCGACGAGTTCTGGGCCAGCACACCCGACCGCAAGCGCCGCTTGAGGCCGCTCGTCGCGGCCAGTGTTGGGCCATACGGCGCGTACCTGGCCGACGGTTCGGAGTACACCGGTGACTATGACCTGGACGAAGAGGGGCTGGTGGCGTTCCATCGCCGGCGGTGGCACCTGCTGGCCGGTAGTGACGCGGACCTGCTGGCGGTCGAGACCATCCCCTCGGCGACAGAAGCGCGCGCGCTGGCGCGGCTGCTGGCCGAAACACCCGAGGCCTGGGCCTGGTTCAGCTTCAGCTGCCGCGACGGCCGCCACATCAGTGACGGCACGCCGCTGGCTGATTGCGCGGCCGCCCTCGGACATCTGGACCGGGTCGTCGCCGTCGGGATCAACTGCACCGCCCCCCGTTTCATCCCTGACCTGATCCGCGAGGTCGCCCGGGTCACGGACAAGCCCATCGTCGTCTATCCCAACTCCGGTGAAGCCTATGACCCGGTCGGCCATTGCTGGATCGGCGAGTCGGTCCCGTCCGAGTTTGGCACCTACAGCCGCGAGTGGCGCAAGCTGGGCGCGGCCCTCATCGGCGGCTGCTGCCGAACCGGGCCGGACCATATCCGGCAAATCAGCGATCGATTTCGGAAGCGCGTATGGCAACAGTGAACCGCAAGGCGTATCAGAAGCGCCTGCCGAAGAAACGCATCTCGGCCGGATGCCTTCTATTCAATGAGGCCGGCCAGCTGCTGATCGTCAACCCGACCTATAAAGACGGCTGGGAGATCCCGGGCGGCACCGTCGAGGCGAACGAGTCGCCGCTTCAGGGTTGCATCCGCGAAATCTGGGAGGAGCTTGGCCTGGAGTGGCGGCCGCTTCGGCTTCTGGTGGTGGACTATAACCCGGAGACGGCCGAGCGCACGGAGAGCCTGAACTTCATCTTCGATGGCGGCACCCTTTCAACGGAGCAGGCCGCCTTCATCACCGTGCCGCCGCGTGAGATCAGCGAGTTCCGTTTCATGGAGCCGGAACTCGCCGTGCAAATGCTGAAGCGACGACTGCGCCGCCGCGTCACGACGGCACTGCAGCAGCGCGTGACGGGCACTCCCGCTTACCTGGAAGAGCAGGTCGAAGCCTTCGACGCATCAAAGTGAGGACATCCTCAGGGTGCAGACGCGTCGATGATCTGCAGGATGCCGCGCCAGCGCAGGCTTGACCGCTCAATGCGAAAGCCGGACTGGAGGACAGTCGCGGCCGTGTCGCGGTTGAGGTGGCACTCGCCCTGGAGGGCAAACCAGAATGGATGGAGCGTGTCCGTCAGCAGGCGGGTGAACCTCGTCTGGCCGCGGACATGCTCGATCAGGCGCAGCTTGCCGCCCGGCCGCAGGACGCGCCGCACCTCGGCCAGCGCGCTCGCGGGCCGGCCGATACTGCAGAAGACGAGGGTGGCCACGACGGCGTCAAAACAGCCGTCAGAAAACGGCAGCTTCTCGGCATCCGCACAGGCCAGGAGGCGCGTTCCCCGGCGAACGGGGTGCTTGTCGGCCGCGGCGGCCAGGTGTCCCGGGCGCAAGTCAATCGCGGTCAGCCTCGCGGCCGGCGAATAGTGGCCCAGGTTCGCCCCGGTTCCCGCTCCCAGTTCAAGTACCTCCCCGCTCAGATCGGCCACCAGCGCGACGCGAAGACCGCTCAGCCCGGACTGCTCGAGCGCCCATATGCCCCTGTCATAGCCGGCCGCGCCGGACCGATCCATCAGGTGACTCCGCCCTACAGCGTATAGGTCTCGTCGATACCGAGGACAACAGGCGTGGCGGTGGTGCGTGCCTTGACCATCTCGGTCCAGGCGCTCGTGTCGGCGCTGATGACCGGCCACGTGTTGTAGTGGTACGGAATGACGACCTTCGGCCGCAACAGGTTGATCGCCGCAATCGAATCTTCTGCGCCCATGGTGTAGTTATCGCCAATGGGCAATACTGCCGCGTCCAGCCCCATGTCGCCGATGAGCTTCATATCGGAGAACAGCGCCGTATCCCCGGCGACATAGACCCGCTGGTCACCCGTCGAGATAACGAACCCGCCCGGGTCGCCTCCGTATGCGCCGTCGGGCAGGCCTGAGCTGTGCAGCGCCAGCGTCATCTTGATATGGCCGCAAGGGAACTGGTAGCCGCCGCCGATGTTCATGCCATGGGTATGGTCGTACCCATGGCGGCCCAGCCAGCCGCAGATGTCGGCGTTGGCGATGATCAGCGCCCCGGTGCGGGTGGCAAGGGCCAGCGTGTCGGCGATGTGGTCGCCATGGCCGTGAGTCTGAAGGATGTACTGGGCCGGGACCTGGTCCACCCTGGTACGGGCGGCCGGGTTGTTGCCGGCGAAGAACGGGTCCACGACCACGGCGAATCCGTTAACATTGAGGGAGAGGCAGGCGTGACCATGCCAGGTGATCGAAATGGACATTCAGCAGCCTCCTATTCAAGTCTACACCCAACAGCGAGCGCGCCAGCGGGCGGCTCTGCGTAACCCTATTATAGTCCAGATCGGAACAAAAAGAGCCGCGGCGACCACACCGCGGCTCCCGGCAAAACGCAGGCCAGACGAGGAACGAGCCTACTCCAGCCCCAGGCGTTCGGCCGCCTGGCGGCACAGACCGGCGCCGCCGGCCGCCAGCCACTGGTCGAGGGTAGCGCTCGTCGCGCCGCCGGCCAGGGCGTCGTTGTAGATGCCGGTGCTCCAGGTGTAGTACCGCTGGGTCTCCGGATACCAACTGTCCCAGCTGCCGCCTGCGGCGACGTGGCCGCCGTTATAGCCGGCGAAGGCGCGGCCGGCGTCTCCGCCGGTCTGCTCAAGGCGATCGGCGAAGTAGTTGAGGCCCTTGAGGGCGTTCGTATCGGGGTCCTGCATGTTCTCCCCGTCCGTGAAGTGAAAGGGCATCACCTGAAACAGGCCCTGCGCGCCGGCGACCGACACGGCGTTCGGGTCTCCGCACGATTCGATTTGCATGATCGTCGCTGCCGCGTTCGGGTCGACGCCGACCTGAGCCGCCCAGGAGACGATCTGCGGCGCCCAGTGCTGGACCTCGCGGGTGAAGAGCGGGGCGATGGACCCCGTGACAGCCGGCGGCTGCATCGGGCTATCAGCGGCCTGCTCTACCGCCTGGCCCGCCCCGGCCGCTGCCGGCGCGCTGCCGGCGCGGCCGCTCTGCGCGGCGATTAGACCGAAGCCGGCCAGGAACACAACCGCAGCCAGCAGGATGATCATCATCCGTCGCTGGACGGCCACCATCGGGTCCGGAACGAGGACCTCGTCGTACTCGATCGGCCACCACTCGTCGTCTACCCATTCCTCCGGCGCGTCTTCCGGCACGGCGGGCTCGCTCAGTGGCGACTCAACAAGATAGTAAGTCATATCGCTCGTGCTGCCTCCGGGTCCAATCCAGTCGGGCTATGATCGCAACCTTTTGCTTTCGGCGCTAGAGCTGTCGGAAGTTGTCATCGCGCGGTTGGGCGCGGACGTTCGACGAGGTCGGATAGCGCACCTGGCCGCCGGGCATTGGCGGGCGCTGGCGAATGCGGGACTCCGGCCTTTCCGGCATGACGCTCGAGTGGCTGCTGACAGGTGGCGGCGTGGGAGCGACGATCGGATCGTCAACAGGTTCGTAAGTGACCGCAGGCGCCGCCGGAGTCGGCGGAGGGGCGGCCGGACGTGGTTGTGGCGCCGGCTGTCGCGGTGGCGGCGCCTGGCGCGGGACGGTTGCGGGTCGCGCCGCGGCGGGCTGTTGCGGTGCGTGCTGGCGCGGCTGGCCGCTTGCGGCCGGCCTGGGGGTCGCCTGGGTGGGTGCTGTCCGCGCGCCGGCCGGCTGCACGACGTCGGACTTCGGCTGGCTCTTGCTGCCGCCGCCCCCGGAGCCGGCCTTCAGCGTCTGCCGGCGATCGAAGACCTCTTCGCCCGCGACGGAGAACGCCCCGATGAACAGGATGCGCGTCAGCCAGACCAGCGCGGCGACGAAGACGGGCACGTAGCGAAGCAACTGCTCGCGGCTCAGCACTTCATTTCCAAACTCATGGCTGAGCAGGGTCACGGACACAGCCCACCAGGTCATGACGGCATTGGCGATCGTCCCCAGGAACCAGGCCCCCAGCAGGAACCAGACGGCCTTTGGCTCTTCCCGGCCGCGCTGGGGGGTGAAGATTCGCACCAGGCCGGCGAAGTCGATGGCGCAGAAGGCGACGGCCAGAATCGTCGCCCAGAAGACGCCCCCAAAGCGCACGTCACCCAGCAGGTTGCGCAATGCGAACTGGGTCGTATCGAAGTTGAAGACTTCGAAGGCGATGAGCGCTATCGCCAGGATCGCGGCGACGATCGCCTTGCGCGAGAGCGAGATGTGGTGTCCGTCAAAGACGCTTGACAAGGATGTCGCGAAAGGCTGTTCTCTCCTCATGTCTGACCTCACTTATGTTTCACTGCCGCCGGCCGTCCCCCGGCGCGGGGAGCCTGCTATCTCTATCTGAGAACGCACCGTCCTCTGCTACGACAATTTAGCACACGTGTTCTAATCTGTCAATTGCCCTTTGTACGCGGTCTGGGTTTTTCAGTCGCCGGATAGTTCGGTCGGCTCGGGCCTCCCTCGCGGCCGCGGCATAGGCGAGGGGAGACGACCGGCCCGGCGGCCCTGCACCCGAACGCGTGGGGGCTTTCGCGGCCGATGGGCTCCGGCATCGTGTATAATTGCCCTATGCGGGTCATCCTGACACACGAGAAGTCGGACTTCGATGCCGTCGCGTCGCAGCTTGGGGCCAAGAAGCTCTACCCGGAAGCGACGGCCATCTTGCCGCGCCATCTGAACCGCAACGTCCAGCAGTTCCTCAACCTGTACTGGGACGCTCTCCCGTTTGTGCGGGCGGACGACTGGCGCAGGCGACTGGTTGACGCCGTCGTGCTCGTGGATACGCAGACCATCAGCAACATCCGCGGCCTGGCGAAGTCGCCGGCGGTTCATGTCATTGACCACCATCTCGGCCACGAGCCAAAGGGCGACTGGACCTACGAGGTCGAAGCGGTGGGGGCGACGAGCACGCTGCTGGTGGAGAAGCTCCAGCAGGGTGGCCTGCTCATCACCCCGGAAGAAGCGACGCTGCTCCTGCTGGGCATTTACGAGGACACGGGTAGCCTGAGCTATGACACGACCACCGCGCGGGACGTTCGCGCGGCCGCCTGGCTTCTGGACCAGGAGGCGCAGCTCTCGGTTGCTCGCCGTTTCCTCAACGTCGCGTTGTCCGACGCGCAGCAGGCCCTGTACACCGAACTGCTGCACCAGGTTGAGTGGCTCCGAATCGAGGAACGGCCGATCGTCATCGCCGGGGCCGTGGCGCCGGAAGGCTTTGACGATGAGATCTCCTCGGTTGCCCACCGGCTGCGGGAGACGCTGACGCCGGACGCGCTCTTTGTCCTGGTCCAGCTGAGCGACGGCGTCCAGTTCGTCGCTCGAAGCTCGACCGACGACATTGATGTCGGCGCGATCGCTCGCCGGTTTCGCGGCGGCGGGCACAACCGCGCCGCCGCGGCGATGGTTGTGGGCGCCGGGCTGGCTGACGTTCGCGAGCGTCTGCTGCCCCTGCTGGAGCAAAGCATCAGGCCGATGCTGCGCGTCGGGGCGTTGATGTCGTACGGCGTGCAGACCGTCGCAGCCGATTCAACTGTCGCCGATGTGGCCGCGCTGATGCAGCGTCTCGGGCATGAGGGATTCCCCGTGGTAGACGCCGGCGGCCGCGTCGTTGGCCTCATCACCCGGCGCGCCGTTGACCGCACGATGAGCCACGAACTGGGCCACCTCCCGGTCAGCCGGGTCATGCGGAGTGGCTCGGTCACGGTCCGGCCGTCGGATTCACTCCAGCACGTTCAGACCTTGATGGCTACCGAAGGGTGGGGGCAGATACCGGTCCTCGCCGAGGACGACGGGGCCGGCGGCCCCGGTCAAGGGACGCCGATCGGCATCGTCACCCGGACCGACCTGCTGAACGCCCTGTTCGAGCCGCGACCCGAATCGCCCGAGACTAACCTGCGCGAGCGTCTAGCCGCGACCCTCACGCCGGCCCTCTGGGCCCTGGTCCAGGCCATCAGTGACGCAGCCGCTGACCTGCGGATGCCCGTCTATCTGGTTGGCGGTCTGGTGCGCGACCTGCTCCTTGACAAGCGGCCTACAGACCTTGACATCGTCGTTGAGGGGGACGCCATCCGGCTGGTCGAGCAGTTGCAGGGTCGTTTCGGTGGCGAGGCTCACAGCCACGACCGCTTTGGCACGGCTAAGTGGTTCCTCGAGCCTGACGTCTGGCAGGCCGTCGGCGCTTCCCGCAGTCTGGGCGCGGAGTGGCGCGGGACCGGCGAAGGTCTGCCCGCGACACTCGACTTCGTCACCGCCCGCAAGGAGTTCTATCGCCGGCCGACAGCGTTGCCGGACGTGGAGCCAGGATCGATCAAGCTTGACCTGCACCGCCGGGACTTCACGATCAACACCCTGGCCATCCGGCTTGACGGCGCTCACCTCGGCCAGTTACTTGACTTCTACGGCGGCCGCCGCGACCTGGACCGCGGGCTGATCCGCGTCCTGCACAGCCTCAGCTTCATCGACGACCCGACGCGTATCCTGCGGGCCGTCCGGCTGGAACAGCGCCTGGGCTTCACCATCGAGGAGGGGACGGCGGCCCTGATAGACGCCGCGCTGCCGATGTTGTCACGCGTGACGGGCGACCGCATCCGCAACGAGATCGAGCTCGCCCTGCACGAGGCTGACCCGGTACGCGTGATGGAGCGACTGGATGGGCTCGGCGTCCTGGAGGCGTTCTTTTCCGGGCTGTGCTGGCGGCCGGAATCCGCCATCGCCTTCGCGCGCATTCCCGTCCTGGCGGCGGACCCCGTCTGGCGCGAGACTTATGGGGACGGCCCGGAGGTGTTCTACTACTTCGCCCTGTGGCTGGCGCCGTTCGAGCGGCCGCTACAAGAAGGCGTGGCCCGCCGGCTGCGCGTTCGCAAGCGCACGCTGGATGACCTGCTGGCGGTCCATGACCTGCGCGAGGCACTCGGGGCGCTGCCGGCGGCGGCGCGGCCGAGCGAAATTGAGCGCGAACTGAGGCTGTATCCGCCTCGTGTCCTTCTGACCGTCCGCATGCTCGACCTGTCGCCGCAAATCAATGAGTGGTTTGACCGCTACATGACCGACTACCGGCACGTGCGGACAATTGTCACGGGCGATGACTTGCGGAAGCTGGGTCTGCCGCCAAGCCGGCTGTACACCGATGTCCTTGACCGGCTGCTGGCGGCGCGACTGGACGGGGAGGTCGTCGACGAGGCAGGGGAGAGGAGCCTGATGGCCGCGCTGCTGGCTGAAGCCGGCGCTTAGCCCGCGGTCGTTTCGTCCTTCTTCTCGGCGCGGATCAGGTAGCCGATCGCCCGGTCGGCGGCATCATCCACCACCAGTTCCAGCTCCGCACCGGTCGACTTCGCCAGATCGATGACCCGCAGATAGGGAGCGACACCGGCCGCCTCCGGCAGGTACGCCGCAAGGTCGTTGCTCGCCTCGCGCAGGAGGTCCCAGCGCATCGTTGTGGCCGGCCCGCCGGGTTGCATCCCCAGCACCAGGATGCCGGCCTCGGTCAGGTCCTCATAGAAATCGGTGCCGAAGGCCAGTTCCGGAGCGGGGCTGTAACTGGGGCTGATCTCGACCAGGAAGCGGCTGTTGCAGATGTCACTGTAGCTGACCGGCACGCTGTGGCGACTGCTCAGGCTGCCCCATCGACCGGGCCCGATGATGGCGAACTCACCGACCGGGAGACGATCGTTCAGGTGCGTCAGGGCGTCGGATACGCTCAGCCGGTCCGGTTCATCCTCCAGGTGATAGTAGCCGTCCGGGTCGATGAACACCAGGTAACGGATGCCGGTCAGGTGCGCTGCCGGGAGCAGCGACGGCATGCTGAAGACCACATCATCGGGCTGTATTTCGGCCGGTTCGAACGCCGACAGGGACGGCCGCCGTTTGTGCATCGGCCGGCATTCGAGAATATGAAAGCGGAAATGCGGAACGACTTCGCCAGCGGACTCGGGCGAACCAAGCGCGCCCTGAAGATCAAGCGCGAACTCGACGTCGACCGGGCCGTTGTAGGCTTCCTCGAGCCTGTCCAGGACCTCGCGGACCATGCTAATGAAGTGGGCATTCCGGGCCAGCCCATCGAAGGTGATCACCGGATCGTCCCCCGGTCGTAACACGGTGCCAGGGGCGACCGGCTCCAGCACGCCGCTTTCGCCGGTCGAGACGATGCACGACAGGCCCGGCAGGTCGGGGGCCAGCGCCTGGCGAAAAGGAACGGTGACCAGTTTGTTTTCTTCGCAGTCCACGACCGCCATCAGTCGCTGCGAGTAGACGCGCTGGGCTTCGGGCGTCTGTTCCGGCCGCAGTTCGGGATGGCTCAGCGGGATGAGACGCGGGTAGTCTTGCGAGACGCGCTCGACCGCGCGCGTGCCCAGCCCGGCGACGATACGCATGAAACCGTCCTCCGGGTTGATCTCGGGCGCCCAGTTGAAGGGGTTCTGGCTGAACGCCAGGCCGGCCGCGTCCGGGTAGAAGTAGCGGCCGTGGAAGCGGCCGCTGACCCGCTGGATGAGGATGGCCATGCGCTCGTCATAGTCGATCAGGTTGTGGTTCTTTCGGTAGAGCAACGCGTCGGGATTGAGCGTGCTGGCATAGATACGGCGGATGGCGTCCAGGACGCACGCCAGATTCGCTTCCGGCGTGTCCTGGTTGGGACAGAAGTAGCTGCTGTACTTGCCGGCAAACGAGAAGCCGAAATTGTCCTCCAGCAGGCTGGAGCTGCGGACGATCAACGGGCTGTTGCCCAGCGAGGCCAGGACCTCAGCGACCTGGGCAACGACGTAGTCCGGCAGCCGCCCGAGGAGAAAGGCGTCGACGATGCGCGGATATTCCTCCCGGATCTCGCGGATGGGCCGGTACTTCTGGTTCATGTAATGTTCCAGCCGGTTCATCAGGAAGAACTCGTAGATGACATCTGTGCCGATGAAGTAGGAGTCGGGGATGTCAATCGCCCCCTGACCAAATGCCTGCTCGACCGGCTGCAGGATACGCCAGGCCAGGATCATGCCGGCCGCCTTGCCACCGATCTTGCCCGTGCCGATCAGGCTCTGGTGGATGCGGTGAAGGTCGGCGACGGTCAGCATGTGCTTGGCCACGCCGATGTAGGGGAGCTGGTCGCTCATCAGCCGCTTGATCAGAACGACCTTGATCTCCTCCAGGTGGTGGGCATAGGGCTCGCGTTCGGCCGCGGGAAGGCGTTCATAGGCCTCGCCCTGTTTGAAGAGGAGCTCCCAGGGAGCGATCTCGGGGTTGAAATTCAACCCGCCCGCGGTCGGCGCGGGCGAGCGGTCGCTCAGGACCTCCTCGATGAGCATGTCCAGCCGCGCGCTGCCGAGGTTGTTGGCATAGTAGGCGTCCGTATGGAAATCGCGGATGCGTTCCTTGCGAAGCTGCCAGGACCCCGCGTCTTCTTCGGCGAATGGGTTGGCCAGACCTTCGCGCCGTTGCGAAGCGAGGCTAAGCTGTTCGACTTCGCGCTCGAACTGGTCCGGGTTGATGATGCCCCGCCGGAACAACTCCTGGCGCATGCGCTCGCGGATGCGGTCGGCCAGGATGGGGTACTGGGCCAACTTGATGTAGGTGTCGATCGTCGGCGTGATGCTGCGGAGCGAGTGTTCGCCGAGGTGCGAGCGGTCGTTCATGGTTTCAGGTAACCGATCGCCTCATCATTGGCGCCGTCCATCAGCACGTTCAGCCGCGGCCGTCCCGGCAGTGCATCAAGGTCGATGACTTTGAGGTACGGCGCCAGGCCGGCATCGAGCGGGAGCAACTCCGCCAGTGAATTCGGCGCGTCTCGGAAGAAGTCCCAGTTCAGCGTGGACTCGCCCGGCGCGATGTGCAGGGCCAGCGAGTGAATACCCGCTTCGACCAGGTCCTGGAAGAAGTGGGTGCCATAGGATAGCTCCGGCATGTGACCGTCCTGGGCGATTGCCATCTCGACCAGCACTTTGGTATTGAAGATGTCGCCATAGCTGACATGGACGCCGAGATCGATGTTCATGCTGCCCCAGCGCCCGGGGCCCAGGAGGACGAACCGCTCTCCTTCAAGGCGTTTGTTGAGCCGGCTGATGACCCGCCCCAACTCATGCTGCACGTTGCGGGTCGGCATACGGGAGTAGACAAGCGGGTCAACGTAGACGATGAAGCGCACGTCCTCGGCCCGGCCGTCGGGGACCAGCCGGTTGGCGGTGAACAGGATGCGGTCCGGCTGGATGGTTCGGGGGATGACGACCGGGCCGCCCTCTGCGCGCTGGCTGAGCGGCCGGCACTGGAGCACGTGTAGCCGATAGTCGGGCTGTGGGTAGTTCGGTTCGATTTCAACGGTGAACTCAATGTCGACCGGGCGGCCGTAGGCCTTTTCGAGCCGCTGCAAGGCCGTGCGCATCAAGTCCACGAAACGCCGGTCGCGGGTCAGGTAGTTGAAGGTCAGGACGAATTCGTCCTCATCGCTGACCGAGCCCAGCGACAGGAGCTCCTGCAAGTAGTCACCGTGGTTGACGGAGGCGATGTAGCGCAGGAACGGATAACCGGTGTCGAGTACGTCGCGGACGGGTACCGTTTGAAAGCTATTGCTGGGCAGGTCGATGACATCGACATACCACTGCGAATACTGGCGGATGGCCTTGGCGGTCGTCTCCGGTCGCAACTGCGGGTGGCTGAGGGCGATCATGCGCGGGTAGTCGTGGCTGACCCGCTCGACGGCCCGCGTACCGAAGCCCCACACGAGCCGCAGGAAGCCCGCCTCGCGCTCGATCTTGCTGTTCCAGCGGAAGGGGTTGCGGCTGAAGCCAACGCCGGCCAGGGTTGGAAAGAAGTACCGGCCGTACTGCTGACCTTCCGCCTTCTGGATCAGCACGGCCATGCGTTCGTCATAGTCGATCAGGCCGTGTTGCTGGCGGTAGAGGATGGCGTCGGGGTTGAGCGTGCTGGCGTAGACGCGGCGGATGGCATCCAGCAAGTCGCGCAGGTTCTCCTGCGGCGTGCCCTGGTTCGGGCAGAAGTAGCTGTTGTATTTGCCGGCGAAGGCGAAGCCGAAGTTGTCTTCGAGCAGGCTCGACGAGCGGACGATGAGCGGGCTCTTGCCCATGCCGGCCAGCACGTCCCGCAGCCGGTCGACGATCGACGGCGGAAAGCGGCCCTGCAGGTGGGCTTCGACGATTGCCGGGTACTCGTCGCGGATCTCGGCCAGCGACCGGTACTTCTGGTTCATCACGTAGTCGAGATCGTTCAGCAGCCGGAACTCGTAGATCACTTCCGTGCCCAGGAAGTATGAGTCGGGGATGACGACCGACCGGCTGGTATCGAAGCTTGCTTCCGGATCGTTCAGTTGCAGGATCTTCCAGGCCAGCATGAGTCCGGCCGCCTTGCCGCCGATCTTGCCGGTGCCGATCCGCCTCAGATAGATATCGCGCAGGTCGGCGATGGTGAAGATCTGGCGCGCGATGCCGATATAGGGCAACTGGTCGCTAATCATCCGCTTGATCAGGACGACTTTGATCTCTTCAAGATGGTGGTTGACCTTCTCGCGTTCGGCCGCGGGCAGCTGCTCATAGATCTCGCCCTGCCGGAAGAGCAACTCCCAGGGGGCGATCTCCGGGTTGAAGGTTAGCTCGCTCGAGACAGACGGAGACGGCTGGCTGCGCAGGATCTCCTGGATGATCTGCTCCAGCATCGCGCCGCCGAGGTTGTCGGCGAAGTAGGCGTCAGTATGGAAGTCCCGGACGCGCGCCTTGCGCTTCTGCCAGACGGCCGACTCCTCCTGGCCATACGGATCAAGCAGCCGCTCGCGGCGCTGCGATTCGATGGCCCGCTCTCGCACCTGCTGCTCAAAGACACTTTCTTCGACGATGCCGCGCTGGAACAACTCGTGCCGCATGCGCGCGCGTATCTTGTCTGCCAGGACCGGGTACTGGGCTAGGCGGATGTAGATGTCGATCGTCGGTGTGGGGCTGCGAAGCGGCGCGATGCTGCTCATTATCGTTCATGGGCGGGCGAACTGGATCGACCCGCCCCCATAGCATTATACCAGCTTGCCGTTGCCGCGGAATGCCTGTACAACGGACGGCGCTTTACCGAAGCTTGATCTCTGTGGAGCAACCCATGACGACCATTTTTGAAAGCATCGTGAAGGGTGAAATTCCGGCGACCATCCTCTACCAGGATGAGTTGGTGACCGCCTTTCGTGACATCAACCCGGCTGCCCCGACCCATGTCCTGATCGTGCCCAATCGCCCCATCCCGACGGCCAACGATCTGACGGAGGAGGACGAAGTGACCGCCGGGCGAATGATGCGGGTGGCGGCCAGGATCGCGGCCGAAGAGGGCATCGCCGAAAGCGGCTACCGGCTGATCGTCAACTGCAACCGCGACGGGGGTCAGGAAGTCTACCACCTGCACATGCACCTGCTTGGCGGCCGTCGGCTCGGCCCGATGATCTCTCGCCAGACGTGATCAGCGGGGCGCGTTGCCCGCTAATGGGTGATTGCGTTGATCGGATCGCGGCAGGCGCAGGCCTCGCGCGTTTCGTCTCCGCGGACGAGCAGGCCGTCGTACTCGCTGCCCAGCCCCTGCGACACCCAGCCGCTCAGGTTGAACGGCAAGTCGCCGTCGGCGCTTATCCAGCGGCCGTTGAAGCTGCGCACGATGTGAAGATGGGTGCCGTTGGAGAATCCGCCTTCGCACGAGGGGTGTCCGAGCCGGTCGCCTGCCTCAACCGTTGTGCCTTCGGCCACACGGTCGCGCGTCTCCAGGTGCATGTAGGTGTGGGCCCAGCCCGTCCCCTCGTCCCCGTCTCCGTCCAGGTCAACCACCACTGCCCCGAAGCCACTCCGGACGACGAGGCCGCCGGCCATCGCCGTGACCCAGGCGTCACTCTGGACGCAGCCAAGCTGTTCACCGGGCGGGGCAAAGTCGAGCGCGCCCCAGGCGGAGCCGCTGTTCCACGCCCCGTGGGGGCCGCTGGTGTAATACCAGGTCTCGCCCGGAGCCCAGGGCAACAACAGCGCCTGCGCCTGAAGGTCCGCCGGCAGCAACGGTTCGATGGCATAGGCGAACGGGCTACCGAACAGCGCCTCATAGGTGCTGTAAAGGCCATCCGGCCCAGCATCCCGCGTCCAGCCGTCCACCGTCACGTTAGCGCCTGCGCTCAGGAACTGCTGCACGCCGGCGGTGCCGTGGTTGATCGTGGGGTCGAAGAACACCGGCTCGCCGGCGACGGACACGTTACGCAGGCCGCCGTCAGCACGGCCGTAGAAGCCCAGGTTGAGCTGGTTGGCCGCCCAACTCAACTGGCCGTAGAGCGACATTGAGCCGGGCCCGGCGTTGCCCATGAATCCGGCGATCTCGGCCATGTCGTCGCGGGTGACCCAGGTCCCCTTGTACTCCAGAACGGCCAGCAGCAGGCGCGGGTTGACGCTATGGCGCTCGGCCACCAGCTGGATGATCTCGGGGCCCGACAGCATCTGGCCCTCGACGTCCTCTTCGACCTGCAACAGGACGCTGTCGAGCGATTCCAGGAAGGCTCGGACGTCAAAGGCGCGCGCGCCGGGGCCGTAGACCAGCTCGCTATCGGGAATGATCTTGAATGTCGGGCCGTAGCTGGGTGGGGCGGCCTGGCCTGGAACAACGAGCTGCTGGCCGACCTGGATCAGGTCGGCGTTACTCAGGTTATTGAGGCTGACGAGTTCCTCGATCGTCGTCGCATACTGCTGGGCGACGATCCCCAGCGTTTCACCGGGAGCCACGATGTGGGTCAGGGCCGAGCCCGCGTTGCCGCCGATCTCATAGTGCGGGTCGTCGCGTGTCGGCACACCCACATACGTGGGCAGGGGCGTGCCGAGCTGGGCGACGACGGGCGCCTCGTCCTGGCCGTTTCCTTCTGCCTCGACACCGATCGGGGTGACACCGGTCATCTCGATCGCGGCGTCGGGGCCGGGACGGACACAGCCGGCCAGGAGCGCCAGGTAGGCGAGCAGCGCCAGGGTGCGGGATCTGCGGCGGCGAGATGCATCCATAGACGGGGATTCTAGCCGAAACGGGGCGTCAGGCACTTGGACGCGTTGGTCGCGCGGGCCAAACGTGGTAAACCTTGCGCTGTGGAATCACGCTCTGAGCCCGCCCGTGCCGTTCAGCGGCTGCGCCTGACCTTCAGCAAAGAAGGCCCGGCCCGCTACATTGGCCATCTCGATCTGGCTCGCGCACTGGAGCGCACCCTCAACCGCGCCGGGTTGCCGGCCGCTTACTCGCAGGGGTTCAATCGCCGGCCGCGTCTATCCCTGGCTGCGCCGTTGCCCTTGGGCTACACGAGCGAAGCAGAACTGGCCGATCTCTGGCTGACCGAGGTTGTCGCCCCGGAATCGGCCGCTGAGCGGCTTCGTGCGGCCCTGCCTCCGGGTCTGGGCCTGCGCGCGCTGCAAGAAGTCCCCCTGGATGCGCCGTCACTGCAACAGTGCCTGGCCGAATCCACCTATGTGATCAGCTTCCTGGACCGGGTGGACGTGAGTGCGCTGCGCGCCGAGGTAGGCCGCTTGCTTGGGGCCGAAAAGCTGGAACGGGCGAGAAAGAAGGACAAGAAGCCACAACTCTATGACCTGCGGCCGTTGATCCTGGACCTGACGGTCGAAGACGGGAGCGACGACGGGCCAACGTTACGGACGCGCCTTCAACAGGCTCCCGGGCGTTTCGGCCGCCCGGACGAATTGCTGATGGAGATGGGCTTCGATCCCTTCGATGCCCGCGTCCACCGCGTCGCCATTGGGCTGGGAACGGGGCAATCGCTCGACGAGCGCGAGACCCACACCGAAGAGGATGACGACGCTTCGGGGTAACGTCAGCGGCTGACCGTCCTGGCTTTCGGCGACACCGTCGTGCCGGTTTCGCTGAGGCGGACACCTTCCCAGGTGCACTCGCGGCACTGGTAACGATAGGCAGGAAGCCCGAAGTTGTGCAGCCAGCGGTCGCTCGGCTGGCGGCCGATGCGCATCAACTCGTGCTTGCCGCAGTTCGGACAGCCTGCGTCCAGCCAGTGGTGGTCATTGCGCATGTAGACCAGGCGCGACAACATCCAGCCCAGCAACAAGGCGCCCAACAGGGCCAGCGCCAGACTGATGAGTTGATAGCCGGGCCCATATGCCAGTTGGGTCATGAGCGGCGGCATGTCATAGAGCACCGACGCGCGGCCGCGGTTCGTGTCCAGGAGGAAGACGACGGTGTCTCCGCGCTGCTTCGTCTCAAACTGGAACGGGATCGGCTCGCTCGTCCGGCCATAGGCGTCGACTGCCTGGTCCGTGCTATCGACCGCGATATATGCCTCGTGCGTCCCCGGTTGGGCGATGCGCCTGACCTGCTGGTAGACGCCCGGCCCGATCTGGCGCAACTTCCCGCTCGGATCGGCGAGGTCCCAGCCCTGGAAGTCGCCAACGAGACTGAAGTCCGTCGTCCCGTCTTCGGCCGAGACGACGTATGGAATCGGGAAGAACAGCGGATCCTGCCTTTCTTTGGCGTCGAAGAGGAACGT
>CAYRBP010000009.1:0-58769 GCA_964422535.1 uncultured Ardenticatenaceae bacterium | reverse complement strand
GCCGGAAGGCCGGTCGGCTGGCTTGGGCGGGCAAGGGAAGCTGTTCCCAGCGCCAGACGCTGGAACGGGTTGACGAGATATGCCAGCAAGGCCAGCCCAAAGAGCGCCAGGCTGGCAAGTAGCAGTCGCCGCGATGTTTTGTCAAAGCCGGAATGGTGTTCCGGTGCGGGCTGCGCGGGCGCTTTGACCGCGGTTGTGGGAGCGGCCGAGGTTTGCGGCACGGCGATCGGGTCGATCCCGGCGGCGACCGGCGCTGTGACGACATCGTCAAGCACGGCCGCCGCGGCCGCCGCGGCGACCATCCGGGGTTCCAGGCGGGTGGTGGCCGCTTCCGAGTCGACGCCTGTGACCGGCCTATCGACCGCCGGGTCCTCAAGCTCTCCACCGGGAGCCATCGCAGGCGCCGGCGTGGACTCCACGAGCCCCTCGGCTTCGGCGGCCGCCGGCGGGACAGCGACGGCAGCGGCCGCGCGATCAGCCCCTTCTTCCTCGGTGACCAGCAGGGCGGCCGCGAGGACTGCATCCTCACCGGGTGCGGCCGTCGTCTCCGTCTCGGCCCCGTCGGGTTCGCGGAAGATATGGATGCGATTGTCAGAAGCAGATGGGAGGCCCTCGGCATCCTGGTCGGCGTACAGACGGTCGAGCGCCGCCATGCGTTCGGCCAGCTCATCGCCGGTTTGCTGGGACGGAGCCGGCTCGCCCGTCGGGGCGGGGGGCAGCATGTCGGGTGAGAGCGGCCCGGTCTCCAGCCAATTCGGGCGGTACTGGCTGGATTCGATGAACCCGGCGGACTTTGGCTTCTTGGGTGCTTTGCCCGCTGCCTTCGGTTCACCTGCGTCGGTTTTTGATGTGGTCATATTTCAAGCACCCCAGGAATGCGCCGGCGTCGATCGGCAGGCGGCAGAAAGCGAAGATGGAATCCAGCTATCAACGATAACACTGCCCTGTAAATAGCTAATGAAAAGCATGTAAATCTATTGTGAACGAAACGTGAAGAAGGGGGCACCCGATTGGCGGCCGGGGATTGACAGAACGCTGCCGGGCCTGCTATCATGGCCTATACTGGTAAGACCACTTACCAGTGAGTGACATGGCAACGATAACGGCCCCTTACCGACCGCGGGATTACGCGGAGAGCGCGATCGTCAATCGCATCCTCGACGGAACCTTCCCGCCCGGCAGCGTGTTGCCGGGCGAGCGCCAGCTGGCCGAGCAGCTTGGGGTCACGCGGCCGACGTTGCGCGAGGCGATCCAGCGCCTGACGCGCGACGGGTGGCTGACTGTCAGCCACGGAAAGGCGACGCTGGTCAATGACTACTGGGCTGAAGGCGGGCTGAACGTGCTCAGCAAACTGGTGGAGCATCAGGAAGCGCTGCCGCCTGACTTCGTGACTCATGTGCTCGAGGTTCGGTTGCAGCTCGCGCCCGTCTATACGCGCGAAGCAGTCGGGCGAGCCGCGGCCGATGTCGCCGACAAACTGGCCGAGGCCGAGCGGCTGCCCGATACGCCGGCGACCCTGGCTCGCTACGATTGGGAACTCCATCGCTGCCTGACTGCGCGTTCGGGCAATCCTGTCTACCCGCTTATCCTGAACGGATTCCGGGGCTTTTACGAGGAGATCGCCGCGGACTACTTCACCTTTCCCGTGGCCCGGACCCTCTCCCGCCGCTTCTACAGCGAATTACGGGAGGCTGCCCTTGCCGGCGACGCCGAGCGCGCCGAGCGTGTCTGCCGGCGGGTGATGCAGATGAGTCTGGTGCTGTGGGCGCGCCGGGAGGGCGCTGCGTAGCGGCCCTGCGCTGCTGGAGGGAAGAACCATCATGCGACGCTGGAATGGTTGGGGAGACGACACCGTTGGCTATCCATTGCCCGCGAATGCGGCCGCCTTCCTGAACGATGCTGTTGGGTCGGGCGAGCCCGTGCGCGACACGCCCCTGCGCGAGGTTCTGGCAGCCGTGCCGGAATCGCGCCTGGCGACTCACGCGCTCGTCAACGAGGGCGCTGAGCCACGACTGCTGCATGCGCGCGGTCAGAGCTTCCCTGACTGGGTGGCGTTACGTAGCGGCCGGGTCGGCGCGTTTCCCGACGGCGTTGCCTGGCCCGCCGACGCCGAACAGGTGGCTGCGCTGCTGCGCTTCGCGGCCGAGAGCGGGGCCCATGTGATCCCGTATGGCGGCGGCACGAGCGTCGTCGGTCACATCAATCCCGAACCCGGCGGCCCGCCCGCCCTGACGGTCAGCCTCCGACGAATGAACGGCCTGTCGCGGTTCGATGCCGCCAGCCGGCTGGCGACGTTCGGCGCGGGCATTGCCGGCCCCGAACTGGAAGCCCAGCTTCGGGCGCGCGGCTACACACTTGGCCATTTCCCGCAGTCGTTTGAATTCTCAACCCTGGGCGGCTGGATCGCCACGCGCTCCAGCGGCCAGCAGTCGCGCGCCTACGGCCGGATCGAGGACCTTTTTGCAGGAGGGACGCTTGTGGCTCCGGGCGGGCGGCTGTCGCTGCCGCCATTCCCGGCCTCGGCCGCAGGGCCCGACCTTCGCCAGCTTGTCCTCGGTTCTGAAGGCCGGCTTGGCATCATCACCGAGGCGACCGTGCGGATCTCTCCGCTGCCGGCCGACGAGGAGTTCCACGCGATCTTCTTCCCTGACTTTGAAAACGGCATGCTTGCCACCCGGTCCATTGTCCAGGACGGGCTGCCGGTGTCACTGTTGAGGCTGAGCACGCCGGCTGAGACGCGGACGACGCTGGCCCTTGCCGGCCACGAGCGGGTCATCGGCATGCTGGAGCGGATGCTGGCCGCGCGCGGCGCCGGCGAAGGGAAGTGCATGCTGCTGGTCGGTTTCACCGGCCGGCACGATCGCATCCGCGATACGCGCGCCCGCGTCATCGACCTGGCCAAAGAGGCGGGCGGCGTCCATGCCGGCCGGCGCTTCGGCGATCAGTGGATCCGCGGCCGCTTCCGCACGCCGTATTTGCGAAACACGCTGTGGGAACGCGGCTACGGCGTCGACACGCTGGAGACGGCCACGACCTGGGAGTCGGTCCCGGTCACACTGGCCGCCATCGAGGGGGCGCTGAACGGGGCCCTGGTGCCGTGGTCAGAGCGCGTCCACGTCTTCACCCATCTCTCGCATGTGTACCCGACCGGCGCAAGCATCTACACGACCTATCTCTTCCGCCTATCGGCTGATCCGGATGAAACGATCGCCCGCTGGGAGGCGATGAAGGGCGCGGCCAGCCGGGCCATCGTCGCCGCGGGCGGGACGATCAGCCACCAGCATGGCGTCGGCCGCGACCATGCCCCGTACCTGGTCGCCGAGAAGGGGGAACTGGGTCTTGCGGCCCTGGCCGATGTCGCCCGTCGCTTCGATCCCGGCGGTATGATGAATCCGGGCAAGTTGCTGCCGGCACCCCCGGCATCCGGAAAGGAGGAAACGCCCCATGACGTTGCCGTCATCGAGAATGCAGTGGTCTCCGGAATGGCGTAACGCGACCTGGAGCGCGCTGGACCAACCCTGGGACATCGTCGTCATCGGCGGCGGCATCACCGGGGCAGGCATCCTGCGCGAGGCGGCCCGGCAGAAGCTGAAGGCGTTGCTGGTGGAGCAGCGCGACTTCTCCTGGGGGACGTCCAGCCGTTCGTCGAAGCTGGTCCATGGCGGGCTGCGCTACCTGAAGAGCGGGCAGGTCGGTCTGACGCGGGCCTCGGTAGCCGGCCGCGAGCAGTTGCTCGACGAAGGGGCCGGGTTGGTCGATCCGCTTGGTTTCCTGTTGGCCGAGTACAAGGACGACAGCATGAACCGGCTGGTCTACGGCGCCGGTCTGACCCTCTATGACCTGATGGCCATGCAGTGGAGCCACCGCTATTACAGCCCGCTGGACTTCCAGTTGATGGCCCCCTACATCACGCCGGAGGGGCTGGCCGGCGGTTTTCACTACCAGGATGCCCAGACCGATGACGCCCGGCTCGTCCTGCGTGTCATTCGCGAGGCGGTCGCCGCCGGCGCGACGGCGATCAACTACGTCCAGGCTGATTCGCTCTTGCGGGAAGATGGGCATGTCGTTGGTGTCCGGTTGGTGGACTGCGCCGGGAAGGAGCCCGGACCGGCGGTCGAGATCAAGGCGCGCCTGGTTGTGAACGCCACGGGCGCCTGGGCCGATTTCCTCCGGGCGCAGGTCGACGCGCCTGCGCGCATCCGACCGCTGCGTGGCAGCCACCTCGTCTTTCCCGCCTGGCGCTTTCCCGTCGCCCAGGCAGTCAGCTTCATGCACCCCGTTGACGGACGGCCGGTCTTTGCCTTCCCCTGGGAGGGGGTCACCCTTGTCGGCACGACAGACGTGGACTGCGAGGTGCCGCTTGACCGGGAACCCACCATTTCGGCCGACGAAGTCGCTTACCTGATGGCGGCCGTGACCGACCGCTTCCCGGCGCTGGACCTCGGCCTGGCCGACATCATTAGCTCGTTCGCCGGCATCCGCCCGGTGATCGGCAGCGGCAAGGCGGATCCGTCCAGGGAGTCACGCGAGCACGTCGTCTGGGAAGAGAACGGCCTGTTGACGGTGACCGGCGGCAAACTGACGACTTTCGCCCAGACCGCGCGCGATGCTTTGGCGGCGTGTGCTCATCTGCTGGACGTAGAGGATGAGACGCCCGAGGCAAAGGAGGAAAGCACAAAGCCGATCCTGGACCCGGTGGCGGTCGATCTCTCGTCGGCCCGCGGGCTGGATGAAAGGGCCAGGCAGCGCCTGATCGGGCGCTACGGCGCAGATGCTGCTGCCCTGGTCGAGGCGGCCGGGCCGGATGAGTTATCG
Organism: uncultured Ardenticatenaceae bacterium; assembly: GCA_964422535.1. GTDB lineage: Bacteria > Chloroflexota > Anaerolineae > Promineifilales > Promineifilaceae > Promineifilum. Next base: position 53,954 of record CAYRBP010000009.1, on the reverse strand, counting down.
CCGATCCCCGGCACCAGCCTGCTGTGGGCGGAAGTGCGCTGGGCCGCGCGGGCGGAGGCGGTCGTCCACCTGGATGACCTGCTGCTCCGCCGCGTGCGTCTCGGCCTCCTGTTGCCGGACGGCGGCGCGGAGGCGCTGCCCCGCGTGGGCGAGATTGTCCGCGAGGAAATTGGCTGGGATAATGAACGCTGGGCGACGGAAGAAGCGGCCTACCTGGCGCTATGGCATTCGGCCTACAGCGTGCCGCCGGCCGGCGTCATACCGGACTGGCGGTCCATGTTGGCACAGGCTGAAACCGACCGTGAAACCCGGTCCGTGGAACGAGCGCAAACGGCGACCGCCAGACGCCGCTGGGCAGGCGCGGCGCTGTTGGCCGCGCTGATCCTGTTCGTTGCCCATTTGATATCCAACCGTCGCCGAGGCGAAGTCCTTGTCTAGTTACGAATCCCTGATCTTTCCGGCGCTCCGGCGCATGGGGCCGGAGACAGCCCACGAAGAGACGGTTCGCGCCCTGCGCCTGGCAGAGCGCACCATGACGGGCCGCGCGTTCCTGCGCCGTCTGGCGGGTTCGATCCCGGCCCAACCGGTCACCTGCGCCGGACTGACCTTTCCGAACCCCCTCGGCCTGGCCGGAGGATTCGACAAGGACGCCCGCGTGGTCGCCGGCCTGGCCTTGCTGGGGTTTGGGCACATTGAAGTCGGCACGCTGACGCCACGGCCGCAGGCAGGCAACCCGCGGCCGCGCATCTTCCGCCTGGTCGAGGATGAGGCGCTGATCAACCGGATGGGCTTCCCCAACGGCGGGCTGGAGCGGGTCCTGCCCCGCCTGCGCGCCCTGCGGGAAAAGCCGCTCGGTGCGATCCTCGGCGTCAGCCTCGGCAAGCAGAAGGAGACGCCGCTGGAGGACGCCGCGGCCGACTATGTGACCGTGATGCGCGGCGTCTATCCCTATGCCGACTATCTGGCCGTCAACATCAGCTCGCCCAACACGCCCGGCCTGCGGGAATTGCAGGGCGGCCGCTATCTGGAGCACCTGCTGGCGACGCTGGTCGCGGAGGGCCGCGCCCTGGCTGCGGCCGGCCGGCGCAAGCCCCTGTTCGTCAAGATCGCGCCGGACCTGACCTGGGAAGAGATCGACGAGGTCCTGGCGGTCCTTGAAACGGTCGGAGCCGACGGCCTGATCGCCACGAACACGACGCTGAAGCGCGACGGACTGCATGCCGAAGCGCGCAACGAGGCCGGGGGCCTGAGCGGAGCGCCCCTGCGCGAGCGGAGCCGGGCTATCGTCGCCCACGTGGCCCGGCAAACCGGCGGCCGCCTGCCGATCATCGGCGTCGGTGGCATTGCCACGGCCGATGATGCCCGGGCCATGCGGGACGCGGGCGCCAGCCTGGTGCAGCTGTACACGGCGCTTGTCTACGGCGGCCCCGGGCTTCCGGGCCGGTTGTTGCGCGACCTGGCTGCCGGCTGACTGCAAGCCCACGAAACCTCGCTGTTCGCCCCACGCCCCACCGCGCCGTTCGCCGCGGCGCCGGACTCAGGTATAATCCGGGCCATGACGTCATCGGAGCAAGAGCGGCTTGAAGCGATCGTTTCCGGCCGCGTGCAGGGCGTCAGTTTCCGCGCCTATACGATGCAGGAAGCGCTTCGGCTCGGGCTGGTGGGGTGGGTAGCAAACCTGCTCGACGGCCGGGTGCAGGTCGTGGCCGAGGGGAACCGGGCCGTCCTGGAGGCGTTCGTGGCGTTTCTATGGCAAGCTTCGCCGGCAGCCCGCGTGGATGCGGTTGACGTCTCCTGGTCTTCCGCCACCGGAAAATTCACTGATTTTCGAGTCCGCCATTGACGACTGAGACCATCCGGCACAGCCGCGAGCGGCTGGCCTGGTTTATCCTCATCGGCAGTTTCTTTGCCTGTCTCCTTGTCAGCGTCACCATTCCGCTGACTATCAGCGCATTCCTGCGGAACGCGACAACACCGCTGGATACCTTCCTCCAGGCGAATCAGGGCACGGTGGGAATCGATGACGAACTGGGGCAGCGTCGGGCTGCATTGGTCGGTGAACCTCCGCTGGAAGTCGCGGAGAGTGGGACTATCCTGACCGATACCACCGCTTCGGCGCTGCTGACGATGCGGCCGCCGGGCGGGGAGGACCCCCTGGCCACGCTGCAGATCTCCAGCAACACGACGCTGGACCTCGACCGGGCCACCGCGCCGCGCTTTTCGATGAGCGGCCAGCCGTATCGTGTCCGGCTCAACCTGAAGAACGGCCGTGTCCGGCTGGACGTACCCGAGACCGATGAGCGCGGCGTTTCGCTGTCGATCTCGACGCCACAGGGCGATGTTGACCTTCGCGAACCGGGCCGCTACACGGTTGAAGTCAACAACGATTCGACGCAGGTGACCGTGCAGGAGCGTGGCCTGGCAGCGATCGTGGCTGCCGGTGAATCGATGACGTTGCGTCCCGGAGAGCGGGCTGAAGTGCCGACCGACGGCCCACCGCAGGGCCCGCTTGACCCGGCTCGCAACCTGGTCCGCAATGGCGACTTCAGCCGCGGCCTCGAAGACTGGTCGCTCTTCGCCTGGCAGGTGGAACGGCCGGACCAGCCGAAGGGCACCACCGAAGTCCGCACGGACGACAACGACCCGACGCTCCGGTTCGCCCGGGAGGGCATCGGTCATGCCGACGTACGCGTGACCCAGTCGCTCAACCAGGACGTATCTGACGTCGACACCCTCCGGCTGTTGGCCACGCTGCGCGTCAATGCCCAGAGCCTCGGCGTGTGCGGGGTTCAGGGCAGCGAATGCCCGCTGTTTGTGATCCTCAACTATGTGGATGAAACGGGCGTCAGCCGTGTCTGGCAGCACGGGTTCTATGCCCAGGGCACCGTTGACGACAACCTGACGCCCGGAGCGTGCATCTCCTGCGCCGTCGTCCAGCGGGCCCACGAGCGCGTGCCGCTGGAGCAGTTGTACTTCTACGAAGTTGACTTGAAAGAGGAGCTCGCCAGCCAGGGTTTCCTGCCGCCGCGGATCATCGAAAGCCTGACGCTGGTCGCTTCGGGCCACTCGTTCGACACCGAGGTATCGGACGTCTCGCTGATCGTCGAGTAGCGGCCTCGTGGTGACCGGCTAACGCTCAAATCCCAGCCCGCGTTCTTTCAACGAGACGTACCGCTGGCGGCCGATGATGATGTGGTCAAGCACGTCCACATCGAGGAGTTTGCCGGCGCGGACGATCTCGCGCGTGACATTGATATCCTCGGGAGAAGGAGCGGGGTCGCCCGAGGGATGGTTGTGGGCGACGATCATCGCCGCGGCGTTCTCCCGGATGGCATAGCGGAACAGCTCGCCGACGCGGACAACCGAGGTGTTCAGGCTGCCGATGTAGACCGTTGGAGTGCGGAGGACGCGGTTGCGGGTGTCCAGCAGGACCAGGCGAAGGTGTTCCTGGTCCAACAACGTCATCTCCGACATGAGGAGGTTGGCGGCATCTCCCGGGGACGTGATGCGCACGCGCTCGTCCGGCGCGCTCAGGGTCAGGCGGCGGCCGATCTCGAGCGCCGCCTTAATCTCCACGGCCTTCGCTTCCCCGATCCCCCTGACCTCCTGCATCTCAGCCAGGGTCGCCTGGGCCAGGCCGGCCAGGTTGCCGAAGCGGGCCAGCAGCCGTTCGGCCAGGCGCAGGACATTCTCGCCGTGGGCGCCGGTGCGGAGGATGATGGCCAGCAGCTCGGCCGTCGAGACGGCGCCCGGCCCGACCTGGGCCAGGCGCTCCCGCGGCCGATCCTGCGATGCCATGTCCCGGATCATCGGGACGCCGTCGTTTGGACGCGGGTCGGACTGCATCGCTGCTTAGGCTGAGGCGGCGCGAATGAGGACGACCAGCTCCTCCCACTCTTCGGCAATCATATGCAGCGTGATGCCGCCTAGCTCGACGTGGTAGACATAGCCCTCATCTTCTTCGACACTCCGCCAGACGGCGAAGAGGTCGGTCTCAGCCAGGGTCTCGATCTCGTTGTTGTGATTCGTGTTCATGTGGTTCATTCTCCTGTGCGAAGCGTGCAACTAGCGTAGGGCGTAGACATGGCCCGTCTCGCTGCCGAAGTAGACGTTTTGTTCGGCAAGGGACGGCGACGACACGCCGCCTGCCGCGCGAAACTGCCAGCGGGGGGTGCCGTCGGCGGTGTTAAGCACGTAGAAGTTGTGGTCGGCGCTGCCGAAATAGACCGAATCCCCGGCCACGGCCGGGGCCGAGTAGATGATGTCCTGAGTCTGGAACCGCCAGCGCTCTTCGCCGGTAGCCCGGTCGACCGCGTAGAGCACGCCATCCATGCTGCCGAAGATGAGCAGGTCATCCGTCGCGGCCGGCGCGGTGAAGTTTTCCGCGGCGGTGGCGAATTGCCAGAGCGGGCTCTGCGTGGCGATGTCTACTGCGTGGAGCGCGCCCTGCAAATTCTCGTTGGCGGTCATGAAGTAGACCACCCCATCGGCGACCACGACGCCTGAGGTGGCTGCGAGGATCGTAGTCAGGCCCTCGGCCGGGTCATAGGCCCACGCCTCTTCGCCGGTGCCGGCATCAAGGACGTGAAGCGTGCCATTGCTCAGGACAGTGTAGACACGACCGTCGACGACGGCCGGGGAGAAGGAGATCGAAAACGCGGACGAATCATAGCGCCACCGCTCTTCGCCTGTTCCGGCATCGAGAGCCAGCAGCAGGCCGTTCTCGCTGCCGAAGTAGACCACCCCATCGGCGATGGCCGGCGCTGCGGTAAAACCGGCGCCCACTGACGTCCGCCAGCGTTCTTCACCGGTATCGGCATCAACGCCGTAGATCGTGCCGTCCATGCTGCCGATGGCAACCGTGCCCTCGTCAACGGCCGGCGCGGTCAGGATGGCGTTGCCGGTGGGAAAGCGCCATTTCTCGGCGCCGGTCTCGCGATCAAGGGCGTAGAGGTTGTAATCATAGCTGGCGACAAACACGGTGTCACCGCTGACGGCCGGCGCGCCGAAGACCCAGTCGCCCGCCTTGAACTGCCATTTGACGTCCTGATACTCTGGGAGGCCGGGACCTTCGTAGACGCCCGTGCGCGCGGCATTTGCCCGTTCCATGACGGGCGCCGTCGCTGTGCTTTCCGGTGCGCCCTGCGTGCAGCCGGCCGCAAGGACAAGCCCCACCAGCAGGGCGATCAGTTTCACTCGTTGCATCGTCCACAAAAACCTTGCCGGCGCGTTGTCCCAGGGTCATGCGCCGGCCATCGTGCGAAGGTTAACAGCCGCGCTCAGCGAGCCAGGAAGTTACGCAGCACCGTTTGCAGGATGCCGCCGTTGCGATAGTAGTCCACCTCAACGGGCGTATCGATCCGGCAGGTCGTCCGGAAGACCACGGCCGTGCCGTCGCTGCGCGTCGCGCGGACGGTCACGTCCTGACGCGGCCGGAGATCGTCGGACAGATCAAGTGTCTCGTAGGTCTCGCTGCCGTCCAGTCCCAGCGTCTCCGGCGTCTCGCCGATCTTGAACTGGAGCGGCAGGATGCCCATGCCGACCAGGTTGCTGCGGTGAATGCGCTCGAAGCTCTCGGCGATGACCAGGCGGATGCCGAGGAGCATCGGGCCCTTGGCCGCCCAGTCGCGCGAACTACCGGAGCCGTACTCCTTGCCGGCCAGCACGACCAGCGGCGTTCCATCCGCCGTGTACCTGGTTGAGGCCTCGAAGATGGTCATGACCTCGCCACTCGGCAGGTATGTCGTCCAGCCGCCTTCGGTGCCGGGCGCCATCTGGTTACGGAGGCGGATGTTGGCGAACGTGCCGCGGGTCATGACCCGGTCGTTGCCGCGCCGCGAGCCGTAGGAATTGAAATCCAGGGGCTGAACGCCGTTCTCGACCAGATAGGCCGCCGCCGGGCTAGACTTGGCGATCGAGCCGGCGGGCGAAATATGATCGGTCGTGATCGAGTCGCCGACTTTGACCAGGACGCGCGCGCCGCTGATGTTGCCGATCGGCTGCACATCGGGCGATAGCTCGGTGAAGAACGGCGGTTCCTGGACGTAGGTCGAATTCGGATCCCAGGCATAGAGCTCGCCGCCGCTCTGGGCGATGCGATTCCAGGTCTCATTGCCGGTGTAGACGTTGCCGTACTGGTGGGTGAACATCTCCGGCGTCAGGGACGAGGCGACGGCCTGGCGGACCTCCTCGTTCGTCGGCCAGATGTCGCGCAGGTAAACCGGGCGGCCGTCTTTGCCGGTGCCAAGCGGTTCATTGATCATGTCGATGTCAGTCCGGCCCGCCAGGGCATAGGCGACGACCAGCGGCGGTGAAGCCAGGTAGTTGCTCTTGGTGTCCGGGTGGACGCGCCCTTCGAAGTTGCGGTTGCCGCTGAGGACGGAAGCGGCCACCAGGTCGCCCTGCTGGATGGCGGCGCTGACTGCCTCCGGCAAGGGGCCGGAGTTGCCGATGCAGGTCGTGCAGCCGAAGCCGACGATGTAGAAGCCGAGCTTTTCCAGGTACGGCAGGGTGCCCGATTTGGTCAGGTAGTCCTCAACGACCCGGGAGCCGGGGGCCAGACTGGTCTTGACGTAGGCCGGCACGGTCAGGCCTGCCTCGACCGCCTTCTTGGCGAGCAGACCGGCGGCCAGCATGACGCTTGGGTTTGAGGTGTTGGTGCAGCTGGTGATGGCGGCGATCACAACCGCGCCGTGCCCGATCTCGCTGGTGTGGCCGTTGCGGACCTCGGCTTTGCGGGCCAGGTCGGCTTCGCTCAGCCCGAAGCCCTGCGGCCCGACCGGGGCGAGCAGGTGTTTGCGGAAGGAGGACTTCATGTCCGCCAGGCGAATGCGGTCTTGCGGCCGCTTGGGGCCGGCCAGGCTCGGCTCGATGCTCTGCAGGTCCAGTTCAAGGACGGTGGTGAAGGCCGGTTCAGGCGTCTCGTCCGTGCGGAAAAGGCCCTGGGCCCTGGTGTAGCGTTCGACCAGGTCAACCAACTCCGCGGGGCGGCCCGTGGCGCGCAGATAGTTCAGCGTCTCGGCGTCGACCGGGAAGTAACCGACGGTCGCACCGTACTCGGGGCACATGTTGGCGATGGTCGCCCGGTCGGCCAGACTCATGTTGCTCAGGCCGGGGCCGAAGAACTCGACGAACTTGCCGACGACGCCGTGCTTGCGGAGCATCTCGGTGATGCGCAGGACGAGGTCAGTGGCGGTCGCGCCCTCGGGCAGGCCGCCGCTCAGGCGTACACCGACGACTTCCGGGGTCAGCATGTAGATGGGCTGACCGAGCATGACGGCCTCGGCTTCGATGCCGCCGACGCCCCAGCCGACCACGCCCAGGCCGTTGATCATCGTCGTGTGCGAGTCCGTGCCGACGAGGCTGTCGGGGAAGGCGACGCGCCGGCCGCGTTCGGGGGCGCCTTCCCGCTCCGGGGCACTCATGACCACCTGGCCCAGGTACTCGAGGTTCACCTGGTGGACGATGCCGGTCGCCGGGGGCACAACGCGGAAGTTCTGGAACGCCTCCTGGCCCCACTTCAGGAACTCATACCGCTCCCGGTTGCGCTCGAACTCGCGCTCGGCGTTATAGAACAGGGCGAACTGCGAGCCGAACTGGTCGACCTGCACCGAGTGGTCGATCACCAGATCGACCGGGACGATCGGGTTGATCTTCTCCGGGTCGCCCCCCAGCCGGGCCATGGCGGCGCGCATCGCGGCCAGGTCGACGACGGCGGGAACGCCGGTGAAGTCCTGGAGGATGACGCGGCCGGGCTTGAAGGGCAGCTCATACTGGGCGGGCTCGGCCGCGTTCCAGGCTGCCAGCCGGGTCACGTCGTCCGGCATCACCTCGTAGCCATCGCAGGTGCGCAGCAGCGCCTCGAGCAGGACTTTGATCGAGAACGGCAGGCGGGCGACGTTCGCGCCCAGCCGATCGAGCCGGTAATAGACGTAGTCCGTGCCGGGAAGCTGGGCGCGGGCGCCAAAGTGGTCAAAGTGTCGCTGGGTCATCCCTGTACCTCGTGAAACGACGACGGCTGCCCGTTGTGGCGCTGGGCGCGCGGGGCAGTCGCCGGAAATGTGACGATGAACAACCGGGAATTATAGCCGAAACGCGCAACCATGCGACTTGCCGCACGGTGATGCGACCGGGGGATCGACCTGTCGCGGGCAAGAAGCTGCGGCCGGTTGGTCGCGCCCGGTTTCAGCCCGGAGCCGGCCACCGCAGCATTTCAGGATGCACCCCCCGGCGCATCACCGTTGAAACGGGCGCGCCGGGGCATGGCATGGCCGGCGACCGGGCGCCAACGCGTTGCAGCCCCTGTGTCAAGCGACGTCTGTGGATCCCCGGCGTCGTGAGCGCCGGGTCAGTTCGTATTGCGGCCGGCCCGTTCGCCGGATAGGATTACGCCCTGGCCAGGGGCGCAACGTCGGGCTCGTGTCCCACCGGCCCGTTGCGAGCAACGTGTGGAGACGCTCATCGAAACATTCGGCTATGTCGGCCTGTTTGTCGTGTCGCTGTTGTCGGCGTCGTTGTTGCCGCTCACCGGCAGCGTGGCGATGGCGGGCATGGTCGCGCTCGACTACAGCCCGGTCGCGATCGTCCTGGTCGCGACGGCCGGCAGCACCGTCGGGGCGCTCATCAATTACACCATTGGCCTGAAGGGCGGGGGATTCATCCTGTCGCGCTATCAGAAGGTCGACCAGGCCAAGCTGAACCGCGCGGAGCACTTCTTTGAGCGATGGGGCGCGTTCACGTTGAGCTTCGCCTGGCTGCCGCTCATCGGCGACGCGCTGACCGTCGTTGCCGGGGCGGTGCATACGAACCTGCGGATCTTCATCTTCTGGGTGTTGCTTGGGAGGCTCATTCGCGAGACCGTGCTGGTCGCGCTGGCTGTGCAACTGATCGAGTTGCCGCGCATTCAGGCGCTCTGGCCGTGGCCCTGACGCTTCGTATAGCCATATTACTCGTCTTCCGGCCCGCCATGCCGTGTGAGAGCAACGGCCATGCAGTGACGTGAATGGTATGACTTGGGATGGATGGCGAGCCGTCGAGCAGGATCATTCGCACAACGGTTACCTGCGTAGGTTGCCGGGCGTCTCCTGGATGCTAAAATGTCCGTGGGTTGCAGCGGCAAAGGCGGCCCGGCCCAAAGTGAAATGTTGCCGGGCGTCTCCTGGATGCCACAATATCCGTGGGAGTTGGTTTTCCGTGGCAAGCGCGTCCTGGAATCCGGTAGCACGACGCTGCGTTTCCTCAAATCGGTATGAACCTCATGACGTCAACTCGCGTACCACCTAACGCCACGACCAGCGGCCGCGATGAGATCCGCCATCCGGCACGTTTCTTCCTGTGGCTGGCCCAGCATTATGGCGACATCGTGCAGTATCGTTCCACGCTGGAGCCGGCCTATCTCATCAACCACCCTGACTACATCGAACACGTGTTGCTGGCGAACGGCACGAACTACAACAAGGATACCTATCTCAACAAGTACATCCTTGAGTCGGTCGTTGGTCAGGGCCTGTTGACCAGCGAGAACCCGCTCTGGCGAAAGCAACGTAAGCTGATTCAGCCCGCGTTCCACCTGCGCACCCTGGGACGATTCGAAGCGCAGATGCACCAGGCGATCGAGCGCGCGTTGGGGCGGCTCGAACCAATCGCGGCCGCAGGGGGCGCGGTCAACATCGCCCAGGAAATGGTCCGGCTGACGCTCGACATCGTATGCCAGGCGCTGTTTTCGTATGACAGCACGGGCCACGCCGATGACGTGGGCCGCTCGATCGATACGATGGTATCGATTGGCAAGCCCAGGCATCGCAAAGTCCAGGAAGGGATCGCCACGCTGGACCGGATCGTCTATTCGATCATTGATGACCGGCGGAAGGCCCCCGATGAGTCCCGCGATGACCTGCTGTCCATGCTGCTGAACGCGCGCTACGAGGACGGGGGGGCGATGAGCGACCGTCAGGTACGCGACGAAGTGATGTCGCTGCTCGTGGCCGGTCACGAGACGACGGCTAATACCCTGAGTTGGGCCTGGTATCTACTCGCGTTGAACCCTGGCAGTCAACGCCGCCTGAATCAGGAGCTTGACAGGGTGCTCAACGGCCGCCTGCCTTCGGAAGCAGACTTCCAGGCCCTCGACTATACCGGCCGGGTCATCCGCGAGGCCATGCGCCTGTACCCGTCAGCCTGGTCGATCAGCCGCCGGGCGCTGGGGGACGACGAGATCGGCGGCTACGCCATCCCGGCCGGGGCGATCGTTGCCATGAGCCCGTACACGATGCATCGCCACCCGGCTTTCTGGCCGCAGCCAGAGGAATTTGATCCCGACCGCTTCCGGCCCGAACTCGAGGCGACGCGGCCGAGGTTCGCTTACTTCCCGTTCGGTGGCGGCGCGCGCACCTGCATCGGCAACCATTTCGCCCTGATGGAAAGCATGATGATCATCCCGGCCATCGCCCAGCGCTACTGGCTGGAAGTTGTGCCCGAGCACCCGGTGGAGGAGCACGCGCTTGTCACCCTGCGCCCCCGCCACGGCATTCTGGTCCGGCTTAGCTGCCGCTAGCGCGCGTGTCGCCCCGCGCCGCGGGCATTGCCAACCGGTCGCCGGCCGGATATGCTTACAAGTCGAATGAACCCCTTTCATTGGACCTTCGACAAGCTCTACCCGGCCATCCGCTATAACTACGAGCAGATCCAGGGCCACCGCTGGTTCGACCGGATCACGCCGACGGTCTGGCTGGGCGGCGCGCCGACCTACGAGCGCGACTACCAGTTCCTGCTCGACAACGACATCCGTGCCGTGCTCGATATGCGCGCCGAGCGCGAGGGCGACCGGGCGTTCTACGACGCCCACGACATCACCTACAAACGGCTGGAGTGTCTCGACGCGACGGTCCCTACGCAGGAGCAACTGGAGGACGGGGTCGGCTGGGTAGAAGCGCAGGTGGCCGACGGCCGCCAGGTGCTGATCCACTGCGCCAAAGGGCGCGGCCGTTCGGCAACGATGCTGGCCGCGTACCTGATGCACGCCGAGGGGATGGACTACGACACGGCCCACGAGACGATGAAGGCCGTTCGCCCGCTGGTCAAGCTGGAGGGCCGCCACAAGAGCCGGCTGGCTGATTGGCTGGCGCATCGGCGCGTGTCCTCGGAAAAGCGATAGCCCCATGGCCCAGCCCACGACGCACCCGACCGGCCCGGCGCGCGGCGGGCCGCCCCTATCGCTGGCGGTCGGCCAGCGCTCGCTGGGCGACCCGGCGCTGACCTTCCCGCTCTATCCGCCGCTGGTCGAGGGCTGCCCGGTGACCAGCACGGCCGGCCTCCAGTACCCGCTTGCGATCCGATACAGTGACGCGCCGCTGCCCGACGCTTTCTTCAGCCAACCGCCTTATGCCGGGATCGGCCGCTGGCAGCCGCTCCTGCCGCCGCTGGCGCCCGGCCTGTCGATGGGAGAAGGGGGCACGCCGCTGGTCGAGGTGCCGCGTCTGGCCGATTGGGCGGGCTTTGACGGCGAGGTCTACATCAAGGACGAGAGCCGCAACCCGACCGGCAGCCACAAAGACCGGCTGAACCTGTGCACGGTCAGCGCGGCCGTTGCCGTCGGCGCGCCCGGAGTAACCGTCGCCTCATCAGGCAATCATGGGGCGGCCGCGGCGGCTTACGCTTCACGCGCCGGGCTGCCCTGCGTCTTGTTCATCACCGCCGACACGGAGCCGCACCTGTGGCGGATGGTCAGCGCCTATGGCGCGGCCGTTGTCCCGCTGCCGCGCGAGGCGCGCAAGGTGCTCATGAAGGAGCTGGTCCACCGGGCCGGCTTTCACCCGGCCAGCAGCATCACGGCTACCCATACCGGTCACCCGTTCGGGCCGGAGGGCTACAAGACCATCGCCTACGAGCTGTACGCCCAGTTGGGCGGGCGCGTCCCGGCGGCCGTCTTCGTCCCGACCGCCTATGCGGAGTTGCTCTATGGCGTCTGGCTGGGCTTCAGAGACCTCTACGAGCGCGGCCCGGCTAGAACGCTGCCCCACATGGTCGCCTGCGAGCCCGCGGCCGGCGCGCCGTTGCGCCGCGCCCTGGCGACGGGCCAGCCGGTGGCCCAGGTGAGTGAAGCGCCGACCGCCGCCTACAGCATCGTCGTCGGCTCGAACAGCTATCGCGGCGTGCTGGCCGTGCGCGAGAGCGAAGGCCAGGCTGTGGCGGTGACCGACGCCGAGATGCTGGCGGCGCAGGCGGCACTCGGCCGACAGGGCCTCTGGGCTGAGTTGTCCGGCGCCGCTTCGCTGGCCGGACTGCGCCAGTTGGCAGCCAGCCTCGAGCTGGATGGCCCGGTCGTCTGCCTGATGACCTCGACCGGCTTCAAGGACCAGGGACTACCGGCCCCGGTGTTGCCGACGGTCGATCCGACCTGGGAAGCGGTCAGCAAGTCGCTGCGAGACAACTACGGGATCAGGGTCTAGGGATGCGCGGCTTCATGCAGACACGCTTTGCCGGCTGTTCCCGCAAGGGTAGAGACCCTCGTCATGCTTAACGACAAGGTCACGCCCAGCCGCAAGCAGTACCTCGACACGAAGGCCCAGTACCCGGATGCCATCGTCTTCTTTCGCCTGGGTGACTTCTATGAGACGTTCGATGATGACGCGGCCGTTGTCGCTCGCGAGCTGGATCTGGTGCTGACCAGCCGGCCGCAGGGCAAGGACCAGCGCGTGCCCATGGCCGGCGTCCCCCACCACGCGGCCGAGAACTACATCGCCCGCCTGATCGCCAAGGGCTACAAGGTCGCCCTCTGCGAGCAAATGGGCCAGGAGCTCATCAACGGGCTGATGCCTCGCGGGGTCGTGCGGGTGTTCACCGCCGGGACGGTCATCGAACCGGGGATGCTTGACGCCGGACGCAACAACTACCTGGCCGCGGTGGTCGTTGAGGCGGGCGATGGCGATGGACCGGGAGAGGGCTTCCGCGCCGGGCTGGCCTATGCCGACGCGACGACCGGCGAGTTCGCCACGACCCAGCTGGAGAGCCGCCACCAGTTGCAGGAGGAGCTGGCCCGTCTGGGCCCGGCCGAGCTGTTGCTGGCCGAAGGCGCGGCGCTACCCGCGGACGGCGTCCGGACTGTCAGCCGCCTCCCTGCCTGGCGTTTCGAGCTGGGCAACGCCCGCCAGACGCTGCTGCGCCACTTTCAGGTGACCACGCTCGACGCTTTCGGTTGCGAGCGCAAGCCGCTGGCTGCCCGCGCAGCCGGCGCTTTGCTGTATTACCTGCAGGAGACGCAGATGGGCAGCGTCGGCCAGATGCAACGTCTGACGACCTACAGCACAGACGAGACCATGGCCCTCAGCGAAGCGACGCGCCACCACCTGGAACTGACCGAGTCGATCGGCGGCGCGCGCGAGGGGACGCTCCTCCACGTGCTCAACCGAACGGTCACGCCGATGGGCGCGCGGCTGCTGCGCCGGCGGCTGACGCAGCCGCTCCTCAGCCTCGACGTGCTGAACCAGCGCCTGGACCAGGTGGAGCGGCTTGTCGATGATGCGCTTCTGCGGGCGGACGTGCGTGTCGCCCTGAGGGGCACGCCCGACCTGGAACGGCTGGCCAACCGGGTGCTTGGCGGCCGGGCCACACCGGTTGACCTGGAGCACATCGGCGCGGCGCTGGGCGGCGTCGGCAAGGTGAAAGAGCTGATCGCGAGCCATCCGGCGCTGGCAGACATCAGCGCGGCGCTCGATCCGTGCGACGACGTTGCCGATCTCGTCCGCCGGGCCATCGTCGATGACGCGCCCGGCAACCAGAACCGCAGCGGATTCATCCGGGCCGGCTATTCGGCGGAACTGGACGGGGTCATCAACACCTCCGCCCACGCCCGCGAATGGGTGGCTGACCTGGAACCGCGCGAGCGGGAACGGACCGGCATCCCTTCGCTGAAGGTTGGGTTCAACAAGGTCTTCGGCTACTACATCGAGGTCACCCACGCCCAGGCGAAGCTGATCCCGTCCGACTACATCCGCAAGCAGACGCTGACCAACGCGGAACGCTACATCACGCCTGAACTGAAGGAGTACGAGACGCTGATCCTCAACGCCGAGGAACGCATCCTGCAAATCGAGCGGAGGTTGTTCGCGGAGGTGTGCGCGGCCGTCGGCGCGCAGAGCGCGCGGCTGGTCGCCACGGCCGCGGCGCTGGCCGAACTGGATGTGGCCGCGGCGCTGGCCGAGGTAGCCGCACTGAACAACTATGTTCGCCCGACGCTGGCCGCTGATGACGTGCTCGACATTCGCGAGGGCCGGCACCCGGTTGTCGAGGGCGCATTGAACGCGGGCCTGCTGCCCGGCCAGGCGCGGGGCGAGCGGTTTGTGCCAAACGACACCCACCTCGACGCGGCCCGGCCGATCCACATCATCACCGGCCCGAACATGAGCGGCAAGTCCACATACCTGCGACAGGTCGCGCTGATCACGCTCCTGGCCCAGATCGGCAGCTTCGTCCCGGCCGCGTCGGCCCACATCGGGCTGGTCGATCGCATCTTCACCCGCATCGGGGCCCATGACGAACTCCACGCCGGGCGCTCGACCTTCATGGTCGAGATGGTCGAGACGGCCGAGATCCTGCACCACGCGACGCGGCGCTCATTGCTCATCCTGGATGAGATCGGCCGCGGCACCAGTACCTATGACGGCCTGTCGCTGGCCTGGGCTATCGTTGAGTACCTGCATAACCACCCGCGCCTGAAGCCCCGGACGCTCTTTGCGACCCATTACCATGAGTTGATCGGGCTGGCGGGCTTCTTGCCCAATGTCGCCAACTTCAATGTCGACGTATCGGAGGAGGGCGGGACGGTCACATTCCTGCACCGGATCGTGCCCGGCGGGGCCGACCGCAGCTATGGTATCCATGTCGCCCAGCTGGCCGGCCTGCCGCGCGACGTCATCGTGCGGGCGACCGAGATCCTGGCCGACCTGGAGCGCCACGCGCCGACGGCCGCCGTCGAGCCCAGCCGTCTGTCGGCCGGGCAGCAGGTCGCGCTTTTCCCGGAGTCAAGCCCGCTGCTGGACGAACTCGACCAGCTGGACGTCAACTCGCTGTCGCCGCTGCAGGCGATCACGAAGCTGTTTGAGTGGAAGCAGCGCTATACGAGCAAGAAGGGCTAGGCCGGGTCGTTGGTGCGCGCGCGACGCGAGGGCAACCGCAGGGGCAGCAGACGGGGTACGCGTTCCTGATAGCGGCGGTAATCGTCGCCGAACGCGGCCGCCAGCTTTCGTTCCTCGTAGACCGAGCCGATCAGAAAGTAGGCCGTGACGAGGAGGTTCAGGACGGCGCTCTGCAGGGTCATCACCGGAGAGGCCCAGAGGACCAGCAGGCTGAACAGGTACAACGGGTGGCGGACGAGCGCGTAGGTGCCGGTTTCGATGAAGGCATCGGGACCTTCGGGGTGCTCGGCCCCGCGCAGGTAGGCGACGAACTGGCGAATTCCGGCGAACCGCCAGATGTCGGTCTGCCAGAGCGAGTAGGCCAGCCCGGCCAACCCGATCAGCTGAACGGCATAGTTGAGCAGCCGGGCCGGCATCGGCACCGACCACAACAGGTGTTCGGGGATGAGCGCGGCCGTGGCCGCCAGGAAGAGCAGGAACGTGACCGTCGAAACGACGTTATACAGGGGCCGGAAAAGGCCCTCGTAGGCCCGCTGGCCGAACGCGCCGCGGAACCAGGACTTGACCGCCGGCCCGGCGGTCAGGCTATGAACGATGGCCCAAAGGGCGAAAGCAAGAGCGAAAATCAACATGAGTGACTCCGATAGTCTAACATCCATCCCCTTTGACGACGAGACGTGGGTCCAGTTGCCGGACTTTCTGGGCCACCTGACCGAACCGGTCTGCCTGAACGTCTGGGCCGACCCGGAGAGCGGCGACTCGCACGAGCGCGAAGCCATCGCCCTGGTCCGGACGCTGGCGGAGCGCTTTGACGTTCTCGACTGGCAGTTGCTGCCGCGGCGGGTGGGCTACCCTTACTACCCGGTCATCGGCGTCATGGGTGGGACCGCGGCCGCGACGATCGACTACGGCGTGCGCATCATCGGCCTGCCTGTCGGCCTCCAACTGACGACGCTGATAGCCGGCATCCAGGCGGTCTCGTTCCAGGCCCAGACGTTGGAGCCGCTGACGCGCATCAAGCTGCACAGGCTGGGCGAGGCGCGGACGAAGGAGATCAGCATCGAAATGCTGACCATCGCCGACGACGAGGCCGGCGCCCAGACGGCCAAGGTGCTCTACGGATTCGCGGTGGCCGCGCCGTGGATCAAGGCCTTCGTGGTCATGGCTGACCAGTTCCCGGTTGCAGCGGTCCGATATTCGGCCGACCGGGTGCCCCACATCGTCATCAACCGCCACGTCCATCACGTCGGCCTGATCGATGAGCCGGAGTTGCTTCGACAGATAGGGCTGGCACTCAAGACCGAGCTGCCGCCGGCAGATTAATCGCCGCTGTTGTCCTGCCGGCCCCCGGGCTCGGGCGTGCGCGAGATGTAGGCACCGAGTTGGCGCCGAACGCGCCGCAGGCGAGAGCGGCCGCGGGCCAGCACATAGCGGATCTGCTGCCACTCATGTTCGGGGAAGTCGACCTGGCGCGGGAGCACGTCCCACTTGACCACCGCAGAGGCCCAGGTCAGCCCGCCGCCAAAACCGACCAGGGCGACATTGTCGTTAGGCCGCAGCCGGCCTTCGCGGATGGCTTCGCACAGGGCGATCGGGATGGAAGCGGCCGACGTATTGCCCACGCGATCGATGTTCATGTAGAACTTGTCGGCCGGCACCTTCATCTTCTTGGCTGCCGCCTCGGTGATCCGCGCGTTGGCCTGGTGCGGGATGATCAGGCTGATGTCGTCGAGCGACAGTTCCGCCCGGGCCAGCGTCTCGTCGATGGATGAGGCGATGATGTTGGTGGCGAAGCGGAAGACCTGCTTGCCGTCCATGTCGACGATGTTCTTGTGGTGGCCGTTGCTGGAGAACTCCACGCCGGTCACCGGGACATGGTTGTGATACAGCGCGGGCAGGGCGAGGAGGTCGGCTCCGGAGCCGTCAGATCCCAACGTGGCGGCCATGACGCCGCCGGGGATGCTGGATCCCTTCAGCACGACGGCCCCCGCGCCGTCGCCGAAGAGGACGCACGTGCCCCGGTCCGTCCAGTCAAGGACGCGGGACATGACCTCCGAGCCAATGACCATGACCGTGTTGGCCGAACCGGAAGCGATGGCCTGGGACCCCATGTGCAGGGCGTAGATGAAGCCGGAACAGGCGGCGCTCATGTCGAAAGCGCCGGCCTTGCTCGCGCCGAGATAGTCCTGCACCAGCGCAGCGGTCGACGGGAACATGTATTCGGGCGTGGACGTGGCGACGATGATCAGGTCGATCTGCGATGGCGGGATATCGGCCACGGCCAGCGCCCTGGCGGCCGCTTCGAACGCCAGCGTCGCCGTCGTTTCCTGGGCCGCGGCGATGCGCCGTTCACGGATGCCCGTGCGCTGGAAGATCCAGTCGTTGGACGTATCCACGATCGTCGCCAACTCGTCGTTGGTCAGGATGCGTTCCGGCAGGTAGCAGCCCCAGCCGATGATGTGCGCGTATCTCATGGCCTGTCCGGGCCTCCCGTCGTTGCCCGTTAGGTGTAGCAACAAGCAATAACCCTTGCCGGCGGCAACAGTTGCGGCCGCCGGTGTCACATGGCTACAATCGCCAGGATCGGATGGGGCCTCGAAACACTGAATGAACGAACGGAACGGATGGGCATGGGCGGCGGGCTGCCTGCTCGCCGTACTTGGCGCGCTTCTGGCTGCAGTGGCGGTGCTCATCTTCGCGCGCCCGCAGCACCGGATCGCGCCGGCGGCCACCCCCATCCTGCCGGCCGCCGCGGCAGTGGTGGCAGCCCCCACGGATCCGCCGCAGTCTGGCGAGGCTCGCCCGGGCGACGGCAAGGCCATCCCGACACCGGCGCCGTTTGAGGCAACGGTGGAGGTCCTCGATCAGCGCCCGCTCCGGCCGGAAGCCGCCGGGGACCTCGAGCGCCTCTATGACACGCTGCTGCCGGTTCAGGACTACTTCGAAACGGCCGAGGAACTTGGCCGTTTCGAACTCGGAGACCGGCTGGCCAGCCACTCGCCCGCCCGGGTGGGCGATCGCCGGACATTTTCGACGGCCGACGGCCCGCGCGACGCCGCGCTGGTCGTCTCGAGCGGTCAGGTGATGGTCTGGGTCGAGGTGGGTCTGCCGCTTGACCAGGCAGCGCTTGGCGCGGCGGTTGAACGGCTCGAGCGCGACTATCTTCCGCGACTTCGCGACATCTTCGGCAGCGAATGGTCACCCGGCGTCGACGGCGATCCGCGTATATCCATCCTGCACACGTTGGGCTCGCCTGACGTGGCGGAGCTGGGCTATTTCACCGACGAGAACCAGTACCCGCGCTCGCTCTACGCCGACTCCAACGAGCAGGAGATGGTCTATCTGAACATGTCGCGGCTGCAGGTGGGCGACGAGCTTTACTTCGGCACGCTGGTCCACGAGATACAGCATCTCATTCAGTGGAACCTCGACGCCAACGAGGATGTGTGGCTCAACGAAGGCCTGTCGCAACTGGCGGAGGAGATGCTCGGGCTGGATACCGTGGCGGTGCGGCCCTACCAGGAGCGGCCGAGTGTGCGCCTTGACCGCTGGCGCGACGACCCGCCGGATGTCTATGCCCACTACGCCGCCAGCTACCTCTTCGTCCAATACCTGCGCGAGCAGGCCGGGGACGCGGCCGTCAGAGAACTGGCCCGCCACCCGGCCAACGGACTGGGCGCTGTCCGGGCCGTGCTGGCCGGTTACCAACCTGACCGGACGCTGGAGTCGTTCGCCGGAGACTGGGCGGTCGCCACGTATCTGGACGATCCCGCCGCCGGGGCGACATTCGACTTCCGGGCTGACGAACTCGGCCCGCGCTTCCTGAGCGACCGGGTGCGCCAGCTCCCCGCGGTTCGTGACGGCGCGCCGGAGCAGTGGACGGCCGAGGCGGTGGACCTCGACCTCAGTGGGCCCGTGGTCATTCGCTTCCGCGGTGACAGCGCCGCGGCGTTGTTCCCTCCTCCCCCGGGCGACGGCCGCGTCTGGTTCGGGCCGGCGGCGAACAGCAGCCGCGCGCAGCTGACGGCAGTGGCCGATCTGGCCGGGATCAAAGCGCCAGTGCTGGCCTTTGACGCCTGGTATGACCTGGAACCGGACTGGGACTATGCCTACCTGAGCGCCTCAGCTGACGGAGGGGCGACCTGGGATGTCCTGCCGGTCGAGAGTGGCGTCAGCGGGAATTTCGGGCCCGCATTTGGCGGACGGAGCGCGGACAGGCTGGGGCAGCAGGACGGCTGGGTGCGCTATCGCGTGCCGCTGGGGGCCTATGAGGGCAAGACGATCCTGCTGCGATTCGACCTGGTGACGGATTTCGAAGGGCTGGGGCGGGGCTTCGCGGTGGCGAATGCCGGCATCGGCCAAACCACAGGCAGCGGCCTGAGCTGGCAGCCGGCCGGCTTCGTCCAGACCGGGGCGCAGTTGCCCCAGCCGTGGGAAGTGCGGATTGTGATCGACGGGGAGCGGCCGCAGGTCGTAACGCTGGCGCTTGACGAACTGAACCGGGGTGAGGCCAGGGTAGACCTCGGACCGGAAGGCGGCGCCGTGATCGTGATGCCGGTTAACCCGTTTGTCGACGGGACAGCAGCTTACCGGCTGGATGTGATCGCGGGCAATTAGGAACGTTTGGCCGTCTCGAACTGGTTTTCCAGCATGGCGCGGCGCTCGTCCATGGCCTGCTTTGCCTCGCGCTTGGCCAACATCCAGCGTCGTTCAGCCTCTGTCACCAACTCCCCGCCGGAAGCGGGCGTCAGCAAGAGGGTTGTCACCGCGCCAACGAGCACGCCGCATACGGCGCCGGTCATGAAACTGAAGAACTTGTTCATCCGTCGGATACTCCTTCACGCGTCGCGCGTCTCTACGCTGCAGACTGCGATTATACCGTGTCCCGGGCGGTCGGGGGTAGCGGTCTCACCCAGCCTTGACGGGCCGGCTATACTTGCCCCATGTCAGAATACATCGAAATCGAAGCCGATCCGGGCGAGGACGGCCGCAGTGTGACCGTCCGCACCAACCTGCCCCTGACGGAGCCGGCCGATGTGGAGCGCTATGCCTCCCTGGCTGAGATGGAAGAGGGCTCGCCGGTGGCGAAGGCGCTGGCCGGTGTGTCCGGTATCGCAACCCTTCGCCTCTCCGGCGATACCCTCTGGTTAACGTGCGAGCCGGAGGCCGACACCCACGCCGTCATCGCCGACGTCTCGGCTGCCCTCCGCGATTTCTTTCTCTAGCGCCTAGGCTTCTCTCAGTTCGGCCGTCACCATCAGGTGCAGGTCCTTCAGCTGGCGGGGCAGCACCGTCGACGGCGCGTCGGCCATCAGGTCTGTTGCCGCGGCCGTCTTCGGGAAGGCCATCACCTCGCGGATGTTGGGCTCGCCGGCCATCAGTGCAACGAGCCGGTCGATGCCGGGGGCGATCCCGCCGTGTGGCGGCGCGCCGTACTCAAACGCCTCCAGCATGTGGCCGAACTGCTCGCGGGCTTCTTCCATCGAGAAACCGATCAGGCTCATGATCTTGGCCTGCAGGTTCTGGTCGTGAATCCGGATACTGCCGCCGGCGACTTCGAAGCCGTTGCAGACCAGGTCATACTGCTCGCTGAGCACCGAACCGGGGTCCGTCTCCAGGAGCGGGATGTGGGCCTTCTTGGGCGAGGTGAACATGTGGTGGCTGGGGGCATAGTGGCCCTCCTCCAGTTCTTCCTCGAACAGTGGGAAGTCGATCACCCAGGCGAACGCCAGCTCCTTCTTGTCGGTGTAGCCCAGGCGGCGGGCGATCTCTGTCCGCAACGTGCCCAGGACGGCATTGACGACCGACTTCTTGTCACTGGACAGCAGGATCAGGTCGCCCGGCTTCGCCCCGACGCGCTCGGTGAGGGCGATGAGCTGGTCGACGGTGAAGAACTTGGCGATAGGCCCGCGGATCTCCCCGTCTGATTCCTGGATGGCGAGCGTGGCCAGGCCCTTCGCGCCCTGGTCGCGCGCGATCTCATCCAGGTCCGCGAGTTCCTTGCGGCTGTAGCCGGCGCAGCCAGGGGCGACAAGCGCCTTCACCGGCTTGCCCTCGGCCACGTTCTCAGCGAAGACGCGGAAGGCGCTACTGGCGACAATATCGGACACTTCGACCAGTTCCAGGCCATAGCGCAGGTCGGGCCGGTCTGTGCCGTATTTGTCCATGGCTTCGCGGTAGCTGATGCGTGGGAACGTCGTGTGGGCCAGCGGCACCAGGCTGACGGACTCAACCATGCCGACCATGAGCGATTCGATCAGGTCGAGGATATCGTCTCGCTCCACGAAGCTGATCTCCATGTCGAGCTGGGTGAACTCCGGCTGGCGGTCTGCGCGCAGGTCCTCGTCGCGGAAGCAACGGGCGATCTGGAAATAGCGCTCGTAGCCGGCGACCATGAGCAGTTGCTTGAGCTGCTGTGGGCTCTGGGGCAGGGCGTAGAACTTGCCCGGATGGATGCGGCTGGGCACGAGGTAATCGCGCGCGCCTTCGGGCGTGCTCTTGAACAGGATCGGCGTCTCCACCTCGATGAAGCCACGGTCGCAGAGGAAGTCGCGGATGTACTTGACCGCTTTGTGACGCAGCATCAGATTGCGCTGCAGCCGCTCGCGCCGCAAGTCCAGATAGCGGTACTTCAGGCGCAGGCTCTCATCGACCGCATCGTCCCGGTCGATCATGAAGGGCGGGTTCTTGGCGGTGTTCAGAATGACGACCTGCTCGGCCAGCAATTCCACCTGGCCGGTCGGCAGGCCGGCGTTCTCCTGGCCTGCCGGACGACGGCCGACGACGCCTTTGACCTGGACGACGTATTCGTTCCGGATCTGCTCGGCCGCGGCGAAACCATCGGCCGTGCGGCCGGCGTCAACGACGACCTGTGTCTTGCCTTCCCGGTCGCGCAGGTCGATAAAGATGACGCCGCCCATGTCGCGGCGGCGGTTAACCCACCCGGCCAGGGTAACGGTACGTCCAATATGCTCTTCTCGCAGCTCTCCGCAGCTGTGCGTCTTCAGCATCCGTGTCCTCGTTTCAGGCAATGATTGGCCCTGCGGTGCATTCACACCGCCAGACCGACTGCAAATTCTAGCATGGGACGGGGACTGCCGCAACGCGGGAGGCGAAGCCAGGTTTTGCTGAAATATCTCATAGAAATTGACAAGCGGACTCACGCCCGGTATAATTCTATCGATTTTCATCAATATCAATCTGGCGTCATGTACGTAAGAGGTTAAGAAGCAATGGATGCTTTGCAGCTTGATCAGGTTCAGACCGAGACCGTCTATTTGACCGATGCGGCCGTTGCAACCGTACGCAACTTGCTGGTGCAGAAAAACGTGCCGGGTTACGGATTGCGCGTCTTCGTCGCGGGTGGTGGATGCTCGGGCATGCAGTACGGCATGGCGCTTGAGGCGGAACCGCGCTCCTATGACCATGTCATCGAGTGTGGGGACGTCAAGGTCTTTGTCGACCCGACCAGCATGATGTACCTGAACCAGGCCACGATCGACTATGTGGATAGCATCATGGGTGGCGGCTTCAAGATCGAAAATCCGAACGCGGTCACGTCCTGTGGCTGTGGCACGTCCTTCAAGACCAAGGACAGCGGCGGCTATGATGCGGCCGGCAGTGGTGGCGGTTGCGGCTGCGGTCACTAGGCCCGGCCATTCACACCGTACGTCAGAAGGGTGTCGGCCGCGGGCCGGCGCCCTTTTTTGTATGGACTGTCTGTTCCGGGAGACGCTGTGAGCATCCGCTATTTTACGGTTGAGGAAGCCAACGCCCTGCTGCCCGAGCTGATGCCGTTGGTCGGGCAGCTGCTGGAGCGCCGCGCGCGTGTCAGCAACACCGCGCGTTCGATGGCCGGCGTGCTGTCGGACCTGCGCAGCGACATCGGCGGACTGGAGGCGTCTGAGCTCGCCAACGAGTTCTCCCGGATCGAGGACCTGGTCGAGCGAATTCAGGCTCGCGGCTGCGTCGTGAAAAGCCTGGAAGCGGGCCTCCTGGACTTTCTCTCCGAACGCGACGGCCGGGACGTCTTTCTCTGCTGGCGCTATGGCGAGCCGCGCGTCGAATACTTCCACGAACTGCACACCGGTTACAACGGCCGCCGACCGATCCGCTGATATCCCGGACGGTTGGGTGGCTGCGACAGGGACGGGCGCTGCTCTGGAGAGGGCAGCGCCTTTTTTGTTGTCTGCGCCCCGGGCACTTAGCGCGCATTAACCTGACGATTACTTGACAAAATATGGACAATGCGATAGAATGCCCCTTGTTGACATGAACAACGCCAGCCATTCCTGAGCGCGCTTCGAACAAAGGGAATGCCCACGTAAGGTTTGGCCGGCGACTTTCATCAGTACAGCGTTACAGGATAACGCATCAAGTTAAACAACCCGCGCTAGATGCACTGCTGGTCCGGCGCAACAAGACGAGAGACAAGGGGATACGGAATTATGTACGAGACAACTGGCACGAACGGACAGGGCGCGAACGGATACAGCAACGGATACCATAACGATGGGCCTGCGATGGTCGCCGTGAACGGCAAGACCAACGGCAATGGCAAGGGCAACGGGAACGCTCGGTTCAGCCTGGCGGCCGCTCCGGCGCTGGCTCCGGCCGATGCCAGGAAACTGGCCGTTGAAGACGCCGTCCGCACCATTCTGGAGAACGTCGGCGAAGACACGGAGCGCGAGGGCCTGCTGCGCACGCCGCACCGCGTGGCCAAGATGTACGGCGAGGTGCTGGAAGGGTACACGGTGGATCCGGTCGCCCTGGTCAATGGCGCTTTGTTCGACGTCGAGTACGACGAGATGGTCGTCGTCAAGGACATCGAGTTCTTCAGCATGTGCGAGCACCACATGCTGCCCTTCTTCGGCCGGGCGCATGTCGCTTACATTCCGAGCGAGAAGGTCATCGGCCTGAGCAAGATCCCGCGCATCGTGGATATGTTCGCTCGCCGCCTTCAGGTTCAGGAGCGCATGACCAGCCAGATCGCCGAGATGTTGGACGAAGTGCTCCACCCGCTGGGCGTCGCGGTGGTCGTGGAAGGCTCGCACATGTGCTCGATGATGCGCGGCGTCGAAAAGGAACATCCGCGGATGGTGACCAGCAAAATGATCGGCGCGTTCAAGGACGATCCGGCGGTTCGCAACGAATTCATGGAGCACCTGCGGCGGTCGGGCGGCTCGCTGCAGTAGCTGACACCAGCTTCTTCTCACACGGTTAGAAAGGGTAGCACCGGCAGTCTCCGTTCTTCATGGCGGAGGCTGCCGGTTTGCTTTCAGGCCGAGGCGTGCGCCTGTCGCGCCAGCGCCAGCGCCTCTTCGCGTTCGGTTACCTCCCCAGCAGCCTGCGCTTCCTCGATGATCTTGAGCAGGCGGCCGACTTCCGGCCCGGGCTGCAGGCCAAGCGCGACGATCAGTTCGCTGCCGGTCAGCAGCCGGACCGGGGCCACGACCAGGTCATGCTCGTGGAAGTATCCGGCGAACAGCCTGTCGATGACCGCGAGAAGGCGGTCCCAGCCCGCCGAATCGCCCGGCCCATCAGCCGTGGCGAGGTGGTCGGCCAGCGACAGCAGGCCCACGTCCAGTCCGGCCGAGCCGAGGTCGCGGTAGTAGCGGTACACCGCGCGGCGCGACGGAAGCCGGTTGGCGGCCGAGAGAAGCAGCGGCCGCATGTGCCCGCGAACGATCCGCTGGACGTGGGCGACAGCTTCCCCGCTGAATGTCAGACGGCGCAGTCGGCGGCCGGCAATCTCCGCTCCCGCTTCGTCGTGACCGAAGAAGCGGACTCGCCCGTCAGGCTCAACCGTCTGTGTCTGGCGCTTGCCGGCATCGTGCCAGAGCGCGCCGAGGCGAAGGAGCAGCGCCCCGCCGGCGCCGCCATCCAGGCTGCGGGCCAGGTGGGCCGCGAGCTCATTCCGATAGGGCGCGAGCAACGCCTCCAGGCCCTCCACGCGCCCGGGCTCACCCGACACGACCCATTCGACGTCGACCGCATAGCCGAGGACGCGCAGCGTGTGGGGGAGCACGGGTTCGAAGTGGGGAGCCGTCTGGACAACGCCGGCCAGTTGTGCCAGCTCAGGCAAAACCGTCTCCAGCAGTCCGAGTTCGAACAGGTCATGAAGCGCGTCCTGCGGCCGGCTGAGCAGCAGGATCCGGGTCAGCTCCTCGCGGATGCGTTCGTTGGAGACGCGGCCGAGCGACCCGCTGGCTTCTCGCGCGGCTATCGCCGTGTCGTCCGCCAGGCTGAAGCTGAGTTGGTGGGCGAGACGGACGGCGCGCAGGGCGCGGATAGGGTCTGCCTCAATGGAGCCGGCATGGATGATCCGCACGCGTTTTTCGGCCAGGTCGCGCAGGCCGTTGAACCGGTCTATGAGCGCGCTCAGGTCCGTCGCGGCCGCGGGCAGGGCAAAGGCGTTGATGGTGAAGTCGCGACCCCGGAGGTCAGATTCCAGGTCCGGCCCGCGAAAACGGGCGATGTCGATCGTCGTGTTGTCGTCGGGCAGGACGATGCGGCCGACGTCGCGCTCGTCGTCCATGGCGTAGGCCGGAAGGCCGAGCGCGTCGCCCAGTTGGAGGGTGAGCGAGATGGCGTTGGCCGGGACGGCGTAGTCGAGATCGTGGCTGAGACGGCCGAGCAGCGCGTCGCGCACCGCGCCGCCGACCAGGTAGATGGGCGTGTCGATCGCGGCCAGGTGTGGCCGAAGGCGCTCTACCAGCGGAGAAAACGCCCCCGTTTCGCCGGCCGGTGGAGCAGGGTCGGACGGCATGGCTACAGGATGTGGGCGAACGCTTGCTGCTTCAGCACGGCGATATACGGCAGGTTGCGATACAACTCGTCGAAGTCCAGCCCGTAGCCGACGACAAACTCGTCGGGGATATCGAAGCCGATGTAGTCGACCTTGACGTCGATCTCGCGCCGGGCCGGCTTGTTGAGCAGCGAGCAGATGCGGAGAGACGCCGGCGACCGGGTCAGCAGGTTACGGCGCATGTAGTCGAGCGTGCGGCCGCTGTCGATGATGTCCTCGACGATCAGCACATGGCGGTCCTGGATGGGGGCCTTCAGGTCCATGATGATCTGGACCACGCCGCTGCTCCGGGTGCCCGCGCCGTAGCTGGAGATGCCCATGAAGTCGACGCTGTGGGGCCGTTCCATGGCCCTCGTCAGGTCCGACAGGAAGACAAAGGCGCCCTTCAGGACGCAGACCATCATCAGGTCGTCGACGTCGGCAGTATCGGCCGTGATCTGCTCCGCCATCGCGCGGATGCGGCTTTGAATGGCGTCTTCCTCAATCAGGATGTAGTCGATGTCATCGCGCAGGTTTCGCATTGGGTTTTCCTTCCCGGTTCAGTGCTCGGGTTGTGCAGCGGGAAGCACCTCGTGACATTGACGGCAGCGGGCCTCGTAGACCTCGGCCGCGCCGACCATGACCACCGGATCGTCGAAAGCTGCCGGCCTGCCTTCGATGAGTCGTTGCGTGCGGCTGGCCTCTTCCCCGCAGACGACGCAGATAGCGTGCAGCTTTTCGACCAGTTCGGCCCGGGCCAGCAGTTCCGGCATAGGCCCGAACGGCACGCCACGGAAGTCCATGTCGAGCCCGGCACAGATGACCCGCTTGCCATCTTCCGCCAGTTGCTCGCAGACCGCGATGATCCCGTCGTCGAAGAATTGGACCTCATCAATGCCGACAACGGTCGTCTCCGCGTCCAGCGCCCGGAGGATATCCTCGGCACAGGCCACCGGTTGGGCGTCAAAGCCGAGGCCATTGTGCGACGTGACCCGCTCCACGTGATAGCGCTGGTCGATGGCCGGCTTGAAGGCCTGGACGCGCTGGCGGGCGATGACGGCCCTGCGGAGGCGGCGGATCATCTCCTCCGTCTTGCCGCTGAACATGCTGCCGCAAATGAGCTCGATGCGGCCGCGGTGGTGATCGCGTGACTGCTGACTCATGCCTCTCCTGGAAAACAAAAGGGCAGATACGGCGCGCCGCATCTGCCCTGATTATCGCTGACGTACGTCGCTAGGCAACAGCCTGCGCTCAGTCGATCATGCCCTCAGACCGCAGGAAGCGCTTGATGTCGATCAGCGCCTTCTGACCGATGGCCGGCAGCGCGAGGACGGCGTCGTCACCCTTGGCCAGAAGGGCGGCCACGTCGCCAACCGTGGTCAGGCCGGCTTCATGGAGCGCCTTGGTCGCGCGAGTCCCCAACTCCATCTCTTCGACGGCCAGGTTCTCCGGCTTGCGACGCTCGATCTTGGTCTCGGTCTCGGTCTGGATCTCCTGCCGCTTTTGCAGGCGGCGCATGAACCGGTCAACCTGACCTTCAGTGTCCATCAGGCGCTGGGTGCCCGTGTAAAAAGGGTGCGTGCCCGACCAGACTTCGACGTTGATCTCAGGCCGGGTCGACCCGACGGTCATGACGACCTCGCCTTCAACGACGACCTTGGCGGCCGGGTACCACTTCGGGTGGATGTCTTTTTTCATGATGCGGGCTGCACCGCCTCCACGGGATAGACGCTGACGACCTTTCGGCCGTACTTGGTCTCGAACTCGACGCGGCCGTCGATGAGCGAATAGATGGTGTAATCGCTGCCCACGCCGACATTGTTGCCGGGGCGATAGCGCGTGCCCTTCTGGCGGACGATGATCATGCCCGGCAAGACGACCTGACCGCCGTAGCGCTTGATGCCCAGGCGCTTCGAGTTGCTGTCGCGGCCGTTGCGCGATGACCCACTACCTTTCTTGTGTGCCATTTCACTATCTCCTAAACGATCCGGCCACTAACCGGCCACGATCTGATCAATGCGCAAGCGGGTGTAATCCTGGCGGTGACCCTTGCGCCGGCGAAAACCCTGCTTCGAACGGTAGCGGAAGACCAGGATCTTCTCACCCCGATATTGCTCGATGACAGTCGCCTTGACCGACGCGCCCTTGACCTTCGGTTTGCCGACTTTCACCTTGTCGCCATCCGCCAGGAGCAAGACGTCCTTCAGTTCGATCTGGTCACCGACTTCATAGGGCAGCTTCTCCACAGAGAAGGAATGGCCCTCTTCGGCGCGGTACTGCCGGCCACCACTTTCGACGATCGCGTACACGTAATCCTCCAAAAAGAACCGGCATACAAGATGCCGGCTTGCCACAAAGAATTCAGTTGGTTGTTCACCAGGCGGCACAGGCAGTGGTAGCGGCCTGCGCCGAACGAATCTGTATTATAGCGTCTGGCCCGCTGAATGTCAAAGCCGGAATGAGACTCTCTCAGACATCTCCGCTTGTGGTTCGCCTTCGGCCGGGCGTCAGCAAATCACGCACGCAATGCCTCTATTTCTCGTCCGATACCCGCCGCCACAGCCATTCCAGCTCCTCATCGGTGAAACCGGTTTGTTCCTTGAGCTGGGCGATCTCCTCAGGCTTGGACAGGCGCTGCGACTCAGGCGCGCCGTTGCCGGCCCAATCAATGGGACGCTCGTCTGCACCGTTGGGGGCGGCCGCAGCCGTTGCCGGGTCAGCGTCCGCGATCGCGGGGGTCCAATCCGACTGCGCGACCGGTACTGCGGGTGCCGGAATGGCTGACGCGGCGGCGGGAACCGCGGCGGCCGTGGCCACGACATCCGCGACGGCGACGGCCGCCGTCTCCTCCATCGCAGGCGCGAAACCGGGGGCCGTCGCATCCAGGTCAACCGCGGCGAGCCGCGCTTCGACCACCAGTTCCTCGCCCGCCATTTCATCATCGACCCGGTGGTGGCGCCGGCCGATGCGCAGCCCTCGCCAGGTGCAGTTGCGGCAGGCATAACGGTATGCGCGGACGCCGATCAGGCCATAGAAGCGGTCGCCGCGCTGGCGGTTGACGCGCACGAGTTCGCGCTCGTAGCACTGGGGGCACCCGGTGTCGAACCACAGCAACTGGTTATTGTTCAGCCGGCTGCGTTCGAGCAAGATGAGCCCGACCCACGAGGCGAAGAGGAGCAACCCCACGACCCACGAACCGCCGGCATTGACCGACCAGTTAACGAACGGTCGCATGCCGGGAAGCTGGCTGAGGGGACGGAGGAATGCCTGATCGAGAAACGGCATCAGCAGGATGCCGAGGGCGACGATGGGCATGAGGACGAGCGCCAGCTTTTCAAAGAAGCTGAGCCCTCGCCAGGGTATCGGTTGAATCACGTCGGACACTCCATGATTGCGTTCAATAGACGGCCGGGGACGGACCAAAGACATGACGGCCGCAGCAGGCAAGACGGTGCCTGCCCATTCTTCAGAATAGGCAGGTCACCTTACAACCAGACTTAACCTGCGTCTGTCCTCGTCGTCACTCCTGATAGTCCCAGCCGAAGTCGACCTCGAGCCGCTCTTCGCCCGCTGCCAGCCGGATGCCCAACCGGCCGGTGCCGGGCGCGGGCCAGGTCCAGTTTCCAGGGATGAGCAGGTCGACGTTGGCCGGGTCGAGCGCGTCGATCGAGACGCAGTATAGACCGGCATCGAGACCGGGGAAGCGGTACAGGCCGTCGGCATCGGTCACGGCCGTCGCGAGTTGGTCGGCCGGCGCGATGACGCCGCCCTCCGGACAGGCGCCGCTCCCCAGGGCGACCGTCACGCCGGGCAGGACAGCCTCGCCGAAATTGAGCGAACCGTCGCCGCGGTAGAAGCCACTGCCCTCGGCCGTCTCCACACAGCCGCGCGACGGCTCACCGCTGTCGGTGATAAAGCAAACGTCCTCCCAGACCACGCCGCCGATCGTACCGGAACCGGGCGCCGGCGTCGGGCTGATCTCAGCTCCTTCTTCGACCACGATCTGGACCCAGAAGGCGTCTTCAATGACGCCGTTGATGCCGAAAGGCTCGCCTTCCGCGTCGGCCAGTTGCCAGTTGCCGCGGTACGTACCGGGTTCGGCCGGCGCGATCAGGCCGACCGCGACGTCGGTAGTCTGGCCCGGAGCTACCGGCTCCTCCAGCGGTACGGCCTCGGTCGCCCCCATCGCGTCGCCGCCGACGAGCGTCAGGCTGTATTCCGTGGTCCACGGGCAGGTGCCGTTGTTCTTCAAGCGCCAGGCCGCCTCGAACTCCGCTTCCGGTGGGAAGACGGTGTCGTCGGGCACTGTCAGGTCCTGGATGAACTCGATGCTGTTGGTGCAGTCGGCCGGCGCTTCGGCCACCGGCCGGAAGCGGTAGTCAAATCCGAAGTTGACGTCGGTAAGTGCGGCGCCCTCTTCGACGGTGACAGTCACGCTGTTGGTCGCAACGCCGTTGCTGGTGGGAAAGGTGATGACGCCCTCCTCGAGCGCAACTGCGTTGACGTCGTCTGCTGTGTCGAGGAAGATGCAGTGCGGGCCGGGAGCCAGCCCCTCAAAGACGAAGGCCCCGTTCTCATCGGTTGTGGCGAGCAACTCATCGCCGGGTACCGCGGCCGTGCAATCGCCCCCCAGGAGGTGGACCTGCACGCCGGCGATCCCCGTTTCGCCCTCGTCGATCACGCCGTTGGCCTGGTAGGTCGTAGCGCCGTCCGTGATGACGCAGCCCGCCGGGTCCTCGCTGCCGGCCGCCGCTTCGGTACCCGTGGCGGCGCAGACATCGTGCCAGACGATGCCGCTAATGCTTCCACTGCTCACGCCTGGCACGCCCGCCATCGCGCCTGTTGTGGCGGCCGTTGGCTCGGCGGTTGGCTCGGCCGGTGATTCCGCGAGGATGTTATCGACGTCCAGGGTGAACGTGTCGGTCACCCCGTTGACCGAGACCGTGTACGTCCCGGCCTGGAGTCCGGCGACGTCCAGGGAGACGGTTTCCTCGAAGGGCACGAGCGCCTGGGTACAGGCCAGGTCCGGCTGGCGCAGCGTGGTCAGAACGACGCGGAAGAGATCGCCATCCTGCTGGGCGATGGCGTTCTCGATCTGGGTACAGCTGTCGGGCAGATTGCCGCGGGCAGTGACGTTGACCTGGACGGGGAATGACTCAAGGATGAGGACATCGATACTGTCGACAACGGCCTGGCCGCGAATGGGTTGGGTGGCGGGGTCGGCGGGAGGGGCTGTCGTCGGCGTGGAATCGGGTGAGGCGGCCGGCTCATCAGCGCCCGGCCCGCAAGCGACGAGCACGGCAAGGGCCAGTATCGCCGCGACCGCCACGACTGTCGGACGGCAGCCGGAGTGGAGGCGTATGCTTCTAATCATTTGGAAACTCCTTCAGGGCATGGCAGGGACTCGTTGAGCCGCTACCCTCCCTGTTGGTGATGATAAACCTTGCGCCGGTCGCTGACAACTGCCGGCGCGCCATGCCGGCCCCGGACAACGCCGGGGGGTCGGCCGCAAGACCGCGAAAGGAGCCGGCATGCCCGCTGTGGAAACCATGAAAGAGGGAGCGCCAGAGAGAAGCCGGGGCCGGGCGCCATTCGGCCGCGGGGTTAATCAACCACCATCGCGCACGAGTCGGATGACATCGTCGTAGAGCGCGCCGTTGGTCGCCAGCCCCTCTCCCCCGTAGATCGTCGGTTTGCCCGTCCAGTCCGTGAAGGTGCCCCCCGCCTCTTCAAGGATGACCTGCATGGGGCCGCAGTCCCAGGGAGCCATGATCGGGTCGATCATGATCTCAGCCCGGCCGGTGGCGACGAGGGCGTAGCCATAGGCATCGCCCCAGGTCCGCTGGAAGTAGGTCGCGTTGACCAGGTTGTCGAAGGCTCGCTGGCGGCCCAACTGGGCGTGGGTGTCGATGTCGCTCGTCAGCAGCACGGCCTGCGAGAGGTCGTTGACGGTGGAGACGTGGGTTGGTCGGCCGTTCCAGAAGGTGCCGCCCCCGCGGGTTGCATAGACCATGTCATCCAACGCCGGAAAATAGATCACGCCCAGCACCGGCTGTTCGTCCTCAGTCAGGGCCACGAGGACGCTGTAGAACGGCACGCCGCTGATGAACGATTTCGTCCCGTCGATCGGGTCCAGGATCCAGGTATAGCGGCTCCTGGACTCGGTGTAGCCGTATTCCTCGCCAACGATGCCGTGGTCAGGCCACGCGCGGCCGATCAGCTCGCGCAGTTTCTGTTCGGCCTGTCTGTCGGCCAGGGTGACCGGTGAATTGTCCGCCTTGCGCTCGGCCGTGATGCCGGTCTGGTAGTAGCCGAGCGTCAGGCGACCCGCCTGCCAGGCGGCGTCGAGCGCAAAGCGGAGGTAAGCGTCGTAGGTGTTCGATTGGGGCGACGATGATGCGGGCATGGGATCACTCCTGGATGACAATTGAGTGCGTCTCTTCTCCGAGGTGGCGGAGCAGGACGACGCCGTCGGTTTCGGGGTATGGCAAGGGCAGCAGCGCGCCGATGGTGAAGACCAGCAGGTTATCGGCCGCGAACAGGCTCGTGACCATCCGCGCCAGCCCGCCGGCTGGCCAGGCAAGCAGGGCCAACAGGCCGGCCGCGGCCGTCAGACCTGTGCTGGCTTTCGGGCCGCCGAGGGCGCGTTGCACGTGGACCGATGCCGGCACGGCCCCTTCATCTTCCAGGTAAACGGACGTGCCCAATGCCGCCCAGAGGTGGATGCTGTCCATCGGATAGCCGGTTGCCCGGGCGGCGCGGGCGTGGCCCAGCTGGTGCCAAAGTTCTGAGAGAACGTGCAGGACGGCGGCCAGAAACCCGCCGGTCAGGGCAGCGGCCGGCCGCAAGCGAAAGATGCGGAGGCCGAGCAGACTGAACACGAGCCACAGAGCGCCCAGGCCGGGCAGCACGGATGGTTCGGCGGTGATGTCGACGTCTTGAACGCGACCAAGATAGGTTTTGTCTGTCATTGGCGTTGTCATTCAGGCAGCGCGCGCGGCGCGTGGATAGCTGAGGAACATGGCCTCCAGGGCGAGGCGCGTGTTAGCGTTGTGCTCCAGCTGCCAGACCGTCCGGCCTGTCACCGCGAGCGCCTTCAGCGCTTCAGCGCGCGGCCAAGAACGGGCCAGTTCGTGCAGCCGGTCGGCGTGGTCGACGTTGGTGATGGCCGCGGTCCCGCTGCGACTGTGACTCAGCAGAACCACATCGCGCCACCAGCTCAGCCAGTTGCGGAGCATAGGAGGCAGCGCCTCCGGCTTGCGCGACAGGCTCTCGGCCAGTGCGAAACGGTCCACCCGGTTGCCGGCCAGCGCCCTGTCCAGTTGTTCCAACTGCGCGGCGCGCTCCTCGAGAAGGGCCGGGTTCCGGTGTGCCGCGACCGCCCACCCGAGACGGCCGTCGGCCAGACGCGACAACAGCGTCGCCGGGCCCGGCGGGACGTGGTGGCGGGTGATGAGCGTCTCCTCGATGAGCCCGGCACTGACCGGCCGCAAGGCAAGCGTCCGGCAGCGCGAGCTGACCGTCGGGAGCAGGGTCTCGGCGTCGGCGGCCGTCAGCAGCAGGACAACGTTCGCCGGTGGCTCCTCAAGTGTCTTCAGAAAGGCGTTCGTCGCGCCAAGACTGGCCACATCGAACTGCTTCAGGATCGCGACCTTCGTTCGCGCTTCGTAGGCCGAAAGGCTCAGGTCTTGTTGCAGGGCGCGGATGGCCTCGATCTTGAGCGCCGCGGTCCCCCGTTCGTTGACCTCCGGCCGGACCAGGCGCACGTCAGGGTGCTTGTCCG
Source organism: uncultured Ardenticatenaceae bacterium (assembly GCA_964422535.1). Classification (GTDB taxonomy): domain Bacteria; phylum Chloroflexota; class Anaerolineae; order Promineifilales; family Promineifilaceae; genus Promineifilum. The sequence goes on along the minus strand of CAYRBP010000009.1, from coordinate 20,254 downwards.
AGGCGATCAGACCGCAGGCCCGGCACCGGCCGCACGGCCGTTCACCAACCGCGGCTTCGCAGTTGAGCGCCTGGGCAAAGACGCGCGCCAGGGTCGTCTTGCCGACGTGGTTGGGGCCGGTGATCAGGTAGGCGTGGCCGACGCGGTCCTGGGCCAGGGAGCCGGCGAGCAGCCCAACGGCCCAGTCGTGGCCGACGATCTGGCGCCAGCCATGTGCGAGAGGTGACATGACGCAATTCTAGCGCAGGTGGCGTGAAACAGGTACGCGGAACAGGCCCGAAACGGCCGGTCGTTTCGACCACGGTCCGGAAACCGTGGAGCGTGGACTTGCGACTGATCGGCGAGCGCGGCGGTGTGGCTCCCCTGCTATAATGGGGCGATGGACCCACTGCTCATCTCCGGTGACAAGCTCAGGCTAGACGATGTGGTTGCCGTCGCCCACGGCCGCCCTGTGATGCTCGACCCGGCCGCCGTGCCGCGGATCGACCGCGCGCGCCAGGCTGTAGACCGTCTCGTGGCCGAAGGGCGCGTCGTGTATGGCATCACGACCGGCTTTGGCCGGTTCAAGGATCGCGTCATTTCGCCCGGTGAAGTTCGGCAGCTGCAACTCAACCTTGTCCGCAGTCATGCCGTTGGGGTCGGTCCGGACCTGGCGGAGGCGGTGGTGCGGGCGATGATGGTGGTCCGGGCTAACACGCTGGCCCTCGGTCACTCCGGCGCGCGGGCGGACGTCGTTCGGCTGCTGCTGGACATGCTGAATGCCGGCATCACGCCGTGCATCCCGTCACAGGGCTCGCTGGGTGCCAGCGGCGACCTGGCCCCGCTGGCCCATCTGGCGCTGGTCATGATCGGCGAGGGCGAGGCGTGGCTGAACGGCGCGCGCGTGGACGGGGCGACCGCGCTGGCCCGTGCCGGGCTGCGGCCGGTTGAACTGGAGGCCAAGGAGGGGCTGGCCCTCCTGAACGGAACGGCGCAGATGGTCGGTACGGGGGCCCTTGTCGTTCGCCGGGCGATCAACCTGGCCCTGACCTCCGACGTGGCCGCTTGCCTCAGCCTCGAGGCGCTCCACGGCACCGATCGGGCCTATGACGCCCGGGTCCATGCCCTGCGGCCGCATCCCCGCCAGATCGACTGCGCCTCATTCCTGCGCCGCCTGCTGGCCGGCAGCCGCTTCCTGCGCGCCGACGACCCGAACAATGTCCAGGACCCCTACACCCTGCGCTGTGTCCCCCAGGTGCATGGCGCGGTGCGCGATGCCATCGCCTACGCCCGCTGGGTGATCGACATCGAGCTCAACACGGTCAACGATAACCCGATCATCCTCGTCGATGACGAGACGGATGCCATCGATGTCGTGTCCGCCGGCAATTTCCACGGCGAGCCGGTCGCCCTCGCCATGGACTACGCCGCCCTGGGCCTGACCGAACTGGGCAACATGAGCGAGCGCCGCTGCGCCAGGCTGGTGGATGCCGACAGCAACGGCGGCATCCTGCCCATGTTCCTGACCGAACGGGGCGGGCTGGAGAGCGGGCTGATGATGGCCCAGTATACGGCCGCCGCCCTGGCTTCGGAGAACAAGGTCCTGGCCCACCCGGCCAGCGCCGATACGATCCCGACCAGCGCCAACGTCGAGGACCATGTCAGCATGGGCGCGACGGCCGTCCGGCAGGCGGAGCAGGTCCTGACCAATGTCGAGACGATCGTCGCCATCGAACTGATGCTCGCGGCCCAGGGTGTGGACTTCCGTCGTCGGGCGCTGGGCTTGGGGGCGGAGGCCCTGGGGCAGGGGACGGCCGTGGCCTATCACCTGATCCGCGAGCGCGTGCCGTTCCTGGCCGATGACGTCGCCCTGTCACCCCATCTCGAAGCGGTACGCCGGCTCGTCCGCGAGGGCACGATCAAGGTGGCGGTTGAAGAAAAACTGGGAATGGCGTAGCGCCTATGAGAAGGCCGTGCCATTGATGACCAGCCGGAAGTGGCAGCCGAGGAACTCCGTGGCCTGCTTCACCATCGTCATCCGGTCGAGAAAGATCTCGAAGTACTCGATGACCTTTGCGAATTGCGTGTCGATCTCCAGCTCGAGACTGATCACCTTGTTGGCGGCGTCGACGGAGACGCGACTGCCCGTCGAGGCGTAGTTGACCCGGTCGTGGATGTCGAACGCTTCGAAGCTGGTGGCCTGGACGCGGCTGCGGTCAACGTCGGCCTTGTCGGCGATGATGAGCGCGGAGGCGACGGCCGAGGTGGCATAGCCGCGCTCTTCCTCATGGTTCCCAATGGCGTTCATGACGACGGCGACCTCCCCGGGCGTCAGGCCGTACCGGTCAAGGATGCGCATGGCCATCAGGCTGCCGGTCAGCGCGTGGCTCTGGCGGTGGACCGCGTTGCCCGCGTCGTGGAGGAAGCCGGCGATGGCCGCCAGTTCGGAGAGCCGGGCGGGAAAGTCGAGTTGCCGGAGGATCGCGGCGGCTGTCTCGGCCACAAGGGTCGCGTGGCGGCGGCCATGCTCGGTGTAGCCGAGCGTCCTCAGGTAAGTGTTCGCATAGTCAATGTATGCCAGGACTTCTGCGTCGTCCCTGACGGCTAGATACGTTTCCAACGGGGGACTCCTTCCGGTCTGGTACGCCTCACCCGGCGTTGAGATACAATTAGGTCTGGCCTTCGGCGCCGGACTGCCGGCAGGCAGTCGCGCGAGCCTTCCGATGATCCTATTCTAGCCATCCCGGTGGCGGTGTGAAAGTCAGCGTCCGCCTGCCGGCTTGTGGCACGAGGTCTACCATGAGTGAAGCTGTCATCATTGACGCGGTACGGACGCCGGTCGGCCGCCATGCCGGCGCGCTGTCGGAGGTGCGGCCGGACGACCTGGCGGCGCTGGTCATCCGGGAGATCGTTGCCCGGTCGGGCATCGACTCGGCTGCGGTGGAGGAAGTGGTCTTCGGCTGCGCCAATCAGGCCGGGGAGGACAACCGCAACGTGGCCCGCATGGCCGCGCTGCTGGCCGGGCTACCGCACAGCGTCGGTGGAGTGACCGTGAACCGGTTGTGCGCCAGCGGGCTGAACGCCGTCAACCAGGCCGCGCGGGCCATCCGTTGCGGTGAAGGCGACATCTACATCGCGGGCGGCGTGGAAAGCATGACCCGCGCGCCGTACTCGCTGCCGAAGAACAGCCGCGCGTTCGGGCCGTCAGGTAACGTGACCGCCTGGGATACGACGCTGGGCTGGCGCTACCCGAACCCGAAAATGGAGGCGCTGTTCCCGCTGGAGGCGATGGGCGAGACGGCCGAGAATATCTACGAGCGCAGCTGTGCCGGCGAAATGGCCGGCGGCCCCATCACCCGCGAGGAGCAGGATGCCTTTGCCCTGGAGAGCCAGCGCCGGGCGCTCGCGGCCATCAACGCGGGCCGCTTCACGTCCGAGATCGTCCCGGTCGTTTTCCCGCAGCGCAAGGGCGACCCGGTTGTCTTCGACACGGACGAACACCCGCGCATCAAGATGGGCGAGGGCGGCTATGTGCTGGACACCAGTCTGGAGGTGCTGGCCAAGCTGAAACCGGCGTTTCGGGCCGGCGGCAGCGTGACGGCGGGTAATTCCAGCGGGCTGAACGACGGCTCGGCGGCCGTGTTGTTGATGTCGGCCGAGAGGGCAGAGGCGATGGGATTGCAGCCGGTGGCCCGCTGGGTCGCTTCGGCCGCGGCCGGCGTGGACCCGCGGGTGATGGGCATGGGCCCCGTCCCAGCGACGCGCAAGGCACTGCAGCGGGCCGGGCTGTCGCTGGATGACATTGATCTGGTCGAGTTGAACGAAGCCTTCGCCGTCCAGGCGCTGGCCGTGATGCGCGAGTTAGGGCTGCGACCCGAGATCACCAACGTCAACGGCGGCGCCATCGCGCTGGGCCACCCCCTCGGCTGTTCCGGCGCGCGCCTGGTGACCACGCTGGTGCATGAGATGAAGCGCAGGAAGGCTGCCGGCGAGCCTATCCGCTACGGTCTGGCCACGCTCTGCGTCGGCGTCGGCCAGGGCGAGGCGACGATCATCGAGTTGCTGTAGCCGATTGAAAGACGCCGGACCGTTCGCACTTGTCGTGGCCCGGCATCCCTTGTCCGCCGTCTGATCACTGACCAGTGGCCACTGACCAGTGGCCACTGACCAGTGGCCACGGGCCACTTACCACGACGCCTTTCAGGCCTGGGTCACGGCCAGCAACGCCGTCAGCCCCAGCCGGTCCAGCGCTTCGGCCGTGGGCACGCCTGTGTCCGGGTCCCAGGCCATGTGTTCGTACCAGCGCCGCCGGGCCCAGGCGAACTGCTCGTCGGTGATCTCTTTGCCGGCGATGGGCCCGCTGCTGAAAGCCTGGCGGACGCGCTTCGGCAATCTGTCGTCGTCGGCCGTGAAGCCCTCGCGCAGGTTGAACAGGCGCGCCAATGTCTGCGCCCGCTCGCCGATCGCCAGGATGTCGTGGAGGGTGTAGTCGCGGCCGGTCACGCCGGACAGCACCGTGGCGTACTGCTCGTAGCTGTACGGGTAGAACTGACAGGCGAGGGCGCAGTCCTGGAAGTGGGCGAAGTTGAGTTCCAGGTAGAACAGGCGCAGCTTGTCTTCGTCCAGCGCGTCGGCCGGCATCGGCGCGATCTTCTGGCCGTCGGGCAGGGCCGAGTTGACCCGGCTGATGCTGTCGTTATCCGTCGTATAGGCCGTGTCATGGACGTTCATCTGGTGGTCCGCGCCAACTGGTGCGACCGCGTAGCCGATGCCCAGGACGTGCTTGAGGCGGGGCTCGTGCATGGGGATCTCCTGGCCCTTGATCGTCAGATTGAACGGCTCCGTGGCCGGGCCGAAGCGCCGGCTCATCCGCGCCACGCCGTCGGCCAGGACGTCCCCAAAGCCCTCGCGTTTGGCGATCATCTCAACCGCCCGCACCAGCAGGCCGGCGTCGCCCCATCGGAAGTCGAGCCCGCCCGTGTCCGACGGAGTCAGGATGCCCTTCTCGAAGCACTCCATGACGAAGGCGATCGATACGCCCGTTGAAATGGCGTCCATGCCGTTGGCATTGCACAGCTCGTTGGCCTTGCAGACGGCCAGGTTGTCGTCGACCATGCAGGTTGGGCCGAGCGCTGCCATCGCCTCATATTCAGGCCCGCCGTACTCCGGCCGCAGTTTGTGGTACGGGTTGTCGCTTTCATGCTCGAAGACCTGCTTGCAGTTGACCGGGCACGCCTGGCAGGTGTCGCGCTCCTTCAGAAACATCTCGTAGTTGCGCTCGCCGGTCAGCAGGTGCGCCCCTTCGAAGTGGGGCTCGCTGAAGTTCTTGACCGGCAGGCCGCCCACATAGGACCAGTGCGCCAGCGAGTCCTGGGTGCCGCGGCCGACCCCCTCGGCCGCCCAGGCCATCGCCTCCCTGTAATTCTGTCCCAACCACTTGGCTGTCCCTGTCAGCGGCTTGCGGTCGGCGACCGGCAGGCCGGTCGTCCCACGGACGGCCACCGCCTTCAGGTTCTTGGAGCCCATCAGGGCGCCGAGACCATTCCGGCCGGCGGCGCGGTTGACATCGTGCATGATGGCTGAATACAGGACGAGGTTCTCGCCCGCCGGACCGATCTGCGCCACACGGACCCGGTCATCGCCAAGCTCCTGACGGATCGCCTGCTCTGCCGGGTGCGTCTGCAGGCCCCACAGATGCCCGGCCGGCCTGACGGACACGTTGAGATCGTTGATCCACAGATAGACCGGCGACGGGGCGCGGCCGTGAATGATCAGGGCGTCGTACCCTGTTCGCTTGAACTCATGGCCCCACCAGCCGCCGGCTTCGGAACTGGCGATCGCCCCGGTCAGCGGCGACTTGCCGCCCACGCCGTGACGGCCGGCGCCGGGCAGGTTCGTGCCCTGCAGGATGCCCGGAGCGAAGATGAGCAGGTTATCGGGGCTGAGGGGATCGGTGTGGGGAGGCAGGTCGCGCAGCAGGAAGTAGGCCACCAGGGCCCGGCCGCCGGCCAGCAGGCTAAAAAACGCCTCCGGCGGAGTCTCGACCCGCGTCGCGCCGGTCGTCAGATCGACATGCAGAATACGGCCGTGGATTCCACCCATCATGCGCCCACTTCTCCTTTTCGTCCTGTCAACGCGCCGGCCGGTCACGGACGGCGGCGAGCGGCGAGCGCGAGGAACGCCCGCTTCGCGACACTCCTTCGCCGATCTTAATGCAGCGCAGCGCCCCGTCAAGGACCGGGGGTTATGGCCCGGATGCGCGTTGGGCCGCCTCGACCGCGGCAAACGCATCGACAAGCCCGTGCCCGACGGCATTGTCCGGTCCGGGCCCTGCTTCTCCGCAGTTCGGCACGCCGTATCGCCCGGCATCATACGGCTGTGCGGTGTCGATCAACAGCCGTTCAGTCAGGTCGATATTGCCGATCAGCGCCGGGTTCGACGACCACATCAGCGCCACTACGCCGGCGACGTGCGGCCCGGCCATCGAGGTACCGCTTGAGGTCGAGTAGGTTCCCCCTGGAAAGGCGGAAAGGACGCCCTCGCCTGGGGCGACGATGTCGGGTTTGATCCGGCCGCTGCCGTCGGCCGTCACCGGGCCGCGGCTGCTGAAGGTTGAAAGCGCCCCGGCCGAATCGACGGAACCAACGGAGAAGACCGCATCATACAGGGACAGCGGGTCGGCGACGGTCTCGCACCGGTCCCCATTGTTGCCGGCCGAGACGACGACGAAGACGCCGGCTGCGCGCAACGCGTCGGCCGCCGCCAGCAGCGCGTTTGGGTCGCAGCCCTCAACCTCGGGGCAGCCCCAGGAGTTGTTCAGCACCTGCGCCCCCAGGTCCGGACGGCCGTCGGCGAACGGGTCGCCGCCCTGGGGAAACGGCGCGAAGAGAAACTCGAGGCAGTTGAGGTAGTCAGCCGGGTTGCCCAGGTTGCGGGCGAGATTGACGCACCCGATCCACGTAGCCCCGGGGGCGACGCCGACGGAACGACCCAGCGCCGATCCCAGCGTATGCGTGCCGTGCCCGCCGATATCGACCGGCGAAGGCGTGTCGTACCACGGGTCGAGCCAGTTGTAGTCGTCACCGGGCACAGCGCCATCGGCCGCGCCACGATAACCCCCGGCGAGCTCGGGATGCCTCCCGTCAACGCCCGAATCGGACTGGCCGATGATGATGCCTTCTCCGGTCACGCCCAGTGCATCCCAGACCTCCGGCGCCCGGATCAGCGCCAGATTCCATTCGGGTGAAGCCGGAGCGGGTTCGCTCCCCTGAGCCATCGGGGGCGGTTCAGGCAACGGCCGCAGTTGCGGGCTGCCGATGACCCGGTCTACCTCCGGCCGGCGGCCGAGCCACCAGCGAAGGAGCGGCCCGCCATCGACTTCGAGGCCATTGACCAGGTAGTAGGGGGTCGCGTCGATGCCCAGCCGGCTGAGGGTTTCGAGCAGACCTGGCTGCGTGCGCTCCGCTGTGCTGACCAGAGTCTCATAGGCCGCTGCCCGCCGCTCGACGGGATCGGCGATGGCCGCGACGGCCGACAGGTCGGCTTGCTCGCGCAGGATGACAAAAAGGCGCTCGCCGTTCCAGCCGCGCTGGCCGGCGAAGACGAAAAGGAGCGCCAGCCCCACCCAGGCGGCCGCCGCGGCGATCCGCCCGCCGGGACCCTCCCTTCCGACTCTGTTCGACCCCGACGCCAGCCAGAGGCCGAATCCGGCGGCCAGGGCCAGCGGGACGCTCAGGAATGTCGCCCGCACAGCATAAAAGGCGACATCGCGGCTGCCGAGATTGAGCAGCAAGGACAGCTCGTCAGGGTCGATGAACAGCATGGGCCCGGCCGCGACCAGAGAGACGAACAGCGCGGCCGCCGCCCAACCACGCGCCGGCTCTGCTCCGCGTCCCCAGCCGGCGACGCTGATCGCCGCCCAGCCCGCCGCGCCGAGCACGACGAACAGCATCAGCCGCTGGCCACCGTAGCCGTAGGCCACGCCCATCAGGGCCAGCGCCACCGTCGCCGCCGCGCCGGCGGCCAGGGCGGGCGTCGACTGCCGCAGGTCGAAGGCCTTCAACACCGTGTGCCCCAGCAACCGGCCCGCCGACAGCCCGAGCAGCAGCGCGGACAGAAGGCTCAGCAGCGTTTCAAGCGCCGATCCCAGCGCGCCCCATAGCACCCAGGGCCAGGCGATCAGCGCCGCGACAAGGAATGCCGGCCAGTAGGGCCCGCGGCGTCCGGGTCCCGGCGCGCGGAACCAGACGCGCTCAATGACGAGCAGAAACAGGAGGGCGCAGCCGATCTGGACCAGCGTGGCTGAGATGCCCGCTGTGTCCGGAAGGGTGTGGATGGGCAGCGCCAGCAGCGAGAAAAGCCCGGCTCCGGCCCAGAGTTGATAGGCCGCGCGCAGGCGTGGCCCCCGTTCGCGGCGGGCCAGAGCGAGCGCCGGCACGAACACGGCCAGCCCCTGGACCAGGCCCAGTATCGGCCAGAGCCACCACGGAGCTTCTGCGCCGGTGGTCGCCGCGGCGAACTGCTGTGACAACCAGCCAATGCCGAACAGCAGCGCCGAACCGGCCAGCCAGATGAGCGGCAGCAGGAGCCCCAGGCAGGAAAGGCGTTCCCGAGGCTCCCCGCTTGTCGCCGGCGGTTGGTCGGGCGGGCGGCGGCCGATCGTCTCGTCGTCCATCTACTGAGTCGGGTCGAAGCCGTTGGCTTTGATCACGGCGCTGTACCAGTGGGCGCTGTCCTTGGCGATGCGCTCCTGGGTGTCATAGTCGACCCAGACGATGCCAAAGCGCTCGGTGTAGCCCCTGGCCCACTCGAAGTTGTCCATCAGCGACCAGACGAAGTAGCCGGCCAGCGGCACGCCGTTCTCGAGGGCCCGGTGGGCGGCCGCGAAGTGGTCGCGCAGATACAGGCGGCGGTTTTCGTCGTGGACGCGGCCGTCCGGACCGGGGCCGTCCATGTAGCTGGCGCCGTTTTCGGTCACGTAGATCTTCGGCGGCTGGTACTCGAAGTGGAGCCGGTTGAGCAGCTTGTACAGCCCTTCCGGGTAGACTTCCCAGCCGAAGTTGGTGCGCGGCAGGTCGGCGAAGCGCGTCTGGGGCAGGTTGTCGCGCGCGAGACCATCCCGGATGACGTTGCGGGTGTAGTAGTTGACGCCCAGGAAGTCGGTCTGGACGGCCATCACCTCGAAATCTCCGGGCTTGACGAAGTCCATGCCGTCCGGGAAGAGGATCGCGTAGTCCGCTACGATGTCGGACGGGTAGCGCCGGCCGAAGACCGGGTCGAGGAACCAGCGGTTGAAGCGGCCGTCAGACTGGCGCGCGGCCCGGACGTCGGCCGCGCCGCTGCTAGCAGGCTCGCTCACCTCAAAATTGAGGGTAATACCCACCTCGCAGCCTTCGCTGTTGCGGCGGATGACCGGCACAGCCCAGCCGTGGGAGAGCAGGACGTGGTGGGCGGCCTGCAGGGCGGCCACCGGATCGTTCCAGCCCGGCGCGTGCTCGCCGATCAGGTGGCTGAGGATGCTGACACACCACGGCTCATTGTGGGTGATCCAGTTCTTGATCCGGTCACCGAGCGCCCGGGTGACGACATCGGTGTATTCGACGAACGCTTCGGCCGTGGCTCGCTCCGGCCATCCGCCGAGGTCCTGCAACGTCTGGGGCAGGTCCCAGTGATAGAGCGTGGCGAACGGGACGATGTCTTTCTCAAGGAGCGCGTCGACGAGCCGGCTGTAGAAGTCAATCCCGGCCTGGTTGACTCGCCCGCGGCCTTCCGGCAGGATTCGGGGCCAGCCTATCGAGAAACGGTAAGCCTGCATGCCGAGGTCGCTCATCAGCGAAACGTCCTCGCGGTAGCGATGGTAGTGGTCGCAGGCTACGTCGCCGGTGCTGCCGTCGATGATGTTGCCGGGCGCGTGGGTGAAGGTGTCCCATATCGACGGCGCGCGGCCGTCCTCGTTCCAGGCGCCTTCGATTTGATAGGATGCAGTTGCGGAGCCCCAGAGGAAACCCTTGGGGAACGTGAGGGATGCCATTTCCAACTCCTTGGTAAGCCTGAGCTTGGTCGCGCTTGCGACCATCGCGTGATCCTACGCGATTCGCGACAAGCGGCAACGTAAAAAGAAACGCCGCGAGGTTCCATCGCCCTCGGCCCGGCGCTATACTATCTCCAAGACGATGGACCTCCTGGCACTCCTCAACCAGATCGACAGCGCATACGCGGAACCTGAACTGCAAGGGTTGTGCGCCCAGTTGGGCGTTGACTACCGGGTCTTGCCCGGCTATGCCAAGCGGGACAAGGCGCGGGAACTGATCGCGACGATGAGCCGGCGAGGACAACTGGCGTCGCTGGCGGCCGTCGTTGCCTCGGAGCGCCCGGCCCTCGCACCGACATTGATGCCGCTGGTGCGCACGCTGGACGGCGACCTGGACTGGCTTGACCGGGCCGGCGATGACCGGCCGGACGGGCCGCAACCATCTGGGCGGTCGTCAGGGGCGAACGCCGCGGGCGCGGCCGTGTCGGTGGCGATGCCCGTTGGCGCGGTCACCCCGGTCATCCATGGAGGCTCGTCGGGCTCGGTCCCCCCTGTTCTGCCGCCGGCGGGAAACGGAACAGCCAGGACAATCGCCGGCGCAGATGGCCCCGCCACCTCCTATACGCCCGGACGCCCGCTGACTGACGCAGCGATGTTCGTCGGCCGCGCGGGCGAGCTGCAATTCCTGCGTGAGGCGGTGGATGCGGGGCAGCACATTGTCCTTGTCGGGCCGCGCCGCATCGGCAAGACATCGTTGCTGCGCCACTTCGCGCGCGGGTTGGCCGGGACGGATGGCCGTTTGGTCGCCCTTGCCGAGCTATCAGAGCCGCGCCTCCAGGAAGAGAACGCGCTGGTTCGCGATGCCTGGCGGCAGCTGTGGAGTCAGGTCAAGTCGGGCCCGGTCCCGGCCGTCGAGGGCGTCCAGGTCTTTATGACCCTCGTCCGCAAGCTGAACGCAGCCGGTTTCCGTCCGGTTCTGATCCTGGACGATGTCGAGCAGTTGGCCTGGCGGCCGCGGACCCTCGGGGCGGGCCTCGTAGACGGCCTGCGCGCGCTGGCCGCGCAGCAACAGGTCACGCTGGTCGTGGCGGCAACGGCTCCGCTGGGCGAGGTCTTCATGCCGGGCCACGCCTATGGACCGTTCGCCGCGCTGTTCCGCCAGCTGGACCTGAGTCTGCTGGATGACGAGTCAGCCCGGTCACTGCTGATGCGGCCCAGCGTGGAGACCGAGGGGATTTCGAACGTGTGCGACGACCTGATCGCGCTGGCCGGACCGCACCCGTTCTATCTCCACCTGGCCGGCCACTACCTCGTCTGCGGCCCCAACGAGAAGCCGCCGGCCGATTGCTTTTCGGCCGCGGCCGAACCGTTTTTCCAGGACCTGTGGGAATCGCTTTCCCCGCTCGCCCAGTCGGCGCTGCTGGCCCGATCGCCGGCCACAAGTCCGGTAATGGCGCGCCAGTTGCGCGTCCTGACTAACCGTGGCGTGCTCGTGCCTGAAGGTGACAGTTACCGGCCGTTCGGCCGGGCCTTCGAAGCGTGGCTCAACCGGCTGGCGGCGGCCAAAGTGGCTGTGCTCGCCCCTGCACCCGTCCCCGCCTGACGCCATTGTCGCCCCTCCGGGGCCGAAGCCGGGGCCGTCGAACCGGACCCCGCGCCGCGAAAACCCACGGCCATGCCTAAGGATAGGCCCCTGGCTTCATGAGCGCGGCCGGCAGGGCGATCTCGAACTCCGACCGGATCATCGCGTCAACCTCCGGCCCGAAACCGGGCGGGAAGTGCGTCCGCAAGACCTCTCGCGCCCGGCGGCGGGCGGCTTCGCGCATGTCGAGACTCCCGTCTCGTTCCCAGTCGCGCCGCGTGCGCCGGTCGGCCGTATGGGGATAGACGTACTCGCTCTGCATCAGCGCCAGCGTTTGCGGATGGCCCAGGTAATGGCCCTCTCCGTGGCAGACCTCGTGGATGACGTCGAGTGACAGCGCTTCTTCGGACAGGTCGATCCCCTTCAGCAAGCGCATGACCACAGCGTTGACGTCGTCATCGATGACGTACTTTTCATAGGCCACAGCCAGCATAGACTCCAGCATGCCCGCGGCGTGGTGGTTGAACTCCGCGCCGGCCAGCGCCGTGACGGCAACCGTCAGCGCGGTCTCGTAGCCCGCCTGCGCATCGGGGATCTTGCTGTCTGAAAGGCCGCAGGTGTTGTAGATGGGCAGGCCGTAGTGCTGGCAGATCTGGGCGCAGGCGGCATTCATCACCGCGAGTTCGGCATTGCCGCCGGCGACGTTGCCCGTCCGCAGGTCGGCAACCAGGGGCATGTTACCCATCAGGAGAGGATGGCCCGGTTGCAGCAGCTGGACATAGGTCAGACCGGCCAGCGTCTCAGCCATGACCTGCACCAGCGTGCCCGCCAGCGCGGCCGGGGCGGTCGCGCCGGAGAGCGGCGCGGCGACCAGCACGACCGGGAAGCCCGCCCGCACGGCATGGGTTAGCGTCTCGGTCGTCTCGGGCGCGAACTTCAGCGGGCTGACCATGAAGCCCAGGTTGAGCGAGAAGAAGGGTCGCGCCCGGAACGCCTCGTCGCTCCCGGCGATCAGCACGGCCAGCCGCTTCAGGTCGGCCACCTTGCGCGGGAAGTAGCAGCCGCCCATGACGTGTTTGGTTGTGGCCGCCATGGCGGCGTAGAACGTATTGACGTCGATGACCTCGCTGTCGACGTCGCGGGCGACGACCGGTCGCAGGTAGAAGTGGATGTTGTCGAGCGTGTCGACCAGGCGGCCGATGTCGTACAGGTCGCGCAGGGTGGATTCACGGGCCAGCCCCGTCTCCAGGTCCAGCACCAACACGGCCGCGCCGCCCGTGCCGAGGTTGACGTGTCGCGAGCGGAGATCGAGATCGAAGCGGCCGTCGCGGCTGGGGAGGACGACGGCCCGGTTGGCGACCTTCAGCGCCGCCTCAACCATCGCCCGCGGCAGGTAGACCCGGTTGTTGGCCGCGTCAACCTTCGCGCCCGCCTTGCCGAGGAGCGTCCGGGCTTCGGACTCCTCAACCTGGACGCCCGTGCGCTCCAGCACGCGCAAGGCGGCGTCGTGGATGCGCAGGACGTCGGCGTCGTCGAGCGGCTTATAGCGACCGCCTAGCTGGCCGGGTGGCATGGAGGGAGGCTTTTGGTCAGAGGCGCGGGCGCGCTCGCGGCGGTGGGTTCTCTCGCTCATCGGTGGACTCCTATGTGAATACGACCGGCGCCTGGATGGCGTCAGTCGCCTCGGATACCTGGGCCGAGGCGGTGATGGTCACGTGGCTGCCGCGGGCGCGCGGGCCTTCGGGGCCGCGCAGCAGGAAGCTCCTCAGCCGCACCGTCCCGCCTGTCAGGGTGCGCGTGTGACCTTCGATGTCGAAGTAAGACGCGTCGACGACGGCCGATGGTGTCAGCCGCTGGACGACGACCGGCCAGGGCAAGGCCGCCGCCCGGCGCAGCGCCTCTGCCCATGCCGCTTCAGACAGGTCGCGGCCGAAACGCAGGCTGCGGCCGCCCCAGGCCTGGTTGTCGCCGTCAAAGCCGGCGTACTTCAGTACCCATTCGGCGCGGCCGGCCTCGAAGGCGGCCGTGTTCTCGAGGCGGAGCAGGTGGGTTTCCGGAATGGCGCGATCGAGGATGGCCAGGGTCCCGGGCGAGCCGGCCTCCACGCGCTCGCGCACGAGGGGCAGCCGCAATGCGGCCAGGAGGACCTTGCTCTCCAGATAATGCGCCAGCGGGTTCAGAAAGACGCCTCCGGCAGTCGCCCAGCGGCGCAGGGCGGCCAGCGCCTCCGGCCGGTAGCTCTCGGCATAGCCGAAGCGGAAGACGCGGGCGATGCCAACGCTTTCGGGCCAGCGGCCGTCTCCCGGAGCCAGGTAGCGCTCCAGCCCGTGGGCCCGGATGCGGCCGAGGACATCGGGGTCCCAGCCGGGCGGCCGCTGCCTGATGCCAAACATGGGCGGGTTCCAGCGCTGCCCGGCGGCCACCGACGCGGCGATGGACTCGATCGGCTCGTCATAGAGAACCCGCGCGTCTGTCCCGTGCGCTTCCAGCGCCCGGCAGAAGGCGAGTTGCTCAAAGAGGAACTCGCTCCACTGGGCGGCGCCGGCCAGCAGAAGGGGATAGCCGTCCACCAGCCGGGCCACGGCCGCGGCGAGGTCTCGCGGCAGGCCATAACCGGCCTGCATCGCGTCGGCAAAACCCTGGGCGGCCGGGGCGATCTCCAGCTCGGTCGCGACGAGGTGAAGCCCCCCGTCGTCATGGGCGACGAGCTGGAAATCAGGGCGCAGCATGAGCACCGGCGCCGGGGAGGCGACTTCCGCCAGCGGCTCCGGCACGCGATAGGTGAGCAACGTGCGAAGTGCGGCCCCTTCCGGTGCGTCGACCAGGTGGCGTACGGCGTCCAGAAAAGTGAAGATGGCCGAGGCGATGGTGTCCAGTTCGTCGCCCAGTGCGGCGGGCAGGGGGAACGGCGCCACGGCCGGCAGCCACCAGACGCCGTCGATTCCGGCGAAGCCGATCCCGGTCTGGTTCATGCGCCGCCGCGGACCGTCGTCCATGTCACTTGGGCGGCAGCGCCGCGGCTGTGGCGACGCCGGTCCGGACCCACTCGTCGAGGTCGGCCGCCGACGCCAGGCCGTCGGGGTGGACGATCAACCAGCCGCGCATTGGCGCGCGGCCTGGCATGCCGAAGTCGGAAACGTGAGGACGGTCCAGCAATGTCGCGCTTGCATCCGGCCCGACGCGCACCAGCAGGCCCTCAGCCAGCACGCCCACGGCCATGTTGCCGGCCAGGATGAACCCCAGCCCGCCGAACATCTTCTTCTCAACGATACCCGGCGTTCCGGCCAACGCCTCGCGGACGCGCAGGGCAAGCCCTTCATCGTAGGCCATAGGAAGTCCCTCTGACTCGCTAGTACGCCTGCCGGTACATCATCTCCAGGTCCTGGACGCTGACCGCCCGCGGGTTGGTCGTCCAGTTCAGGTCGACTCGGGCATGGCGGGTCATATCCGGGATCATCTCCTCGGTCACGCCCACGTCCCGCAGCCGCGTCGGCAGGCCGATGTCGCTGATCAGCCGCTGCACGGCGACGACGGCATGCTCCGCCCGCTCCCGTGCTGAACCGCCGCGGCCGCCCGGGTCGAGTGCGGCCGCCACCTGCGCGTAGCGGTCGACCGCCGCCGGCAGGCTGAAGGCCATCTGCACCGGCAGCATCAGCGAACAGGCCAGACCGTGGTGAACCTCGGCGAAGGTAGACAATTGATGGGCCAGCGAGTGAGTCGCCCCCAGCCAGCGCGAGCTGATCGCGATTCCGCCGAGCAATGCGGCGAGCATGACGTCGTGGCGGGCGGCTCGATCGGCGGGCTGGTTGACGGCGACCGGCAGCGAGCGGCCGATCAGTCCGATGCCGTAAAGGATGAGCGGTTCCAGCGCCACCGGCGCGGTGTTGGTCGAGACGAAGGCCTCGATCAGATGCGACAGGGCGTCCATACCGGTCGCCGCCGTCAGGCGCGGAGGCAGGCCCATCGTCAGCTCCGGGTCGATCAGCGCCACGGTCGGCACGAGCGCCGGGCCGCCGATGCCCTTTTTCTGCATGTTGGCCGTGTCAGTGATCACGCCCCAGGGCGTCACTTCGGCCCCGGTGCCGGCCGTCGTCGGGATGCCGAACATCGGCGGCATGTCGCGGACGGACGGGACGGGGCGCGCCCTGTCGCCAAGCATGAGGGCGTACTCGGCGATACTGGCCCCCGGCGGCCCGCCGGCCAGCTCGCGGACGGCCTTGGCCGCGTCGAGCGGGCTGCCGCCGCCGAGGCCGATGACCAGATCGCAATCGGCGGCGCGGAAGGCGGCCGCGGCCGTGTCGACCGAATCGACGTCCGGATTGGGCGGGCACACATCGTAGACCACGGTGTCGACGCCGGCCGCGGCCAGCGAGTCTGACACAGGCTCAACCAGACCCGCGGCGCGCACGCCAGGGTCGGTCAGGAGGAATGCCCTCGTCGCGCCGAGGCGGCGAGCCTCGGCGCCGGTCAGCCCGGCCGCGCCGAAGCCGAAGTGGGTGTTGCCGGGCCAGAGATAGGTGGCGATTGTGTGCATGCGGCAGGTGTATCCTCTTCTAGCTGATCGAGCCAATGCCGTAGGCCCCGTGCAGCACGCGGCCGGTCACGAAGCGCTCCAGGCTGTAATCGTCGATGGAGAGGCGCGGCGTCTGGCCGAGGACGGTCTGGGCCAGCGACTCGCCGATGGTGGGAGCGAGCTTGAAGCCGTGGCCGCTGAAGCCGACGCCGACGTAGAAGCCGTCGTGGCCCGGCACGCTGCCGACGATCGGGTTCCAATCGGGCGAGATGTCATACGGCCCGGTCCAACCGGCGGTGTATGCCGCATCGGCGAATGGGGGCATGCGGTGGGCGATCAGCTCGCCAATGCGCATCAGGTGCTCGTCGTCGATGACGTCGACCAGCGTGTCGGCGTCGGTGATTGGGTCGCCGTGGTCCCCGGTGCCGATCAGCACGACGCCGCCGGTGTCCGGTCGGAAGTAGATCTTGTCCGGCGTGGTCAGGTCCTTGACGACCGGCCAGTCCCTGCGATAGGGCTCGTCGATCTTGAGCGTGATGACCTTGTGGCGGCTGGTCTCGTAGGGGAAGCTGACGCCGGCCAACCCGGCGATGGCATTGGTCCACGGCCCGGCGATGAGGATGACGACCGGGCTTTCGAAGGTCCCTGCCGTGGTCTCCACGGTTTTGACAGCGCCATCCAGGCTCAGCCCGGTCACGGCCGTGCCGGTGTGGATCGTCACGCCGAGGTCTTTGGCTCGCCGGGCATAGGCTGTCGTCGTCAGGTACGGGTCGGCGTAGCCGGCCTGGGTGTCGTAGCCGATGACCTCCGCGTCGTCGTAGCGAAGCAGGGGATGGTACGCGCGCGCTTCCTCGGCCGACAGGATGCGCGTGTCGATGCCGCGGGCATTCTGTCTGGCGAAGACGTCCAGCATCGGCTGGCGGTGTTCTTCAGGGCCGAGGATGATGTAGCCTGTGCGCGTGAAGCCGGGATCGCCGCCGACCAGGTCGTCGAAGTGGCTGAAGATCTTCAGGCTCTCAACCGCATGGATGAGGTTGGTCTCGATCGAGTAGTGGGTGCGAACGATGGCGCACGACTTGCCCGTGCCGCCGGAGGCAAGCTCTCGCCGCTCCAGCAGCGTCACGTTCTTCGCCCCGTGCCTGGCCAGGTTGTAGGCCGTGGAACAGCCCACCACCCCGCCACCGATCACGATGTAGTCAGCGCTTGTTGTCATGGCGTAACCTCGAATCCGTCTGGACGGCGGGCGACGGACTGCCGCCACCTGCCGCCTGAGTGTTCGTGATCCTTCCTACATCCAGGGGAACGGTGCATTCGACTTCGGCAACGTCCTGTGTTCCTGGAACCGGGTGTAGGCGAACGGGGCCAGCAATTCGCTTGTCTCGCCGGTCAGGATGCGCGCCACCTGTTCGCCGACGCCGATCATCTTGAAACCGTGGTTCGAATCAGCGATAGCGTAGACGTTGGGGTAGACGAAGTCGAAGACCGGGAAGTTGTCGGCCGAGAAGCAGCCCACGCCGCCCGACGGCTTGTGCGACGCGTACCGGCGCTGCCCCTCGAAGCGCTTCATGCAGTGGGCCAGTGAGGCGACCCACAGGTCGTAGAACCGGTCGTCGACGCAGTAATACGGGCTGCGCGAACCGTACGGGTCGAGGTCGCACTCGGCGCCGACGTCCAGCGGCACCGCGCCGCCCTGCACCGATTGCTTGTCGCGCTTGAAGTAGATGCCCCAGGGCTGGTCCCAGACCAGGCGGCCGTCTTCGCTGTAGAGCGGCACGTCGCTGTCGACATGGACCAGCGGCGGCCGTTTGCCGTCGTTGGTGATGTGGATGTAGGGGTTGATGTCGATCTCGCCTTCCTGCAGGGCCAGAAAGCGCCACAGGTCGACCATCTCATCCGGGTTGCGCGGATTCGGTACCTGTGGCGGGAGCTCCAGCATCCTCCACAGATTCCTGATCCACGGCCCGACAGCGACGATGACCATGCCGACCTCGATGCTACCCATGTCGGTCTCGACGGCCGCCACGTCGCCGCCACTGTTGAACCGGAAGCCGGTCACTGCCGGACCGATGATGATCCGGGCGTCTTCGCGCTCGGCCTTGATCGCCAGGCCGTGGATCGCCTGGCGGCTCCAGGCATGCCCGCCGCGGTGCTCGTGCAGCACAGCCGTCAGGTCTTCGGCCTGCCAGTCGTGGAAGATGCCCTGCATGTACTTTTTGACCTCGTCCTTGCCCGTGACGAGGGTCGACGGGTAGCCGAGCTGCCTGTGCCGCGCGTGGATCGTCTCCAGACCGGCCCGCATCGGCTCAAACGAGGCGGTCAGGTAGCCCACGCTGTTGTAGGCGTAGTAGTCGGGGTCGGACTCCCAGATGTCCATGCAGTGCATCATCAGCCGGGTCATCGGCTCCTGGTAGTAGTTGCAGCGAACGTTGCCGCAGGCCACACCGGACGCTCCGGCGGCGATGCTGCTTTTCTCCACGACCAGGATGTCGCTGCCACTGCCCATGCCCTTTTCTTTCAAGTATTTGGCCAGATGGTAGGCAGTGGAGAGGCCGTGGACTCCCGCGCCTATGATGAGGTACTCGACTCGATTCGGCAGACCCATTGTGCATCTCCTCCAAACTGACTGTCCGCGTTTCGTGCTGATCCAGATGACCGCATTGCGCCTGCTCACGACGGGCGGCCGCCCTCTTCGGGCTGCGCCTCCCGCTGCACGATCGGGGCCAGACGGGCGCGGGCCAGCCGGATGAGGTCGGCCGCCTGCATCTCCAGCCCGAACATGAGGTCGCCGGTGCTGATGTTGACCTTGCTGCAGCGGGCGATGGCCTCGTCAAAGACGACCGGGACGTCATCCGGCATGCAAAGCGGGTTGACTGCGCCTTTGGGATAGCCGGTGATGGCCGCGATCTCGTCGTCCTCGGCGAACGTCAGGCGCGACCAGTCGCCGTCGAGGAAGTCACGCACGGCCCGATAGTCGAGCCGGTCAGGCCCAAGGACACAGGCCATGACGTAGCGCCGGCTCTTGCTCTCGCGCAGCAGGATCGACTTGACCATTTCCTCGGCCACAACCCCGCGCTGGGCGGCCGCTTCGGCCACCGTAAAGACCTGCGTCGTGTGGGGCAGCAACCGGTAGACCGCGCCGTGGTCGTCCAGCAGGCGGGTTGCCTTGGTCTCGACGAAGTCCGTCATGGTGGCTTTATTATATGGGTGCATGGGACTACAATGTGGACGATCCGCTTGTCTTGGTGGATGAAACGATGGTGAAAACTTTCCCAAGCAGCCCATCGCGTGGCCCGGCGCCCCGGCGGCCGATGGCGGGCGGCACCAACGAGGGCCGGCGGCCGGCCCGCTACACCTACTGGCGCGTCGGCTACGGCAGCCCCGAGCGCTATTCGATGGCCTTCCACATTGAACGCGCCGGTGAGTACCACTGCAAGCCCGCCTACCTGACCGGCAGCATCGACCACCCGGACGCAACCCAGGTCTACTACCACCTGGAAGGGCAGGCCCTCTTCGAACAGCCCCATCAGGCCGCGCCCGTCCTCCCCGGCAATGTCCTGATCATCCCCTACGGCCACGTCGGTTACTATCGCAGCGACGGTGGCATGAAGTATCACTGGTTTTCGCTCGGCCGCGCCTGGCCGCGCGAGTGGGGCGACAAGCCGAGCGTCCGGCTGCTGAGCCTGCCCTTTGACGCCGAGCTGGCGGCTCGATTCGTCGATCTGCGCGAGTTGCTCATCCTGCAGAAGCCGGGCTATTCACTGCGGTCGGTCGGGGTGTTTTATGAGTTGCTGGCGCGGATCGAGGAACTCTCCCCGGCCTCGACCCTGCCGCAGTCACCCTACCCCGAAGCGGTCCGCAGCGCCATCGTCTACCTGCGCGAGAACTACGCCCGGCCCTTTGATGCCGGGGAGACGGCCGCGGCCGTCAGCCTCAGCCAGTCTTACCTGCGGGCGCTGTTCGAGAAGTGGGTCGGTGAGTCGCCCAAGCAGTTCCACACCCGGACGCGGATCGAGCAGGCCGTGAGGCTGCTGCGGGAACAGGAGCTTCCCGTGTCGGCCGTCGCCCTGCAGGTCGGGTTCAGCGACGTGCGGCACTTTTCGCGGGTGTTCAAGCACGTGACCGGGCAGCGGCCGAGCGAGGCGGCCGGCGG
>CAYRBP010000008.1:67338-93256 GCA_964422535.1 uncultured Ardenticatenaceae bacterium | reverse complement strand
ATCGGCAACACGGTCATCCAGCTGGGCCTGTCACCCGAACAGGTGCAGGGGCTCAAAGAACAGATCGCTGCCGTGCCTGAAGCGGGCCAGGGCATCCTGAGCTCCATGAGAGGCAACGTCGAGGCGCTGGAACCGCCGCTCGGCGTCGGCTTCAGCCGCTTCCTGAATCTGGCGGGGCAGTGGCTCTCGACCCCGTTCGCGCTGCTGGCGGCCTACCTGCCCGTGGCGCTGGTCGCGCTGCTGATGGCCAAGCTGCTGGGCGGCAAGGCGACGCTGAAGCAACACCTGGTGATGATGTCGCTGGCGATCGCCCCGGCCGTCCTGCTGCTGTTGACTTACTGGGTGGGTAACCCGCCGACGGGGCTGACGCTGATCACGGCGACCGTCGTCCGCTTCCTGTCGCGCTTCCTCGTGCTGGTCACCATCGTCTGGAGCCTGGCCATCCTGCTCAAGGCACTGGCCCACGCGCACGAGTTCTCGATGTGGCGGGCCGCCGGGACGCTTGCCCTGACCTATGTCGTGTTGTACGTCCTGCTCCCGCTGACTGGCTTCTTTGCCGCCGCGTTCTTCCTGCGCTCCTAGCGTCTTGCCCCCGGCCTCTCCGGAGAATCGAAACGGCCCGGTCATGACCGGGCCGTGTTGTTTCTGCGAGAGAGGTTGCCGCTAGCCGGCGATGCTGTATTCGTAGCGGCCGCGCACCGGCTCGCCTTCCGCGTAACGGCCGAGACGCAGCATATGGGTCGGGAACAGCGGGTCGCTGACATCCAGGATGCGCTCGGCCATCATCCTCCCGGTGGCAGGCCCGAGCTTGAAACCGTGGCCGCTGAAGCCGACGCATAGATAGAAACCACTGCCGTCCGGCGCTTCGTCGATGATCGGGTGCCAGTCGGGCGTGATGTCATAGAGCGACGAGTAGCCCCCGGCGCTGTCGCTCATCTCCATCGCCGGATAGCGCCGGATGAGGCGGTCGCCGGTATCGAGGATGAACGCATTGTCCACCCCCTCGTTGTAATGGTCGGCGTCGACGATGGCGTTCGCTTCCTCCGGGTCGACCAGGCCGACCAGGGTCAGGTTGCCGGTCTCCGACCGGAAGTACGTGGCGTTGATGAAATCCGCCACGACGGGATGGGCAGCTTCCTCGCCTTTCGGCCGTTTGAAGAAGGAGACCTGGATGCGGCAGGCGTTGACCGGGACCTCCAGACCGGCCATGCGGGCGACACGCGCGCCCCACGGACCGGCGCAGTTGACGACGACCGGCGCGCCCAGGTATCCGTTGGTCGTTTCGACGCCGGCGACGCGGCCGCCCTGCTGGGTGATGCCGGTCACGGCGGTGTTGGTCATCAGACGGACGCCGGCCCGCCTGGCGGCCTGGGCGAAGGCATTGACGGTCAGGTAGGGGTCGGCGTAGCCACTCTCCTCTTCCCAGGCCGCGGCGACCAGGTCGGCCGTCGCCATGCCGGGCATGATCTCGCGCAGCGCCTCCGGCGAGAGCAGTTCGGTGCGGATGCCGACGCCGCGCTGCAGGGCGACGTTGGCTTCCAGCCCGTCGCGGTCTTTGGCCGCCACCAGGGCGACGAAACCGCTGCGCTTGAACCCGCACTCGCCGCCGACGCGGTTCTCGAAGTCCTGGAAGACCCCCAGGCTGTAATGGGCCATCCGGGCGGTGAGTTCGTTGGAGTAGTGCTGGCGGATGATGGCCGACGACTTGCCGGTCGGCCCGTCACCGATGTTGTCCTTTTCGACCACGGCGACCTTCACGCCGCGCCGGGCCAGCTCCAGGGCCGTGCTGTTGCCGTTGATCCCGCCACCGATGATGATGACGTCAAATGTGTCTGACATGGTCTCGACTCCCGTGTGATCGCGTGTTTGGTATCCTGGCAGTATAGCATGCGTGGAACCGGAGCGTAACGAAAAAACGTGCGGGGTACGACGCTCAGGTCCCGGCGAGCCTTCGGGCAGCGGGCGAGTCCAGGAAGGCCCGGCGAAGATCATCGGGCCAGATGTTGCCGGCGACAAACGCCAGCTCGCTGCGCGCCTCCGCGAGGACTGCCGCCGCCTTTGCCCCATCCCCGGCGCGCTCAAGCAACTGCCAGTGGTGGGCCAGGAGCATCCACAGCGTCCCGCGCTCGCCGATGTCGCGCGCGAGGTCGGCGGCCGCGGAAACTGCTTCCAGGGCCTCGTCCATGCGGCCGGCAGCCTCCAGGGCAGTTGCGCCCCAGTCGAGCAGCTCGGGCAGCCAGGCCCGTGCGTCATAGGAACTGAGGCGGCGCAGGCCATCCTCGTACAGCTCGATGGCGTGATCCGGATGTCCCTGGGCAAGGGCGAGCGCGATCCGGGCGATGAACTGGTCGAACTGGATGAATATCATCGGCCGATCCGCGGCCATAATGGGATCCTCGATCACGCGGATCGCTTCCTCCAGCCGACCCTGGGCCAACCGGGCGAAGAACAGGCGCGAGAGACACATGGTGGCGAATTGCGGCAATTGCTCGCGGCCGAGCGCGACGCCCTCTTCGGCCAGCGCGGCCGACGCCTCAATCTGGCCGAGCCAGGAATAGACGTTGGCTAGGAAGGAGCGGGCCAGGATCTGCCCCCCGACGAAACCTGCCTGGTGAGCCAGCTCGATGGCTGCCTGCAGGTCGGCAACGCTCTCGCCGATATTGCCCAGGAGACTATGGATCATGCCGCGGACCGCCCGGCTGTAGGCCAGTCCCCACGGATTGCCGATCCGTTCGCTGATCGCGTAGGCTTCGTTGGCCTCGGCCAGTCCGCCGGCCAGCTCGCCCACGATCGCGTGCCAGGCGGCGCCGTTGGTCAGGCTGTCGGCCAGCATCGGTTCGTTGCCCAGAGCGCGCCAGCGGTCCTGTGCCTCTCGAAGGGCCGTTTGAGCTTCGTCCATCTCGCCCAGCGTGCCATAGATGTCCCCCAGGTCGTTCAGCAGGTAGGCTGTCTCCTCCTCCAGACCGAGGTCGCGGGCGATAGCCAGCGCTCGCTTGCCGATGGCGCCCGCCTTGTCCAGCTCGTGGCGGTCGAAACGGGCGATGTTGACGAGGTTCCACAGGATTCGGACCTCGGCGCCCCTGTCATCCAGGGACTCCGCGATGGCAAGGGCGCGCTGCATCAGCTCGCGACCCGCCATCGGATCGTGGAGCGAGGTCACGTTCGCCCGCAGCTTGCCCTGGGCGATGATGGACTCCAGTTCCAGCAGCCCGTCGCCGCGCTCCAGGGCCAGCCGCTCCATCTCGGCGTAGGTCGCATCGGCTTCTTCGAACCGTGACTCGAGCTCGAGGGCGCGGCCGCGCATGGCGTAGAGATCGGCGATCTGGCGGCTGGGTGCGTGAAGGGCGAGGGCGTGCGGCAGCGCCCGTTCGACGTGGGTGATGGTTTCGGCCGTGGCGTTCAGGTGCAGCGCAGCCTGGGCGGCCATGGCCAGATAGGGAAGCGCCAGGGCTTCTTCCCCTGCCTCCAGGTAGTGGTGGGCCAGCACGTGGGCGACGGCCGGCCGCGCGTCGGCGCGCAACCGTTCCACGTTCTCCGCAACGCGCCGGTGCAGGCGGCGGCGGTCCTTGAGCAGGATCGTGCTGTAGGTGGCCTGCTGGGTGACCGTGTGGTTGAAAGCGTACTCCGGCTCGGGCTGGCGCGCCACCTCGCGGATCAGCTCGGCCCGCTGCAAGTCCAGCAAGTGACGCTCGAGTTCTTCGGGCTGGTCGGCCATCACGCGCAGGAGCGTGAGTGGAAATCCCCGGCCGATCACGGACGCGATCTGCAGCGTCCGGCGCGCATCGTCGTCAAGCCGGTCGACGCGCGCGGTCAGGAGCGCCTGGAGAGAATTGGGCAGTTCGATGCTTTCGACCGGCACGGCCGCTGTCCACGGCGCGTCGTCGGAGGCGCGCGTCAGATGTCCGCGTTCGATCAGGTTCAGGACAACTTCCTCGATGAACAGCGGGTTGCCCTCCGCGTGGGCGAGGATTCGGGCGGTCAGCGTATCGGGCAGGCCCGCAAGCCCCATCAGGCCGGACAGCAGGGCGCGACTGTCGCCATCGGAGAGGGGCACGAGTTGGCTCTCTGAGAAGTGGATGTGATGGTCGTGGTCGGCCGCATCCCTGAGCCGCCAGCCATGCGATCGGCGTTCGGGCCGCAGGCCGCACAGGAAGAGGGCCGGCTTCGTTTCGGCCAGCGACAGCAGTTTTGTCAGGAGGTCGACGGAAGAGGCGTCCGCCCACTGAAGATCATCCAGCACCATGATGACCGGCGCGACAACTGCCGCCCGGCTCCAGTACCGCTCCAGGCAGGCGGCAAGCCGTCCGGAAAAGCCCTCGCCGGACACGTCGTCGGCTTCGGCCGCAACCCCGAACAACGTCTCCAACACCTGAACCGCTTCGCCATCGTCGCCAACTGCGGCCTGGACGCGCGCCCGCGCAACCTCCGGTGGGTCGGCGGCCATGAGATCGAGCGCGCGGCGCATGAGTCGAATGACCAGCCCGAACGGCTCGCCCGTCTCGAACGAGAACGCGCTGGCCTGGATGACCTGCGGGCGTTGCGCCATCAACGGGCCAAGCCGGTCGACCGCCTCCTCCAGAAGCCGGGTCTTGCCCAGTCCCGCCTCACCGCTGAGGAAGACGATCGCCCCGCGGCCGCCGCTCAGCGCGTCGAACGCACGGCTCAGCAGGTCCCACTCCCGTGTCCTGTTGACGAGCGCCGCACGCTGGCCGATCGGGTGCGCCCGCCGCTGCCCGCCGGCGCGCCGTCGCAGGACCCGATAGGCCGAGACCGCGCTGGACTTGCCTTTGACGCTGATGCCGCCCAGAGGTTCGACATCAAAGAGGCCATTGACGAGCTTGAGCGTCTCGCCGGTGATCTGGACGGTGCCCGGTTCGGCCGTCTGTTCCATCCGCGCCGCGATATTGATGGCGTCACCCAGGGCGCTGTATTCCAGGCGCAGGTTGGAGCCGACCGCGCCGACGACGACCAGGCCGGTGTTCAACCCGACGCGAACATCGAGTTCACGCGGGCCGTGACTCAGCGTCTCGCGATAGGCATGGACGCCGGAGACGATCTCAAGCGCGGCCAGGACTGCCCGGCTCGGATCGTCTTCGTGGGCGATGGGCGCGCCGAAGAAGGCCAGCAGACCGTCACCGGTGAGGCGGGCGACGGTCCCTTCATATTTATAGACCGGCCTGACCATGTGCTCGAAGACGCCGTTCACGACCTCTGTCCACTCCTCCGGGTCGAGTCCTTCGGCCAGCGACGTCGAACCCTTGATGTCGCAGAACAGCATCGTGACGACGCGCCGCTCGCCGTTCATGGTGCCGGACTGCCGGGCGGCGGTGAGCTTGTTCAGCAACTCGCGGGGGATGAAACGCTCAAGCGCAAGCCCCGGGGCAGGCGGAGCGGCTTCGGCCGGGTCGAGCCGGGGAACCGGCGGGGGCGTCGCAACGGGCGCCGGCGCGCCGGTCCAGGCCGCCGGCCCCAGTGGCGCGCCGCACGTGTCGCAGAAGTTGGCGGGCTGTTCAACGGCGGCGCGACAGCGCGGGCACTCGGACAGTAGCAGGCGGCCGCAATGGCGGCAGAAAGCCGCGCCTGTCCGGTTGGTCTGACCGCACGTCTGGCATTTCATGTGCCGGCACAGTATAGCATGCGATCCCCCGCAGCGCCGGGTAGCAAGGATACGAATTCAGTGGGCCGCGCGAGCAGTCCCGGCGGATAGCCTCGACGGCCGCGCAGCCTAACGGAGGCGGCTGACGTCTTGATAGCGGAAGCAGGTGGTCACATGGTCGTTGACCATGCCCACCGCCTGCATGAAGGCATACAGGATGGTCGGCCCGACGAAGTTGAACCCGCGCGCCCGCAGGTCCTTGCTGATCTGGCGCGACAGCGGCGTTTCAGCCGGGAGTTCGCGCAAATGCTCCCAGCGGTTCTGGATCGGCTCTGACCCAACGTAGCCCCAGATGTAGTGGTCGAACGAGCCGTATTCCTCCTGAATCTGGAGGAACGCGCGGGCATTGGCGACGGCCGCCCGGACCTTGGCCTGGTTGCGAACGATGCCCGCGTCGCCGAGCAACTCGGCGATCCTGGCCTCGTCGTAGGCGGCGACGCGCGCCGGGTCGAACCCGTTAAAGGCCCGCCGGTAGTTCTCGCGCTTCTTGAGGATGGTCGACCAACTCAAGCCGGCCTGCGCGCCCTCAAGCAGCAGGAACTCGAACAGCACCCGATCGTCATGAACCGGCACGCCCCACTCGTGGTCGTGATAGGCAACATACAGCGGGTCAGTCCCGGCCCATTCGCAGCGGATCGTCGTCTCAGTCATCGGGCGTCACCGGTCAGAGCAGCGACGCCACGTCGTCATGGCCGGCGGCGATAGCGAGATCGCGCGGGGCCTGGCCGGCGGCATTCGCCGGCGCCCGGTCCGCGCCGTGGTCGAGCAGGAGACGGACCAT
The DNA here is from genome assembly GCA_964422535.1 of uncultured Ardenticatenaceae bacterium. Taxonomy (GTDB): domain Bacteria; phylum Chloroflexota; class Anaerolineae; order Promineifilales; family Promineifilaceae; genus Promineifilum. The sequence continues at coordinate 86,819 of CAYRBP010000008.1, read as the reverse complement.
GTCCGCGTCCCCATTCTGCGCGGCCGCGTGAAGCGGCCGGAAGTCATCGACCTGGGCCGCGTTCGGGTCGGCTCCTGCCGCGAGCAGGGCAGCGACAACGCCGGTCGACCGGCTGGCAGTCGCGGCGTGGATGGGCTGAAGGCGCATGTTGTTGCGGCTGACGGCGCGGACGTCGGCCCCTTTGTCGATGAGAAACCGGGCGACTTCTTCGTGGCCGAAGTAACAGGCCAGTTGCAGGGCCGTATAGCCGTCGCGGCTGTAGGCCGCCAGGACGTTGCCGCGCGCGTAAGCGGCTATTTGCCTGACGTCCTCTAGCCGGCCCAGCGCCGCCGCGTCGAAGATGTCGAGGTTCCCAACCAGGTCGGCCAGCCTGTCGGCGAGGGACCGGCGGCCATGATACAGGGCCAGGCGAACGACGGAAACACCGCTCTCATCGAACGCGCCGGCCAGGTCGGGCTCCTCGTCAAGCAGGGCGCTAACGCGTTGCTCGTCCCCGGCCCCGACGGCCGCGACCATCTCGCGGGCGGCCTGGACGGCCCCGGCGGCGACCTCAGCGCGGCCGGTGATCGTCTCCGCCATGCGGAACCGTTCCTCAAGCCTCAGCTCGGGCGCCCCGATCGTGGCCGCCTCTACCTCGGCCAGGGCGTTGTAGAGCAGGCGGTTCAGGCGGCGGGCTTCGTTGGCGGGCAGGCCAAGCTGGTCGAGCGTCTTCTCGACCTGGACCGTGTGCTGGCGCAGGTGAGCCTCGAAGCGGTGGAGGCGATACTCAAGGGTGTAGGCTTCTCCCTCCCACCACAGGGAGGGCGCTTCGATCTCTTCGTCGCTGATGTCGGCCAGTTCGGCCAGGCACCGGCTTCGCATGGCGGCGTGAACGGCCAGCATGTCGCTCAGCCCCCGGTCGGTCATGATCTCGGCGAATGAGGCGTAGTCGCCGACAACGCGCTCGTACTCGCCCTCCGGCAATTCGACCGGCATCGTTTCGTCGGGGGTCCGGACCCGGCGCAGGCCGTAGGACACGAGGGTGAAGAACCAGCGTTGCGTCGCGGCCATGTGCCCGACGACCTCGCGCAGCGACCATTCGCCGGGGGCGGGGGAGCGGTCGTACACATCGTCGGTCAGGCCCAGAAGCAGGGCGTCGAGGTCGCGTGCGGCGGCGTTGAACTGGGCCAGCGCGTGCTGGGCGCGGGTCAGGGGCGGGCCGGCATGGCGTCTCTCGGCGGCCAGCCTGACGGCCAGCGTGCGAAGTTCGTGTAGTGAACCAAGTAACGCGAACCGGACGCCTTCGCGGTGAGCGTGCCAGCGGTAGGGCTGGCCCAGGTCTGTGTCCGACAAGCCGAAGGCGGTGGTTGCCAGGTAGTGGACGGCCTCGTCCAGATCGCGAATATCAGTAGGGAAGTCACCGATGATGTCGCTCATACACTCCTGTTCCTTGGTTGGTCACAGAATAGCACACCTGTTATTGCCTAACAATCTGGACGCATCGGCCTGCAGCTGAAAGGGCGGCAATGCAGTCCCGACTTGCATTGCCGCCCGGGGTTGGCCGTCGGGAGCGGGAAGTTGGAGGAGACACGAAAAGGGGAACCCAATCCGCGCGCCGCTCACCGCCGGCCGGGGATCATCGGATTGGGTTAGCAGGGTCCCGGCCCTGTGCCGTTGCTGCTGAAGGCTAGTGGTTCACCACGCTCCGGAGCCGCCTCTGCCATCTGGAGGTATCCCGCCTGCAGGCGCGTGCCAAATGTGATCAGCATCGCGCCAACGGTTACAAGGATCCGGTGGTGAAGTGCGAGCCCGTCAGCCTGCCGTCGGGCTGTTGACTGTGAGGCCAAGGACGCAATGACCTGTGACTCCTCTTTGCGCCGTGTGACTTCCAACTCAAGGACGTACCAGTTCATCTCAAACCTCCTCTCGCGGCAAGCGGCCGCGGAATAACTGCGCCAGGGCGGCCGAACCGCTCCTGTCTTCACTTCTCTCGGGGTGGGTCCGGGTATGGAACCCGGCAGGTGGTCGATTAGTTCTGTCGCTGGCCCAGATAGGCAGCGATGGCCCGCAACGTGCTATCCAAACGGGCGCCGCTGAGTTGATAACACTTCGCGCCGTTGCAGCGCCTTTCTTCCAGGAAGCCCGCCGCCGTCAACTGCTGCAGGTGACGAGACGCGGCCGATTGGCTCAGGTCGAGCCACTTCATGATATCCTGGGAACGCATTTCCCCTTCCTCAGCCACGAGCTTGAGGATGCTGAGCCGTGTCTCATCGGCCAGGGCATTCAACCGTACAAGGATGTGGGCCCGATCAAGTTCCGGCGCGTCTACGTCCACACCTTCAGGCTGCCGTGCTCCAAAGATGATCCAGTGGCGCAGGCCATCGGTGAACTTCCAGAGATAAGGGCCGACGTGGAGAGATGGGACAAAGATGAGTTCCTCAGCCTTTTCCAACTGGTCCAGCCAGCATTCCTTGTCCTGCCCAAGACGCTTGCCGATCACGTACTCGATCGTTTCGCCGCGGGTCATCTCGCTCAAGTCGACCTGCTGGAAGGCCTGGATCGACTTCTGCAGAGAAGGCCGCACCCGTTCCCACTCAACGGCCAGGAAGCGATGCCACATCATTCGCAGGTGGCCGACGACAAGATCCCTCAGGGCGGGCGGGTCGAGGAGATAGGTATAGGCCCGACGCTCCAGTTCAGGATCGACCGAGTCTGCATCGAATCGCTCGCGGAGGAAGCGAAGGAAACTGTGCACGTCGGCCAGGACTTCATGCGTGGTAGGCTGCTCGGCCATGTCGGCATGCTTGCCAAACCGAAAGTATGCTTCCATCACCTTGTCGCGCATTGTCTCGGGCGACATCTGGGACAAATGCTCCAGGTAGGCCGGGAAGCTGGGCCAGCTCTGCCGCGGGACGACAGCGTAATAGAGACCGATGACGACCAGGCGATGCGTGGACTTTTCATCTTCCGACATGGCGGCCGCTGTGCGATAGACCCACTCGTCCAGACCGGACACCTCATCGGCGCGGGTCAACAGGACAAGGCTCTGTACGGCGCTGTGGGCCGGCTCAAGCTGGAAGCGCACCGCATTGCGGGTTGCCAGCGAAAGCAGAAGGTCGTTCATTTGGAGGGGCATTGTCTCGTTCTCGGTTCTCGGTCTTTCACTAATTCACATTACCCACTAAAACGGGTAATGGTGCCAGTATAGTCGCATTTCCGCGATTGTCAAGTGGCAAATTGCACGTTATGCGGTTATGTGCATAAACGACAAAGCACCGGGTGGCTTTGCGCGCACATCCGGTGCTTTCCAACTTCGAATATGTGAGGATCACTCGTAACGGAAGCGCCAGACGGCCAGAACGAAGAAGACGACGGCGAAGCCGACCAGCACGGCCGCTTCCCAAGCCACCCCTTCGAGTCCCTGCCCGCGCATGGTGATGTCGGTCATGGCCTGCATGGCCCAGGTGGTCGGCAACACTTTGGTCACGGCCTGCATCGTCGGCGGAAAGAGCTCCTGCGGCCACCAGCAACCGCCGAGGAGGGCCATCGCCATGCCGAGCATGATGCTCAGGTTGTTTGCCTGGCTCTCGCTGCGCGTCACGGTGCCTAGCAGCGCGCCCATGGCGACCGCGGCCAGGCCGAAGGTCACCAGCACGAGGGCCAGCGCCGCGGGATCCTGTCCCCAGGGGACGTTCAGGATGAAGATGCCGAACACGACGAGGATGGCCATCTGCACCAGGGCCATCAGAAACTGGCCGCTGATGGCGCCGAACAGGTAGGTGGAGCGGCGCGTGGGCGTCACGACGGTGCGCCGCAGGGTGCCCGCCGTGCGCTCAGACGCAAAGAGCGCTGAGATGCCCAGCAACGGGATGAGCACCCAGGTGATGAGCTGGCCGGCCGAAGCCTGCGCTCCCTGGTCGTATTCCGCGTCGCCGGAAGCCGATTCGAACCGAACCCGGCTCGGCTGCGCGGCCAGGGAGACCTCGGCTGCCTCGCTGCTGCGCCGGAAGAATGCGGCACGCGCGGCGTCGTCGGCGAAAGGCACGACTTCTTCCATGCCGGCGGCGCTGGCTCTGGCGACCAGCAGCGGCCGGCCAAACGTGGCGACGGCCTGGCCGACAGCCTGTTCGACGGTCAGCCCGATGTTGCTGTCCGGGGCGCTGCGGATGGTCAGGCCGGCCCGACCGCCGGCCAGCAGATTGCCCACGTCCAGCGCTTCGCTGTACCCGTCGGGGATGAACAGGATGGCGCTGACATCGCCGTCGTCCAGTAGGGCTTCCGCCTCGCCCCGGGTCATCGGCTCGAACCGGACCGTGGCAGACTCGGCTAGGGCATCGAGCAAAGCGGCCGCGGCCGGACCGGAATCCTCGATGACCGCCGGGACGCGCAGCCGGCTATCGCCGTCACCGTCGCCGAAGTTGACGCCTCCGCCCAGCAAGGCGGTGAAGATCACCGGCAGGATCAGGAAGAAGAGAAGCTCGGTCCGGCTGGAAAAGCGCAGGATGGTATCTTTCTGAATGATGGCTGCAATTCGTTGCAACATGACAATCACCTGTGGGGTCGACCGCTCAGGCGGTCAGGAACTCAGACTGGCGGCGGCGGAAGAGGGCGACCGAAACCGCGAACAGGACCGCCGCCATGACCAGCAAGGCGGCCAGCGACGGCAGCAAGGACTCGATGCCGTTGCCCAGACCCAGTTGGGTGAAGCCGTCGAGCGCCCAGGCGTTGGGTGTGAGCTTGCTCAGCATGTCGACGACCGGCCCGGAGCCGCTGAGCGAGACGAAACTGCCGCCCAGGATGCCGAACAGGAGCATCAGGGCTGTGCCGAGACTGGCGGCCTGCCCCGGCGTGCGGCTAACCGCCCCGACCAGCATGCCCCAGCCCGTGGCGGCCGCCGCCGCCGCGAGGACCAGCAGGAGCACGCCCAGTGGGCTGCCCCAATCCAGCCGGAAGAGGACGGAGGTGATAAGGATCAGGACGCCGGTCTGCAGGACGCCCGCCAGGAAGATCCCGGCGACCTTGCCGGCGAAGACCTGGGTCGTCGATGCCGGCGCGGCCAGCATCCGGGGCAGCGTGCCCTCATCCCGCTCCTGGAGCAAGCTGCGGCCGCCGAGGCTGACGGTGTACATCAGGAACAGCAGGGCCATGGCCGGGGCGATATAGGCCATGGGATCGAACTCGGTTGACTCACCGGCGGCCGTCTCGCGGCTGATGACCACCAGCGACGCGCTCGACACGGCGGACTCGTCCGCCCCGGCGAAGAACTGCTCGCCCAGGGCACGGCCGACCGCCGGCAGCTGGGCCGGCTGGACCGCGCCAGAAGTCGCCAGTTCGGACAGGGTGATCTGCATCGCGGTCACCCCGGTCTGGACCTGGCTGACGAACTCGGTCACGATTGAGCGCGCAACGCCCGAACCGATCGGCCGGCCGGGATCGGCATAGATCTCGATCGCTGCGCCATCCGTACGCACCTGGCCTGTGTCGAAATCGGGCAGCATGGACGCGGTGAAGCCGGACGGAACGATGACCGCCGCGGCCAGTTCACCGTCGTCGACAAGGCCCCGCGCGGTAGCCGCATCAGGGATGATCTGCGGATCGACGAGGGTTGCCAGGTCTTCTGACTGGAAGACCTCGATCAGGGACGTGGCCAGCGCGCCGCCTCCCTCGTCCACAAGCCCGACCGGAACCGCCGGGATGCTGTCGGTGTCGTTGCTGTCGAAGGCGCCCGTCACCAGGCCAAGGCCGAGGGATAGCACCAGCGGGCCGCCGATCATCAGGATGACGGCCGCGCCGTCCCGGAACAGGACCTGGACGTCCTTCCAGCTAATGGTGAGTATCTTGCGCATGGGGTGCCCTCTCGAATGGTTGCTCAGTCGCGCAGGGCGCGGCCGGTCAGGTGCAGGAAAACGGCTTCCAGGTTGGGCTCTTCAATATCGACCGAGCGGATGCGAATGCCGCCGGCGCTGGCCCGGTTGATGATGCCAGTCAGGGCGTCCCGCGCGTCGACGACATTGACGACGATCTGGCCGTCGGTCCGGCTGGCGCTCTGCACGCCGGGCACGCCGTCGAACAACGCCACCTTTCCGTCATGGCCATTGCCTGACAAATCGGCCGTGGCGTCTAGCTCCTCGGCCAGGTGCAGTCGCAGGGTCTCCTGACCGCCGACGACCCTGGTCAGCTCGGCCTGCGTGCCCAGGGCGATCATCTCGCCCCGGTCGATGATCCCGACACGGTCGGACAGCTCTTCCGCTTCCTCCATATAATGGGTGGTGTAGAGGATGGTCATCCCGTCAGCGCGCAGCTCGCGCACCATGTCGAGGATGCGCCGGCGGCTCTGGGGATCAATGCCAACGGTCGGCTCGTCCATGAAGAGCAGTCTGGGCCTGTGCAGCAGCCCGGCGGCGATGTTGATCCGCCGCTTCATGCCGCCCGAGAACGTCTTGATCTTGTCGTTGCCGCGGTCGGCCAGGCCAACCTGCTCGAGGACTTCCTCGACCCGGTTCTTCAGGGGCTTGCCGCCCATGTCATAGAGTCGGCCCCAGAACATCAGGTTCTGGCGGGCGGTCAGCGGCTCGTAGAGGGCGATCTCCTGGGGGACGACGCCGATGTCACGGCGCACGTCGAGCGACTGGCTGATGATGTCGCGGCCGGCAATGGTGGCCGTGCCGCCGGTGGGCTGGATGAGGCAGCTCAGCATCGAGATCGTCGTCGTCTTTCCGGCGCCGTTGGGGCCGAGCAGGCTGAAGATTTCGCCCGGCAGGACGCTGAAGGAGACGTCGCGCACGGCCGTCAGGTCACCGTATTGTTTGGTCAGATTTTTGCTGATGAGGATTGGCTCGCTCATGGGTTGGCATCCTTGGCGCCTGGGTGCGCCGTGGTGATGTGTGTATGACGACATCATAGCCCGGCCGGCGGGGCGGCGGATGTGAAGGAAGTCACCCTGCCGGTCATGCCTTTGCCCGGCCGGGGGTCATGGTCGTGTCATGCCGGGCAGGTCCCCCGGCCGGCCAACAGAAACGGGCGGCGTAGTTGCCCACGCCGCCCGTCGTTCTGTCCTGGTCCTGGGCCGGCCCTAGGCGTGCTTCTCAACCGGCTTCTCGTCGCTGACTTCTTCAGCCGGGTGGCGCGCCCGATAGAGGGCGTAGATGCCGCCGGCGATGAGGGCCAGCGGCCAGAGGCGGCCGAGCCACTCGAGCGCTTCCAACCAGCGGCCGCCGTTGGCAACGGCCAGCCCGACCAGGCCGATGATCGCCGCGGGGATAAGGGCCCAGAGATGCCGCTCGTGGGTGAAGATGACCGAGAGGATCGGTATCAGGAGCCAGCCGGCGGCGAAGGCGAGCAGGAAGGTCGCGCCGCTGTTCGAGCTGGCGTAGGCCGACAGCGGGCCAGCAACGAAGGCCATACCGAGGCCGAGGCCGCCCAGGATGCCACCCGGGATGAAGAACCCGGATTCACGGGTGGCGATGCCGGCGATGATGAAGATGAGTCCCAACCCACCCAGGATGAGCATGGGAAGTGAACTCCCGAACGTTTCCGGCATCCAGCTGGCCAGCAGGGCCAGGACGCCGATGGCCACCAGGATGAGGCCGCCGATCATGGGATTGCGCTCTTTCGTTTCCACTGTCTTGTCTCCTTGTTGCCCGTCTTGCTCTGCAGGAGCGAGACTGCCTTGCACCGTCTTCAGGATAGATCGGCCGCCCGGTGGGTACATCTATCGAAAGTCATGTTTCCGGGTCATGGGTCGGGTATGACCGGCTGCGTGCGCCGGCCCTGACCGGCGACAGCGACGGGAATTTATACGCCCTTTTTACGGCAGGCGGAGAAGCCGGCCGGTAGAATGCCGTAACGGAAGAAGGGACCTTCATGACCAGATTGCCATCGCAGGCAACATTGCGAATTCGCGAAGCACTCGAGTCGCTACTCGAGAGCACTGACCAGGCACAGAGGCGCGAGGTGACCGAGATGTTCCTCGGCCCCGATATCTTTGTCGCGCTGCTGCGCCGGCCGCAGGTCCTCGAAGGGGAGTGGGAAGACACCGAAAGGACGGTCGACCTGCTGGACCTGATGGACCACTTCGGCGATGACAGTTCGCCGGCTGACGCTACCTGCGAGCCGATCGCCGGCGAGCGTCCCTCACCTGTGCCGAACGAGGGGCCCCTGGGGCTACAGTAACCCCAATTCTCTCGCGCGCAGGGCCGCCTGCGTCCGGTCGCGCACGCCCAGCTTGCCCAGGATATTGGTGACGTGGTTCTTGACTGTGCCCTCGGTGATGAACAGGAGCGTCGCGATCTCCCGATTGCTGTCGCCGGCCGCAACGAGCCGCAGGATCTCCAGTTCGCGCTCTGACAGAGGTTCGACCAGGTTAGGTTGCGCCGCATGCTGTGGCCGTGGCGCGGCGTCGAGCCGGTTGAACTCGGCCAACACCTTGGCGGCGATGGAAGGCTGCAGGAAGCTCTCGCCCCGCGCCGCAGCCTGGATCGCCTCCACCAGCTTGGCCGAGGATACGTCCTTCAGCAAGTAGCCGACCGCGCCGGCCCGCAGGCCGTCAAACACGGCCTCGTCATCGTCGAACGTCGTCAGGACGATGACGCGCGTCTCCGGCTGCATCTCGCGCAGCCGGCGCGTTGCGGCGACGCCGTCCAGCACCGGCATGCGCAGGTCCATCAGGACGACCTGTGGCCTGAGCCGCAGCGCCTCGGCCACACCCTCCTCACCATTGCCGGCTTCGCCCACAACCTCGAGATCGTCCCAGACAGACAGGAGCGTGCGTAACCCTTCACGGAAGAGCGCCTGGTCATCGACGAGCAGCACGCTGATCGTCACGGGGCCACCTCGAGCACGGGGTCAAGCGCAGTCACGTCACCGTCCGGTCCTGCGGCCGCCGGCAACTCCACCGCCACCCGGAAGCCGCGGGGGTGTCTCTCCGGGTTGACATCACCGGCCTGCAGGTGGCCGCCGAGCTGGAGGACGCGCTCGCGAATGCCGATCAAACCGAAGCCCGGCGCGTCGTCCTTCGCGTCCATGCCCACACCGTTATCGACGATGGAAAGGGCCACCCGGTCGCCGTCAGTATAGTCGAGAACGAGATCGACGCGCGAGGCCCGGGCGTGCTTGCGGACGTTAGTCAGTCCTTCCTGGGCGGTCCGGTAGAGCGTGAGCTCGGTTCGCTGGTCGAGCGGCCGTTCGGCTCCCTTGACCTCCAGGGTGGTCACGATGCCGGCGCTCTGGGTCTCTGCGGCAAGCGAGGCGATCGCCTCATGCAGCGAACGGGCGCCGAGCGGCGTTTCGCGCAGCGCCGAGACCGACTGGCGGACGGCCGCCAGCCCCTCTTCGGTCAGTTGCTGCGCCCTCGCGAGGGCCGCCTGTGCCCGGGCCGGGTCTTTCTCCATCACGGCCTGCGCCGCCTTGATCTGGACATTGACGACGGTCAGGTAATGACCCAGGTTGTCATGGATCTCGCGGGCCAGGCGGTTGCGTTCCTGGGTGGTGGCCAGTTCCTCGGCCTGAATGGCGTAGGCCGCGAGCTGGTGGTTGGCCTCGGCCAATTCGCGCGCAAGGCGCTCGGCCTCATGCTGGGCTTTCTCGGCCGACTGCGTCAGGCGGGCGAAGATGATGACGAAGACGGTTGCAGACAGGATCATCAACCCGGCATAGAGCGCGGTCTCCCATCCACCAAAGATGCCGATCGGAACCACCATCGACGCCATGGCGCCCAGCCACAGCAGCCAGCGCCAGGGATTGGCCAGGTCCGTTGCGGCCGTGGCGATGAGCGGCATCGTCACCAGCCAGATGCCCCCTGAGCCGACGAGCAGTACCTGAATGGCGGTGACCAGCAGCAACTGGGCGGTGAAGTAGACCGGCTTCGCCCCTCTGGGGAAATGGCTTTCGAGCCAGTGGATGCCCCAGATCGTCAGGTACAGATAGACAAGGCCGAGGACAACGGCCGCACCAAACGTCGCCAGCGTGAAGTCAGGCTCGTTTCCGGCGCTCCGAGCCGCCAGATAGCCGGTCAGGGTCACGACGTACGCCAGGGCCACGACAACGACGGTCGCCAGGTGACCGGAGTCTGCCAGGAATTTGCCCACTCGTTTGGATGCGGTCGACATGGTTTCGCCTGTTCCCGGTCTATCATACGGCGCGGCCGGCGTGCCGGCAAGCACGGTCGCCGGAGGCGCTTCTGCGCGCGCCTTCGTTTCTTGACTGATTGATTCGGCCGACATAACATGTGGGCCAACACGTACTTGCTGGCCGCCGGGAAGGAGAGCGGTCAGCACGGCAAGGAAGGCAAAGGAGCCTGCTCACCATGAAAACCAAGCATTCCCGTTTCCTTTCCATAGTCGCCGGCTTGGTGCTGGCGATGCTGATGTTGTCGCTGGGCGGCCGCGTGCATGCGGAAGACGCCCAGTGGTACGGCCAGTTTTGGAATAACAAGGACTTTGCCGGCGCGCCGGCACTCACCCGCTACGAGAACAGCATCGATTTCAACTGGGGCGGTGGTTCGCCCGCACCCCAGATCGCGGACGATAATTTCTCGGCCCGTTGGGTGAAGAGCCAGTACTTCTCCGGCGGAACGTATCGCTTCACGGCGACGATGGACGACGCGATGCGGATCTGGGTGGACGGCCAGATCATCATGGACTACTGGTATGACAGCCAGGAGCATACCGCCACCGCTGACGTCAACCTGACCCAGGGAGACCACGATATCCGCGTCGATTACTATGAGGCGGGCGGCGTGGCGGTGGCCAAAGTGTCGTGGCAGCCGCTCAGCAGCGGCGGCAGTGGCAGCGGCGGTGGCGGCGGGGGTGGCAGCTTCGTCAACTGGAAGGGTGAATACTTCAACAACGTCACCCTGACCGGCACGCCGGCGCTGATCCGCGATGACCGCTACATCAACTTTGACTGGGGTACCGGATCCCCCGCGCCGCAGATCTTCAACGACTACTTCTCGGTCCGCTGGACCAAGACGTATGACACCGTTCCGGGGCTTTACCGATTCTTCGTCACGAGCGACGATGGCGCGCGCGCCTGGGCCAACGGCCAGCTGATCTTCAACAACTGGCAGGACCAGGCCGTCACGACGAAGGAAGGCGAGTACTATTCACCGGGCGGCCCTGTCACCGTCGTCGTCGAGTACTATGAGGGTGTTGGCGGCGCAGTGGCGAAGACCGGGTTCTTGCAGACCCCGGGTGGCATCCCGCCGACGCCCCCGCCACCGACCAACCAGTGTCCGAACCCGCCCGTCGGACTCGAAGGCGTTGTCATCAACGCCTCGGTCCTGAATGTACGTTCCGGACCGGGGACGGAATACCCGGTCATCGGCCGGCTGACGAGTTGCGAAAAGGTGGCGCTGACCGGCTATCGCAACCAGGAAGGGACGTGGGTCATGATCTGGTTGACGCCCGGCGTAGCGGGTTGGGTGAACGCATCTTATATGCAGCTGGGCGTGCCGATGAGCCAGCTGACGCCCGTTTGATAGGCTGAATGCCGGAAGCCGGGGCCGCCGCGGCCGCGGCCGGCTAAACGACGAGGGTTGCCCGGGTGAGCACCATAGCTCACCCGGGCATGATCCCGTCCGTTCCCTGGCCAGACAGCGCCCGGCCAACGGGCAGAAGCCGTCGCGCAAAAGCGTGCCCCTCTCCATTGCCTTCCCGGCGAGAAACGCTGTTAGCAGCCTGATAGCTTGATGCCGGCGTTACCGGCTACTAGAGTACCCTCAGACTGACCGACCGCGCCGCACCCAACGAAGTGCAAGACACAGACCTTATGGTAAGGAGATGATAGATGGAGCAGGCAAGACAGCCCCGATTCCAGACCGTGCTGGCCGGCCTTGTGCTGGCCATACTGGCGCTCATGTTGGGTGGCGGCCGGGCCCAGGCCCAGGACGCCCAGTGGCTGGGCCAATTCTGGAACAACCGCGATTTCGTAGGCTCGCCGGCGCTGACGCGCTGGGAAAACAGCATCGACTTCAACTGGGGCGGTGGCTCGCCCGATCCGGCCATCGCCAGCGATAACTTCTCGGCTCGCTGGACACGGCGGATCAACTTCCCTCCCGCTACGTATCGTTTTACGGCGACGATGGACGATGGCATGCGGGTCTGGGTTGATGGTCGCCTGATCATGGACCACTGGAGCGAGAGCCAGGAGCACACCCAGATCGCCGATGTCAGCCTGAACGGCAATCACGATGTCCGGGTCGACTACTTCGAAGCCGGCGGGATGGCTGTTGCTCGCCTTTCCTGGGCGCCAATCACCACCACGGGCGGTGGCGGCGGTGGTGGTGGCGGCACTGGTTTCGTCAATTGGCGCGGCCAGTACTTCAACAACATCACCTTGACCGGCACACCCAGTCTCGTCCGGGATGACCGGGTCATCGACTTCGACTGGGGGCTTGGCTCGCCAGGACCGGAGATATTCAACGACTTCTTCTCGGCTCGCTGGACCAAGACCTTCCAGACAGTCCCCGGCCTCCATCGTTTCTTCGTGACCAGCGATGACGGCGTGCGCGTCTGGGTCAACGGCCAGCTCATCCTGAACAATTGGAGAGACCAGGGCCCGACTCGTCGGGAAGGCGAATACTGGTCGCCCGGCGGCCCGGCCAACGTCACGGTTGAGTACTATGAAGCCATCGGCGGGGCCAGCATCCGCACCGGCTGGTTACAGGTTCCGGGGGGCGTGCCGCCGGCGACCACACCGCCGACGAGCCAGTGCCCGACCCAGCCAAGCGGTCTGGAAGGCGTCGTGATCAATGCCTCGGTCCTGAACGTGCGTTCTGGCCCCGGCACGCAGTTCCCGGTTATCGGCCGCCTGACCAGTTGCCAGCGCGTCCCCCTGACCGGCTTCCGCAACCAGGATGGGAGCTGGGTGATGATCTGGCTCAGCCCCGGCGTATCCGGCTGGGTGAACTCCAGCTTCATGCAGCTTGGCGTGCCGATGAACCAGCTCAGCCCGGTCTGAGCTGCCTCCGGCACCCAATGACGGCGGGAGGTTCACCAACGGCCGTCACCCGCGCAACGCCAGGGCCCGAGCAAGCGAAATGCCTGCTCGGGACTTGTCCATGACAGGAGAAGACCAGTGAACGACCGCGTGACGGACAAGACGATCGTGACGGATTTCTACATCGGCGAGAGGACAACCACCCTGGCCGGGCTTGCCGTGGGGGAGGCCACTCATATCGCTCCGGACCTGCCGGCGGGCGAACCGCTCGTGCGAATGGGCTACCTGAATGCGGCGATTGCCGAGGCCGTAGCCGCCGCGATTGGGGACGTCCGCCGCCCGGTCAGCCTGGCGGTCGACTGCTGCTCGGCGATCGGCGTCTGGGCGGGGCTCCAGCGAGCCGGCCTCCGGCCCGCACTGCTCTGGTTTGACGCCCACGGCGACTTCAACGACTGGACGACGTCGCCGAGCGGTTTCCTGGGAGGCATGCCGCTGGCCATGCTCGTCGGCCGGGGCGACCAGACGCTCATGACCGCAGCCGGGGCCACACCCATGTCAGAAGACCGCGTCTGGCTGGCGGACGCCCGCGACCTTGATCCCGGCGAGCGCGAGGCGCTGTCGGCCTCGGCCGTCCATCACGTGCGCCATGTGGCCGACCTGCTGCGGCCCGGGGGGGTCCCCGAAGGCCCGTTGTGGGTCCACTTTGATGTCGATGTTGTCGATCCGGCGGAGATGGAGGCGGTGAACTACCCGGCATCGGGCGGCCCTGGCGCAGCCGAAGTCCGCCGTGTTTTCCAGGGCCTGGCGCTGACCGGTCGCGTGGCGACCGTGTCGCTCTCGTCCTGGGACGGCCGGCACGCTGCCGCCGGCCGTTCGGGCGAGTTGGCCATGTCGCTGCTCTCGGAACTGCTGCGCTCGCCGCACACCGGCCCGCAATAGGGCGCCGGCCGGCGCATCGGGCGAGTAGCGCCACGGTCCATAGAAGAGCCCGACCCGGCGCGTGGCTGCCTGCCAGCCCCTTCTAGCGCCGGGTCGAAAGCATGCCTGACGGGCAGGCTATCTGTCGCGCCCCATCACGCTCAGCAGAGCGCCGAGACCACCGATGATCAGAAACACCGGCCAGATCGTGCCCCAACTCCAGCCAAAGAGGAAGACCGAGGCGATGAAGAACAGGACGAGGCTGCCGATGAGCGACCCGCGTGCCTCTTCGCCGAAACCGTCCTCAGAGCGATAGGCGCGGATAGCGTTGCCCAGCGTGATGAACGCCGGGATGAGGATGAACAAAGCCCACCAGTTGTCCAGTTCGAAGCCGGTCAGATTGGTGAGCAGGAAGATCGCCCCGATGCCGATGAGCACAAGGCCCGCAATCCAGCTTGACGACGATCCCTCATCCTCACTCTTGTCCGGTTCGATGACCACCTTTTCTTCGCTCTTGAGTTGCTGAATCTCATCGTTATGCATGACCGTAACCTCCAACACACTATACGGCCCGCCGCGACTCAGGTTGCGCTCATCTCAGGTTGCGGTGGTCGACCATCATGCACGAGTCCATGATCACATCCAGTCCGGCTGCTCTCGCCCTGGCGGCCGCGGCCTCGTTCACGATGCCGAGCTGCATCCAGACCGCCTTCGCCCTGATGGCGATCGCCTGATCGACAAACGGGGGCACGTTCTCGCTGCGCTGGAAGAGCAGCACCAGATCAACCGGAACCGGCACCGAGGCCAGGTCCGGATAAGCCGTCTCGCCCAGGGCGTCAGTCAGGTTCGGGTTGACGGGCAGGATGCGATAGCCGTGCCTCTGCAGATAGGCGGGCACGTAGTAGCCTGCCTTTTGCGGGTTGTTCGACAGCCCTACGACAGCGATGGTCTTTGACTCGGTCAGGATCTTGACTTTCGTTTCTTCGTCTTGCATAAGAGGCCACTCCTGCCACGGCCGACCCTGGCCGCGGCGCTTCCAGTATACCCGGCCCGGTTGCGGGTTGCCCCGGAACGATCGGGGAATTCGCGGGGTTATAACACGTGACATTTGGCGCAAGTTTTGTGTGACAAAAAGCGCCCGCTGTCAATTGTAGTCCCACCCCGCTGCCTGTACACTATGAGGCGACAGCTCACATGCGATCTTATCAGTCCGAGCGATTCAGGAGTGAAACGATGCAGAATTTTGGTGCTTTTGTAAGCCACCACGGCGTAGAAAACCACGGCATCAAGAATGCCGAAACCGTTTACTGGAACCTCACGACATCCATGCTCTATGAGCAGGCCATTCGCCGGCATGAGGCGGCGGTGGCCCACCTGGGGCCGATGGTCGTCCAGACAGGCAGCCACACCGGCCGCTCGCCCAACGACAAGTACATCGTTAAGGAACCGTCGACCGAGGGCGATATCTGGTGGGGCAAGGTCAACCGGCCCATCACCCAGGAGAACTTCGATTACCTGTACGGCAAGATGACGGCCTATTGCCAGAACCGCGACCTGTTCGTGTTCGACGGGTATGTTGGTGCCGACCCGCGCTATCAGATGCCGGTCCGCATCATCACCGAGTATGCCTGGCACAGCCTGTTTGCCCGCAACATGTTCATCCGCGAGTTCGAGCCGGAGAAGCTGCGCAACCACGTGCCGCAGTTCACCGTCATCGACATGCCGCACCTCAAGGCCGAACCCGAGCACGACGGCACGAACAGCCAGACCTTCATCCTGCTGGACTTCGCCCGCCGTCTGGTGCTGATTGGCGGCACGGAGTATGCCGGCGAGATCAAGAAGAGCATCTTCTCGGCCATGAACTACCTAATGCCGAAGCAAGGCGTGATGAGCATGCACTGCAGCGCCAACTTCGGCAAGGATCGCGACGATGTGGCCCTCTTCTTCGGCCTTAGCGGCACCGGAAAGACCACCCTGAGCAGCGACCCGACCCGGCGGCTCATCGGTGATGACGAGCACGGCTGGAGCGATGACGGCGTGTTCAACTATGAGGGTGGTTGCTATGCCAAAGTCATCCGCCTTGACCCGAAGGGCGAGCCGGAGATCTATGAGACCACGCGCCGCTTTGGGACGATCCTTGAGAACGTCATCATGGATACCAGCACGCGCCGGGTCGACCTGAATGACGATTCACTGACCGAGAACACGCGGGCGAGCTACCCCATCTCCCACGTCGAGAACGCCGTGCGTGACGGCGTGGCCGGCCACCCGCGGCACATCTTCTTCCTGACGGCCGACGCGTTCGGCGTCCTGCCGCCGGTCGCCCGCCTGACGCGCGAACAGGCCATGTACCACTTCCTGAGCGGTTACACGGCCAAAGTCGCAGGCACGGAACGCGGCGTGACCGAGCCGCAGCCGAACTTCAGCACCTGCTTCGGAGCGCCGTTCATGCCCCTCCGGCCGGGCGAGTATGCCCGCCTGCTGGGCGAGAAGCTGGACCGCCACAACGTGAAGGTCTGGCTGATCAACACCGGTTGGACCGGCGGCCCCTACGGCGTGGGCACGCGCATGAAGCTGGCCTACACCCGCCGGATGATCCATGCGGTGCTGGAAGGCGAAATGGATGGGGCGGAGTTTGTTGAAGAACCGTACTTTGGTCTCGCCGTACCGGCCCATGTCAAGGACATCCCGGATGACGTCCTGAATCCGCGCGAGACCTGGCAGGACAAAGATGCCTATGATGCCCAGGCCGCCAAGCTGGTGGGCATGTTCAAGGAGAACTTCAAGCAGTTCGCGGATACGACGACCGAGGGCGTCCGCGCCGCCGGCCCGCGCTAACCCGCGACCAAACCGCGCAGCCAACGTCCGCGCCGCGGCCGATCGCACGATCGGCCGTCGCGCGGACGTTTTTGCTGCCCCGCTCGTCCTCCGGTCCGGTGGCTGATTCAAAGCTGAGAAAGCGCAACGTGCCCCTTGAAGCGAACGTATTAATTATGTATCGTATTGATGGGAGTCACTTGTTCTACAGGAGCTACGTACGATGTACGAGTTACCGCTCTTTCCGCTGAATACCGTCCTGTTTCCGGGCATGCCGCTGCCGCTGCATATTTTCGAGGAGCGCTACAAGGAGATGATCGCCGTCTGCCTGCAGGAAGGGCGGCCGTTTGGCGTGGTGCTCATCGAAGAAGGCGCGGCCGAGCGCGGGCCGCTGGCCAAACCCCATGCTGTGGGCTGCACGGCGGAGATCGCCCAGGTGCAACCGCTTGAAGAAGGCCGGATGCTGATCATGACCGTCGGCCGCGAGCGCTTCCGCATCGTCCGGCTTGAATATGGACGGCCGTACCTGGTCGCCCAGGTCGAGCCGGTTGATCTGGTCGATGAGGACAGCGCCACGCTCAGCGCCGAATCGGAACAGCTCACGCCACTGGTCACGGAATACCTGGAAATCCTGGCCCGTTCCGGCAATGTCGAATACGAAGCCGAGCAGATTCCGGACGATCCGCTGTCGCTGGTCTACCTGGCCGCGACGCTGATCCAGTTGCCGCCGGAGGAGAAGCAGAGCTTCCTGGCCATGAACCGCCCAACGCAGCTGATGCACGCCCTGCAGCGTGTCTACCGGTCGGAGCTGGCGCTGATGCGTTGGATGCCCGTCGGCGACATCGGCATCTTCTCGCTCAATTGACCGCCTTCACGGAATGCGATGAATGCACAGCGCCGCCCTGGCACGACCGGGGCGGCGTTTTTTGATGCGGCCGGCGCCGGCCCTAGCCGCTGGAGGCGCGATACGCTTCGGTCAGGAAGAATCGTATCGCCAGGGGCAGGCGGCGTGCCCAGGACGATTCGCTGTGACCTGCCCATTTCTCCTCGACGTGGAGCAGGTCCCGCAAAGGGCGGTAACCTTTGCGAATAAGGACGCCCTTCATCCGGCGAACGCTGGCATAGTAAGCCCGGGAGCGGGCGGCCCGATGGCCGGAATCGGGCGAATGGCTCTCGCCCAGTTCGCGAGTGCCAACATCGAGGTAGATCTTGCCCGGGTGGTAGGCAGCCTGGCTGACGTAGTCAAAGATGGCGCCGTGGGCGAACCAGAGCGACGGGCTCATCACGCCCACATAGCCGAACGTCTGCGGCCGGTGGAAGAAACCGAAAAGGCTGATCAGGCCGCCCAGGGACGAGCCCATGATGCCAGTCGTCCGCCGGCCCGGCAGCGTGCGGAAGTCCCGGTCGATCAGCGGCTTGACCGTATCCGCCAGGTAGTCGATGTAGGCAGCGCCGAGACCGCCGCCGAGGTGGGCGTCGTGGAAGGGGCTGTACTCGTTGACGCGCTGCGTGCCCATGTTGGGGATGCCTACGACGATGGCTTCCAGTCCTTCCTGGTATCCCAGACGTTCCATGGTCTCGTCAACGCCCCACTCACCCGCGTAACTGGTGGCATTGTCGAACAGGTTCTGGCCGTCCTGCATGTAGATCACGGCGTAACGACGGTCGCTGTGATAGTAGGAGGGGGGGAGGTAGGCGAGGACGTGGCGCGCGTTATTCAGCGCCGGGCTCTCGACGCGCGCCAGAACTTTGACCGTCCCGCTAACGTGATACCCGTGGTGATGGCCGTGCTGGCTGTCAACGTAGGTGTAGTAATCCTGCCAGCCATCGGACGGGACGGATGGGTGCAACGACGCGCGCGACTGTGTATCCATCGGGTTCATGTTCATTGTTTGCCCGCCGGGCCGCATGGGTTCGGGCACAATAGCGCGCTATTTTGCCCCAAGGGGGCTCGCTTGTCCAATCGGTTTTTTGCCTGATCCGGGACTCTTTCCGTGCGATACACCCGATCGCGGGTATGCCCGGTTTCACCTTTCTTGACACCGTTCCCGTGAAGCGTGTATGCTTATCAGGATGCCAGCCGTAACGGATGACAAATCCCCTTCCGGGTCACAGCCGGGAGACCGTCTGCGTGGAGAGCCGCTTTCCCAGGAGGCGCAGCACCGCCTGCGCATGCGCCACCAATGGCGCGACCTGATCGAGGACCTGATCGAGGACGGCCGGCAGCGCGGCCTGTTCGACAACCTGGAGGGACACGGCCAACCCCTCGAACTGGAGCGCAACTCATTTGAGGGAAGCGCCGCGCTGGCAAACAAGCTGCTGAAGGAAAACGACCTGCGCCCGGCCTGGCTGGCCCACCGGGTCGATGTCCAGGAGCGGATCGATGGTTTCCGCGCCACGGTCGGCCGGACCTGGCGGCGGTATGAGACGGCGGTTAGAGAAGCGCCGAATCAGAGCCATCGGGACAGTCTCATCATCGGCTGGGACGGTGTCTGCCGGACGTGGCAGGCACAGATTGTGGAATTGAACAAGCTGATTGACAGCTACAACCTGAAGCGGCCGGCGAGCGCGCCGGAGCTGTACAAGTTGAAGCTGGAGTACGAACTGGAGAGAGCAGGCGCGCCGCGCTTCCTCGCCTCAGTTGCCGCTGATTGACGCGGGTGCCGCTGTCCGTGCAGCAAGACCCGCCCGAAGCCTCAAGTAACGATCGACAATCGAGCGACCGGCACGTTGACCGCACGCAACGGCCGTTGAGGGCTGGGCGGCCGTGGGACGTGGTCGCCCACTGCCGGGGCGGGTCGCCCACTGCCGGGGCGGGTCGCCCACTGCCG
>CAYRBP010000008.1:35437-67238 GCA_964422535.1 uncultured Ardenticatenaceae bacterium | reverse complement strand
GGCGGGTCGCCCACTGCCGGGGCGGGTCGCCCACTGCCGGGGCGGGTCGCCCACTCATCTCCGGCTCATAAAGCCGAAGAAAGACCGAAATTATCTTGACAATACTTGGACATAGACTTATACTGCCAGTAGTTAACTTGAACAAATTCGATGGGACAGCTGATCAAGGGCTGCCCTGTCCGTAGTCTACTAGCTGCACGGAAGGTTATTATGGCGCTCGCGATTGAACTAGACACCAGAGAGGAGCGGACGCAGGAAATGGAGCCACTGTTCCTGCTAGAGATGCCCGGCTCAAAGGGCTTCGTCCCGACCGGGCTTGAGAACGACGAAAGGGCAGGGGTTTGGCTGACGATAGAGGGCGATGAGCTCGTGCTGGCCGGCGACGCCCTCGGCGAAACCGCTGAAACCCTGGCCGATCTGGACGAACCGGACCTGTTCCCCGAAGATGAGGCCTTCGATGTCCACGCAGAGTTCCTGTCCGAAGGACAGGAGCCGTCGGACGATGCGCCCGAGGCCGTTTCGGACCCCGCCGACTACGCCGACCTGGAGACATACCTCGACGAGTACGACCAGAAGCAGACCGGCAAGGACTACGAGGCGCTCCGTAAGGTGCAGGACATGCGTCGCAACGCTCTCCGCGACGTGCCGACGGGCGACTTTCTGAGCCGTTACATGCTGGAGACCAACCGCCAGCGCCTGCTGACCGCTGAGGAAGAAGTCGAACTTGCCAAGCAGATTGAGATCGGCCGCGCCGCCCAGGAGCTCCTTGCCGATGATTCGCTCCTGACCGCTGAGGAGCAGGCTGAATTGCGCCGGGCGCTCGAGCAAGCCGAAGCAGCCCGGACGATGCTCGTCCGGTCCAACACCCGCCTTGTCATCAGCATCGCCAAGCGCTATTTTGGTCAGGGCCTAGACTTTCTCGACCTGATTCAGGAAGGCAACATCGGCCTGTTGACGGCCGTCGACAAATACGACTATCGCCGCGGGACGCGCTTCAGCACCTACGCGACATGGTGGATCCGCCAGGGCATCACCCGCGCCCTGTCGAACTACGGCCGGATGATCCGTATCCCGGCCCACCAGACGGGCAACGTCCGCAAGCTCTACCGCGCCATCCGCGACAGCGAACAGCAACAGGGGCGGACGCCGGAGATCGAGGAGCTGGCGGCGCAGACCGAACTGCCGCCGAGCCAGGTGAACTGGCTGCTGCAGATCACGCGGCCGTTGCTGGCGCTTGAGCAGCCTGCCGGTGACGACCAGGACGCCGAGTTGGCGGACTTCATCGAGGATAAGGACAGCGAACAGCCGGAGGAGTCGGTCTCCCGCAGCCTGTTCAGCGAGCGGCTGGGCGATATCCTGAAGGAGTTGACCCCTCGCGAAGCGGAGATCATCCGCCTGCGCTACGGGCTGCAGGGCACGAACCCGCACACGCTCAAGGAAGTGGGCGAGCTCTTTGACCTGTCGCGCGAGCGCATCCGTCAGGTCGAGAAATCAGCGCTGAGTAAACTGCGCCGCAGCCGCCGGCTGAGCGAGTTCGCCTATCAGGTGGCGTGAGCCACGACCGGAACGTCAGGGCCGGCGGAGAAACGTCCGCCGGCCTTTTTTATTTCTCCGACCTGACCATGTTGACCGCCCGGGCCAACCGGAGCAGGTCGGCAAAATCCTGGTGGAAGCCGTCGATGATCCGGCCGGGGTCGGGCACCAGGCCGGCGTCCGTCGCCACGCCGACGAAGATCTTACCGGCGTAGCTGAGGATGCTGACGCCGAGGCCGAGCCGGCCTGCCTGCGGCACCCAGAACATGATCTCCTTGATTTCCTGCCCTGCCAGATAGAGCGGGATAGGCGGGCCGGGCACGTTCGTCATGACGGCCGTGGCCTTTGGCTCCAGGACGCGAACGATCATCTCCTTGACCGCGTCGGCCGACAGGCCCATGAAGGTCAGGACGCCGAGCGTGACCGGAGACTCGGCCGATTGCTTGAGCTCGTCCATCCGCTGGCGGACGTCTACCAGGCGCAGCAGCGGCTCCGCGACGCCAACGGGCAGCTTGAGGAACACCAGCCCGAACTTGTTGCCGAGGCCGTTGACATCCCCATTGGCGCGCATGTTGACCGGCACGGCGGCGCGGAACGTGAGGCCGTCGACTGCCTGGCCGCGCTCGACGAGATAGCGGCGGAGGCCACCGGTGACGGCGGTGATCAACACGTCGTTGACCGTGCCGCCGAGGTGGTTCTTGATGAACTTGACGTCATCCAGGGGTAGCGGCCGCGACCAGGCGGCCCGCTTCATGACGCCCAGTTTGCCCTTGAACAGGCTGGGCGGGTCGGGCTCGCGCAAGAGCAACCGGCCGGCGGCCAGGCCCGTGTCGGCGCTCTTGCCGAACAGGTCGCGGACCTCCGAAGGCGCCTGCAGCGTCTGGGTGCTCTGCCCGACCAGCCACGAAGCCGATCGTCGAACTGTATCAAGCGCGCCCGTCATCTCGCGGGCCAGGCCGGCCACGAGGCTTTGGCTCCCGGCGTCGCTGGACGCGTCCGCACCCGCGGTCAGCAGCGGGGCATCCGGGTAGAAGTCGGTCATCGACAGCAGGACGCCGACCAGGGCCATACCATCGGCGACGGCATGGTGGATGCGGCCCATGATCGCGGAGCCGCCGCCATAGTTTTCGAAGATGTAGAAGTGCCAGGGTGGCTTGGTGAGGTCGATCGGCGTGCTCATCAGGTCACTGATGAGTTCCTGCAGCGCAGATCGGTCGCCGGGGGAGGGCAGACCGAAGACGTGCAGGTGGTTGTCCAGGCTGAATGTCGCGTCTGTCTGCCAGTAGGGGCGGAGGAAGGGCGCGCCGGGCCGGACAATGCGCTGGCGAAAGCGCTCGAACCGGAGCCAGCGGTGCTGCAGCACGGCCCGAATGCGGCCGAGGTCAACCGGCTTGTCGAAGGTCAGGATCGCATTGACGACCATCAAGTTGGTCGGCTCGTCCATGCTAAGCCAGGCGTTGTCGATAGGCGATAGCAGCTCGATCTGTTGCGGCATGGCCGTCGTGCTCCTTCGGTCGTTCGTGCTTGGGTTCCGGATGCCTATTATACGCCATTCGAACAGGCCGGCGCGATACGGAGGCCAAAGGCCGCTCGCGCCAGGCGAGCCGCCGGTCCGCCTCATCGAGGGATCAGGGCAGGCATCGGTCGCGATCTCACTCAGGTTTCACGGCCTGATAGCGCCCGTGGGCGTATAATCCGCCGTGGCGAGGGTTGCCGCGCGACGCTCCCCGCCGGAAGTCCGTCACCGTTGCGCAAGGAGACAGTATGAAGCCCCACTTCTTCCGGGCCGCTGCCGGCGCGCTGGCGTTGGCTATGGTCCTCGTGGTGACCGCGGCCGCTCGCACCGGCGATGCCCAGTCGACCATCAGCCTGCCGCTGGTCATGACGGCGGCCGTCATTGTCGATCCCGACGCTCGCCTGCTCAATGGCTCTTTCGAAGAGGGCTGGACCGACATGCCGCCCGCGCCCGGCAACCTGGTCAACCAGCAGCCTATGGCGTGGACGCTATCCTGGCTGGAGCCGGGCGACACCCTGTGGGATTCGAACGACCCGGTGACCGGCGTGCCGGAGGCCGTGCACAAGCTGAAGTCGCAGCTTCCGCCAAATGAGTGGCCGGGGCAGCCGCAGGCGCTCATCCTTGACGGCGAGGTCACGTACAAGATCTTCCATTTCGGCGCGGCTTTTGGCGGGCAACTGACCCAGCGCATCGACCATGTTCCCGGCGGTCGCTACCGCCTGACCTTCCCGGTGCAGATTCACCTGCACGAGAATTTGGACCCTAACGGAGACTGGGATGCCTACACCGTCGAGTCCGGGGTGTGGGCGTTGACCGGCGGCCAGCAGACCGGCGGCTGGGCCCACGCCAAGCAGATGGGCGACCGCACCTGGTTCTACCACGTGCTGGAGTTCGACGTGGACAACGGCGCGCCCATCGATGTGCTGATCCGGGTCAAGAGCAAGTACTTGGGTCCGAAGGACTTCTTCATGGACGCGATCACGCTCGAACGCATCGACAACGCGGCCGAGCGCGTGCCCGAGAACGCCATCGTCTGGCGGGCGCGCGATCTGGACGCGATTCCGGCCTCGGAGCGCGTCAGTCCCTGACGAGTCAGCGGAAGTGAGTCGAATTGGGAACGGGCCGGCCCGACAGGGTCGGCCTGTTTTGTCTATTTCTGGCGCGCCGCGGCCCGGGCCATCGCCTCTTCGGCCGAAACGAGGCGGGCCTCGAGGTCTCGCAGGTCGCGCTGGAGCAAGGGCAGGTGGGGGAAGTCTGGCTGGACGGACAACTGCTCCTTCAGCGGGGCAAGCCCTTCCTTGAACTTGACCATGTCCTCAAACACCTCTTCCGACTTCTCCGTCTCGCCAAGGATCTCCAGGGCGACGCCGAAGTAGTAGTAGGCCTGCAGCTCGAATGTGGCGCTCGGCAGATTGCCGCGGATGGCGTCGGCAAACGCCTCGGCCGCGGCGCGGAAGCGCTCGAGGCGGAACTCGGCCAGACCAGCGTAGAAGCGGTAGAGCGGCTGCTCTGAGAGCTCCAGGGCCTTCAGGTAGGCATCCAGTGCGTCGGAATAGCGGGTGTCGGCCAGGTAGAGCTGGCCGAGGGTGTTATAGACCGGGTGAGCGTCGGGCCGGAGCAGGAGCGCCTGCCTGGCGTCTCGCTCGGCCGGGCCGAAACGCATGTCCGACAGATGAATGAGCGCGCGGAGCTGGTACGACTCCCAGAACGACGGCCGGGCGTTAATGGCCCTGTTGACCAGGTCCAGCGACGTGTCCAGGTCGCCGGCCATGAAGCGGCGGCGCGCCATCCGGTACGATATCGGCACCGTCAGCACGCGCTGGATGAGCAGCAGGAGCAGGCTGAAGCTGACGCCGGTGATGGCAAAGAGGGCATTGCCCTGGACCATGCCGTACGTGATGCCCAGGATGGCCGGTATGGCCAGCACCAGGCCGAAGAGCTTCTCGTTGCGGGTGAAGCTGTGCTGGCGCAGGAAATGCGCCAGATAGATCAGCAGGCCGGCGGCGATGAGCGCCGAGACGAGGACATCAAACCGGCCGGGGGCGACGAGCCAGATGATGAGTCCGGCGACCCAGATAGCGCTTGAGATCAGGACAGGCCAGAGGATGCTGTTGCGCAGCGCCTTGCTGGAGGGCCGCTGGCCGGTCCGCTTCTGCTGTGACGGCTTCGTCTTAGTCATGAACTGCCCTCTCGACGCCGTTCGGCGAGGAGCCGGGACGGCCACCCAACGAGACGTCCGCTGTTGACTTCCGGGACGCTTCGCTCCACAATCATCGTTCAGTCTATTTTATACAGTCCGGATGGACAAAAGGCAACGATCGATTTCATGACACAGCAGCCAATTCCCGGCTTCCGCGAAGTGCCGCGGACCGGTGTGATCTACGTCATTCATCGCGCAAGTGAGCTGGGTTTCAGCTACGGTAACCAGGAATGGGCCAATCTTGGGCAGGGCGCGCCCGAGACGGGGCCGTTGCCCGGCGCGCCGGCGCGCATCGAAGCGCTGAACATCAACCCGCAGCACCACGAGTACGGCCCGATCACCGGCCAGGTGGCGCTGCGGCAGAAGGTGGCCGACCTCTACAACAAGCTGTACCGGCAGGGGAAGCGCTCTCTCTACACCTGGGAGAACGTCAGCATCTCGGGTGGCGGCCGCGTGGCCCTGACGCGCATCGCCGCGGCGCTGGGCAACATCAACATGGGCCACTTCCTGCCCGACTACACCGCCTACGAGGAACTCCTCAGCATCTTCAAGGCTTTCATCCCGATCCCCATCCTGCTGGATCCGGACCTGGGCTACCAGGCCCCGCTGGAGATGATCAAGAAGGAGATCATGGGTCGCGGGCTGAAGGCGTTGCTGCTCAGCAACCCGTGTAATCCGACCGGGCAGGTCATCGACGGGGAGAAGCTCAATCAACTCATCCAACTCGGCCGCAACTACCGCTGTGCCATCATCCTGGATGAGTTCTACTCTCACTACATCTACAACGGCAACGGCCCCAACGACCCGCCGAAGATCGTCTCGGCCGCGGCGTATGTCGAAGACGTCGACCGCGACCCGGTCATTGTCGTTGACGGCCTGACCAAGAACTGGCGCTACCCGGGCTGGCGCATCAGCTGGACGCTGGCCCCAAAGGATGTCATTGACGCCATCGCCAGCGCCGGGTCCTTCCTGGACGGAGGGGCGAACAACCCCTTCCAGCGCGAAGTGCTGGACCTGCTGGACCCGGAGAACGTGATGCAGGAGACGGCCGCCGTCCAGCGCGCCTTCCGCGAGAAGCGGGACTACACCCTGCGCCGGCTGTACGACATGGGGATCAACGTCGAGGTTGAGCCGGCCGGCACGTTTTATGTCTGGGCCAACCTCTCCGGGCTGCCCTCCCCGTTGAACGACGGCATCGCGTTTTTCGAGGCAGGATTGAAGGAGAAGGTCATCACCGTGCCCGGGGTCTTCTTCGATGTTAACCCCGAGCGGCGGCGTACCTACGCCCGTTATCGCCACTACTGCCGGATCAGTTTCGGCCCGGAAATGCCGGTGCTGCAGCGCGGACTGGATGCGCTGGAGCGGGTGATCCAGGCCCATCAATAGCCTGCCTGCCGCGCGTTTCCGGCCCACGGGACGCGCGCGATTTGCGAGGAGGGCCATGCCATGCCACTCCTGAGCGCCGCCGGCCTGAGCCATGCCTTCGGGGCGGAGGAGCTCTTCCATGACGTCAACGTATCGATCGAGTCGCGTGACCGGATCGGCCTCGTCGGGCCGAACGGCGCCGGCAAGTCGACGTTGCTGCTGGCGCTGGCCGGGTTGCTGGAGCCGACAGGCGGCGCTGTCACCCGCCAGGCCGGCATGACGCTGGGCTACCTGCGCCAGGAAGCAGCCCTTACCTTTGCCGGGCGCGACAACACCGTCTACGAGGAGTTGCTGACTGTCTTTTCCGGACTTCGGGAGCAGGAGGCTGCCCTCGGCGCGCTGGAGGCGGCGATCAGCGCCGGCGATGCGTCCTCGCCGACGATGGAGGCTTACGGCCGCCTGCTGGAGCAATTTGAGCACGCTGGCGGCTATCGCTACCCGAACGAGATCAAGCGCGTCTTGCTGGGCCTTGGGTTCGCGCCCGCGGACTGGGAGACCCCGGTCCTTCACCTGAGCGGCGGGCAGAAGACGCGCGTCCTCCTCGGTCGCCTGCTCCTGGAGAAGCCGGATCTGCTCATCCTCGATGAACCCACGAATCACCTCGACACGGCGGCCGTCGAATGGCTCGAAAACACCCTGCGCCGCTGGGACGGCGCGCTGCTGGTCGTGAGCCATGACCGCTACTTCCTCGACCGGATCGCCAACCGCATCTGGGATCTGACACCCTCGCCGGTCAACCCCGCGCAGCTGACGGCCTACAAGGGCAACTACACCAGCTTTGCCCGCCAGCGCGACGAAGCCCAGGAGCGGGCGCAGCGGCTGTTTGAGGAGGAGCGCGCCCGGCTTGAGGCCGAGGCGGAGTTCATCCAGCGCCATCTGGCGGGTGGGCAGGGCGACCTGGCCAGGGGGCGGCTTCGCCAGCTCACCCGCGATTTGGCCCTGGTCGAGCAGTTCGGCGTCGTCCGCATGGCGGAGATGCGTCGCGGGAACCTGAGCTGGATGGAGGTTGGCGAACGCGGGCGGATGCTGTCGATCAATGAGGCCATCCAGCAGATCCGGGCCCTGCGGCCGCCGGTCGGGCGACCGCCGCGGCTGGCCATCCATCTGGAGCCGGCCGACGAAAGCGAGCGGACTGTCTGGCGCACCGGAGGCGCGACGATCGGCTACAGCGCGCCCCTGTTCCGAACGGGCCCGGTCAAGATCGAACGGGGCCATCGCGTCGGCCTGTTCGGGCCGAACGGCAGTGGCAAGAGCACGCTTCTGCGGACGATCCGCGGGGAGATCGAGCCGCTAGAAGGCGAGATCGACATGGGCGGCGGCGTTGTTGTCGGCTACTTTGCCCAGGCCCACGAGCAACTTGACCCGGACCGGCGCGTCGTCGACGAGCTCCTGGCCCGGCGCGACATGCTCACCAGCGAAGCGCGTTCCTACCTGGCCCGGTACCTGTTCCGCGGGGACGATGTATTCCGGCCGGTGCGCGAGCTGTCCGGGGGAGAGCGCGGCCGCCTGGCGCTGGCGCTGCTGGGCGCGGAGGGAGCCAATTTCCTGCTGCTTGACGAACCAACCAACCATCTCGATATTCCGTCCCAGGAGGCACTCCAGGACGTGCTGGAGGCGTACGAGGGCACGATCCTGCTTGTCTCGCACGATCGCTACCTCATCAACCGGCTGGCCACTCACGTCTGGGTCATTGAGCAGGGTCGGCTCGTGCAGACCGAGGGTAACTATGACGCCTTCGTCCGGCGGCGCGAGCGCGAGGCGGAAGCCGCGGCCGCCGGTCCTGGCATCGTGGATGGACCCGTCCTGAGCACGGGCGCCGCGGAAGTGGTCGCCCTGTTGAGCGACGACAGCTGGTTCGGAAAGGGTCCGCGCGACGAGCCTGCGCCGGGCGGGGAGGGTCGCCGGCCAAAGGCCGGCCGCCGTCGCCGCGAACTGGAAGAGGCCGTCCTGGACGCCGAGGATTGGCTGGCGCGCGTGGACGAGGCGCTGGACGAAGTGGGGGAGGGTGACCCGGAGCGTCGGGCCGATTTGATGGCGGAGAAGGCGGCCGCTGAAGAAGAACTGACCTCCCTGCGGGAAGCGCTTGAGACGCTTGGCTGATGCGTTGGGTCTGGCCCGGCCAGCTGCCTGACGCCCGCCTGCAGAAAAAGCCGCCTGATTTCGTGTAGTCAGTTCACAGCCCGTAACAACGTCCGTCACAGGTCGCGCTCAGTTGCCGGTCGGATGGGGGAGTCGCGTGGCCAGATGAAACGGGTGTCACCGAGGTAACAAAGCCAACCATGAAACGAACGCCGAAGTCGACGCGAGCGTTGCCCGAACCGCTTCGCGGCCGTGATCCGGGAACCTGGCAGCATTTCACCGTCTCTCAACGCCTTCGGGCGATCGCCGGCCGCGTCGTGGAGGAGAACCCGGCGCTGCCGTCCGTGAGCGCCGACCGGCTGGCAACCCTGATGGCCGAAATCCCCGATGCGCCGATCCGTTTCCTTGACGACCCGCGCGCGCCGGACGCTGCCGCTTGGCGGCGCTATGTCCGGCCTTATCTCGGACTGGATTGGTACCAGCCGCCGTGGTTCTTCATCGAGATGTACTTCTTCCGGCGCGTGCTGGAGGCGGTTGGCGCCTTCCGGCCTGGACCGACGCGCGGGCTTGACCCGTACCGGCGGCAGAAACTTGATGGCCTGGCCGCCGCGCCGGCCGCGCTTGCCCGGGCGGCTGCTTGGTCGATGACGACCGACACACGCGCCGACCTGATGCGTCTGCTGGCCGCCAGTGCCTGGGGCAACCAGGCCGACATGAGCATCTGGCCGATCGGCCAGGAGTCGGGCCCGGACGGCGGGCATCTGGTCGTCGATGATTCCGAGCGTATCGCCGCTGCGCTGGTTGGAGGTCGTGGGCGGATCGCGCTGCTGGCCGACAATGCGGGGGTCGAGCTGGCCGCCGACCTCGCCCTCATCGACTTTCTGCTCGAACGCTCGCTTGTCGAGTCGGTCGAGCTCCACGTGAAGCCGTTCCCGACCTTTGTCTCCGACGCGACGCTGCCCGACGTGGTCGAGACGGCGCTCACCTTCGCCCACCAGGGCGAGTCGGCCGACGTGCGCGCCCTGGGGCAGCGGTTGCTGGGCGCGCTGGCGTGCGGGCAGCTGGCCATCCGGCCGCACGTGTACTGGACCTCGCCGCGGCCCTTTTTGGGAGCTTCCCGGGGACTTGCGTCGCACCCTCGGCCGCTGCTCGCTGATCATCAGCAAGGGCGATGCCAACTACCGCCGGCTGGTCGGCGACCGCCACTGGCCGTACACCGCACCCTTCGCCGCTGTCCTCGACGGCGCGCCGGCGCCGGTGGCCGCCCTGCGGGTGGTCAAAGCGGAAGTCACGGTTGGGCTGGCCGAGGGCCAGGCGGATGCGCTGGCGGAGACGGATCCGGACTGGCAGGCGAACGGCCGCTGGGCGATGATCCAGTTCAGTCGGTGAAAGACCCAGCCCTGACCGGCCTCCGGACGCGCCGTCCTGTGGTATAATGCGCGTATGGTCGGGATGTCGGCCGCAACCGAAGGGCAGAGGCTATCGCCGCGCCAGCAGGCGACGCTCCTTCACATCGCCCGTGAAGCCGTCGAGTGTGCGGCGCTGGGCCGTCGGCCGCCCGCGCCGGACGAGTCTGCCGTCTCCGATCCTGCGCTATGGGAACTGCGCGCCGTTTTTGTCACGTTGCGGCTGCGTGATGGGCGGCACAGCGAAGAAGAAGCGCATGCGGGTGTCGGGCAGCTGCGGGGCTGCATCGGCCAGATCGAGGCGGCCGAGCCACTACTCTACGCCGTCCAGGAAGCGGCCTTCCGGGCCGCCACGATCGATCCTCGCTTTCCACCGGTCCAGCCCTACGAGCTGAATGATATAACAATCGATATCTCGATCCTGTCGGCGTTCCGGCCGGTCGCATCGCTGGCCGAGATCGAGGTTGGTCGCGACGGGCTGTTTGTGACGGGTGGCGGCAAGCGGGGGCTGTTATTGCCGCAGGTGGCGACCATGTACGAGCTTGACGCCGCGCAGTTCGTGGCGAACACGTGTCTCAAGGCAGGTCTGCCGCCGGACGCATGGCCCGGCGCGGCTGATCTTTTCGCCTTCACGACGACGACAGTGGCGGAGGCTGGCGGCGATTAAGGCCTGAGGCCACGGCTGACAGCCGGAACATTAGGTACAATTAATGCGTGTTAATTTAAGTATAAAAGTCGGCTCATCCTGCCCACAACCCTGACCCTGCCTTGACTCCCCCTACCTCGTGCCAGGACGCCGGACTCACCGGAGCCACTGCGCCAGCGACCGGGCGCGCGACGCCTGATGAAATGACCTGCTGGCTGGCCATGATGAGCGCCGGCATTGGCGGCGGCACTTTGCGATCACTGCTCGACAGCTACGGCTCCATTGGCGCCGTCCTGGCCGCAGCTTTGCAGCCTCAGCCGGACTCCCAGCTCTCCCCTGCTCTCCAGCGCCTCCGTGATGCGCCGCTCGAGGCGCTGGCGCGTCTTGCCGCCCACCCCATGTGGAGGTCCAGGCGGCTGGTGACGCTGCTGGATTCACACTATCCGTCAGGGCTACACGAAATATCAGGCCCTCCGTCTGCCTTGATCATTGAAGGTAACCCGGCAGCCCTGCGACGACTGGGCGTGGCAGTCGTCGGCACGCGACATCCCCCCGGCTGGGCCGAACGACTTGCCTTCACTGCCGGGCGCGAACTGGCGTCGCACGGGCTTGCCGTTGTCAGCGGGCTGGCCAAAGGCATCGACGCGGCCGCGCATCGCGGCGCGCTGGCTGCCGGCGGCGGCGTGACGGTCGCGGTCCTGGGCTGCGGCCATGACCGCCTCTACCCGGTGCAGCACACTCCCCTGGCGGCGGCCGTCGCCGGAACAGGCGCGGTCATCAGCGAGTGGTTGCCCGATGCCGAGGCGGAGCCGCAGCGCCTGGCCGCGCGCAACCGTCTCATCACCGGCCTGTCGCGGGCGCTGATCGTCGTTGCCGCCCGGCCGGAGAGCGGCAGTCGCCACGCCGTCTCGTTTGCCCATCAGCAGGGCCGGCTCGTCCTGGCCGTGCCCGGCACGCCCGGCTGCGACGCGTTGCTGGCGGCCGGACGCGCGGATCCGCTGGAGCCTCCGGTTGACTGGGGCCGCCTTGCGTCGACCATCGCCCACCTGTGAATGTGACGGGGCCATGTGCTAAAATCCTGGCAGGAGCCTGCTGAGGCCCGGGAGCCACGCAACGCGATGAAGAAGACAGGCGACTTGAGGTCGAGCCGTAACGGATGCTGCCAACCGCTGATTCTGCTGTCCTTGCTGCTTGCTGCCATGCTGGCTTCGGCCCGGCCGCTACTGGCCCACGGCGGCGGGACGCCGCAGTTGCTGAACGAGCCGGCCGGTCCCTATCTCATCTCCGTCTGGACTGACCCGGAGCCGTTGCGGACAGACGACTCCCATTTCAACGTGGCCGTGCTCGACCCCGACACGCGAGCGCCGATCCTGGAGGACGTGACGGTCCGCGTCGAGTTGCAGCCGCAGGGAGCCTCCGGGCCGCTCCTGTCGGAGGAGGCGACGACCGCGCGATCGACGAACAAGACGATCTATGTTGCCGTCTTCAATGAGGTGCCGGCCGAAGGGCGCTGGCAGGTGACGGTCAGCGCCGATGGACCGGCGGGCGCTACCGGACCGGTCAGCTTTGACGTCGATATCCTCCCCCCCGCCCCGTTCAACTGGCTCCGCGCCGGCCTGCTTGCCGGCGGCGTCCTCGCGTTGGGACTTGTTGTGTTTGCGGGTTCCCGTCGCAGAACTCGCGAGCCGGAGATCCGCCGCCGGCGCGCTGCCCGTTGAGGCCCGGATCACCTTCTCCCTCCCCCTCCCTTCCGGCCCGGCAGCGTAGTTGTGCGCGACCTGTTCGCTTCCGTGACCACCTAACGCACAAACGTTGTATCAGGACAGAACGCGGCCGCGGCTCGTGTAGCATCCCCATATGCTATGTTAAGTGACGCATAGGGCCGCAATCCCCCATATGTGGGGGTATGGCCGGCGACGGGCCAAGGTCTGCATGGTCGTTTCGGCATCGGCGAGGTTCTACACGTTCTAATCGATTTTTTAACATTGCCGATTCCTAAAAACTGCAAGGGTTTTAAGGGTGGACGGCCGCAGATGATTGTCCGGGGGGTGGCGCTCTGTTAGAATGAATGCGTTAGTGGCGGAGCGCCAGTGCGGCTGAGGGAGTCGAGTCCGTCGCCGGTCGAAGCCACGACGCGACTGTTCGCCGCAGCCTGTCCAAACCGAGCGAAAGTCAAACAACTTGTATTGTAATGCGGTCCGCGCCGGTCTATTCCGTTTACCTGCTGCCGGACCAGGGTACAGAGGGGATTTTCAATGTCGCCTGAATCAGCATGGAAAGCAACATTGGGCGAACTTGAACTTCAGATGACACGTGCCACGTTCACGACGTGGCTGCAGGGCACCCGAGCGCTGTCGTGTGAGGAAGACGAGTTCATCATCGGAGTCCGAAACGACTTTGCCAAAGACTGGCTTGAGAACCGCCTGTACGATCTGATCGCGCGCACGCTTGCGGGTGTCGTCGGCCGCCGGGTCAAGGTGCGCTTCGTCGTCTGGTCAGACGAGATCATCGCCCCGTCCACGACGCTGGTCAACGCCGACCAGCACAAGGCGAACCAGCCGCTCAACGGCCACGGAGCTTACCGGAAGGAACCGAGCGCCGGCCTGAACGGAAGCAACAGTGGTGACAGCGAAAGCACGCTGAATCGCCGCTATACGTTCTCCACCTTCGTCGTCGGCCCCAGCAACCGGCTGGCTCACGCCGCGGCCCTCTCGGTGGCAGAGAACCCCGGGCAGACTTACAACCCGCTCTTCATTTACGGCGGTGTCGGACTTGGCAAGACCCACCTGCTCCACGCCGTGGGCCATCGCTGCCACCAGGACGGCTTTCGTGTCCGCTACATCTCAGCCGAGACCTTCACCAATGACCTGGTCATGGCCATCCGCAGCAAACAGACTTCGGACTTCCGCGACCGCTACCGGACCGTCGATGTCCTGCTGATCGACGACATCCAGTTCATGGCGGGCAAGGAAGCGACCCAGGATGAGTTCTTCCACACCTTCAACGACCTGCACAGTTTTGGCAAGCAGGTCGTGATCAGCAGTGACCGGCCGCCCAAGGCGCTGCTCACGCTTGAGGAGCGGTTGCTCTCACGCTTTGAGTGGGGCCTGACGGCCGACATGCAGGCGCCGGATGAAGAGACGCGGCGGGCGATCCTGTTCGCCAAGGCCGAGGAACTCAATGTCCAGATACCGGACGCCATTCTGGAGTACATCGCCCACCTGGTGCGCCAGAACATCCGGGAACTGGAAGGCGCTCTGAACAAGGTGGTCGCCTACGCCCAGATTACGGGCAGCCCGGTGGACCAGCAACTGGTCAACCTGGCCCTGGCCGACCTGCTGCGCCGGGCGGATCGGGTCGGCGTCGAGCAGGTGCTGGACACCGTGGCTCGCTACTACAACGTGTCGCCGGAGCTCCTGACCAGCAGCAGCCGGAAAGGCGCTATCTCACACCCGCGCCAGGTCGCCATGTATCTGGCCCGGACCGAGACGGAGGCATCGCTGCCGCAGATCGGCGCGCAGCTCGGCAACCGCGACCACTCGACCATCCTGCATGGCTGCGACAAGATCGCGTCGCTGGTGGAGACCGATGCCCAGTTGCGGCGCGACGTGCTGGAGATCAAGGCGATGCTGTATCGCAGCGCGGAAGAGGTCGCTCGCTAGCCACCGCCTCGCCGTGAGATTCAGAGGGGATGGGCCGGCAGGTTCATCCCCTTTTTCACGTCTAGTGGCGAAAGTGGCGCGCTCCGGTGAAGACGAGCGCCAGCCCAAGCCGGTCCGCGGCGGCGATAACGTCCTCGTCTCTCACCGATCCACCCGGCTCGATCACGGCCGTCACCCCTGCTGCTGCGGCGACCTCAAGGCCGTCGGCAAATGGGAAGAAAGCATCTGACGCCATGACGGCCCCGGTCGCTCGCTCGCCCGCCTTGGCGGCCGCCATCTTGACGGCATCCACGCGACTGGGCTGGCCGCCGCCGATCCCAACGGTGGCCGTGTCGCTGGCGAAGACGATAGCGTTCGACTTGACGTGCTGGACGGCCAGCCAGGCGAAGCGGAGCGCGGTCGCTTCGGCCGGGGACGGCTGTCGACGGCTGACGACGGACCAGACGGCCGATTCAGGATCTCCCATGTCGCGGGTCTGGGCGAGCCAGCCGCCGCGCACCGAGCGCCAGTCCACCCCGCCGGCAGCCGGGGTGCGGCCCTCAAGAGCGACCAGGCGGCAGTTCTTCTTGTGAGCCGCCAGCCAGGCCTGGGCGTCGGCCGTGAAGGCCGGGGCGATGATCGCCTCGACGAAGAGATCGGCTGCGGCCAGTTCGTCCGTGAAGTCCGCGCCGACTGCCCGGTTCGCCGCGATGACCCCGCCGAAGGCCGAGACCGGATCCGATGCCAGGGCCCTGGGAAAGGCCGCGGAAATGGAAGGCCCAACAGCCAGGCCGCAGGGCGAGAGGTGCTTGACGATGACGACCGCCGGCTCCTCGAAGGCCTCAGCCGCGTGCCACGCGGCGTCCAGGTCCAGCAGGTTGTTGTAGGACAGCTCCTTGCCACCCAGCAGGCGACCGCCCAGCGGTCCGGCGCTCCTGTCTGTGGCGTAGAGCGCGGCCGCCTGGTGCGGGTTCTCTCCGTAGCGCAGCGTCTGCAGCCGGAATAGCGGCCGGTCGACGACGGCCGGCAGCGCCTCGCCGTCCGGTTGCCCATCCTGGGCGAAGTAGCGGGCGATCGCCGCGTCATAGTCCCGGGTGTGGGCGAAGGCGGCCGCGGCCAGCCGGCGGCGCGTCGCCGTCGAAATCCCCCCGCGTTCCAGCTCGGCCAGCACAGCGGCATAGTCAGACGGGTCACACACCACGGTGACGCGCGCATAGTTCTTGGCTGCGGCCCGCAGCAGGGCCACCCCGCCGATGTCGATCTGCTCGACGGCCTCCACTTCGCTGGCGCCGGCCCGGCCGGCTGTCTCGGCGAAGGGATACAGGTTACAGGCGACCAGGTCGAACAGCGGGAAGCCGTGCGCCGCCAGGTCAGCGAGGTCAGCGTCGCTATCGCGCGCCAGGATGCCGGCATGGATGGCCGGGTGGAGGGTCTTGACGCGGCCGCCCAGCATCTCCGGCGCGCCGGTGACCTCGGCCACATCGCGGACGGGCACTGCGGCCGCGCGCAAGGCGGCCGCAGTGCCGCCGCTGGCGACCAGCTCCCAGCCCCACGTGACCAGTTGCCGGGCAAAGGAGACCAGGTTGTCCTTGTTGGATACAGATAGGAGGGCTCGTTTGGTCATGGGACTATAGTCTACTCTCCCCGGCCGTGGTCTCCAACCCGTGCCAGTGGCAGGAGGCGGGCAAACCGGGTATGATTCGCCGGATGACGGACAGAAGGTTGCCAGGCGGCCGGGCCCTTGCTGCCCAGGAATTCCACCAGGCTCGGCGGCAAGCGGCAATAGAAGCGATCATGGCTCGCGTGTCGGGCCGGTCAGCCGACCTGCTGTCCTACGAAGAGGTCAGCGCGCTCCTGCGGGTCACCGGACAGTCGAGCCTGGGCGTCCAGCAGATCCCGGTCACGGCCATTGTCGGCAGCGTCGGCCGGTACCAGGACTTCAGCCGCACGTTCCTGCCCCATCTTGAGGAAGACGAGCAGCGTTGGGTCTCGGTACGCGCGGCCGCCCGCCACGTAGGCGACCTTCCGCCGATCGAGGTTTATCGCATCGGCGAATCCTATTTCGTCCTGGACGGCAACCACCGCGTCTCCATCGCCCGGCAGGAGAAGGTCGACTACATCGATGCCTATGTGACCGATGTCCGGACGCGTGTCCCGCTGCCGCCCGGCGCCAGGCCCGACGAACTCATCATTGCCGCCGAGCACGCCGCCTTTCTGGAGGCCACCCGGCTCGATGAACTGCGTCCGGATTCTGACCTGCGGGTCAGCGAGCCTGGCCAGTTCTGCCACCTGGAGAACCTCATTGAAGCGTACCGATACCTTCGAGAGGCCGAGCAAGGCGAACCGCGGACAGACCTCGAGGCCGTCGCCGATTGGTATGACCATAGCTATCTCCCCCTCGTCGAAGCTATCCGCGAGCAGGGCATTCTGCGTTACTTCCCCGGCCGCACAGAGGCCGACTTCTACATTTGGCTGAGCCGCCACCAGGCAGCCCTACAGCATGAGCTGGGTTGGCAGATCTCGCCCGATGTGACGGTCAGCCGGCTGATCGAGCGCGCCCAGGCTGACGCCGCCGCAGCGGGCCGGCCCCGGTCCGTCCGCCAGCGGCTTGGCGCGTTGGTCCTGCCGGACCGCCGCCCGGAGCCGGCGACTGATGTTCTCCACGTCCAGCGCACCCTGGCGCGCTACAGCGACCGCTTGTTCGCCAACATCCTCCTTCCCGTCCCGGCCGGCTTCGCCGAGGCGCACGATCTTGGTCGGTGGCCGGCGCTCCAGCAGGCAACGATGCTGGCCGTCGAGGAGGGCGCGCAGCTATGCGGGCTGTTCGTCCGCGAGGCCCATGATCCGACGGCGGCCGAGGCTGTGTCGATCAGCACCCTGCGCGCCGCGTTTGCGGTCCGGCACGAGTCGCTTGGTCTTTCCGGCCATGTTGCGGTCGAATCCGGCGAGTTCACAGATCGGGTGGTGAAGCTGGGCCTGCTCAATGACCTTGTCGTCCTGGACCGCCGTTTTGGCTCCCCGGCGGGAGGGCAACACGCTCCGAGCCGCGCCCTGCAAGACATCCTCCGCGCGGCGCGACGGCCGGTCTACATCGTCGGCGAGGCCGGCGTCCAGGGCCCCATCGTCCACCTGCTCCTGGCCCTGGACGATCATCCGGAGAGCGACGAGGCGCTCTTCGTCGCAGCTTACCTGGGCGAACGCTGGCGCGTTGGCGTCCATGCGCTGCTCTTTGAAGCCGGCCGGGGGCAGACGGCGCGAGCCGACTACGTGCGCCGCTACCTGGAGTTGCATGAAGTCATCTTTGACGTCGAGACGGTTCGCGGTGGGCGCGAGTCCGCCACCGAGATCATCGCTGCGGCCGAAAGGAAGGGGGCGGACCTGATCGTCGTTCGCGGCCCCAGCCATGGCGGCCGTCGCGCGCCTGATGGGGCCGCGATCCGGCAGGCCGAGGCCATCCTCGCCGGCTGGAACCGCTCGCTCTTGATCACCGCCTGAGCCGTTTCGTTGGCGCGGCGCCGGGCGCATCCTGTGGAGGGAATGACGCGTGAGTACAGATTGGTATAAGAAGACGGCCGAAGCGACAGTCGGCGAGCTGAACAGCGACAGCGAGCACGGCCTGACGTCGGCCGAGGCGCAACGCCGGCTGGCCGAGTCGGGGCCGAATGAACTGGTCGAAAAAGCCGGCCGGTCAACCATCCAGATCCTCTGGGAGCAGTTCTCCGGCATCCTGACGATCTTGCTCGTCATCGCGGCGCTCATCTCGATCGTGCTTGGCGAATGGATCGAGGCCGTCGCCATCCTGATCATCGTCATCCTGAACGGCCTGCTGGGATACTTCCAGGAGTCAAGGGCCGAGCAGGCGATGGCTGCCTTGAAGCAGATGTCGGTGCCCATCGTGCGCGTGCGGCGCGACGGCCGGGTATTGGAGGTCTCCGCGCGGGACCTGGTGCAGGGCGACGTCGTGATCCTGGAGACCGGCAACATCGTCCCGGCCGACGGCCGCGTCCTTTCCAGCGCCAACCTGCGCGTTGAAGAGGCGGCCCTGACCGGCGAATCGGAGCCGGTCGAGAAGGACCCGACCCTGTTGTTCGACAGCGACAGGGCGCTCGGCGACCGGCGCAACATGGTCTACAGCGGGACGATCGTGAATTACGGCCGGGGCGAGTTTGTCGTGACGGCGACCGGGATGCAGACCGAGCTGGGCCACATCGCGACCCTCATCCAGGGCGTAGAGGATGATTCCACACCGCTGCAGGACCGGCTTCACCACCTGGGCCGGACCCTCTCCTATGCGGCGCTGGCGTTGGTCACCCTTGTCATCGTCCTCGGCCTGTTGCGCGGCGAGCGCAACATCGAACAGCTCTTGTTGACCGCGGTCAGTCTGGCGGTCGCCGCGGTGCCGGAGGCGCTGACCGCCGTTGTCACCATCGCCCTGTCGCTCGGCGCGCAGCGGATGTTGAAGCGCAAGGCGCTCATCAGGCGTCTGCCGGCGGTTGAGACGCTGGGTTCGGTCAGTGTCATCTGCTCGGACAAGACCGGCACGCTGACCATCAACCGCATGACGGTGACGGCGGTTGACATCGCCAACCACAGCTACAGCTTCAACTCGAGCCACGACGCCACGGCGATGCGCCTGGTCCCCGCCGAGGGGACGACGCCGACGAAGGGCGCGCAACCTGCCCTCGACCTGCTGATGATCGCGGGGGCGCTGAACAACGACGCCATCCTCAACGAGGATGAGGTAGAGGGCGGCAAGTCAGGCTACAGCGCGGTCGGTGACCCAACCGAAGGCGCGCTGGTGCTGGCGGCCGCGCTGACCGACCTGTTGAAACAGGACCTGGAAGCGGCGTTCCCCAGGGTGGCCGAAGTTCCGTTCGACTCGAGCCGCAAGCGCATGACGACGCTGCACGCCACCCCGACCGACGTCAGCGAGCTGCCGCCCAGTCTGGTCCCGGTCTGGGAGCGGCGGCCCGACCCGCGCGATCCCCTGCGACCCTACGTCGGCTTCACCAAGGGGGCCATCGACGGCATCCTGGCTATCGCGGACCGGGTCTACGTGGAAGGCAAGGTCCAGCCGCTGACCGAGGACTGGAAACGGCGCGTGATGTCGTCGCACGACGAGATGGCGGCGAAGGGCATGCGCGTGCTTGGCGTGGCCCTGCGGACCTGGGACGAACTCCCGGCGGTGGTCAATGAAAAGACAGTCGAGGACAGGCTGATCCTGGTGGGCATGTTCGGCATGATCGATCCCCCGCGGCCCGAGGTGCGCGCTGCGGTGGAGGAGTGCCGCTCGGCCGGCATTCGTCCGGTGATGATCACCGGCGACCACCCGCTGACCGCCCGCCACATCGCCCAACAGGTCGGGATCACCGACAGCGATCTGTTCCTGACCGGGCAGGAGCTTGACCGGGTGTCGCCGAGCGAACTGCTGGAAGCGGTCAACAGAGTCTCCGTCTTCGCCCGCGTCTCGCCGGAGCACAAGCTGAAGCTTATCGATGCCTTTCAGCAGCAGGGAAGCATCGTCGCCATGACCGGCGACGGCGTTAACGACGCCCCCGCCCTCAAGAAGGCCGACATCGGCGTGGCGATGGGCATTACCGGGACGGACGTGGCCAAGGGCGCGGCCGAAATGGTCCTGCTCGACGACAATTTCGCCACCATCGTCGCCGCGGTCGAAGAAGGACGGATCATCTTTGACAACATCCGGCGGTTCATCACCTACCTGCTGACCTGCAACGCCAGCGAGATCGCCGTCATGATCATCGGCCCACTTCTCGGCATGCCTCTGCCCCTGCGGCCGCTGCAGATCCTGTGGATGAACCTGGTGACCGATGGCCTGCCGGCGCTGGCCCTCGGTGTCGAGCCGCCGGAGAAGAACGTCATGAAGCGGCCGCCCTACTCCTCGGACGAGAGCGTCTTCGGCCGCGGCATGGTCCAGTTCATCGTCATCTTCGGCATCGTCCTCAGCCTGATCGCCATCGGCTCGGGCTTCGGGCTCTGGCGGGCGGGCGACCCGGCCTGGCAGACGGCGCTCTTCACGACGCTGGTCTTCTCGCAGCTGGCTATGGCGGTCGCGGTCCGCTCGGAGGACGAGTCTATCTTCAGGCACGGCCTCTTCACCAACCGCTATATGGTCATCGCGGTCCTGGTGACCGTTGCCCTGCAACTGGTGCTCGTCTACTGGAAACCTGCCCAGGCCATCTTTGGCACGACCGCGCTGAGCACCCGTGACCTGGCCCTGAGCTTTGGACTGGCGCTCCTCGTCCTGGTTGCGGTCGAGATCTGGAAGTTCTTCCTCCGCCGGCGGCGTCACGCTGCCTGAGGGCGCTAACGGGAGAAGACGACGTTCGGGCTGAAGTCGTCGATAAACGCCTGCGGGATGCGCGTGGGCCGGCCGGTCCTGAGGTCGACCCACACCCAGAGGGCGTTGGCGCGGACGAGCAGCGTCCCGTCGCTGACCCGGGTGATGTCATTGTGGCGGGTGGCGGTCGACCGTTTCACGTCGGAAACGTAGGTCGTCACCTCCACTTCATCCCCGTGCCGGGCCGAATCGCGGTACTCGATTCGGTACCGCCGGGCCACGATGCCGAACCCGGCGGCCATGATCCGCTCCATCGGCCAGCGATGGGCGACAGCCACCGCCATGTTGCACTCCTCGATGTAGGCCAGGTAGTTGGCGTTATTGACATGGCCAGCGGGGTCGATGTCGCGCCATTCGACCGGGCGTCGCATGCGAAAGATCCCTTCCGGCGGCGGTGGCGGCTCGGGAAACGGCTCCCGGCGGTCACCCACGGGCGGTTCCCCGGCGTAGAAAGCCGAGACCATTTCGGGCGGCACGCTGACCGGGCGAAGCGTGCTCGCGTCCAGGTAGACCCACTCCGTCCGGGCGCTGGCCACCGGCTCGTCTGACCCTTCCAGCCGCATTTCATACTGCCGGCGCGAGCGGACCCGCCGGAAGTCGTCGACCCAGGTGCGGACGATGACCGCGTCGCCGTAACTGAGCGGCCGCAGGTAGGTGATGTCCGTCTCGCGAATAAGCCAGGTGCGGCCCATCTCACGGTAGCGCTCGACGCTGTATCCGACGGCCGATGATGCTTCCAGGGCCGCCTCCTGAATGTAGCGCAGGTAGTTGGCGTGGTTGACGTGGCCGTACGCGTCGCACTCATACAGGCGGACACGGAAGGCTCGCTCGTAGACGGCGGC
The DNA here is from genome assembly GCA_964422535.1 of uncultured Ardenticatenaceae bacterium. Classification (GTDB taxonomy): domain Bacteria; phylum Chloroflexota; class Anaerolineae; order Promineifilales; family Promineifilaceae; genus Promineifilum. The sequence continues at coordinate 45,589 of CAYRBP010000008.1, read as the reverse complement.
CGGCATAGGCTACTGCCTCCCTGCCTGCAGGAGCTCGGCCGCACGCGCGTCAGCCTCAGCCCGCTGCCGATCGAAGGCGTCATCGTAGCGGACGGCGACCGAAACGAGGTAACCTTCAAGGTCAGCCCACGCAGTCTTGATCTCGTCTTCGACGTCTTGAGCGGGCCGGCGGTCGCGGTTTCGCACGAACGGGATGAACGTCTGCAGCCGGGCGAACTGGCCGCGACCGCGGCTGATCAGCTCCTGGGCCAGCTGCCGCAGGGGGCTTGTCGTCACGCCCTTCAGCGTGTCGCGGATGGCGGCCGAGGCGACGCGGGCTCCATCGGGCGCGTCGATGTCGCCGCGCTGGATGGCGTAGTTGATCAGGAAGGCCCGATACCAGTACTCGCTGACGCGCTCGGTCGCGTCCGCCACGGTCAGCGCGTACAGGACCGTCCGGAAGATGTCCTTAAACAGGTACAGGACGGCCCGGAAGGGGAGCAGGAGGCAACCGGCCACCCAGTTGGGGTTCGCCTGGCTCAACATGGCCGCAGACGACGATGGGAGCGTGCGATTGTTGTAGCGGGCGATGTCGATCGCCATCCGGCGACGAAAGAAGATCTCGAGCGCGGCATCCACAAAAGGGACCGGGATGAGTACGGCCAATCCGGCCAGGGTCGCGCTGCCGTAGATCCGCCAGCTGAAGCCGGTCTGTGGCTTGCGTCGCGGGCTCCTTGTGGCGCTTGGGGCTGTCTGTGGCAGGTCCGGCATCGTCAGACTCCTACGGGTGCTGCCGGCCCGCGACCGGGGCCGGCCAGGCCGGGTCAAGAAAGGCCTGGATTTCGATAAGGTAACCATCCGGGTCGCGCAGGAACAGGTGGTAGATGTTGAACGCCGGATTGTAGGCCGGCGGCCGGTCGATTCGGCCGCCGCGCAACGCATCCTCTTCGAGAGCGGAGAGACGCTCTGCCCACGCGTCTACCGCCGCCTGGCCATCGACGACCAGGGTCAGGATGACGCCGGCGGCCGGCTCGCCGGCCAGGTTCGTCGTCGGCCGGCAGAAGCCGACGAAGGCGTCGCCTGCGGCGCGGAAGATGCGGCACGCGCCTTGATCGAGCACCTGCTCGAGGCCCAGGACGCCGCCATAGAAAGCGGCCGTGGCCTCCAGAGAGGAAACCCTCAGGAACGTCACCAACTGCCCAAATCGCGGCTCGTCCACAGCCTGTATTTTACTCCGCTTGCAGTCGATCCAGATAGGCGAACAGCTCGCGCAGGCCGATAATAGTCTTGCTGTCGTTGAAGGCGCGCTCGTCCAGCATCCGGCGCGCTTCCCCCAGCGGCAGGCGGACGATGCTGATGTCTTCGGTTGCCTCCGGACGCGCGCCGACCGGTTCGAGGTCCAAGCCGATGAAGACGGTGATCCGTTCGGTGCAGTATCCAGGCGAGACATAGAACTCGGCCGCGGGCAGTAGCCTGCCGGCGCGGTAGCCGACTTCCTCGCCCAGTTCGGCCTGGGCGCGCCCCACGATGTCATCATCCGGCCCTTCCAGTTTGCCGGCCGGGATCTCCAGCATGTCGCGGCCGATGACGACCCGCGGCTGGCGGACGAGCAAGACGTGGTCGCCCAACAGCGGCACGACGGCCACGCCGCCGTCATGCTCGACCATGTCAAACGGCCGCTCAACCCCGTTGGCCAGCCGGACATCGCCGCGGCTGATCCGGATGATGGCCCCTTCATAGACGACTTCTCTTGCCAGCCACTCCGGCTTGCTCATGACAGTAGCGCCTCCCCGGCCCGCCTGATCACGCGTCGTGATGCTCATCCTGACCGATCGTCCCCGTCGCCGGCGTGGTCGTTGCCACGACCGCCGGCCGCGCGTGCCTGGGCTCAACGACCCTGAAGTGCAGCAGCACCAGTCCCGCCAGGGTGATCCCGGCGCTGATCCCGAAAAGCAGCCCGTAACTCAGGCCGGCCAGTACCGCGCCGATCAGCGGGGCGACCAGGCTGGCCATGCCGACGGCCGTGTTGGCCAGCCCGGCATAGGTGGGCCGCTTCTCGGCCCGGCTGAACTCAAGCACGACCAGGATGCCGGAGACGATGACTGCGCCGTTGGTCGCGCCCAGGAGCGCGAAGACGAGCAAGTACCAGGCTGGCCCCGGCGCCAACCAGGCCAACAGAAAACCGGCGGCCGACAGCAGCGCCCCGATTTCCAGCGTCAACTTGTGCCCGCGGCGATCAGCCACGTAACCGTAGGCGGGCGTCGTCACGGCCTGACCGATGAGTTGCGCGGCCGTGTAGGCCCCAACCATGCTATCGGGGATGTTCCACTTGTCCAGCGCCGCAACGGTGACGAAACCGGCTCCCAGGCCGCCCAGCGCCAGCAACGTCCGCGCGTTCAGGAAGCGGCGGAAGTTGGTATCGTCGCGGACGATCAGCGGCAGCTCGGCGATGAACTCGCGCTGGCTCAGGCGCGGGCCCCTGACGCGCCGGGCGGGCTCGCGCGTGAGGCTGATCGCTGCCCAGCTCATGGTGATGAAGACCGCCGCGAAGCCAAAGTTGAGGGCGAAACTGGTCGCGAAAGGGAAACTGCCCAGGAGCCAGGCGCTGATGGCGGCCGATGCTGTGCCGGCTACCGTGCCGATGAACAGAGAGGTGCCCAGGAATTTGCCCCGCCGCTCGGTCGGGAAGCACCCGGCGATCAAGTCCTGCCATGACGTGGCGATGACGCCTGCGCCGAAGCCGCGCCAGGTGATGCCGATCAGGAAGATGACCAGCGCCAGGGTCGGTTGCTGGACGGCCACCAGCGCGGACACCACCATCAGCCAGACCGGCAGGCGCTCGACGAAGAAGCCGAGCTTGCTGACGACGGGCTTCTTGCGTGGCAGACGCTCGACCGACCGGGCGGTGAGCAGTTGCGGCAGGAACCACGACGCCTGGGCCACCACGGCCGCCATGCCGATCGGGAGCGTGCTGTCCGTGAGCTTGCTGATGTAAAGGGGGATGACCGTCCCGGCCGAAATGAAGCTGAAGCCGAACCAGAAGAAGGTGACGTCCAGCAGGTTGACGCCGAAGTTCCAGCGATAGTGCCGCTCGACTTCGGCCGCCAGTTCGGCCTCGGACCAGTCCGGCACGGGCCGGTCCACTTCCAGAAGCCGCCGCATGAAGCGGCGGGTGTGGTTCGCCAAACAAGACCTCCCGGCCCCCATATTCGTCGGTGGGACCGGGAGGGAAGCTTATCCCGTTACGGCGGCGGTGTCGAAATCCGGCATCCGTATCGCCCTGTGCCGGGCGCAGGCCCTAGACGACGCGGATCTTGATCTCGCTGATGAACGAGGTGATCTCAACCCGGACGCGTCGCTCGGTCGCCTTGAAATCGGGCGATTGCCAGTCTGCCGTGCCGAAGACCGTGTCTTCCTCCGGCAGCCCTGCATCTTTCAGTGACGTGACGAAGGCGGAGGATCGCACGGTCAGCCCAACATCGGCCGGGACCGTCAGGTTGACCTCGCCGATGAAGCCGATCAGGCGCAGGATCGTCTCTCCGGGGGGGACGTCTGCCTTTGTGAAATCGAGGTCGGTGTCGGCGATGAAGTACCACATCTCTTCCGGCCGGACGGTCCACTGTCCGGCCCGGTCTGTCTCCCCGATGAAGACGGCCGAGCTCCCGGTGCCGGCCGCCAGCATGCGCGGCCGCAGAAACAGGAAGATGCCGAGCAGAATCAGGCCGATCGGCCAACACCAGGCCCCGATGTTGATGTCGAACAGGCTGCTGACGAGGAAGAGGACTCCCGCCGCGATGAGGACAACCCCGATGAGGAGCATACCCTGGTTGCGCATGTTACTTCGCTCCTTGGCCGGCGCGTGCCGGCGCATGCCGGAGACCGGGACTGCGATCCCGTCTCTTACCTGTCTGTACGAAGAATGCGGCGAAAGGTCGCAACGCGCGACCGGAGATTGAGGGCGTCGGCCTGCGGCTAGCCCGCGGCGAAGGTGTAGCCGCGGCCGCGCACGGACAGGATGTAGCGGGGCTGGTCAGGTTGGGTTTCTATCTTCTGGCGGAGGCGGTGGATGGCGACGCGCAGTGCGTCTTCACTCGCGGTTTCGCCCTGCCAGACCTGGCTGAGGAGGTAGTCGAAGGTCAGCGTCTTGTTCTTGTGGCGAATGAGGAGCTGCAGGAGAGCGCACTCGCGGTCGGTAAGCGGGACCGTCCGGCCGTTGACGACGGCTTCCTGCCGCACCAGGTCAATCCGCAGCCGAGGGCCGAAGGTCGCCTGAGTCTGTCTCCCCTGCGTGTCGATGATGATCCCTCGCAGGGCCCGCCCCACGCGCAGGGCCAACTCCTCCTCGCGGATCGGCTTGACCATGAAATCGTGGGCGCACTCTTCGAGCAGCCATTGCGGCACTGTGCCGTTGACCACGTTGACGAGGACGATGATGGGGACCTCGTTGGCTTCGCGCAACCGGCGGCAGAACTCGACCCCGTTCATGCCGCGCGTCAACTCAGCCCCGACGACGGCCAGATCGGGCGGCCCATGGCGCTCAATCATACGCAGCGCTTCTTCACCGGTTGTGACTTCCCAGGTGTCGTAGCCGGATGCGTCGAGGGTCGCGAGAACCGCATCCCGGGCGGCCAGATCGGTTTCCAGAACCAGAACAGAAAGCGGCGTGCTGCTCATAGATGCCCTAGACCAGGGTAAACTAGGGCCGGGGTGAGAAGTACCCCTCCAAAGCAAGCTGCAGAGCGTTGGCCTTCGGCGGCGTCAGACGGCCGACCGTCCTCCACAGGATTTTACCACAATTGTCGACCAACAGGACAACGATCTCGCGCTCGTCCGGGATGTCTAGGGCACGCCGGAAGGGCTCCTTGTCCAGGTAGAGTGTGATCGTCGCCTGGCGTGTCTCTCGGCTGGGGATGCCTGCCCGCATGCCGCCGTCCAGCATCGCCCGGGCGATGCGGTTCATCCGCCAGATGGTCGGCAACTCATAGAAGTACAGACCCGGGTACCGGCTCCGCATCTCCCGGGCAACCGGGACCCAGGTATCGACGTCCATCTGGTGCACCTGCTGAAAAGCGATGATGACCAGGTTCACCTCGCCTTCGAAATCCTCCGGCAATTGATAGTGCTGCCGGTTCAGGTTCTGACCGGACACGCGGGGAAAGACAGCCTGTGTTGCAGTGATCATATGCTTTAGCCTGCCAGCGCCGTCGCAAGCTCCGGCTGCAGGATGCTTGTCCCAGCCGGGACGCCGTTCTGTCGGGTTCGGGCGGCCGGGGCCTTTGGCGCCTGAAGTGCCGCGTATCCGCCACCGGCGAGCGCCTCGATCTCGTCTTTGTCGCGCAGCACGCGCTGGAGGCGGCCGTCCTGCATCTGGACCACAGCGTCGACGAAACGGCACATGCGGAGATCATGCGTGACCATGATGCCGATCCGCTGTTGTTCGTGGATGAGGTCGGCGAAGGTGCTGACGACCTGGAACGCCAGTTCGGTGTCAAGGCTGGCGGTCGGTTCGTCGGCCAGGACGAGCGCTGGATCGTGGATGAGGCTGCGGGCAATGGCCACACGCTGCTGCTGGCCGCCGGACAGCTGCGACGGCAGGTTGTGCAGCCGCTCGCCCAGGCCCAGGCGCTTCAGCAGTTCCACCGCTCGCGCCTGCCCGGCCCGGTCGTGGCGGTTGTTGAGGTGCAACATCAACTCAACATTCTGCTGAACGTTCAGGTAGGGCACCAGGTTGTTGGACTGGAATGTGAAACCGATGTTGCGGCGCCGGAACTCCGTCCGCTGGCCGTCCGACATGTGGCTGAGGTCCATGCCGTCCAGGCCGATATTGCCCGCAGTCGGCCGCAGCAGCCCGGCGATCATCGCCAGCAGGCTGGTCTTGCCCGAACCGCTTGGCCCGACCAGTGCGACGAACTCGCCGCCCCGCAGGCCAAAGCTGACGTCATCAACGGCCGTGATCGTGTTGTTGTCGACCTCGTAGGTCTTGGTCAGGTTTTGAATCGTGAGTGTAGATGTCATGAGTGGAACCTCGAAGACCTAGGAAGCCAGGCCGAGCGCGCGCAACGGTTCGACGCGAGTCAGATAGCGGATGGACACAAGACCCCCCATCGGGCCGATGACGAGCAACGTGATGATGGCCACGGCTGCCTGGGCGCCCACGAAGACGATGGGCACGGTGGGCGGGAAGACCGCCGCCAGACCGAATGCCGCGGCCGCGCCGAGGGTCACACCGATCACGTTGGTCAGGATGATCTGCATCGAAGCGGCCAGAGCGATCGTGCGGTTGGACGCGCCGAGCGCCTTCAACACGCCCACCTGCGCCACCTTTTGCAGGGTCTGAATCTGGAAGAACCCACCGACGACGAGCACGCCGATCAGCAGGGTGAAACCCTGCTGGGTGCGGATCGTGCTCTGCTGGGCACTGTAACCGGGAGCGGCCTGGTAGGCGGCGACGCGGTCGACGGCTTCGACCCCGCTGACCAGCTCCTCCAGCCGGGACGCCATCTGCTCCTCAGCCTCTAGGTCCGCGAGCTGGACGGCGATGATGTTGAAGACCAGTTCGCCCTGGTTGCCGGCGGTCGGTCGCGGCCGAATGCGGTCCCAGGTCTGGAGCGGGACGAATATGGACGGCTGGATGGCGTACTGCCGCCCGTCGCTGATGCCAACGACCGTGAGGTCATAGAACTCGTCGATCCCGCCCTGGCTGGCGAGCACCGTGAGCGAGTCACCGACTCCCAGACCGGTGCGGAGGGCCGTGTTGCGATCCAGGACGACTTCCGAGGCCCGCAGCCCAGCCAGCGTCCGCCCCTCGAAGGCCGGGGGCTCGCCAGGGCGACCCGGCTCGACGCCCAGCATCGACACCGACAGCGGCTCTTCCGCGCCGGCATAATTGATGAAGACTGGGCTGAAACCCACCGCGCCCGCGTCGGCAACGCCTTCGACGCGCCGGACATTGTTCATGATGGAGCGTCCGAACTGGCTGGCGCTGACCGAGAGGTCGGCATCTTCCTGGTAAAGGATCAGCTCAGCATTGAGTTTGCCCAGATACTCCTTGTTGCCGTTGCCAAGCCCCTCTCCGAGCGCGGCCAGAAAGAGGACCAGCAGCGTGATGAGGGCGATGACGAGGGCGATCAGGATGAACCGGCCGCGGTTGCGCCAGAGTTCCTTCGTTGAGAGCAGAAGCGAGACGTGATTACTCATGTGTGTACCCTGATGACGACCAGAGTACACGAGTTTCGACAGTTTGTCAAGGTTCTATCTAGATATTATCCAGCTCTAACGCGTACTCGCTCAAAAGAAAAGGCCCGGTGGTACTTGACCACCGGGCCATGCGGTTCGAACGCTATAAGCCGTACAGGCGCGGATCGTTAACTGGGCTAGATCGTTTCCGGGACCACGACTTCCTGAACGGGCTTCACCACGTTCTCATCAATCGCCTCAACGACAGCCTTCACTTCCTTCTTCGCCGACTTGACAGCAGGCTTCTGGGCGGCCTTTTCCACCTTCTTCTCGACCTTGGCCACCTTCTCGGACACGACTTCGATATCCGTGGCAGTCGCCTGATCGGCGCGATGCAGGACGCGGTTGGTGTACTTGTCAAACGCGTCGCTGATCTTCTTCACGTTGTCCTTGGCGAAGGTCTGCGGCTCCTTTGCCAGCTCGACCACCCGGACGCGTGCATCATGGGTGATGCCTTCGCCGCGCTCGATGGCGCGGTCGGAGAACTCACCGCCCTTGTTCCACAGCTCCTTGACCTTGTCGGCCGCCAGACCAGCGGTGCCGACACCCAGACAGACCGTCTTGCGGCCAAACCCAACAACCGGCTCGATCGCCGACGTCGTCTTCTCTTGTACGTTTTGTACTTGTTCCATCATCGTAATGTACCTCACTCTGCCAGACAATCATCACTGACGCGATGCGTCATATGGGAACAATATAACGCATTGCGTCATGATTGTCAAGCCCCTCCTTGCCGGAGGGGCGCGAAGTACACCGCCGGCTCAGCTGCGGCGACGGGCGATGCTGATGTAGTACAGAAGCTGCAGCACGGCGGTAACCGCCGCCGCCAGATAGGTCAGGGCCGCGGCGCGCAGCACCGACCTTGCACCCTTGCGGTCGTCTTCGCTCTGCATCAGGCCGCTTTCGTCCAGCATTCGCAGGGCGCGTTTGCTGGCGTCGAGCTCCACCGGCAACGTCAGGAGCGAGAAGAGGACGGTCAGGCCAAAGAAGAAAACCCCCACCCACACCAGCCCGGTCAGGTTGAACAGAAAGCCCATCGTGATGGCGAAATAGGACAGGGTCGGGCTGAAACGCACCGCCGGCAGCAGGAAGCCGCGCGCCTTGATCAGCGCCGAGCCTGTCTGGTATTGCTGGACGTGGCCGAGTTCGTGGGCGCTCACCGCCATGGAGGCGACCGACGGCTGGGTGTAGATCGGCTGGGACAGGCTGACCGTATTGGTGCGCGGGTCAAAGTGGTCGGTGAGCGAGCCCGGGATGGGCTTCACCGGGATGGCGTCAAGGGACGTCCGGTCGAACAGCACTTGCGTCGTCTGCTGTCCGTTCACACCTGCGCTATTGCCGATTTTGGCCCACTTCGCGTAGGTGCTCTTCAGATACATCTGTACCCCGAAGGACAGCACCAGCGTAGGGATCATGATATAGATGACGTAGGTCCAGTCGAAGAACATGCTGCTACTCCTCCAACCTATTCCCGCAATGCAGGCCGGCGCAATCACGAGATGCCCCGGCAAAGACATTATTCACCCGGGATTCTAGCAAACTGCTTTTCAGGGTCAACGCGATTGTTGCATTAAGCCGCATCATCCGCCCTGGGCCGCCCGGAGGCCATTGATCTCGTCGCGCAGGCGCAACGCGGCCGCCCGCGCCGCGCTGCCGAAGTCGAGACCGGCCGAAGCGAAGATGATCGAACGGCCGGCATTGATGACCGGGCCGGCCACCGCATCCGCCCCGGACGCCACCGCGGCCGCCAGATCGCCTCCCTGCGCACCAACGCCCGGTATGAGAAAGTTCGCCTCCGGAGCCATCTGGCGGGCTATAGCCAGTTCCCCCGGGTAGGTTGCGCCGACAACGAACCCGCGATGGCCTGCCAGCGGGCCTGCGTCCCAGCTCCGGCTCTGCCGAATCACATCGGCCGCCAGCCCTTGGCCCAGCCGCAGATCGCCCTGAAATTGCCGGGCGCCCGGGTTGCTGGTCCGTGCCAGCAGATAGACCGCCTTCTCAGGCCGGTCTTTCACCAACGGCAGCACGGAGTCCGAGCCGACATAGGGGTTGACCGTGATGGCATCCACCTCCCAGGCGTCGAACAGCCCGGCGCCCCAGGCCGCCTGGGTGTGGCCGATGTCGCCGATCTTGGCATCGAGGATGACCGGGATGTGATCGGGGATGTAGGCGATGGTCCGCTCAAGGGCGATAACACCGGCCGCCCCCCACTGCAGATAAAAGCCCAGGTTCGGTTTGTAGGCACAGACGAGGTCGGCCGTATGGTCGATGATGACCTTGTTGAACGGCAGCAGCGGCTCGTCCCACTTCCAGACCGCCTCAACCGGCAGCCTGTCCGGCTGCGGGTCGAGTCCGACGCACAGCCATGAGTTGTTTTTTTCCTGCGCCCGGTGCAGCTTTTCCAGATAGACCATGGTGCCCCCATCGACAGCCCCGGCCCCGGGGCTTTGGCTCGCGCCGCTCTCAGCTCTCGAAGTCGACCGCGATGCTGGTTTCGGCCGCCTGTTGCATGTAGGCGATCACCGGCTGATGCACCGGATGGTCGCGGTAGATGCTCAGCCCTGCCCGGTCCTCCAGGCGGGTGATCAGCGCGATGTCGTAGGAACGAGCCGAATGGATGACATTCAGCCCGACTTCGAGTTCCAGCAGCGGGGGGATACGGCCGCGCAGGCTTTCCAGCTGCGACTTCGCTGCTGCCAGGCCTTCAGGACTTGGATCTTTCAGCTTGTAGAGAACAACGTGGGTCAGCATGGATCGACACTCCGCAGAACGGGATACGGGGTATGCCAGTGACCGGCATTGTAGCCCAGTCAGCGGCGTCGCCAAATACGCGGCCGCCGGACGGCCGCGCCGGCCGGGTCAGGCAGGCTCGAACGGCAGCATCAGGCCACGTCGCAGCCGCCCGTCAGCCCAGGAGGGCGCGATACTGGCGAGCGG
>CAYRBP010000008.1:11330-35337 GCA_964422535.1 uncultured Ardenticatenaceae bacterium | reverse complement strand
GCGGCCTCGCTTTCCTGATTGTACGCCGCAAGCAGGTGATAGAGCGCCGCGGACGGCTCCTTCCGGTTCAGCGCCGCCGCTGCTTCCTGGTAGATTGCCGCCTGTGTTGTGGGTGTGTTGGCAAAGGGTAAATCGCTACGCGAAATGCGGTATCTGAATAGCGCCAGTGCGTGGAGGGATTTGGCCGGGTGGCCGTCGAGCCCGCGCAGGAGCATCTCCGCTTCACAAACCCGGCCCATCGACAGCTGCGCCAGACCTTCACTCAGGCGGGCGGCAGGGTCGGACGGCGCACGGACATTCTGGCCTGTGGCCGCGGCCGGCTGCCCGTTCGCGGGCCTGACCTGTCTGGCCCGGGCAATGAACTGGCGCAGGACGGGTTCCGGTTGCACCCCGACGAAGCCTTCAACCACGCGGCCGTCGCGAAATGCCTTCACCGCCGGAATGCCTCTGACGTCATAGCGGCCGGCAAGGCTCGGGGCCTTGTCTGTGTTCACCTTCGCCAGCGTGAAACCGCTGTTCGATTCATTGGCGAGCCGCTCCAGGACCGGTCCCAGCATCCGGCACGGCCCGCACCAGGGTGCCCAGAAATCGACGATCACAGGCTCGCGGTACGAGCGCTTGACGACCTGCTCTTCAAAGTCCGACTGCCCGACATCTATCACGCGATTCGACGCCATCGTTGCTGACCTCAACCTGCTGCCTGCAGCAGGGAATCATGAAAATCACGGCGCAAGTGTACCTCGTGCCCGTTAGAGATGCGTAGACGGCGGGCGACGTGGGTCTAACCCTTTTCTGACATGGTTGGTGCATAATAGGGACATGGTTCGCGCCCGGCCCCGTTCGCCGTGCCGCGTCACGCCGGGACCGGCTGCAACTCAAAAGTCCCACTGAAAGGACGACTGCATGGAATACAAGGACTACTACAAAACGCTCGGCGTCAGCAAGAACGCCGGCGCGGACGAGATCAAAAAGGCTTACCGCAAGCTGGCGCGCAAGTACCATCCGGACGTGAATCCGAACGACAAGGCGGCCGAAGAGCGGTTCAAGAGCGTCAACGAGGCCTATGAGGTGCTCTCCGACGAGGAGAAGCGGTCAAAGTATGACCGATTCGGCGCGGAGTGGCAGCAATATGAACGCGCCGGCGGCCGACCGGAGGACTTCGGCTGGCAGCGTTGGGGCGCTGCGCCGGGAGGCGCCTACTCATCAACGCGAACGATGACCCCGGAGGAGTTCGAGCAGATGTTCGGCCGTGGCGGCAGCCAGTCAACCGGGAGCTTTTCTGATTTCTTCGATTTCCTTTTTGGCGGGCAGGCGCGCTCAGCCGGGACCGGCCGCGGATTTGGCGACGCCCCGTTTGGCAGCCAGAGTGTTCGCCCCCCGCGCGACCTGGAGCAGCCCGTCCAGGTAAGGCTGGAAGAAGCATTTCACGGCACGACGCGCACCCTGCAATGGGAGGGCGGCAAACGGGTCGAGGCCAAGATCCCGCGCGGCGTGCGCAGCGGCTCCAAAGTCCGGCTCAGCGGCCAGGGAGCCGCCGGTGACGGCCGGGCCGGCGACCTCTACCTCAAGGTCGAGGTGATGCCCCACCACCTGTACGAGCGCGACGGGGACGACCTCAAGATGACGCTGCCCGTCGACCTGTTCACCGTCTTGCTGGGCGGCAAGGTGTCGGTGCCGGCGCTGGACAAGTCCGTCAACCTGACCATCCCCGCGGGCACTCGGAACGGCAAGGTCTTCCGGCTGAGCGGCCTGGGCATGCCCAAGCTGCGTAAACCGGATGTGCGCGGCGATCTGTACGTCACCATCAACGTTGAACTGCCGGCCCAGCTCAGCGAAGCCGAGCGCGAGCTCGTTCGCCAGTGGCAGAAGCTGCGGAGTTGATCAGCCGCTCGCAAGATGGCGGCCGAGATCGCGGCCGTTCAGCAGGTCGGCCATGAGCTCGGGAAAGCGGTCAGGGGTGCAGCCGAAGGATGGCACGCCCACGCTGCCCAGTTGCTGTGCAATCGCCTTGTTGTAGCGTGGAACGCCGGCATCGCTCAGAGCGAGCAGCGTCACCAGCCGCACGCCGTCGCCGACGAGGGTGGCCGCCCGCCGGACCAGCTGCTCCTTGTCTCCCCCTTCGAACAGATCGGTGATCAGGATCAGGATCGTGTCGCGCGGGCGCGTCACGGCTCCCTGGCAATAGGCCAGCGCCCGGTCGATGTTGGTTCCCCCGCCCAGGCGCAAGCCGAACAGCAGCTCGACGGGGTCCTCCAGCCGGCCGGTCAGGTCGACGACACTGGTGTCGAACATAACCAGCCGTGTCTTGACCGATGGGATGGAAGCCAGCACGGCCGCGCTGATCCCCGCATAGACGACCGACGTCGCCATCGAACCGCTGGTGTCGATGCACAGAATGACCTCGGGCAGCGTGGCGCGGCGTGTCCCGTAGGACACCAGTCGCTCAGGCACGATCGACCCCTGCTCGGGCTGGTAATGCCGCAGGTTCGCCTGGACCGTGCGTGACCAGTTGATGTCCTGGATGCGCCGCGGCCTTCGCCCTCTCGATGACCGGTCGACGCGTCCCTCCACCGCCTGCCGGAGCGGGGTTTGCAGCCGCGCCATCAGGTCGCTGACTAATCGGGCGACGACCTGACGGGCGGTGTCCTGCGTCTGCGCCGGCATCACCTTCCGCAGCGACAGGAGCGTCGCCGCCAGCGCTGCGTCCGGCTCGACGGCCGCCAGGAGCTCAGGGTGCTGCACCAGCTGGCGCGCACTCAGCCGGCGAATGGCATCCTGCTCCATCACCTCGGCGACGCTCTCCGGAAAATAGGCCCGGATGTCGCCAAGCCAGCGCGCGACGTCAGGCATAGACTCGCCCAGATCGCCGCGTTCGCTGTCGCCGTACAGCGCCTCCAGCGCCCTTGAAAGCCCCCGTTCGCCCGCACCTGATGGATCGCCCGGCGATCCATCGCCGGGGCCAGGTCCCACAGCCCCTTGACTCCGGTCGTCCTCTTGCGCCTGCTCGCCCAGGACCAGCTCCCACCGTCTCCGTCGTTCCGGATCAGGACGGGCGTTCATCGCCAGGCGGTTATCACCGTTCAAGCTATTCACCCTCCTCCCCTGCCGGGGCCAGTCCCAGCAACAGCCGCGTCGTCGCCAGCGCTCGCCCGGCGGCCGAGGCGTTGAATCGGTACGGGGTCCCGGCCAGGACCGGGTCCGGCGGCCCCGCCTGCAGCGCTCGCCGCAACAGCTGCTCCCGGACCGGTTTGGCGAAGCCGGAGAAGGTCCGGCGCAGCAGCGGCACGATGGCCTGGAAACGCTCCGGCTCCAGACCCAGCAGCCAGCGGTCCAGCTCGTCCCAGAGAGACCGTTCGTGGACCAGCAGCAGGCCGCTGTCGCGCAGCAGGCCGTCGAGCCAGGCGGCGGCGAAGCGGACGTCGTCAGCCGACAGGCCGGACAGCGAGCGCTCCAGGCGGAGCACCACGGCCGAAGAGTCGAACTCGCCCGACTCATAGAGGAGCCAGCAGGCACGGCCGGCCACCAGGCCATGAACCGCGCGCCGGTCGACCAGCCGGGCCAGCGCCTCGCACCAGCGGCGGGTCTGTTCGGCCGTTCCGGCAAGCCGCAGAGCGCCCTGCGTGGCGCTGAGTCGTTCGACCATCTCGGCCGCTGCGTCGTCCCCCAGACCGACGGACGCGCCGGGAAGGCCGATGCAAACCCGCGTGACGAGGTGGTCAAAGACGCGCCGCAGCAGCCCGACGATTTCGGCCGAGCGGCGCGCGCCGCCGTAGCGCAGCACCTGCGCCAGCGGCGGCAGCGTGGCCATCATGGGCGCGACATCGAAGCTGAGCGCCGCGCGTTCCTCGATCGCCGCCAGAAGCGGGCCAATCGCCTCCGGCAGATCGGCGGCCACCACACGGTCGACCAGGGTCGTCAGCGCTGCCAGATCGGCCGCAGTCGAGGCCTGGTGGGCCGCGCAGGCGACGGCCGCATCGCGCACCGTATTGCCCCAGACCGCGGCCTGGATGACTTTCAGGTTCAACTCCGGGGGCCAGCGGACGCCCCATACCTCGCTGGCCGTTCCACCCCCCTGGTTCGCGCCCGGACCCAGGATCCCCCACGGGATTTCCAGGAGCGTCAGGCGGTGCAGGAGCCGGCTTCGCTCCAGATCGCGCTCAACCCTCAGGTCCAGCCGCAACGACTCCGCTTCCGGGCTCGCCCGCAGGCCCAGGCGGCGCAGTTCCGAGGCCAGGTCAAGCTGCAAGGGGAGCGCCGGGACGCCGGAGGGGACGCTGCCGCTTTGCCGGCCGACGATCAGCTCTCGCTCGATCAGCCGGAGCGGCTCGTCATCGCCGCCGAACAGGACACTCCGCGCGGCTTCATTGAGCTCGTCCAGCGTCGGATACGGCCGCCCGCGCATCGCCGCCAGCGCCTCGGCCAGCCGGACCGCCTCGATGACATGACCGGCCGAGACTTCCAGCCCTTCGCCGCGGGCCAGCGCGGCCACCCGCGAGAGCCAGCGGACGGTCATCGCGGACGGCGGCTGGCCCTCTTCACTCATCTGCCAGAGGTGGTCGTACCAGCCGGGTGACGTGATGCCGGCTCCGTAGCCGCTCTCCGCCGACAGCCGGCCATGCGTCCACGCCGCCCAGGTCGCGCGTGTCTCGACACGCTCCAGCCCGGCCAGCGACGCCGCATCGGCCTCGGCCGACGCCAACAGGTCGCCGGCGAGCGCGGGCGCGTGCCATGCCCCGCAGACGACGGCCACGCGCCGGTGGGCCGCCGCGGCGGCCCGGATGCGCTGCCGCATGGCGGCTTCGCGCAGCGCGGAGAGGCGCGCGCCCTCATCCGCATAGGCCAGAGGATCGTCTTGCCCCGTCCGGCGCATCTCAACCATCAGCGACAGAACGGCGTCGAAGAAGTCGCTCTCGCCGTCGCCCTGCTCCACGGCCGCATTCCACCACGATTCATAGCTGTCAGCCCCGGCCGCATCAGCCACCGACTGAAAAACGGCCGCGGCCGGCGGCACCGGCCGCACCGTTGTGGCAAGTAGGACCGACTGGGGCAGGTCCATGAAGGCGGCATCTGCGCCCTTGTCTGCAGCGTAGGACAGCGCCCCCCACTCCGGCGAGAACCGCCCGAACGGAAAGAACGCCGCCCGCGCCGGCTCGTCCGGCCGGTAGACCAGGAGCGCGACCGGCGGCGCCATCTCCGGGTGGCTCACCCAGCGGATCAGCGAGTCGGCGTCGGGCGGCCCCTCGACCAGCACGACGTCAGGCCGGAAGGCTTCCAGCGCAGCCAGCAACCGCCGGGCCGATCCCGGGCCGTGGTGGCGGATGCCAAAGATGCGAACCTGGCTCACGCGCGTACCGCCTATGCCGCCAGTTCGCGGCATGCCAGATAGAGCTCGCCCCATTCGCCTTCGCGTTCGCGCATCACCGTGTCCAGGTACTCCTGCCAGATGAGCGTATCCTGGGCAGGGTCCTTGATCACTGCGCCGGTCAGGCTGGCCGCCAGGTCAGCCGGGGCCAGCCGGCCGTCACCGAAATGAGCGGCCAGGGCCAGCCCGGAGTTGATGACCGAGATGGCCTCGCCTGTGCTCAGCGTGCCGCTGGGCGACTTGACCCTTGCCCGTCCGTCTTCCGTCAAACCGGCGCGGAGCTCGCGGAAGATGGTCACCACGCGGGCGATCTCGGCCGCGGCCGGCAGCGCAACCGGCAGCTCCAGGGCCCGGCTCAGACTTTCGACGCGCCGGCTGACGATCAACACTTCCTCTTCGGCCGTGGCCGGCAGAGGCAGTATGACAGTATTGAAGCGACGTTTCAGCGCGCTCGACAGATCGTTGATGCCACGGTCGCGATCATTGGCCGTCGCGATGACGTTGAAACCGCCAACGGCCTGGACGAATTCGCCCAGTTCCGGGATCGGCAGCAGCTTCTCCGACAGCACGGTGATCAGCGCATCCTGCACATCGCCTGGGATGCGTGTCAGTTCCTCGACGCGGGCCATCTTGCCATCGCGCATGGCGGTCATGATGGGGCTGGGAACGAGCGCGTCAGCCGTCGGGCCCCGGGCGATCAGGCTGGCGTAGTTCCAGCCATACCGGATCATCTCCTCCGTCGTGCCGGCTGTGCCCTGAACCAGCAAGGTCGAATCGCCGCTGATGGCGGCCGCCAGATGCTCGGCGACCCAGGTCTTGCCCGTGCCGGGCACGCCCAGCAGGAGCAGCGCGCGGTCGGTCGCCAGGGTGGCGATGGCGATCTCTATCAGCCGGGCGTTTCCGATGTACTTGGGCACGATGCGGGTGCCGTCGTCCAGCGTGCCGCCGAGGACATAGGTGGCGACGGCCCACGGCGATAGCCGCCAGTTGGGCGGCCGCTGCCGGCGGTCCGCCTTCGCCAGTGCCTCGAGCTCATCGGCGAAGGCCTGTTCGGCCAGTTGCCGTTGGATCGTTGTGACAGTCATTTTCTTTCTCTTCTTCTCCTCTAGTCGGACTCAGGCGATTCCCAGTGCCCGGTGCATGGCCCGGCGCGTCTCAAGCATTGTCTGAACCTGGCGCAGACTGGCCTCCCAGGCCCGGCTGGCAGCCGTCCCCTGAATCAGTTCGGCCGCGTCTGCCGCCAGGCCCGGCGGCAGACGCTGGCCGAGCAGGCGAGCGTGGTGGCGCAGCATGGCCGACTGGGGACCCTCAGGATCGTGGCGGGCCTGCGCAGCCAGGTATTCCAGCAGCAGACGGCCTCGGACCTCATCCCAGCCGCCCGGCCAGTGGCGAAGGTGGGCCAGCACCGCCGGGCCGTCTCCCGCAGCCAGGGCTGCTTCCAGGCGTTCATTGGCGCGCTCCGGGCTCAGCACCACCAGGACGGCCGCCGACCGGCCCGCCACTTCATCCAGGTCCAGCAGTGCTTCTGCCCAGACCGCGTCGCGCTGGCGGATGGTCGCCGCGGCAAACGCGCTCAACAGCGTCCGCGGCCACTTCCCCGCCTGGGCGGCGCGGATGAGGCCCTCCGGCGGCTGGCGTAGCGCTGCCACCCAATGACCCAGCGGGATCGCCCCGACCATCTGGATGATCTGGCGCGAGCGCTCCTGCACGGTTGGCGCGGACCCTGCCGGGCGGATCACCCCGTCACGCACCAGGCTGTTGCTGAACCCCATCTCAAACCGCGGCCAGAGCGTTCCACCCCGAAGCACCAGAACCCCGCCGGCCGCTTCGGTCATGCGCCCTGACAGGCGCGAGCCCGGCAGCGCCGCCAGCAGGTCGATGGCCTTGCGCCGTACCTGCGTGTCGCGGTCGTCGAGCGCGCGTTCGAGAAACGGTTCGTCCGCGTCGCTCAGCCCCGGTTCCAGCCCGCGCACGAGCTCGCGCCTTTCGGCATCGGACGACTTCGGCCAGACAAGTTCGACCAGCGTCCGGGCCAGCCGGGGATCGCGCGGGCGCACATAGGCCAGCAGCGCCGCGCGGCCGCCCGGGTCATCCTGCCAGACGGCGCGCAGCGCCCCCGGGTCGTCAACATGGGCGGTCGCGTATCGCCACTTGGGGTTGAGCGAGGCCAGCCAGCGGCCGCGCTCGCCGACGACCGGCCAGATCGCGGGTCGCTGGCGCGCGACCTTCGCCCCGTGTTCCAGAAGGTGCGGCAACTGGCGGTCGGGGACGCGCTTTCCGGCCCGCGTGGTCAGTTCGAGCAGTTCCGGCAGGAGGTCGGTGTGCCGCTGGTTCAGCACGTCGTCATAGAATCGCTCCGCCGCTTCAGGCGCGGGGACAGGTTCGGCCCCGGGCTGAAACGCGGGCAGGTGCCACTCCCCGCGTGTCGCGCGCTCCGGCAGCCGGCCCGCCTCCGCATAGCGGTCCAGGGCCCCGGCCAGAAGCAGGAGAAGCGCCTCCGGCGGCCGGTCGGCAAGACCGGCGGCAAGCGCCTGCAAAGGTTCCGGCAGCGACTCGACCGGCGGAAGTCCGGCTCGCTCGACGCCGACGAGCGCCGCGCTGACCAGCGGGTTCGTCACGCTCACAGGACGCCCCGCCACGCCTCGAGGCTGAGCCAGCCGCCGCCCGGCCCGGCGACGCTCAACGGCGTGAACCGCTCGCCGTCCCACTCCCCGAACAGGTTCAGGGCCCCGTCGGCCGCTAGCGCCAGCATCGTCCAGCCCTGGCCGAAACGCTCTACCAGCGGCAGCAACGCGCCCGTCCGGTCACGCAGCCGCCAGCCGCTCACCGGCTCCAGCCGGGCCGGCCCCACCAGCAGCGGCCACACGGGTTGCCACGGGTTGGCCGCCCGGCGCTCGGCCGCGACGCCGACCGCCTCATCGATCAGCGACACCGGAAGCGCCCACGGCCCTGCCGCGCCGGCCGGCACGTAGGTCAGGCTGCCCGCGAATTCGGCATGGAGCGGCGCGGCGCTCGGCTGAAAGGCGAGGGTGGCATCGAACAACGAGCCGGCGGGCATCAACCGGCCCTGGTGCCGGCGCTCCGGGGTCGCCGTTTCGACCAGCGCCACACGCCCGCTCTCCTGTCCCAGCATCCAGACCCGGCGCACCCGGCGCTTGTGGGCGCTCGTCTGGCGGACGCCCAGGACGCGCCAGCGGTCCCGGACAACTTCCTGGCCCGCAGCCGGTGCGGCCGGCATGCCGACGGCCCGCCGCAGGTCGCCCTGCACGTCCGGCGGCAGGGACTCGTAGCGATGGAAGCTGTCGCACAACAACTGGAGCTGGCCAAGGCGCGGCAGGAGCCGCTCCGGCCAATCGCGACCGCTGCCTGGCAGCGATGCCAGCTCCCGGACCGTCGCTGCCAACTCGGGCATGTAGGCATCAACAAGCCGGTCTGCGGCCGCGTTCCACAGCGCTCGATCGGCTGACGGCAGCAGGGCCAGCCCGTGACGCAACAGGTCGGACAGCCACTGCTCGAGTTCGGCAAGCCCGGCACGAACGGCCGCCAGCCAGTGGTCGTCGCCCAGGTGAGGCGGATCAAGGTCGGGGAACAGGCTGGGCTGAAGCTTCGCGCCGGCGCGCTGCCGCACCCAGGACGGGGGATCGGACGAGACAACGGCATCCGGACTGCCCGCCCGGTCCAGGAGCGCCAACAGGTGGCGGCACGGGAAGCGCGCGGCGGCACAAGTACACTGGCCGTCCAGGTCGCTGCTGACAAACGTCTCGATCGCGGGCCGCCGCGGTTCGGCGAACTCGGCCCAGACATAGCCCGTCGCGCGCCCAAAGCGAACGGGCTTGTCCGCCAGGTCACGGCTTGCTCGCAGTGTCAGAGCGTCCGGCGCGACGTCGTCAGGCGCGGGGTAAGGCCCGTACAGGGCCGGCGATGAGGAATCCGGCGGCATTGTCCACCCTATAGTACGCGATTCAGGCCGGGGGAGTTGCGTCTAACACGTTTCTGACAGTCGGTTAACAGAATTCTGAGCGTGCTTTCACATAATGAATCGTGCTGCTCGGGAGGCGCGCTCTCCGCGCGCGAGCGCAGGCGTGCCGTGATACACTACTGGTTGAGCAGCAACGGAGAACGACTATGCGGTTCGACAAACTGACCGAAAAGAGCCGGGACGCTTTGCTGGAGGCGCAGCACCTGGCACAAGAATACAATCACCCTGCCGTTGAGGCGGAGCACCTGCTCCTCGCCCTGCTGGACCAGGAAGGCGGCGTCGTGCCGTCGGTCATCCGGCGCATTGGCGGCGACGAAGCGCTCCTCCGCCAGGGAATCCAGCAGAACCTGGCCAAATTGCCGCGCGCGACGGGTTCCTCGGTCCAGACCAACCTGAGCCGGGAGCTCAACGCCATCCTCGACGAGGCCGAAGACATCGCCGAAGCGATGAAGGATGAATACACCTCGACCGAGCACATGCTCATGGCCATGGCCCAACCCAAGGCCGGGCGCATCCGCGAATTGCTGGCCCGCTACGGGATCGACTACAACGCCATCATGCAGGCCCTGGCCAGTGTCCGCGGCTCCCAGCGCGTCACCAGCCAGACGCCGGAGTCCCAGTACGAGGCGCTGGCGAAATACGGCCGCGACCTCACCGCCGAAGCGGCGAAGGGCAAGCTCGATCCGGTCATCGGCCGCGACGAGGAGATTCGCCGCGTCATCCAGATCCTCAGCCGCCGGACCAAGAACAACCCGGTCCTCATCGGCGAGCCGGGCGTCGGCAAGACCGCCATCGTCGAGGGCCTCGCCCAGCGCATCCTGAACGCGGACGTGCCGTTGGGCCTGAAAGACAAGCGGCTGGTATCACTCGACCTGGGCGCGCTGGTTGCCGGCGCGAAGTATCGCGGCGAGTTTGAGGAGCGCCTGAAGGCGGTGCTGAAGGAGATCCAGGAGTCTGAAGGGACGATCATCCTCTTCATCGATGAAATGCACACCCTTGTCGGGGCGGGCGCGGCCGAAGGGGCCATGGACGCCAGCAACATGCTCAAGCCGATGCTGAGCCGCGGCGAGCTGCACATGATCGGCGCGACGACCCTGGATGAGTACCGCAAGCACATTGAAAAGGACGCCGCCCTCGAGCGGCGCTTCCAGCCCGTCTTCGTCGACGAGCCCAGCGTCGAAGACACGATCAGCATCCTGCGCGGCCTGAAGGAGCGCTATGAGGTCCACCACGGCGTGCGGATCACCGACTCGGCCGTCATCTCGGCCGCGACGCTCAGCGACCGCTATATCTCCGACCGCTTCCTGCCCGACAAGGCCATCGACCTGATCGACGAAGCTGCCAGCCAGTTGCGGATGGAGATCGACAGCAAGCCCGCGGACCTCGACGAAGTCGACCGCCAGGTGATGCAGCTGGAGATAGAACGCGAGGCCCTCAAACGCGAGAAGGACAAGGCGGCCCAGGAGCGACTCGCCAGGCTGGAGGAAGACCTCGGCAACCTGAAAGAGCGCAGCACCGAACTGGCCACGCAGTGGAACGCCGAGAAAGAGGCCATCCAACGGGTGCAGGCGATCAAGGAAGAGATGGACCAGGTCCGCATCCAGATGGAACAGGCCCAGCGCGACTATGACTTCCAGAAGGCGTCGGAGTTGCAGTACGGCCGTATGCGCCAGCTGGAGCAGTCGCTGGTCGAGGCCCAGACGCAGCTCAAGAACGTCCAGGGCGAGCGGCCGATGCTGCGCGAGGAAGTCGGGCCGGAGGACATCGCCGCGATCGTCGGCAAATGGACCGGCATCCCGGCCACCAAGCTGCTCGAGGGCGAGATGGAAAAGCTCGTCTACCTGGAGAACCGGCTGCACCAGCGTGTCGTCGGCCAGGACGAAGCCGTCAGTGCGGTTGCCGCAGCCGTGCGCCGCAGCCGCTCCGGCATGCAGGACCCGTACCGGCCGATCGGTTCGTTCATCTTCCTCGGCCCGACCGGCGTCGGCAAGACCGAGCTCGCCCGCGCGTTGGCCGAGGTCCTGTTTGACGATGAGCGCAACATGATTCGCATCGACATGAGCGAGTACCAGGAGCGCCATACCGTCTCGCGGCTGATCGGCGCGCCGCCAGGATACGTCGGTTACGAGGAAGGCGGGCAACTGACGGAAGCCGTGCGCCGCCGGCCGTATAGCGTCATCCTGTTTGACGAGATCGAAAAGGCCCATTCCGAGGTCTTCAACGTCCTGTTGCAGGTGCTGGACGACGGCCGGCTGACCGACGGCCAGGGCCGCACGGTCGACTTCCGCAATACGGTCATCATCATGACCAGCAACATCGGCAGCCAGTACATCCTGGATGCGACGGACGACGCGCTGATGCGGTCGCGCGTGACGGAAGCCCTGCGGACCCACTTCCGCCCCGAGTTCCTGAACCGCGTCGACGAGATCGTCATCTTCGAGCGCCTCGGCCGCGAGCAGCTGCGCGAGATCGCCGAGATCCAGCTCGCCACCCTGCGGCGGCGGCTGGGCGGGCGAGACATCTCCCTGGCACTGACCGAGGCGGCAACAGACGTCCTGATCGAAGAGGGGTACGACCCCGTGTTCGGGGCGCGGCCGCTGAAGCGCGTCATCCAGCGGCGCATCGTCGACCCGCTGGCGATGAAGGTCCTTCAGGGTGAGGTGCGCGATGGCGACCACGTGGTTGTCGAGGCGGAAGACGGCATTCTGACTTTCGCGGTCGTGGAGACGGGCGAGGTCGAAGAGACGGCCGCCTGATCCCGGAGGGCCTGACGAGCAATAGCGTCAGGCCCTCTTTTTGTGCAGAAGCTTGCCGCTGAAGCAGCCATGATCGCGGCCGTTGATTGGCGCCTTCTTCATGGCGGCATTATCGCCGCGGTCCAACCGGCTGCTGAGAAGGCCTTGTTGGGAAGATGGGCCCCCTGGCTGCTAGAATTGTCTCCAAGCCGTCCTGTAACGCGGACAAGGAGACTATCGCACCATGCCCACCGATCTTGAGAGTTTCGTCCAGATTCTGACCGACTTCGCTTCGAACCGCCTGCCCGAATTCATCTTGAGGCTGTTGCTCATTGTCGTCCTGTTCATCGTCGGCCGCTGGCTGGCGCGCTGGCTGGGCGGTACGGTCGAGCGCTGGCTCACTCGCTCCAGAGTTGACACGACGGTCGCTTCCTTCCTGGGCAAAACGGTCTATATCACCGGGCTTGTCTTCCTGGTCGTAGCTGCACTGACCCTGCTCGGCGTCCCGACCAATTCAATCGTTGCCGTGCTGGGAGCCAGCACGCTGGCAATCGGCCTCGCCTTGCAGGACTCGCTGGCCAATCTGGCCTCCGGGCTGTTGCTCATCTTCCTCAAGCCGTTCAAGGATGGAGACTTCGTCGCCATCGGCGACGGTCCGGTAGAGGGAGCGGTGAAGCACATCGAGTTCTTCCACACCGAACTGGCTGCGCTCGATAACCGGACCTTGCTCGTGCCCAACCGCGAGGTGATGGACAACCCGATCGTCAACTACACCAACCTGGCCTACCGGCGCATCGACCTGATGTTTGGCATCGACTACAACGACGACCTCCGGAAGGCAAAGCGCATTCTGCAGGAGATCATCGCCGCCGAGCCGCGCATCCTGGCCGAGCCGCAACCGCGGATTGCCGTTGGCGAACTGGGCGATTCGAGCGTCAACCTCATCTGTCAGCCGTGCGTCAAGCCCGCCGACTACCTCGCGGTCAAGTACGAACTGATCGAGAAGGTCAAGCTGCGGTTCGACGAAGAAGGCGTGACGATCCCGTACCCGCAACGCGTGCTGCGGGTCGTCCAGGAAGGGCCCGACGGGTCAACTACAGACCTAGGTACAATTGTTGCCGGAATGGCGTAATGTTCGCCCCGTCGTAAGGTAAGTCGCAAGGAATGTAAACTACATTACAGAAGCTCCTTACTCCTTCCCACTCCGATGGGAACTGTTCTTTCTCCGGGTGGCGCCACACCGCAAGGTGGCGCCACCCCCTCTTTCTTCCCGCCGCTACCGGCCTGAGGTGGCAAACGTCACCCGCGCCGCATGACGTTTGTTACTGGGAGTCCCGCGCGAATACGCGCTATAATGTGTCCATCCTAGAACCGCTTGCGCCGGCCGCCGGCCACCGGCCGACAGGGGCTGCCCACGGCCGTGCTTCAGTCTGATGGAGTCAAAGCAATGAAGAAGGAACTCGTCAAGGACTGGATGTCCGGCGACGTCGTCACCATCACGCCGGAAACCACCCTCCCGGAGGCACACCGGATCATGGTCCGCGAGGAGATCCGCCGCCTGCCGGTCGTCGATAGCGACGGCCGGCTCGTCGGCATCGTCACCCTGGGCGATATCCGTGGCGCTGAACCGTCTCCCGCGACGTCGCTCAGCATCTGGGAGATGAACCACCTCCTCGCCACGCTCAAGGTCGAGAAGATCATGACCCGCAACCCGTTCACCATTGGCATCGATGCGACGCTTGGCGAAGCGGCCCGTACGATGCTGGAACACCGCATCAGCGGCCTGCCGGTGGTGGATGATGACATGCGCGTCGTCGGGATCATCACCGAGTCCGACATCTTCAGCATGGTCGTGCTGCACGAGTGGGAACGGGATCACGCATAGCGCGCGGCCGCCCCGCAACCGAAACACGTCCCCTTTTAAACGGGCGAATGCAAGGTAGAATGCTGCCATGGCCTCCTGGTGGGCGGTCCTGCGACAGCGCCTCGGCTCGCTGTGGTCCCCGAACCCGGACGCGGAAATCCGGCTCCGCCTTCGTCTCCCTGTCCTGTGGATAGCCGGGCTGGTTGCGGCCGCCCTGCTGCTGCCTGACCGGGTCTGGACGACCCTGCTCATCGGACTCGGGGGGCTAGTCCTGGTCGCCTACGCCTGGGCGCGCAGCCTGTCGCTCGGTCTTGACGGCGACCGGCGTCTCAGGTACGGGTGGGTCTCGGTCGGTGACCGGCTCGAAGAGGCGTTCAGTCTGGTCAACCGCAGCCTGTTCCCAGCACTCTGGGTTGAAATCGTCGACGACTCCAACGTGCCCGGCTACGAGGCATCGGTCGTTCATACCGTCGGCGGCCGGGAAACCGTCCGCTGGCGGCAGTCGGCGATCTGCACCCGCCGCGGGCTCTACCACCTCGGTCCCTGGACCCTCCGCAGCGGCGACCCGTTCGGGCTTTTCGTCGCCACGCGCCGCCTGCCGGCCCTGCAGGAGATCATCATCCACCCGCCCGTAAACAGCCGGCTGCCAATCCCGCTGCCGCCGGGACAATCCGAAGGCCGTTCCCGCACGACCGAGCGCGCCTGGCAGGCGACGGTCAACGCCGCCGGCGTGCGCGACTACCACCAGAATGACCCTTACCGATGGATCCACTGGCCGACCACAGCCCGCCGTGACCAGCTCTTCGTGCGCCAGTTCGACCGCGACGCGGCCGGCGACGTCTGGCTGGTGATCGACTGCGACGCGGCCGTCCAGCTTGGTGAAGGCATCGCCGGCACCGAGGAGCAGGCCGTCCTCATCGCCGCTTCCCTGGCCGCCAGGGCCGCTTCGGAGTATCGCCCTGTCGGGCTGGCCGCCTACGGCTCCGCGCCGCAGGTCGTCCTCCCGGCGCTCGGACAGGGCCAGCAGTGGAGCATCCTGCGCGCCCTCGCCCTGCTCCGGGCGGATGGACAGGTGGCTTTGGGGCGCTCGCTACGCGAACTGGCCGATACGGCCCATCGCGGTTCGGCCGTCCTCGTCATCACCCCCAGCGTTTCGCCCGATTGGCTCCCGGCTTTGTTGACGCTCGCCCGCGGCGGGCTTGAGAGCCATGTCCTGCTGCTCGACCGGCCGAGCTACGGGGGCGAAGGCAACACCGCCGGACTGGCCGACGCGGTCACCTCGATGGGCTTTCACTGCCACATCATCCGCAAAGACGATGTCGGCCGTCCCCTTCTGCAGGAAGAGCGCCACGGCTTCTGGGAATTCAAGGTCACCGGCACGGGCAAAGCAGTGGCAATTCGGCGGCCAACCGACGCATGAACACGCCTGTAGAACTCCCCGACCACTGGCTGCTCCGCTGGCTGGCTACCCATGCGCCGCGCGCCGGCTGGCTGCCGGCCGTCCTTCTCGTCGCAGTCCTGGGCATCCTAGTCGCCGCCGTGCGCGGCGTCGGCTGGGTGCCGGAGGATGGGGTGGTCATGCCGGCCGCCATGCTGGGGTTTCTGCTGGCCGCCCTGCTGGCCGAGCGCGAGGCTGACGCCCTCCCGGCCTGGCTCCTGCTGACGGCCGCCGGGCTGGCGCTGACGATCGCCATCCTGGCCGAGCTGCGTTTTCCTTTCGAACTACTCGACGAGGGCGCGCCGGCGATCGGTGAGGTCTGGCGGCAGAGCCTCGCCCTCTTCTTCGACCGGGTCGGCGGTTGGCTGAAAGCCGTTACCGGCGGCGGGAGCAGCACGGAGACCCTCGCCTTCGCCTGGCTGCTTGGCCTGGGCGGCTGGTTCCTCGGCGCGTGGCTGGCCTGGAGCGCGTTCGCCCTGCGACGTCCCTACTGGGGCTTGACCGCGGTTGGCCTCGCCCTGGCGCTCGTGACGTACTTCGGCGGCGCCCCCCTTTACTGGACTGTGTTCTACGTCGGTCTGGCCATCACCGCGGCCGCCGTTCTCGCCTTTCGCGCGCAGGAAGCCGCCTGGGACGCGTGCGGGATCGACTATTCTGCCGAAACACGCACCGACCTGCTGGTCTATGCCGGCAGCATCAGCCTGGTCCTGATGTCGCTGGCGATGGCGCTGCCGGCAATCAACGTCCAGGCCATCGCCGAGGCCTTCCAGCGGCAGGAGGCGGTCATTGAAGCCGAGGAGACGCTCGAACGGGCCTTCGCCGGGGTCGCACAGACACGACGAGAAGACTCCACTACCGGCGGCAATCCGGGCGTGCTGCCGCGGGCATTTCTGCTGGGCGGCGCGCCGGAGCTGCAGCAGACGGTCGTCATGACCGCCAGCGTGACGGCCGCGGTCGCCGGGACGGCGCTGGGACCGCAGGACGCCACCGGCCTCACCAGCGGCCTCCACTGGCGCGGGGCCAGTTACGATGTCTATACTGGCCGCGGATGGCTCCGGTCGCCGGAGCGCGAGGAATTGCTGTTCCCCGGGGCGCCCTTCCCCCTGTCGCCCGAAGAACGCGAACCGGCCGGCCAGACGATCACCATGACCCAGCAGGTCGAATGGCTTCACGACACGCGCATGACGCGCTACACGCTTGGCCGGCCGCTATCGATCGACCAGACGGTCAAGTTGTACTGGCGCGGGCTGGATGACCTCGTCCGGGTGGCAAGCACCAGTGTCGTCGACACGCGCTACGAGGCCGAGTCGTTCTCTGTCCTTGCCTCGCCGGCGGAACTGGCCTCGGCCCGGCTGGAGGATGTACCCCCTGAGATTCTCGCTCGCTACACGAAACTTCCGGCCGGCATCCCCCCGCGTGTCCGCACCCTGGCCCTGGAGGTGACGGGCGCGGCCGGGGCGGAAGCCGGCCCGGGCACGCCACAACCCGCCGTGCAGTTGTCTCCCTATGACCAGGCGCGGGCGATCGAATCCTTCCTGCACCAGTTCCCCTATTCGCTCGACATCGGCCCGCCGCCCGATGATGTTGACATGGTCGACTACTTCCTCTTCGACTTGCAGCGCGGCTTCTGTGATTACTACGCCACCGCGATGGTTGTCATGGCCCGCATGGTCGGACTGCCGGCGCGCCTGGGCATCGGCTACCTGCCGCAGCCGGTCGGGGCCGGCGGCGTCCAGACGATTCGCCAGAGCCACGCCCACTCCTGGGCCGAGATCTACTTCGCCGGGTACGGATGGGTCGAGTTCGAGCCGACCGCGCCCTTCGCTGCCGCGCCGTCGACGGCCGCGCCGCCCGGCGTGACGCCGTTTCCGACCTATGCCCCGCCCCTCTCGACGCCAGTTCCCGTTCCGCCGCGCGCGCCATCGGGGTCGTCACCCTGGACGTCGCTGGCCATTTTCGCCGGCGGCCTGGCGGCCCTGTATGTGTTGTGGCTGCGGCTTGGCTTCTCGCGTCGCGGCGATCAGGGGGCCCCGCTCGACGACATCCAGATCGCCTACGGCCGTCTCCAGACGGACGCGGCCGCGCTTGGCTTCCCGCCGCGACCCAACCAGACGCCGGCGGAGTTCAGCGCCGCCCTCGGCGCGGACCTGCGCAGGCTCGCGGCCGGCGGGAATGCCGGGGCGCTCGAGCTGGTCGGGCCGGCTGAAAGGCTCGCGGAGCTGTTCAACATCCGTCAGTATCGGCATGGCCTCGGGACGGAAACGGGCGCGGCGGCCGAAGCGCGCGCGCTGTCGCGCGGGACGCGCCGCATCTTCCGGCGAGTCCGCTTTCGACAGCAGCTGGCGAAAGTGTTTCCATCCGGGCGGCCGCCCCGCGGGGCTTAGGCCATCCTCATGATTGTCCGTTATAATCCTCTGAACGTTCCGCTTCACGCGGGCATTTCAAGGAGCATTCATGAGTCAGGACGACTACGACATCCCGGAGGTCTTCCGGCGCGCGATGGAAGAGGCCGGCTGGCAGACCGAAGAGGGCGGCGAAGGAGGTGGGCCGGTCAGGCCGCGGCGGACCTTGCCGCCGCCTCGCCGCTCGCCCCGGGTCGGACGCTGGGCGGTCATCCTGGCGATCGCGTTGCTGGCGCTGTTCAGCGTCAGTTCAATTGCGACTTTCTACACTGACTGGCTCTGGTTCGACCATCTTGGCTTCCGCGGCGTATTCACGACCCAACTGGTGACGCGGGTGGCGCTCTTCAGCGTCGCCTTCCTGGTCGCCGCGGCCGTGCTGCTCGGCAACTGGCTCCTGGCGCGCCGGAACGCGCTACGCGAAGCGTCGCCCCTCGGGCCTCAGTACCTGGCCTCTGGCGGTGTCCGCGCGATCATCCTCATCGCCGGGCTGCTCCTCGCGTTTCTCTTTGCCAGCGCCGCGGCCGGCCAGTGGGAGGAGGTGCTCCGCTTTCTGTACCGGGTTCCGTTCGACACGGCCGAACCGATCTTCAACAAAGACGCCGGCTTCTACGTCTTCGAACTACCGATCTTTGAGTTCATCCAGGGCTGGTTGCTGTCACTCCTCTTCGTGGCGCTGATCGGGTTGGTGCCGATCTATTCGGCCAATAACCTGGCCGACATCCAGCGAGGCGCCTGGCGGCCCTTCAGTTCGGGCGCTTTCCGTCGCCATCTCTTCATCATGGCCGCGGTCCTAATCATCATCTGGGCCCTCGGCTATTGGCTGGACATCTATCGCCTGCTCTTCTCAACGCGAGGGGTCGTCTTCGGCGCGAGCTATACGGACCTGCGTGCTGTGCTCTGGGGGCTCCGGGTCGAGATCATCCTGGCTCTGCTGACGGCGGGCGCACTGCTGTTCAGCGTCTTTCGCCCCAGCCCGCGATTGATAGCCGGCGCGGCCGGTCTCTGGATCGCGGCGACCTTCCTTTTCGGCGGCATCATTCCGGGTATCATCCAGCGCTACTCGGTTGAACCCAACGAGTTGACGCTCGAAGAGCCTTACATCGAGCACAACATCGAATTCACGCGCCGGGCCTTCAAGCTTGATGAGATCGAAGTGCGTGATTTTGGCGAGGTGCGTTCCCTGTCGGCCGAGGATGTGCTCGACAATGAAGCGATGCTCCGCAACATCCGCCTGTGGGACTACCGCCCCCTGCAGCAGACGTACCAGCAATTACAGGCCTTGAGGCCGTACTACACATTCGGCGAAGTCGACATCGACCGCTACGACATCGACGGCGAGGAGCGTCAGGTGATGCTGGCCGTGCGCGAAATGGACAAGGCGCGCTTGCCCGCGCCGTCCTGGGTCAACCAGCACCTGGAATTCACCCACGGATTCGGCATCGTCATGAACCCGGTAGACGAGTTCACGCCGGAAGGGCAACCGAGTTTCTTCATTCAGGATATTCCGCCTCGCAGCACGGTCGATCTGGAAGTGACTCAGCCTGAGATCTACTTTGGCGAATACACGAACGATGAAGTCTATGTCGGCGGCGGGCGGGCCGAGTTTAGCTACCCTGCCGGCGACCAGAACGTCTATACCACCTACAGCGGCACGGGAGGCATCGAGCTCTCCTCGTTTTTCCGCCGGCTGGCCTTCGCCATCCGCCAGAGCGACGCCAATGTCCTCCTGACCGACGACATCAATGATGAGGCGCGCGTGCTGATCAATCGCCAGATCCAGCAGCGCATCCGGACGATCACGCCCTTCCTGACGCTGGATCGCGATCCCTACATCGTCGTGGTCGACGGCCGCCTGGTGTGGATACAGGACGCCTATACAACGACCCGCAACTACCCGTACTCGACGCCGATCACCATCCAGGTCCAGCCCACGGGGCAGCTACCCACCGGCGAAATCCCTGTCCCGGGCCCGACACGCACCTTCAACTACATGCGCAACGCCGTCAAGATCACCCTCGACGCCTACGATGGCAACGTCAACTACTACATCGCGGACCCGGACGACCCGATCATCCGCGCCTATGACGCGGCCTTCCCCGGCCTTTTCCGGCCTTACGACGAACTACCCGAGGGCCTGCGTCGCCACACGCGCTATCCGGTCGACATGTTTCACGTGCAGTCGCGGCAATACCTGACCTACCACATGACCGACCCGCGCGCCTTTTATAATCAGGAGGATCTCTGGGAGGTGCCCACCGAGTTCGTCGACGACGTGGAGACCCAGATGGAGCCGTATTACGTCACGCTGCCGCTGCCCGGCGAGCAGACGCCGGAATACCTGCTCATCCTGCCGTTCAACCCATCTTCCAAGAACAACATGGTGGCCTGGATGGCGGCGCGCAACGACGGCAGCGAGATCGGCGAGCTGGTCGTCTACCGGCTGCCGCGCCAGGAACTGGTCTTCGGGCCGATCCAGGTGGAGGGTCGCATCGACCAGGACCCCGTCATCTCGCAGCAGTTCTCCCTCTGGGACCAGCGAGGCTCCAGCGTCATCCGCGGCAACCTGCTCGTGCTGCCGATCAACCAGAGCTTCCTTTACATCGAGCCGGTCTACCTCCTTTCAGACACGAGCGCCCTCCCGGAGCTCCGGCGCATCATCGTCGCGACCGACACGGGCATCGCCATGGAGCCGACGCTGGAACAGGCGCTGATCTCGCTCGGCCGGGGCGTCGTCAGCCAGCAACCGCTCGACACAGGCGCGGAGATCCCGGAAGACACGGCCACGCCGATATTGCCGACGGACGCGACGGTGGAGGACTTGATCGCCGCGGCCGACGCGCACTTCGAAGCGGCCGAAGCTGCCCAGCAGGCGGGTGACTGGGCGACCTACGGCGAGGAGCTTGAGGCCCTGCGCCAGACCCTCGACCGGCTGGTGGTGCTGATCGGCTCCACGCCCTGACGTCGCGAAAACCCGGTCCTGATCAGCCACGGGCGGAACGGACTTGCTTCGTTCCGCCCGTCCTCCTTCACTCACTTTTCGCGGGACATTCATCAAAGGCACATCTGAAATGTGACCTACGTTACACCGGCCCCGGCGGATCAGGAGTACGATCGCGCCAACTCATAGCACCACCCGGCGGCGCATGGGGAAAACTGCGCCGGTACAATGGTCATCTCAATGTTTCTGGCCCATCTGGTGGGCGACTTCATTCTTCAGTGGGACGCGCTGGCCCAATGGAAAAGCAGGGAGCTGGCCGGCGTCGCCGGGCATGCAACCGTCGTCCTGCTGGTCACCTGGCTCTTCGCCTTGCCCTTCGACCCCACCGGGTGGTGGGGCGTTTTGTTCATTGGCGTCGCGCACTTCCTGGTAGACGCCATCCAGTTCTATTGGCGGCCCCGCATCCCACCGATCGGCCGTTTCGCCCTCGACCAAACCGCCCATCTGATCATCATCCTGGCCGCGCTGGTCGCCGGGGGCTATCTCCGGCCGGGTCACCTGATGCCCGACATCGTGGCGGCGGCCCAGGCGACGCCCCGCCTGACGATGCTCCTCGGCTACGCCTTCATCACCATGCCCGCCTGGGTGCTCCTGAAGTTCACGACCTACGGCCTGGTCAAGGGCTGCGCCCCGAACTTTCCGGCAGGCCCCAGCAAATTCGTCGGCATCACCGAGCGGCTCCTGATCACCACCCTGATCGTCTTCGGGCAGGCGCTGCTGGTCCCGCTGGTCGCCCTGCCGCGGCTGGTCCGCGACTGGCGTCTCGCGGCCGGCGACGGCCGTGACCCGATCTACCTCCCGGAACTGCTTGCCAGCACCGCCCTGGCCGTCGCGGTCGGCCTCGTTCTGCGGTTGTTCCTGTCCTAGCGCCACAAAAAGAAAACCCCGCCGGGGCGGGGCTGGCTGAAAGGTGGCCTAACGGCTTAGGAGGCCCCGCGCCGCGGCCGCCATCGCCTCGGCCGTGACGCCGAGCTGCTCGTAGATCACCTTGTATGGGGCTGAGGCGCCAAAGCGGTCGATCCCGATCGACGCGCCTCGCCGGCCCACGTAGCGCTCCCAGCCGAAGGTGATCCCCGCCTCAATGGACACGCGCGCCTCCAGGTCATCGGGCAGGACGCTCTGCCGGTACGCTTCCGGCTGCGAGTCGAAGATCTCCCACGACGGCAGCGAGACGACGCGCGCGGGGATGCCGTCGGCCGCGAGCATAGCCTGGGCCCGCAACGCCAGGTGCGTCTCCGTGCCCGACCCCAGCAGGGCGACGACCGGCGTCGCGCCGCCGGCCGGGTCGGCCAGCACATAACCGCCCCGCAGCGCCAGGTCGAGCGATCCACCCAGTGGCGGCACCGCCTGGCGGCTGAAGATCAACGCCGTTGGCCCGTGGTGGTTGTTGATGGCCGCGAGCCAGGCCGCGGCCGTCTCGGTCTGGTCGCCGGGACGGATCACCGTCAGGTTGGGGATGGCGCGCAGGGCCATGAGGTGCTCGACGGGCTGGTGCGTCGGCCCATCTTCGCCGACGCCGATGCTGTCGTGGGTGAAGACGTAGATGACCGGCAGCTCGCTGAGCGCGGCCAGGCGCATCGACGGCCGGAGGTAGTCCGAGAAGACCAGGAACGTGCCGCCATAGGGCCGGACGCCGCCGTGAAGGGCCATGCCGTTCAGGATCCCGGCCATGCCGTGCTCGCGCACGCCGAAGCGGAGGTAACGGCCGCCGAAGTTCCCCCTCTGGACATCTTCAGCGCCCTTCAGCGCCGTCTTGTTGGAAGGCGTCAGGTCGGCCGAGCCGCCGATGAGCGCCGGCATTTGGGCCGCAATGGCGTTCAGGACGACGCCCGATGATTCGCGCGTGGCGATCGACTTGCTCAGGTCAAACAGGGCGGCGACATCGACCGAGACCGGGAAGTCGCCTGCCAGCGCCCGCCGGAAGTCCTCGGCCAGCTCGGGAAAGGCGGCCGCATAGCCCTGCATGAGGTGTTCCCAGGCCGCCTGCCGCTCCGCCCCTCGTTTGCCGGAGGCCTGCATGAACGGCCGGACGTCGTCGGCGATCCAGAAGGACTCGCCTGCCGGCAGCCCCAGCCGAGCCCTGGCCAGCGCAACCTCTTCCTTGCCGAGCGGCTCGCCGTGGGCTTTGGCCGTGCCCTCGCGGTTTGGGCTGCCGAAGCCGATCCGCGTCCGACAGGCGATGATCGACGGGCGGGCCCCGTCGTCGCGGGCGGCCCGCAGGGCGGCGGCGACGGCCGCCGGGTCATGGCCATCTGCGCGGGCGGTGTGCCAGCCGTAAGCATCGAAGCGCTTCAGGACGTCCTCGCTGAACGAAAGCGTCGTCGGGCCGTCGATGCTGATGCCATTGTCGTCGTAAAGCACGATCAGCTTGCCCAGGCCGAGGTGGCCGGCCAGCGAGCAGGCTTCGTGGGAGATCCCTTCCATCAAGTCGCCGTCGCTGGCGATGACGTAGGTGTGGTGATCGACGACGGTGAAGCCCGGACGATTGTACCGGGCGGCCTGCAACGCCTCGGCCAGCGCCAAGCCGACGGCATTGGCGATCCCCTGGCCGAGCGGGCCGGTCGTCGTCTCGACACCCGGCGTCAGCCCGTGTTCGGGATGCCCGGGGGTGCGGCTGCCCCACTGGCGAAACTGCCTGAGCTCATCCAGCGACAGGTCATAGCCAGACAGGTGAAGCAGGCTGTAGAGCAGCATCGAGCCGTGGCCGGCCGATAGAACGAACCGGTCGCGGTCGGGCCACTGCGGGTCGGCCGGATTGTGCTTGAGGAATCCGGCCCACAGCGTCACGGCCGCGTCCGCCATACCCATCGGCATACCGGGATGGCCGCTATCAGCCGCCTGGACCGCATCCATCGAAAGACCGCGGACCGTATTGGCCGCGGTCTGTAACATCGCTTGATCAAGTTCCTGGTCAGACATCAATCGAGGCTCTCCTTGTTGGGCCGGTCGCCCGAACGAAGGCCGGAGTGTACCACGCTTGGCAGTCGCGAGAAAACGGCCTTGGCCCTTAGGACGGGGACTCAGCGGCCCCGGCCAGCGCTTGAATGGCGGGAAGCGCGCGGCCCGCAGCCGCTTCGCCCGCGGCGAATAGCTCGCGCGAGCGGTGGAAGCCGCTCAGGAGGGTGATGTCGGCGGGAATGTCCGGCCGGATGAGCACGTCCGGCGGGTTGTCGCGCAGCTGGTGTTCCGTCTGGGCGGCGATCATGATCGTCAGGACATGATAGGTCTC
>CAYRBP010000008.1:0-11230 GCA_964422535.1 uncultured Ardenticatenaceae bacterium | reverse complement strand
TCGATCACCCGGCCGCCCTGGATCACGATATCACGGCCGCTGCGGATGTCAGTAGCCACGACAGCCAGCGGGATCTGGAGGTCAGCAAAGGTCGCCGTCGGGCCGATCAGGTCCGCCATCAGGTCATAGACCCGGCGGCCGCGCACGCTCAGGCCGCCACTCGACAGGCTGATGTCGACCAGGCGCAGTTGGGCCGTCCAGCGACCGAGTTCAGCGATCTCGCGCTCGATGACGTCCGTCGCCACGCCCGCGGCGAACAGCGCGCCGACCAGCCCGCCCATGCTGGTCCCGGCCACAGCGGCGATAGGGATACCGGCCCGCTGGAGCGCCATGACCACGCCAATATGGGCCAGACCGCGGGCCCCGCCGCCCCCCAGGACAAGCCCGATCCGGTTGCCGGATGCCACGCCTGCCGACATTCAGGTTCCCGCCTGCCGCTTGAAGACGCACAGGAAGATGCGATGCCAGCTGAACGTACTGGGTGGATAGGTGCGGCCGATGTCGCCTTTCTTGCCCTGCTTCTCGGCCGATTCCATGGCGACCAGTTCCCAGCCGTCCTTCCCGGCCTCGTTCAGCCATGCCTCAAGCGTCAACGGGTCATAGGGCGGGAGGTTCTTCCAGCCGGGGTCGTCCGGGTAGCGGGTCTGGACATATTCCACCACCACGTCATCTTCCTTGTCGAGCGCGAAAGCGCGGACGATGTATTCCCAGCGCGCCATGTCATCCCTCCGGCGCGCCCTCCGGGTGGACGGCAACCCCGCGCGGCGGCAGGATCATGTGCGTCCCGTCCACTGCCATCGAGTGCGCCGTATCAGTGAAGTTCAACCCGATCGTATACGGTCCGCGCCGGAAGACAAGGCATCCAGGCGGCGGGACCGGCCCGCGTATCAGTCCGGCCCGCGCCCCGAACCAGGACACGACCGTCTCGACCTGATCGCTCGTCGGGAACCAGCCGAGGGTCACGACCGAGCCGCTCCCCACCCGGTTGAGCACGGCGGCCGATTCGCCGGTTTCGTAGCTTGCCAGGGTCTCGCCCGTCGTCGGTTCGAGCGCCTCAAACCAGAAGCCGGCGCGGCTGCCCGCCAGCCCCGGCACCCACCCGTTGAGCGCCAGCGAGACGCCGTCGGGGAGCGATTGCCAGCTCGTGACGGTCGCGCCGGCGAGGTCGCGCAACAGGCCGGGCAGCGGCCGGTCGACGACCGTGTTGGTTGGCGTCTTGAAGCCGGAACGCGGGCCCAGGAGCAACGTGCCGCCGTTCCGCACGTAGGCGGTCAACTGCGCGACGAGGGCCTCGTCAGGCAGGTGGACCGTTGGCGCGAGGACAAGCTTGTAGGCCGCCAGGTCGCGGCCGGGCGGAACCAGGTCGACCTGGATGCCCATCCGCTGGAGCGTCTCGTAATAGACATACAGATGCCGCAGGTAGTTGAACCCCTTGCGCTGCTCCTGCAACTCGAGGGCCCAGAGATCGTCAAAGCTGAACAGCAGCGCGACTTCGGCCGCGAACGGTTCGGCGGCGATGGCTGCCATCCGTTCGCGCTCCGGCGCGAGCGTGCGCACGTCCTCCAGCCCGACGGCCGGGGACGCATCGTGGTGCAACATGCCGCTGTGGTACTGCTCCTGGGAGAAGAGCGTCGGCCGCCAGCGGAAGTAGACGCAGGTATCCGCGCCCTCCGCCAGCGCGTGCCATGTCCAGAGCCTGACCGTGCCGGGGCGGATCCACGGGTTGATCGCCCCCCAGTTGATCACGCCGCACTGCTGTTCCATGACCCAGAACGGCCCGCCCTTCAAGGCCCGGGTCAGGGCGTGGGCCATGCCGACGATGATTGCCTCGCCGGCGTCGAAGGCGTAGACCGGGTCATCCTTGCTCGCGTCGCGCCCGGGAGGGTAGAGCAGCGGCCGCCACCGATCCGGGTTGCCGCTCGGGTAGTTGTCCCAGGTGACGAAGTCCAGCGGCGCGGCCAGATCGAACTGGTCCAGGTCGCGGTAGAGGCCCATGAAGTTGGTCGTGATGAAGCCGCTCGTCCGCGCCCGAAGGATGTCGACCTGCAGCTGCTGGTACGCTACGTAGCCATCGGACGAGTAGCGATAGAAATCGAGGACGTGGCTGGGGTTAGGCTTGTCGATGGCATTGTCAGGGACCTGTATCTGTTCCCAGTCCGAGTAGAGCTGGGACCAGAAGACAGTCCCCCAGGCATCGTTGAGCGCCTCAAGCGTGCCGTAGCGCCGGCGCAACCAGCGGCGAAACCCGGCCGTGCACGCCTCGCAATAGCAGCGTCCGGTCTTGCCGCCGCCGAATTCGTTGTCGATCTGCCAGCCGACCACGCGCGAATCGCGGCCGTAGCGATCAGCCATTGCAGTCGCGATGCGGGCGCTATAGTCCCGATAGGTCGGGTTGTTGACGCACGCTTGCCGGCGTGAGCCGTGTTTGCGCGCGCGCCCGTCGGCATCGACATGGAGCATCTCCGGATGCGCCGCGGTTAACCACGCCGGCGGCGTGACGGTCGGCGTGCC
This sequence comes from uncultured Ardenticatenaceae bacterium, assembly GCA_964422535.1. Taxonomy (GTDB): domain Bacteria; phylum Chloroflexota; class Anaerolineae; order Promineifilales; family Promineifilaceae; genus Promineifilum. The sequence continues at coordinate 8,719 of CAYRBP010000008.1, read as the reverse complement.
GAGGATGACCTTCAGGCCGGCCCCGGCCAGGACGTCGATGGCCCGGTCAAGCCAGCCCCACTCATAGCGCCCTTCTGCCGGCTCCATCAGCGCCCAAGCAAACTCGGCGATGCGCACATATTCCAGCCCGGCGTCAACCATCATCTGCGCGTCAACCGGCCAGCGCGCCTCCGGCCACTGATCAGGGTAGTAGCAAACTCCCAGCTTCATGCGATCACCTGCCTCCCGGCCAGGAACGGACCAGCTCGACGGCCGCAGACCAGCGCTCGAACCCGGCTTCGCGCTCGGCCGCTGCCAGGCAAGGCTCGAAAATCACGTGGTCGCCCGGCCGTGGGGGCAGCCGGCTCTCGTCCGGCCACACGCCCACGCCCATGCCGGCCAGCAGCGCCGCCGCCCAGGCCGTCGTCTCCGCAAACGTCGGCCGCCGCACCGGGACGCCGGTCAGATCGGCCTGAATCTGGCAGGCGATGTCACTGGCAGTCACGCCGCCGCCCACCAGTAACTCGTCCACGCGCTGGCCGGTGTCGCGGGCGATCGTGTCAAGGATCGCCCGGATCTGGTAGCCGAGCGACTCCAGGAAAGCGCGGACGATGTGGCCCCGGCTGGTGCCGAGGGTCATGCCCAGGATCGTCCCGCGCGCCGTCGGGTCGTTGTAGGGTGCGTTAAGCCCGGTGAAGGCCGGGACAAAGACGACGCCGCCCGCGTCGGCCACACCCGCCGCGACGTCATCCAGCTCGTCGTACTCGGCGAACAACTGGAGCTCGTCGCGCATCCAGCGGATGGCCGCGCCGATGACCGTCGTCGGCGCTTCGAGGCAATAGGTCTGGCCGCGGCCCGTGTCCCAGGCATAGAAGACGTCGATGATCTCCTGCGCCGGCGCTTCTGCGCCCATGAAAACCTTGACGAACGTCGCCGTTCCCTGGGTACACTCGGCCGATCCGGGGGTCCGGCAGCCGTGGCCGAAGAGCGCGCCCTGCTGGTCGCCGATCATCGCCAGCACCGGGACATCAGCGGCGCTTCCGCCCGCTCCCGTGACGCGGATCACGCCGAAGTCGTCGATCGTCGGGGCAGCCGCCGGCAGCGCGGCGCGGTCAACGCCCAGCCACGCCAGCCACTCGCCCCAGTAGTCGCCGGCGCGAAAGTCATAGAGGCCCATCGCCTGAACCAGCGACGCGTCCATCTTGTGGCCGCTGGGACGGCCCAGGGCGTTCATCAGCCAGGCGGCAGAGAGGCCCAGGTTCAGCCGCCCGCTCTCGGCCGCGGCCATGACCGCCGGATCGTAGCGCATTCGCCAGGCAAGGTGCATCGCGGTCATATACGGCCCCGGCGCATAACCCAGACGGTGGCGAGCCTGGGCCGCCGGCTCCCAACCCTTGAGTTCCTCCAGCAACGGGAGCGTCCGCAGATCTTGCCAGGTGATGGCGTTGGCGACCGGCCGGCGTGTCTGGCGGTCCCAGGCGAAGTCCGTGTTGCGCTGACTGGCGATGCCGCAGGCTGCGATCTCGTCCGGACGGATGCCGGCCATCTCGGCCGCGGCGGCGATGACTTCGCTGACGCCCTCAGCGACAGCATAAGGGTCTTGCTCGACCCGGTCAGGTCGGGGATACAGCCGGGCCAATGGGCGATACGCGTAGCCTCTGACCGTCCCCTCGTCGTCAATGATGAGGGCCCGGCTGCCGCTCGTCCCCTGGTCGATCCCCAACAGATATGGTCGTGACATGGTGCTCCCGGAAGCGCGTTGTCGGGTCATACGGGCAGCAGGTCGCCCAGCCCGGTGAGAACATAGGTCGGCCGGATGGACGAGCGCGCGGCGGCCGCTTCGTCCGTCGCCCCGGTCAAGGTCAGTGCCGCCGCCATGCCGGCCTCCAGCCCCATCAGCACGTCGGTCTCCAGGCGGTCGCCGGTCATGACGCAGTCGGCCGCGGGGACGCCGACCAGATCAAGGACCGTCTCGGCCATGATCAAAGATGGCTTGCCGACGATGACTTCGACCTCCGTATGGGTACAGGCTTCGATGGCGGCGATCATCGCCGCCGCGTCCGGCTCGCCGCCGCCTGGGACCGGGCAATAGCGGTCGCCGTTGGTGGCAAAGAAGCGCGCCCCGGCCCGGATGGCGTCAAAGGCGACCTGCAACTTGTGGTAGGTGAAGGTGCGGTCGAAGCTGGCGATGACCGCATCGATCTCGCCCGCCACCTCGCTCTGCCGGAACCCGGCCTCGGTGAGTTCGCGCCGCAGCGACTCCTCTCCAACGACAAAGACGGTCGCCCCGGGCATGTGCTTGCGGAGGAAGTCGACCATGACCAGGGAAGAGTTGACCACGTCGGCCGCAGGCGTCGGCAGGCCCAGACGGGTCAACTTGGCCGCGTACTCCTCGCGCGTCTTGCTCGGGTTGTTGGACAGGAAGACGGTACGTTTCCCGGCCTGGCGCAGATGGGTGATGGTCTCTCCGGCCGTCGGTAGCAGGGATTCGCCCAGATAGACGGTGCCATCGAGGTCGAAGATGTAGGCGTCATAGTAGCGGTCGGGTCTCAAGCAATGCCTCCTGAAGTCGTGTCAGCGGCCGACGGCCGCGCGCGTCAGGCTCAGCGCCTGCCGGCCGCTTCGGTCGCACGTCCAGATGACCAGCTGGTTGTCCAGATCGCAGCGCACGTTCCCGCCGGTGGCATGGACGGCCGGGCCGTCGGGAAAGTGGACCCGCGGCGCATAGATCACAGTCTCGCCCAGGGCCGGGTCAGCGTCGATCTCCAGCCGGTAGACGCCCTCGTTCGGGAGGAAACGCTGGGCCAGCGGCAGGCCCGCGCAGGCCCGAACGGCCGGCCGGCAAAACCCACGGAGCGCGCGCGCCCCATCGTCGACCGGCTGCTGGTCGCGGCTAAAGATAGAGAAATCCTCGCCGTTCCAGTGATCGCCCCAGGTGTTGTCGTTGTCGGGTGTGTAGTTCCAGAGCGTGCCGTGGGCCAGATGCCGGTCCAGGGCGGCGAAGTAGGCCGACAGGGCCGCTTCCTGCTGTGACCAGTCCCCGCTCCGGATGGCTTCGCCGCCGTCCAGGTCCATCGGCGCGCCGAACTCCCCGACCAGCGTTGGCGCGCCGGCCAGGTCGCGCTGCGACTGTGTCAGTAGTATCCCAACCTGGCCGGCAAAGGCCTCTTCGACGGCCGCACGGCCGCGGGCGACCTCGCCCGTGACGGTGTTGATCGCCAGTTCCGGATCATAATGCTTCGTCCGGTTGGTGAGCGAGTCGTACCAGTGTCCGGCGTTAACGACCGGCCCTTCGCCGTCCCAGGTCAGCGGTTCGCCGCTGTGGGGCTCGCCTTCGATGAACAGGATTGCCCCCGGATGCGCCCGGCGCAGGGCAGCCGCGTAACGGCGGGCGAACGGGGCCAGCCCGTCGGCGTGAAACGACACGCCTGCAAAGTAGTCATCGCGCAGCAATACCGGGCGGCCGCTCCGGTCGACGTCCCACACGCCGTGGGCGCGCCAGATGTCCCGCTCGGGCAACCAGGCCGGGATGCCGTGGGGGTTGAGGGTCACGTCGCCCGACGGCCGCAGTTCCGGGCCGACTCGTTGCTGGGCCGGCACGGTCGCGCTAAAGCCGGCCGGGATGGTCATCGTCTGGAAGCCGGTCATCACCGGCCCGTGGTTGGATGGCGGCCAGGTTGCGCTGAGCGAGGGCAAGCCGATGTAGCCGGCCGACGGCTCGTTGAGGCTGTCATAGCCGAGCACGTGAGACATGCCCTTCAGCCGGGTGGCGACCTGTTCCATGGCCGCGATGAAGTGGCGCTGCAGGAACGCACCGATGGCTTCCCCGCCCACGCTGCAACCCGGCGCGAATCGCTCCCCGGCAAAGAAGAGCGTGAACATCGTTGCCGCCGCGAGCCGCCGGCGATTGCCCGACCAGACCATCGTGCCGTAGTCCGGGTAACGGCGCTGCATCGTCAGGGCGGCTTCGGAGGCGTCCAGGCGGTCAACATCGAACCCGGCCAGTTCCAGCGTCCAGCGCGGCGCGCCGTCGCCCCCGCTGAAGCGGCTCCATACGTCCTGGTGCGGGTCGATGAACACATGGAAGCCGAAGTCGGCCGCGCGCGCCACCACCTCAGCCAGGTAGTCGAGGTAATCGACGTCGTATTCACCGGGCCCGGCGTGTTCGATGGCTTCCCAGGTCGTCAGAAAGCGCAGACAATTGAAGCCCCAACCGCGCAGGCGGGCGTAGTGCTCGCCCGCCTCGGCCAGTGGGAACGGCCGCCCGACAAACGAAACCGGCCCATCGCGGAACGGCAGATGGGTCGAACCGGGCGGGGTTGAGGGCAGCTTGCTGCCCCCGCCGAGGTTGACTCCACGCAGGAGGACGCGCCGGCCGCGGTCGTCGAGAAACCAGTGGCCTTGAATCCCGGTGATGGTCATGAGACTCCTGGCGCTTGACTAACCCTTCACCGCGCTGCTGGTCGCGTTCTCAACGAAGAAGCGCTGCCCGAGGATGTAGATGATGACCGGCGGCAGGATGGCGATAGCCGCGCCGGCCAGGATCAGGTTCGGGCTGTCCGACGCGCGACCGCGTAGGACATTGAGCGACAGCGTCAGCACGTGGTTATCGGTGTTGCCGGTGTTGATGACCACCAGCGGCCAGAAGAAGCTATTCCAGGCATAGAGGAATGTGAAGGTCGTCAGCGTCGCCAGGGCCGGCAGGCTGGCCGGCAGGAAGATGCGCCACAGGATGCCGAAGCGCGAGGCGCCGTCGATGAGCGCCGCTTCCTCGATCTCGCGCGGGATGGACAAGAAGAACTGGCGCATCAGGAACGTGCCGTAGGCGCTGAAGATCCAGGGGACGATCAGCGCCACGATCTTGTCCACCCAGCCGATGGCGACCATGAGCTGGTACATGGGCGTCAGGAGCACCGCAAACGGGATCATGATCGTGCCCAGGTACAGGACGAACAGCGCATCGCGACCGGGAAAGCGCAACCGGGCGAAGGCATAGCCGCCCAGGACGGACGTGGTCAGGGTTCCCAGCACGACGCCCAGCGTGACCAGGATGGTGTTGGTCAGGCTGCGGTCCATGTTTTGCAGGTTGACGACATCGGTGTAGTTCTGCGGCCGCGCCGTGAGTTCCTCCACCGGCTCGCTCAGCCGCACGTTGCGCAAGACCTCCTGCGTCGGGTCATCCACCTTGACGAACCGGCCGTAAGCTGTCTGGCCGGTCTGGACGACGGGCAGCATCTGTCCGTCGACGTCGATCTCCCACAGCGACATCTCCTCCCCGTTGACCGTGACCTTCTCCTGATTGACGAAGCCGCCCACCGGCTTCGCGTCCGTCAATGGCCGGTCGTAGGTCGTCGCCAGGTCATCAGGGCTGGCGAAAACACCGACCTTGATCGACTCTTCCACCAGGGCATACTCGGCCACCTCGCCGCCCTCCTCCAGTTTGTAGAGTTCCAGCGGCTCCTCACCCTCCAGTCCCAGCTCGCTCGGGGCGATGGTGATCGCTTTGTGAGGCAACAGCCGCGGCGGGTAACGGAAGGTGTCCTTCGGTTCCTTGAAGCTGGTCGTCAGCATGAACAGGAACGGATAGAGCATGATGAAGGCGAAGATGCCCAGCACGGCATAAATGGCGATGCTCTTCAACGTCTGCGAAAGGCGATAGGATTTCATGTCGTCTCTCCTCGGAGTCAGGCGTTGGCGCCTAGGCGTTTTCGCTGCGGCGCTGGCGCTGGAACTGGAACAGCGTCGCCCCAAAGATCAGCAGGAACAGCACCCAGGCGATGGCGGCCGAGTACCCCTGCTCAAAGCGCTGGAAGCCCTTCTGGTACAGGTAGAGGGCGATTGTGAGGGTCGTGTTATTCGGGCCGGCCGGATTCGAGGGGATGAGAATAAAGACCTCTTCAAACACCTGCATGGCCCGGATGACGTTGGTCGTCAGGACGAAGAAGGTCGTTGGGGCCAGCAACGGCAGCGTCACCCTCCAGAACTTGGCCCACGGCCCGGCGCCATCCACGGTAGCCGCCTCATAGAGCTCATTGGGGATGTTCTGCAGGCCGGCCAGGAAGAGGACGGTGTTGAAGCCGATGAGTTGCCAGGCAGCCATGATGATCACCGACAGGAGGGCATAGCTGCCGTCGGAAAGCCAGCGAATCGACGGGTCGGTGAAATTGAAGCCCAGGCTGTTGAGGGCATTGACTGTCCAGGTGATGAAGTAGTTGATGTGCCCGACGGATGAGTTGTAGAGCCACTGCCAGACGAGGGCGATGCCGACCACGGCCGCGACGCTTGGAATGAAATACGCCGCCCTGAAGAAAGTCATCCCCCTTATCTTGCTGTTGAGCAGGTTGGCAAGAAAGAGCGCCGGAATGACCGCCAGCGGTAGGAGGAGCAGCACGTACTTCAGCGTGTTGCCCAGCGCGATCCAGAACAGCTTGTCCTGCGCGCCGACGACGAACGTGCGGCCGCCCAGCGTGAAGCGCGACAATTCGTCATAGACCGTGACATCGATGACCTCGCGGGCCAATTGGTCCGGGTTCTCCAGTTGGGCCACCGTCAGGTTGAACAGGCTCCGATAATTGTCCAGCCCGACCCAGTCACGAGTGCCAAACGAGTCCCAGTTGGTGAAACTGGTATAGAGCGAGAGCAAGAGCGGCCCGGCAAAGAACAGCAGGAAGCCCAGCAGGTTGGGCGATAGAAAGAGCAAACCGTTGAGCGTCTCGCCGTCGGTGATGGTCGCCCGATAGAGATCAGCCATCGGCTGGCGCCACATGGCCCACAACATGACGCCGAGGACGGCCAGGAAGGCGAGGAGGACTGCCGGCCAGGGCGACGTGGTGATATTCGCCAGCGCCGAACCCAGCCCGGCAAGGACATCCACAGCAAGCAGGAAGCCAACCACACCGGCGAGGGCGATGACCTTACCCGCGGTCCGAAAGGCTCGCTGGCGTCCGGGGTCTCCCTCCGCCCGCTCGGCGAAGGAGCCGACAAGGTAACCGGCGAAGATGACCAGCAGGAAGGGCACGCCGCGGCCGAAGGTATCCGCCAGCCCGTCCATCCCAATGAAGACATTCAGGAGCGTCAGCAGGAGCACCAGCGCGCCGATGAAGAGAAGGTAGTTGATGATCAGCGACAGGATGCGCCCGCGCCGGTTGCGCCGCCAGACAAGCGGCGCTGCGAATGCGCTGCCAACGGCGAAGAGCGCTGTCACGCCCGTTAGCAGCCAGCGGACCCAGCTCGCCATATCCGAGTTGCCGCCGGACCAGAAGTAGATGATCGCACCGATGCCGGCGAGCGCCAGAAGGACGTGCCACGCCGTCAGGACGATTACCCACACATCGACGCCCGGCAAGGCCCGCCCCTCGCCCCGCATTTCCGCCGTTGCTGCGCTCATCTTCCCACTCCGTGTGCGCGAGGCTGACCGGCAGCGCCGCGCAACGATGAATGACGTTGGGGTTGAGTCGGCAGCAGAGGCACGGCGCTGAACGACGCGCCTCTGCTGCCGTCGGTTGTGAGTCAGAGCGTGGGACAGGCATTCAGAACGCCTGCCCCACATCCGGGGTGATTACTCGCCGAAAGCCTTGTTCGCTTCGTCGCAGGTCGTGGCGGCGAATTCGTCCAGCGTGATCTCCCCATTCATCAGGGCGCTCACGGCCGTGTCCATCACCGCGACGTACTCCGGCCAGCTGCCGGCCCACAGGGGGCCTTCCGTGGCGGGATTCTGCGACAGGCCGTCGATGTAGGCCTGGTTGTTGTCCGGCGGGGTGAAGGTCAGGAAGGCGTCGATGGCCTCTTCGCTCACCCGGCTCGGAATGTTGGCGCCCAGCTCGGAGATCTGCGCCTGCACCTGCGCGCTGGTCAGCTCCTGCACCAGTTGCCATGCCTCTTCCGGATGGGCCGTGTTGGCGTTCACCACATACGCGCCCCAGAACAGCCAGTTGCTCGGACCCGCCGGCCCGTCCGGCAGCTTGACCACGTCCCAGTTGAAGTCCGCGCTCGACCGCATCCCCGGCGTCGCCCAGCGGCCGTTCTGGAACATGCCCACCTGGCCCGCCAGGAACGGCGGCTCGCTGTCCTCGCCATACGGTACGGCAAAGTCGAACTCCTGGTACATCCGCTGCATGAACTCCAGACCCGCCAGCGACTCCGGCGAATCCAGGTTACATGCCGTCTGGTCCTCGTTGTAGAACCCGCCACCGGCTGCATTCATCCAGTAGCCGTACGGCCCCCACCACGCGTTCTGGCCGTACCCGCGGATGTCGTCTCCCAGCGCGTCGACCGCCAGCGCCACTTCCGTGAACGTGTCCCAGTTCCACTCCCCGTTCGCCGCCAGCTCCCGCGGGTCCGGCGCACCGGCTTCGTTGATCAGGTCCATGTTCAGGTACAGCACGAACGTCGATACGTCGCGCGGCAGACCCCACAACACGCCCTCATTCGTCGACGTCTCCGGGTTGAAGGTCAGATGCCCCATCGGCCCCGGATAGAAGTCGTCCACGCTGAACCCTTCCGTCCCGGCTGCCAGGTCGTTCAGGTTCAACAACAACCCCCGCGTCGCAAAGTCGGCCACGTCCGTCCCCGGAATCCAGAAGACGTCCGGCGCCGTTCCCGCCGACAACTCCGTCTTCAGCACATCCTGGTAGCTCGCCGTCTCGCTCCCGCCCGGCTCGTACACCAACGTCACGCCCGGTATCTCGATGCTGTCGGATACCGACTGGTACACGTCGATCTCGGCCTGGTTGTCCGGCCG
>CAYRBP010000007.1:53704-93478 GCA_964422535.1 uncultured Ardenticatenaceae bacterium | reverse complement strand
GGTAGCCGAGAACGTTGACTGCTTCTCCCAATCGGATAGCGGCCGTCTCGAAGCCATCCGGCAGGCCTGCGCGCGGTTCTTGAGGATAGAGCAGCGCCTCGCCGAGCGGTTCCGGCACGGGCAAGCCGGGCCGCGGCCCGGCCGGGACGTAGGTCGTGGCCACCGGGCGGCCCGTGGCAAAAGCCTCACCGGTACGCTGCGCCCAGGTAGCGTCATAGGACTCACCATCCGGGAAGACGAAGCGCGATTCCGCGTCCGGCCGTCGGCCCTCAACCTCCTGCAGGTACCACAGCGGCGTGACCCAGTGCCAGTGGGCCAGGATGACGCTGTCCTCCGGGGCGTCGTCCAGCAGTCCCCCGGCCGTTTCGCGGGCAGAGGTGTCGGGTTCAGGCGCGTGTCGCAGGCCCTGCCACAGCCCGGCGACGAGCATGAGCGCGGCGAAGAGAGCAGCCGTCGCCGCCCGCCACGCGTCCGGCCAGCGCGCCGGCGCCTGCCCCACTTCGCCCACCGCGTAGCCCAGGATGATCGCCAGGGCCACGTAGGCCGGCATCATGTACTCAACCGTCTGCGGCGCGCGATAGGTGGCGGCGACGAGGGTGAAGATCGCCGCGCTTCCGCCCAGGAGCCAGGCCAGCGGCCGGTCGCGCCAGATCAGCAGCGCCAGGCCAATGACCATGCCGGCCGGCAACAGCGGCACAAAGGAGAAGGTCAGGACTTCGCCCATGATACGCAGCCGTTCCGCCAGCGATGCCGGGTCGGTGTAGTAGAACAGATCGCCGCGAAAGCCGGTCGCCAGGACATGCTCCAGGAAGCCGGGCAGCGTCGCCAGATCGGTCGACGCCCCGCGCACGTTCGCACCGGCCCGGAGCGGCAGGTAGAGCAGCGGCAACAACCCGGCCAGCCCGGCCAGCGCCGGCCACAGCCAGCGTCGCGGCTGTCGAAGCAAGGCCCTGTCGGCAAGGGGCACGAACAGGAGAACAACGAGGAGCAGGAAGACCAGCGACGGGTGGTGGGTCAGGCCGAATCCCATCGCCAGTGCGGCGGCGATCAGCCAGCGGTCGCCCCGGCCGCCTCGAACGTCATCGCGCCAGCGAAGGAGGCAATAGAAGACGAGCGCAGTGAACAGCGCCGTCAGGCTGCGGACGTTGGCTGTCGTCGCCTGGGCCCAGAAAGTCGTGGCCGTGCCGAGCGCCAGCGCGGCGACCGGCCCGGCCAGCGAGCGGCGGGTCAGCCGGACGACGGCCGCAGCCACGACCGCCAGCGCCAGCGCAGCCGTCAGGGCCGAGAACAGGTTGACCCGGTAGGCGGGCGAAGGCCCGAGCGGCAGGCGGGTCATCAGGTGGGCCAGCATCGTGTAGAGTGGGAACCCGGGCGGGTGAGCGACCCCCAGATTGGCGGCGACGACCTGCAGCTCGCCGCTGTCCGCCGGGAGGACATCGGGCGACAGGGTGGCGCCATAGATCGCCAGGGCGACGACGAAGACGATCGCCGCCGTCAGGCGAGACGCGAACGCCACGTCGGAATCCGGCCGCTTCGAGAGGAAGAGCGGCTCAGCGAAGGCGTTGAACAGCCAGGCCAGACCTGCGGCAGCGGCAACCCAGGCCGCGTAGCCGGAGTCGATGGCCGGGACCGGCAGATAGGCGGCCAGGAAAAGCGCCGGCCATGTCCGGGCCAACGAGACATGCGACAGCAGCCAGCCGAAGAGCGCGGCCAGCGCAGCCGTCAGGCCCGCGGCCGCCCAGGCGGTTGGCAGGCCGACTGCCTCCCCGGCCACACGCGCGAGAAACGCGCCCAGGACGATCCCCGGCAGCCAGCGAAGCAACCGGGCGGCTCTTTGCGTGGGTGCGGTCGTAGTGGTCAGCGAAGCCTCGGCAGGATCACTTGCGGCGGCGGGCTAACTCGGCCTCGACGTGCTCCCAGGTCAGATCGCGCGAGACGAGCAAGACCAGGGTATGGTAGACCAGATCGGCCGTCTCTTCGATCACCCGCCGATCGCCCTGTCCTTTGGCGGCCAGGATGACCTCGACCGCCTCTTCACCGATCTTCTTGACGATCTCGTCTTCGCCGGCGGTCAACAGGCGCGACGTGTAAGAGTCGGCCGCCGGCGCAGCCTTTCGCGATTGCAGGACGGCCTGGAGTTCTTGGATGATGCTCATGGTTGATTCGCTCACGGAGATGACAGGGCGAGCGTGCGGTAGAAGCAACTCACCTCACCGGTGTGACAGGCCGGGCCGGCCGGGTCGACCAGCAACAGGAGCGTGTCAGCGTCGCAGTCGACGCGCACCTCGCGCACCCGCTGGACGTTGCCGGAGGTCGCTCCCTTGTGCCACAGCACCGACCGGCTGCGGCTCCAGAAGTGGGCCTCCCCCGTCGTCAGCGTCAGGGACAGCGCCTCGCGGTTCATGTAGGCGACCATCAGCACGTCGCGGGTTGCCGCGTCCTGGACGACGGCCGGCACGAGGCCCTGAGCGTCGAAGCGGACCGCGGCCTCACTCAGCAGTTCATTCATCATGTGTGCCATCCCTCCGCGTCAGGACCGGCGGCGGTCACGAGGCGAACGGCCACGCCGCGCCCGGCCAGATAGGCCTTAAGGTCACCGACCGGTAGCTCGCGGTAATGGAAAAGCGAGGCGGCCAGCGCCGCATCGGCCCGGCCCTCAGTCAGCACCTCGGCAAAGTGGGCCGGCGTCCCGGCGCCGCCCGAGGCGATGACGGGGATGTTGACCGCCAGGGCCACGGCCCGTGTCAGGGCAATGTCGTAACCCGCCCTGGTCCCGTCAGCGTCCATGCTGGTGAGCAGGATTTCGCCGGCGCCGCGCGCTTCGACCTCCCGCGCCCATTCGAGCGCGTCCAGCCCGGTGCCGACCCGCCCGCCGTTGATGACCACTTCCCACGCCTCGGCCGCGCCCGGCGACCGACGCCGGGCGTCTATGGCGACGACGACGGCCTGGCTGCCAAAGGCGTTCGCCCCGGCCGAAATGAGATCCGGGTCGCGTACCGCAGCCGAGTTGATGCTGATCTTGTCCGCTCCGGAGCGCAGGATGGCCCGCATGTCGTCAACCGTGCGAATGCCGCCGCCAACGGTGAACGGGATGAAGACCTGGTCAGCCACGGCGCGGGCCATGGCCATGACCGTCTGCCGCGCCTCGTGGGTGGCGGTGATGTCAAGAAAGACGAGTTCGTCCGCGCCCTCGGCGTCGTAGAAGCGGGCCTGCTCGACCGGGTCACCCGCGTCGCGCAGGCTGACGAAGTTGACGCCCTTGACGACGCGGCCGTCCTTGACGTCCAGGCACGGGATGATCCGCTTGGCCAGCATGCTTATGCCTCCCCCGCCGCGAGGCGCAGCGCTTCGGCCAGGTCGACCTGCCCTTCATACAGGGCGCGGCCGATGATCACCCCGCCGATCCCGGCCGGCGCGGCCTCCAGCAGGCGGCCCACATCTTCCAGCGAGCCGACGCCCCCCGAGGCGATGACCTCCAGCCCGGATGATCGCGCCAGCGCTTCCGTGGCCTCCACGTTGACGCCGGACAGGACGCCGTCGCGGCTGATATCGGTGTAGACCACGCGCCGGACGCCCAGCGCGCACAGCGTCAGCGCCAGATCCTCGGCGCTCGTGCCGCCATCGACCTGCCAGCCCCGGGTGCGGACGACGCCATCGCGGGCGTCGATGCTGACGGCGATCCGCTCCGGGCCGAAAGCATCCAGCGCTTCCGCGACGACATCGGGGTCTTCGACGGCCGCCGTGCCCAGGATGACCCGTTCCGCGCCGCGGTTGATGGCCCGGGCCACGTCTTTCAGCGAGCGGACGCCACCGCCGAACTGCACCTTTCCGCCGGCCGCGGCGACGGCCTGGAGCGCCTCCCAGTTACGAAGACCCTGCTCATCGAACGCACCGTCGAGGTTGACGACGTGAAGCCACTCGGCTCCGGCGTCCAGCCAGCGTCGGGCGATCGCAGCCGGGTCATCGCTGAAGGTCGTCTGCCTGGTCGGATCGCCAAGCTGCAGCCGGACCACGCGCCCCTGGCGCAGGTCGATGGCCGGATAGATCGTGAAAGTCATAGGTCAACCCATTTCCGGACGCCGCGAGTCCCCGCGGCGCGACGTAGCGTCGCGACAGCCCGCTGAGGCAGACAACGCGAGACTCGCAGCTCCGACGGGATGGCAGGCGCGTGTCGCTTCATCGCATGTTAACAAAGTTGCGCAAGATGCGCAGCCCCACCTGCTGGCTCTTCTCCGGGTGGAACTGAAGACCCATGACGTTGTCCCTGCCGACGACCGCGGCGAAACGCACGCCATAGTCCGTCGCGCCCAGCACGGCCGCGGGGTCTTCCGGCAGGCAGTAGTACGAATGGACGAAGTAGGCATGGCTGCCGGGCGCGATGCCGGCCAGCAAGGGGTGGCGGCCGTCGTGCTCAATCTGGTTCCAGCCGACATGGGGGACCTTGAGCGGGCGATCGGCCCCGTCAACGCTCGCCGGGAAGCGCACCACGCGGCCGGGCAGGAGGCCCAGCCCCTCGTGGCGGCCCATCTCTTCGCTTTCGTCGAACAGGAATTGCATGCCGATGCAGATGCCGAGAAAAGGGACGCCGCGGCCGGCCACTTCGCGGGCGGCCGCGACCAGCCCGCGCGCGCGCAGGGCGTCCATCCCCGAGCCAAACGCGCCGACGCCCGGCAAAACGGCTTTCTCGGCCCGGCGGGCGACGTCAGGGTCGGAGGTCACCTCAACCCGGCCGCCAACGGCCTCCAACGCCTTCAGCGCCGAGCGCAGGTTGCTGCCGCCGTAGTCGATCATCGTGATGGTGGGTTCGTTCATGGGCTCCCGCCTATTGAGTCAGCGTCCCCTTGGTCGACGGCACGCTCTGCCGGCGCGGGTCAACGTCAATAGCCATCCGCAGTGCGCGGGCCAGCGCCTTGAACAACGCTTCGGCCTGGTGGTGGTCGTTGCGGCCGTATTCGACCCGGGCATGGAGTGTCAGCCGGGCGTGCACGGCGAGCGTTTCGAAGAAGTGCTGCACCAGATCGGTCGGAAACTGGCCGACGGCGGGTCCGTGCCAAGTTGCCTGGAAGACCGTGTAGGGCCGGCCGCTGATGTCGACAGCGACGAAGGCCAGGGCTTCGTCCATCGGGTAGTAGCTGTGGCCGGCCCGGTTGATCCCGCGGCGGTCGCCCAGCGCCCGATCGAACGCCTGACCCAGGACGATGGCGGTATCCTCGATGGTGTGGTGCTCGTCGATGTGCAGGTCGCCCGCTGCCCGGACGCTGAGATCGAACAGGCCGTGGACTGCAAAGGCGGTCAGCATGTGGTCGAGGAAACCCAGGCCGGTGGCAGCTGTGGCATCCCCGCGGCCGTCCAGGTCCAGCGTGATGCGGATGTCGGTCTCCGAGGTCCGCCGTTCGACGGTCGCAGTGCGGTCACTCATCGCTATCTCCTCCGGTGACGCGGACCAGCGCCTCGACAAGCCTGTCAGTGTCCTCCGGGCGGCCGGCGCTGATGCGGATGCAATTCTGCAGGCCCGGCTTCTGGAAGTAACGGACCAGCACGCCCTCGCGCTCCAGGGCCAGTTTGAGCGACTTCGCCTCGCGCCCTTCGACCCGGAACAGGACGAAATTGGACTGGCTGGGATACGCCCGCAGGAAGTCGAACGGCCGCAGGCGTTCGACCAGCCGCGCCCGTTCGGCCACCAGGCGGCCGACGGTACCTTTCAGCCAATCGAGGTCCTCCAGCGAGGCCACGGCCGCCAGACTGGCCGCCACGTTGACATTGTAGGGCTGCTTGATCTTCCACATGTGAGGCAGCAGCCATTCCGGAAAGACGCCGTAACCAACGCGCAGGCCGGCCAGCCCGGCCAGCTTGCTGAAAGTGCGAAGGACGATGAGGTTGTCGTGTTCCAGCGCCCAGGCCATGCGACTGGCCCCGCCGAGCGGCGCGGCGAAGTCCACATATGCCTCGTCCAGCACGACGAGGAGGGGCAGGGCCAGGAGCCGGCGCAAAGTTGCGTCGTCGATGACACTGCCGTCGGGGTTGTTGGGCGAGCAGAGGAAGAGGACCTTGGCATTCGGCGTGGCGCGCGCGGCCGCCTCGATCCGTTCGACAGCCAGCCCGAAGTCGGCCCGCCGCGGCACAGCGAGCACGCTGCCGGCATTGACCGCGGTCGAGAACGGGTACATGCCGAACGTTGGCGGGCAGTCGATCACTACGTCACCCGGCTCCAGCACTGCTCGCAGCACCAGGTCGATCAACTCGTCCGCCCCCATCCCGGCCATCAGCCGCGCGGCCGGCAGCCCGGTGAAGCGGCTCAGCGCCTCGCGCAACAGCCCGGACTCTGGATCGGGATAAATATGGTAGTAACGGCCGTTCGCCAGCGCTTCGAGCGCCCGCGGCGACGGGCCGTAGGGATTCTCGTTCGCGTCGAGCTTAACGATGTCTTCCGGCTGGCGGCCGAGCCGGGCCGACAGCACCTCGAACGGGACGATCGGCGTATAAGGCTCCATTGTCATCAGGTCGCGGCGAACGAAGCGATCCGCTGCCGCACCGGTCGCGGCCTTCATGACTTCGCCTCCGCACCCGCACGAAAATCGGCTGCCGCGGCATGAGCCGTCAGCGCTTCGGCCCGGGCCAGGCGCGCGGCATGGGCGCTCAACTCGGTCGCAGTCCTGTCGTCGAGGTCGATGATGCTGGTGATACGCACGAAGTCGATCACCGACAGCGGCGAGGCAAAGCGGGCCGTGCCGCCGGTCGGCATCGTGTGGCTCGGCCCGGCCACATAGTCGCCCAGGACCTCAAAAGAACGCTCGCCGAAGAACAACCCACCGGCGTTGTGAACGCCCTCGGCCAGCGCCCGGGGTTCGGCCGTCGCCAGGCACAGATGCTCCGGGGCATAGGCATCGGCCAGTTCGACCGCCTCCTCGATGTCGCGGGTCAGGACGATGCCGCCCTGGTTGGCGATCGACAGGGCGATGATATCGTCGCGGCTGAGCGACTCCATCTGGCGCGCGACCTCAGCCTGGACCGCCCCGGCCAGCGCGAGAGACGGCGTCAGCAGGATGGCCGTAGCCAGGACGTCGTGCTCGGCCTGGGCCAGCAGATCGGCCGCGACCCAGGCCGGGTTGGCGGTCTCGTCGGCGATGACGACCGTCTCGGTCGGCCCCGCCAGGCCGTCTATGCCCACCAGACCGAAGACCTGCTGTTTGGCCAGCGTGACGAACAGGTTGCCGGGCCCGACGATCTTGTCGACCCGCGGCACGCTCGCGGTGCCGAAGGCCAGCGCGCCGACGGCCTGGGCGCCGCCGAGGACGAACAGCCGGTCAACGCCGGCCACATAGGCCGCAGCGAGGATGACGTCGGGCACGCGGCCGTCCGGACGGCCCGGCGGCGTGACGACGATGATCTCCTGAACGCCCGCCACCTGGGCCGGGATGGCCGACATGAGCAACGACGACGGCAGCGGCGCGGTCCCACCGGGGACATAGACGCCCGCTCGCGCGACCGGCGTCACCCGCTGCCCCAGCCGGCCGCCGAGCTCGCCGGTCGTCCAGGAGTGGATGGGCTGGTAGCTGTGAAAGGCGCGGATCCGGTTCGCCGACACGCGCAGGCTGTCAAGCAGAGCGGGATCGAGCCGGGCGGCGGCCGCTTCGATCTCTGCCGGATCGACGGCCAGTCTCTCCGGCCGCAGCCCGTCGATGCGCTCCGTCCAGTCGAACAGGGCTGCGTCACCGCGCTCGCGGACATCGCCCAGGATGCGGCGGACGACCTCGGCCGGCGCCAGTCTTTCCCCAAAGAGCCGCTCGATCCCGGCGCTCACGGCCGGGGGCACGTCCGGCTCGAAAGCTCTGTCCCGGCGCAGGATCGTCTGCCGGGCTTCCTCAACGCTGTAGATGGTGATCATGGTCAGTTTCGGTGTGGCGCGCTGCACTTCAGACGGGCGCCGCGCCCGGCGCGGCCAGCGCGTCGAGCATCGCCCGATAGCGGGCGGGTTCCTCTTCAAAGATATAGGCGCACGGTGTGACGATGACGCCGCTGCCGCCGATGCCGCGCAATTCGCTGATGGCCTCGAACAGGGCATCCTTGCGGACGACGATATTGACAGCGAACCAGTCCATGCCGCTGGTCCGCCAATGCTCACGAGCAATGACCGGACTGATGGTCGGCCCCTGCAAGCCGCCGATGCTGGTCTGGTCAAACATGCGCCGGGCGATGGCATCGGCCGACTCGCCGCGCATGTTGGCGGTGACGACATAGGAGCCCGCCGCGCGCTGGTGGGCCTCGATATACTCCAGCAAGTGGCGGGCCACGGCGAGTACCTCCGGCCGCCCGGTCAGGGACGCGCGGTTGGCGACCAGGACGGCCTGCGAGTGCAGGATCGTGCCGTCGTCCAGCGGCCGCAGGTGGTTGTCGCGCAGGGTGACGCCCGACGAGACCAGGTCGGCGATCAGGTCAGCGTAACCGATTGCCGGGGCGATCTCCAGCGTCCCTTCGACGCCGATGAGCCGGTAAGGGCCGACGCCGCGCTCATCGAGGAAGCGCCCGGTCAGGCCGGGGAACTTCGTGGCCACGCGCAGCGTCTGGCCGACGGCCGCCAGGTCGCGCGCCCAGACGGCCAGGTCGGCAGCCGTGGCCGCCGGAGCGTCGTCCGGCACGGCGATGACCAGGCGGCAAGGCCCGAAGCCAAGCTCGTCATGCAAGACGAGTATCGCGCCGCTCGCGCCGTTCTTGCCGGCGGCCAGCCGTTCGGCCAGGACATCATAGCCGGTGATGCCGAAGTCAACGCTGCCCTGCTGGACGCTGACGACGATATCGCCCGGCCGCTGGAACAACACCGTCACCCCGGGCAAACCCTTGATCGTCGCTGCGTACTGGCGCGGGTTCGGCCGGACGACACGCAGGCCGCATGCCTCCAGGAACTCCAGCGAGCCGTCCTGCAAGATGCCCTTGCTTGGCAGCGCCAGGCGAATGTCTTCCCGTCCGGTCATAAATTGCTCCTGATAAACAAAAACACCCTCCCCGGGTCATGAGGAGGGTGCTGCTCGTTCGTCAACTGTCAGCGTGAACCAATCCACCTCATCTCAGGGGCGCGGGTGTCCGATGGGCGTGATGATGGCGGCCTGCAACCGGGCTGTCGCCCGGGGGGCAGAAATCTGTGGAAAGCTTCACGAAGCAGAGTCTAGCATAGCGCCGCGGCCGCGTCAACTTGCCCCTCCCGGGTCCATCGTGCCTGATGCGACGGGGTCGGCAAGAGTGGTACAATCACTCTCACAGGGGGACGCCTAAGCCACTTCGGCGCCCGACCCGGATCATCATGGACACGCTGCCAAACACCTACTCAAGCTACCAGCGCGCCCTTGAGGACTTCAAGCGTGCCCGCCAACAGGCCGAGTTGCGGCAACTCCTGGCCCGGTTGAAGGGCAAATCGGCCGCTCTGTTGCCCTTCGATCGCATGCGGGCCGAACTGGGTGTCAGCAGCGAAGCGGTCCACCGGGGCGTGCGCGAGATCCGCCTCGACGCCATCGTCGGGAGTGTCGGCCGCGCGGCCGATTTCACCCGCGACTTCCTGCCCAAGCGCGACAACGACGCCGAACGCTGGGCTCGCGTGCGCGCGGCCGCGCTCGATATGCGCGCCATGAAGCCGATCGACGTTTACCAGGTCGGTGAGGTCTACTTCGTCATTGACGGAAACCATCGGGTCTCGGTCGCGCGGCAACTCGGGGCAGAGACGATCATGGCCCACGTCTACGAGATCGAGACCCGGGCCCCCCTCTCCCCCGATGATGACCCGGAGCAGATGCTGGCCAAGGCGCGCCACGCTTTCTTCCTCGACAAGACGGGCCTCGATCGGAGCCGGCCCGACGCCGACCTGCGGATGAACCTCCACGAGGAGTACCCCGCGCTGCTCGACCAGATCGAGCAACTTCGCCTGCGGGGTTCCGGCCCGCACAAGGTTATGTCAACCCAGGCGGCAGCGGCGCACTGGTACGACACGATCTATCTCCCCGTCCTGCGCCTCATCCGGGCCGAGGGCATCCTTCGCCATCTGCCGGAGTGGACTGAAGCCGATCTCTACGCGCTTGTGTCGGAACACCGGCAAGAGCTTGAGGACGCCCTGGGTTGGGAGGTCGACCTGCCGGCGGCCGTTGCTGACTTCGCTGAAACAGAGGCGGCGCCGGCCGACGCGCGGTCCCTTTGGCGCGATGTCGCCGTCTATGCCCGCCTGGCCGAAGGCCCGTCTCTGGCCGACTGGCGCAAGGCCCAGTGGCGCGAGCGCGCCTGGGAACGCGAGCGCGCGTTGCCGCGCGAGGAACGGCTGTTCGCGGACTACCTCGTCGCCGTGCGGGGCACGGCCTCCGACTGGCGGACGCTGGAGCAGGCCATCTGGCAGGCCCAGCTGGAAGGGGACCGGCTTCTCGGCCTGCACGTCGTCTCGCGGCCGCAGCTGGCCGAGTCGGCTGCGGTCGAGGCTATCCGCGACAAGTTCCACGCCATGTGCCAGGCCGGCGGCGTCGATGGCGAATTCAGTGTCGCTGTCGGTCGCGTTTCAGACCGGATCATCGAGCGTGCCCCCTATGCCGACCTGGTCATCACGACCCTGGTCCACCCTCCCGGCACGCGCGCCCTGGAACGCCTGAGCCACGGCTTCAACAAACTCGTCCAGCGCTGCCCGCGGCCGCTGCTGGCCTTCCCCAGCGGCGGCGCGCCGTCACTGCTCGACCGGCCGCTGCTGGCCTACGACGGCAGCCCAAAGGCCTGGGAAGCGCTCTTCGTCACCGCTTACCTGGCTGCGCGCTGGCCGGCCGACCTGACGGTCGTCACCGTCGTCACCGACTACACGTCCGCTTCGGCACTTGACGAGGCGCGCGAGTATCTTGAGGAGCACGGCATCCGAGACGCCCGCTACATCCTGCGCGACCGGCCCATCGCCGACGCGATCCTGTCGACGGCCGAGACCTACAAGAGCAACGCCCTGATCATGGGCGGCTTCGGCTTCCGGCCGCTAAAACACCTGGTGCTTGGCAGCACGGTCGACATCGTCCTGCGCCACTTTCGCCAGCCCATCCTCATCTGCCGCTAGAGCCATCATGAACCCGTTCAGTCGCTACCTCAGCCAGTGGTCAACAGACACCCGTTTCGATGCCTTCGTCGAGCACTGGGACGTCCTGGAGCGGATCGTCATCAGCGTCCATCGCGAGATGATGACGCCGGAAGCGGCGGCGGCCGACTACGAGCGAGCCTGGGGCTGGCTGCGCGGGCAGTACCCGCTGTGGCGCGCCGCGCTGGAGCCCTACTGGCGGCAGACACGGGCGGCGGGCGCAGCGACGGCCGTCGACCCCTTCCAGTTGTTGCTCGACATTGGCCGGCCGGCCGACATCCTCGGCAACTGGCGGGCGATGCAGCACCTGCCGGCGGCGCGCGAGGCCATTAACCGCTATCTGCTCGACCATAGCACGCCGGACGAACCGGCCGCCTGAGGTCACCTGATGGATGACAAACACGCCTCCAATTTCATGGTCGGTCTGATCATCGGCAGCCTGCTGGCCCTGCTGTTCTGGTACTGGAACAAGAGCACGACCGCGGAAGACGGCGCGCTGGACATGCTCGACCGGTATGCAGCTTCACAGCGGCGCGTGCGCGAGCTGGAAGCCGAAGTGGCAGCGCTGAAAGCGGCGGCCGAAGCTCCCACGCCCGTCGAGCAACCTGCCCCGAAGCGGCGCGGGAAATCGGCCGGGGCGGGCTAAGCCTCGGGGCCACTGGCCGCCAGGCATCGCCCCCTCCGAACAGACGCCCGTTGCCAGGTCAGCGGATGTAGCGCAGCGCCGTCTGCGGGGTGCTCAGATACTCGACCCCCGTATAGGTCACGAGAACGTCCTCTTCCAGGCTCATCATCCCCCGCTCGGGAACGACCACGTGTAGTTCGAGGGTGAAGATGTTGCCGGCCTCAACCGCCGTCTCGCAAATGCCCTCGTAGCGCTCCCAGCGCGGGCCGAGCACCGTCGCGCCATCGTGGGCGACGCGGCCGAGCAGGTGGCCGAAGGCGTGCATGTATTCCGGGAAGCCATGGTCGACGATGAACGCGCGGGCCACCTCATCGACCTGCCAGCCCGGCGTGCCCGGCCGCAGCGCTTCCGCTCCGGCCCTGATCGCCCCGAGGACGACGTCAAACGCCCGCTGCACGTCGGGCGGCGCGGCCGTTTCGCCCTCCTCCAGGACGTACCACATCCGCTGGATGTCGGAGCAGTAGCCGTCCTGCTTGATGCCCAGGTCGATATGGAGCGTATGGCCGCGGCGCAAGACGACGTCGCCCGGCGCAGCGTGGCCGACGGCCGACTCAGGTCCGCAGGTGACGATCGGGTTGAACGGTTTTGGCCAGGCATAGTCGTGGCCCAGGCCGTCGATCAGCTCGTGGACGAACTCGGCGATCTCGCTCTGGGTCATCCCCGGCTGGACGAACGCCTCGATGGCATCGAACACCCGCTCGGTGGTCGCCACCGCCTGGCGAACGCGCTCGACTTCCAGCGGCGTCTTGCGACCGCGGACCGCGGCGATGACCCGCTCGGCCGAGACCAATCGTTCAGCGTAGGGGGTCGGCTCCAGGATGCGCTGCAGCGCGCGAAACATGCCGTGGCTCAGCCCGTCGGCCGCCACGTCGTGCTCGCTGTAGTTGATGGCGATCCGCTGCGGGTCATAGGCGGCCAGCGCCTCGCGCAACGGCTCGCTGATGCCGTGGTGGTAGCCGATGATGTCGTACACGCCCAGCCGGCGGAAGTTCTCAGCATCGAAGTGGCCAACGATGGCCGTATGGTGGCCGTCGCGACTGAGGAGGAACGCTGACTGCCAGGTGACATCGGCCGGCGCGATCAGCTCCAGCGCCGGATCGGGCGTCAGGGATGTCTCGCGGACGAATGTCAGCCAGAGATCGACATCGAATTCATTGAGCACGGCCGTGGCCTGCGCCACCTTCTCGCGGATCAGTTCAGTGTCGCTCACAGGTTCCTCCCCATTTGCCCGCAGTTGCTCAATGCCCGACGATCGCGTCGTAAATCGACTGGAGCTCCTCGTCGGAGTAGTAGTGGATGACAACCCGACCGCCCTTCGGCCCCTTCTCGATATGGACGCGCGTGCCAAGCGAGTCTTCGAACTCCTGTTGCAGGGCGGCCAGTTCCGGCGGCAGCGATGGACGCACCTTTGGGACCGGCTTCGACTCGGCCGTCAGTGCCTTGACCAGCGCCTCGGTCTGTCGAACGCTGAGTTCGAGCTTCAACACCTGGTTCATGGCGGCGATCTGGCTTTCCGGCGTCGGCAAGGGCAGCAGCGCGCGGGCGTGTGCGCCGCTCAGGCGGCCGTCAGTCACAGCCTGCTGGATGCTCGGCGGCAGGTCCAGCAGCCGCACCAGGTTGGCGACGGTCGAGCGCCCCTTGCCCACCCGGTCGGCTACCTCCGCCTGGGTCATCCCCAGGCTGTCCATCAACTGGCGGTAAGCGTAGGCTTCTTCCAGCGCGTTCAGGTCAGCCCGCTGGACGTTCTCAATCAGGGCCAGTTCGAGCATCTCCAGCGAGTTGGCGTCCTTGACCACGACCGGCACTTCGGCCAGCCCGGCCTGCTGGGCGGCCCGCCAGCGGCGCTCCCCGGCGATCAGGGCATAGCCTTCGGCCGTCTCGGTCACGACCAGCGGCTGGATGATGCCGTGCGTCCGCACCGATGCCGCCAGGTCGCCGAGCGCCTCCTCGTCGAACGTCGTCCGCGGCTGGTACGGGTTCGGGACGATGGCGTCCACCGGCACCATCCGCACCGTGTCGCGAACGGGCGGCCTGTCGCCGCTGCGCGGGATCAATGCGTCGAGTCCGCGGCCAAGCCCCTGCCTCTTATTCATGGGTGACTCCATCGCGACGGTCGCCACTGACCAGTTCGGCCGTGAGCAACTGGTAGGCCACTGCTCCGGAAGAATGGGGAGCATAGACGTTGATCGGCTGGCCGAAACTCGGCGCTTCACCCAACCGGACGTTGCGCGGGATGATCGTTCGGAAGACCTTGTTCGGGAAATGGCGACGCACTTCATCCACAACCTGGCGCCCCAGGTTGGTGCGACTGTCATACATCGTCAACATGACGCCGCGGATGCGCATGTGGGGGTTCAAGTAGTCGCGGACCAGGTCGATGGTCTGGAGAAGCTGGGTAAGCCCCTCAAGGGCCAGGTACTCGCACTGCACGGGGATCAGCACACCATCGCGGGCGGCCGTCAGCGCATTGAGCGTCAGCAGTCCCAGACTTGGCGGGCAGTCGATCAGGATGTAGTCATACTGCCCGGTCAGGGGCTGCAGGGCGTTCAGGAGGCGGAATTCCCGCCCTTCGGCGCTTACCAGTTCGATCTCCGCTCCTGCCAGCGACGGGTGGGACGGGATCAGGTCGATGCCGACCTCCGAATGGTTGATGACTGCGTCCGCCGCCGCGACCGAATCGAGCAGCAGGTCATAGGTCGAGCATTCGATCTCGTACTTGTTATAGCCCAGGGCCGACGTGGCGTTGGCCTGGGGATCCATATCGACCAGCAGAACACGTCGGCCGCCGGCAGCCAGGTAGGCGCAGACGTTGATGACCGTGGTGGTCTTGCCGACGCCCCCCTTCTGATTGGCTACCGCATACGTCTTCGCCATCGATCTCCTACGCGCTGCCGCGGCTCATCTCCACAGCGGCGCGGCGCACCGCCTCAACCTTGGCTGCCAGACCGCGGCGCGTGACCGACTCAGCGGCGACGACATTGGCGAAGCGGGCGGCTTCCCACGGGTCGCCGTGCGTCTGGAAGAGCCGAACCAGGAAGGACGCCCCGAAAACGTCTCCCGCACCGGTCGACTCAACTACTTCGACCTGCGGCGCGGGAAAGGTGCGCTCTTCGCCCTGGTGATAGACGGTGCAACCGTGAGCGCCGTCGGTCAGGACCAGGAGCCGGGTCCGCCGGCGATACTCGGCCAGCTCGTCCGGATCGGCCAGGTCTTCGGCGCTCAGGAAGACCGCCGCGGCCAGGCAGAGCAATTCGTCGGACGCCTCCCACGGGACAGCGTAGACGCGGCCGTCGGCTCCCCAGCGGCGCATCCAGCCCTGAGGCGAGACGCCGACCAGGCTGTTGCTGAAGAGGCTGATCAGGGCCGGGTCGACTTCGTCAGCGATGGGGGCCAGCATGATCATCGGCGCGCGCCGCCAACCCGCCGGAACCTGCCCGGCGCCGAGGCGGCCGCCAACCGCGTGGAGCGTTTGGACCCGACCCGCCGGCGTATAGACATTCTCAAAGGTCGTTGTCGCCTCGGAGGGGTGCTGTCGCAGAAGCACGCCCGGCAGGTCGGCACTCCAGTCAACGTCCGGCGCGGCGCTGGAAACGATGGCGGCCCGGCATCCGAGCGCGTGGGCCGTCGCCGCGGCATAGGCCGAAGCGCCGCCAATGACCGCTCCTCCGGGGATCAGGTCGCGGCAGATGTGCCCGATGGCCAGGAAGTCGACGGTGTCCTCCTTAAACATTGGCGCATTCTACCTTAGGCGCGCGGCGCTCGCCAAACAAAGCGGTTGCGCGCGAGGCCGAAGGTCGCTAACATGTGGTCTATGGGGCGCAAGTTGTTCAAGTCCGACATCCTCAGCCAGCGGCCGCTGTTGAGCGTCACCCAGATCATCATTTTGCTGGGCGTGATCGCGGCGATCGTGATCGCCCTCGACTTGACGCAGCGAGCGCAGCTCGGCCGCCGGGCCACCAGCGGCATTGAGGCGATCGATGCCCAGGTTGAGGCGGAAGCGACCCGTCGGGTGCAGTTGCAGGCGACGTTGGAGTATGTCCAGAGCGAAGACTACATCGCCGCCTACGCACGGGACGAAGGCGGCATGATCCTGCCCGGGGAACAGCGCATCGTGCCGCTGTTGCTGGAAGCCACACCCGAGCCGACCCCCTTCCCGGCCGCCACGCCCGACCCGGCCTATCAGGCCCAGCCGTGGCAGGCGTGGTGGAAGCTGATGACCGACGCCGCGCCGCCGACACGGTAGAGCGCCCGGTGCGGGCCAAACGCAGCTGTCCCGGCGGAGCAACGAGCGTGAGGACTGAAGCGCCTCAGGACACCCAGAGCGATCGCATCAACTCGAAGCCGATGACGACCTCTTCGCGGCCGACGCGCAGGCGCATCGGGCCGTTGAATGGCGCGCGGCCGAGCACTTCCAGCGGCGCTTCCGGCACCAGGCCGAGGCTGGCGAAGTACTGGAGTTTCTCCGGTTCGTGGGTCCGCACGCGGCTGACCAGGCCCTTGTAGCCGACGCCGAGATTGACGATGCAGACATCGTTGACCGCCGGCAATGTGCCGTCGGGTAGCGGGATCGGCTCGCCGTGGGGGCAGCGTAGCGGCTGGCCGGTCATCTCGGCCATTCGCTCGGCCAGGACGTCGTTCAGTCCGGCTCCCATGCCGTCGGCGTGCTCGTGGGCTTCATCCCAGCTGAAGCCCATGACCTTGACCAGAAAGACCTCCAGCAGGCGGTGGCGGCGGATCTCCTTCAGCGCCTCTTCACGGCCGCGCTCCGTCAGCTCGACGCCCTGATAGGGCACGTGCTTGACATAGCCCGCGCTCTGCAGCCGCTTGAGCATGCGCGGCACGGCCGGCGGCGAGACGTTCAGCCGGTCAGCCAGACTCGTCGTGCTGACGGTGGGCGAGTCCTCCTGCAGGCGGAAGATCTCGGCCAGATACTCGCGCATCGCGGCGCTGGGTTCCATCGGTGTCCTTCTGTCGTGTAGATCAATGCGTGACGGATCGTTCCGGATGCGGCGGGTTCTTGACTGCCGCCGGCCTGATCCGTGTCACGCCATCAATCCGTCATTGAATCCGGGCCAGATCGTCGAGCGTCGTCTCGATCAGGCCAACCAGGTCGGTTAGCATAGCCTCATCGAAGCGGAACTCCGCGCCGGCCGCCGCATACAGGTCAGGCAGCGAACGCGTGCCG
Organism: uncultured Ardenticatenaceae bacterium; assembly: GCA_964422535.1. Classification (GTDB taxonomy): domain Bacteria; phylum Chloroflexota; class Anaerolineae; order Promineifilales; family Promineifilaceae; genus Promineifilum. Next base: position 76,528 of record CAYRBP010000007.1, on the reverse strand, counting down.
CCGAGGGCCAGCGCTTTGCGATAGGCGCGGACCGCGCCGGCCTGGTCCCGCAGGGCGTTTCGCCAGACCTGGACCGCACCCACCTGGGCCATGCCGTATTCCACATAGTAGAACGGGACCTGAAAGATGTGGAGCTTGCGGTGCCAGCCCGTCATCCGCGCGGCCTCGTAACCCGACCAGTCCACACCCGGCATGAAGCGAGCCCACAGGTCGTCCCAGGTCGCGTCGCAGGCGGCCGCGTCCTGGGCCAGATCGGGGTGAGTGTATACCCAGTGCTGGAAGGCGTCAACCACGGCCATATAGGGCCAGAACGTGAGGATCCCTTCCAGGTGCTCGATCCGCGCGCGCGCAGCTTCAGCCTGGGTGTAGAAGCCGCCCCTGTCGGCCGTCAGGTACGGCGCGGCCAGCAATTCCATGCCCATCGAGGCGACCTCACAGAACTCCATCGGCACGAAGCGCTGCCATTCGAAGGGCAAGTTGAAGCTCTCGAAGGAGTGGAAGGCGTGGCCCGCCTCGTGGAGCATCGTCTGGACATCGTCGTGGGTGCCGACGCCGTTCATGAAGATGAACGGCTGCTTGCGCAAGGACAACGCGGCGCAATAGCCACCCAGCGCCTTGTTCTTGCGCGTGTCCAGGTCGAGCAATGACGCTTCGGCCATCATTGCCAGATAGCGGGCCAGGCCGGGATCGACCTGCTGGAAGATGTCGAGGCTGTGCCGGATCAGTTCGTCCTGGCCGGTATAGGGCTTCAGCGGCTCGTCGCCGGCGGTGTCCACATCCAGGTCCCACGGCCGCAGCGACGCGACGCCCAGCGCCGCCTGTTTGCGGGCATAGACGCGCCCCGCAGCCGGGACAACGACCCGCTCGATCGCCTCATGGAAGCGCAACGTATCCTCCGGCGTGTAGGCGAAGCGATTCTTCTCGCGGAAGGAGTAGGCCCGGTAGTCGGGCTCGCCGGCGTTGCGGGCGATCTGGACGCGCAGGACCAGCATGCGCCGGTAGAGTTCGTTCAGCGTCTCGCGCTCGCCGGCCCAGAGCGACATGATCGTCTCCCAGGCCCGCTGACGGGTCGCCCGGTTGCGGTCGCGTAAGAGGAGCCCCAGTTCGCTCAGATTCTTTTCCTCGCCGTCCCAATCGGCCTTGAGCCGGCCGGTCAACTTGTCGTACTCGTTGCCGAGTTTGGACAGCTCCGTGAAGAGGGGCACGTTCTCCATGCGGAAGAGGTCGGCCTCGTTGCGGATGATACGCAACGACATCGCCATATCCTCGCCCAGAAAGCTGTCAGCCTCGCCAAGAGCGAGGAGCCGCTGTTTGAGCGCCTGCTCCGCCTCCTTCGCTTGCGGTTCGAAGTTCTCGACGTGGTTCAGGAAGGCGCGCTCGCGGTCTTTATCGGCCGTATCCTGCGAGGACTCGATGTAGATGACCGAACCGATCTCGCTGACCATCTCGGTCAGCGCCGACCACTCGGCCAGCCATTCGCGGGCGCTGGACACATCGAGCGGCCTGCGGTGCAGTTCCTCATACAGCGGAGCGATGGTCTCCCAGCGCGACGGGTCAACGCCGGCGGGCAGGTTGGGAATGGGCGAGAGAGACATGGTTGGCGAACTCCGGCGCGGCGAGCGGCTGGCGCTCGGCCGGCGCATCGATAGAGAAAGGAACGGGAGAGCCCGGGGGCCGGTCAACAAGAAAGCTCTTGCGCGGTGCAAGAGCCTTGCGGAAACCCCTTAGGAGGCGACGACCGGATTCGAACCGGTGATGGAGGTTTTGCAGACCTCTGCCTTACCACTTGGCCACGTCGCCTGAACAAAACGGCAGGCCATGGGCCTGCCGTCTGGGAACAGAGCGGGCGACGGGATTCGAACCCGTGGCCTTCTCCTTGGCAAGGAGACGTTCTACCACTGAACCACGCCCGCGTACCAACTGTCAGCTGTCAAACAGGTGCCAGGACCCAGACTCGAACTGGGGACACCTTCATTTTCAGTGAAGTGCTCTACCAACTGAGCTATCCCGGCTAGCGGCGACCAAGTCACTTGTTAAGAGTGACCGGGATTGTACCCAAGGGCCCACAGCCTGTCAAGGACTACGGACGCCTCGCGCCCAGAGCGCCTATCTTGATGGACCGCTCCGGGCGGCCACCGGGCCACGCCGACGATCTACACTATACCCGATTCGGGCGGAGTTGACAAGCGGCGGCCGCCGTCTGACAATAGCGGGTGGGAGTGGTTGTGTCCCGGTGGGCGCCTCCGTCTTCAAAATGGATGGCCGGTCGCGCGTAGCGAGCGGTGGTGGGTTCGACTCCCATCCACTCCCGCCATCTTTCTCAATGCCCTTGCCCCGCCGCACGGATTTGTCTCCTCTCGTGCCCGGCCCGTCAGCTGCCCGGTAAACCGCCGTTCCTTTCCTCACTTACACGGGTCCGTTCGTCGCGTTGATCGCGGGCTGCTTGTGCAAGTCGCCAATTCGGTCGCCCGATCTCAGCTTCGCCTGGGTCGCTGCACCGCACCCGCCACCGTCCGCAAAACAATCCGGGGCGGCCGGCCAACACGTTGTAGCCAGCCGCCCCGGATATCGAGGCGATTCAGATAGGGTCGCGCCGAGCGAGTCCGTTAATCGCCCGAGGGAACCACAGCTGCCTGCGGTACTGCCACCACGGCCGCTTCATCCGCGGCGGTCTTGGCACGGGCGATCGCGTAGATCATCAGGCCATAACCCGCCTTGGCGGCGACGTCCGCAATGCTGTAACCGACCTGAACGGCCACCAGGGCGGTTGCGCCGGCGATGCCCAGTATCGGCAGCAAATAGACGATGGGGTAGAAGCCCCACGTTGCCAGCAAGAGCCAGCGGGTGTTACGGAACAGGACGCGGACTTCTTCGGTCTGCTGGCCAACGGCCCTTCCCAACTCCGTCCACAGCACGTAAACGATATAGACGAATGGGATGGTGGCGATGAAGCCCCACAGGGCGCGCGCAGCGGTGGTGTCCGCCACCTCACCGGGATAACCCAGGATGATCATCAGCGCGGCCGCCAGGCCAAGGCGGAATGTCAGACTCAGCGTCTTGGCCTTGGCCAGCGCCAGGACAGCCACCAACTCAGCCACGAGCAGCGGCACCGTCAAGACCCAGTCCACGTAACGGTACGCGTCGTTGAACGGGGCGCCGGACGGCTCATAAACGCCGTTGCTGAACACATAGGCCTCAGCCCAGCTCTGCGAGATGCGAAAGTAGTGGTAAGCAGCGACGCCAACGACAAGCGCCGACATGACCAGCGCGCCCTGATACTTCTTGCCCACCTGCGATCGCGATAGGATGAAGAAGACGAAAGCCGCCAGCAGCGTCGCCAGGGTGAAAGAGAACATGTTGTAGACCAGCGAATACTGCTCAGGCGTGAGAACGGGGAGATCGAAATTCATCGCACTTGCTCCTTTCAACTGAGATGTTGACCCAAGAATGTTTGGCCACGGTTGTACGGAATATGTACAGCTTGATGAGGATTATACAAACAAGCACCGGTTTGTCAAGAATCTGTATACACTTTGTACAATATTGGGTGGCGAAAGATGCGGCGTCGCGCCGTGCCATGTGCCACCGGAGTACCCCATAGTTATACATTGTCTTGACGGGATACCCGCGGACTGGTATAAAATGGGTTGATGGTTGGCATGGATGCAGGCACGGTGGCGCTCAACATGAAGGCAGTAGCCCGCGAGACGGGGCTAAAGCCGGTGACGATCCGTGCCTGGGAACGGCGTTACGGGCTGCCACAGCCTGAACGGACCCCTGGCGGAGACCGCCGCTATTCGGCGCGCGACGTCGCCCTTCTGAAGTGGCTCGTCGCCCGTCAGAATGAGGGCCTGTCAATCAGCCAGGCGGTCGAACGGTGGCGCAACCTGGACGGGCAGGGCCTTGATCCGTTGGCGGCGCATCTGGCTCCAGCGACGCCGATGACGTCCGTTGGCGCTCAGCCGGCGTCCCAGCTCGACGAGCTCCGGCGACAATGGGTTGCCTCCTGCCTGGAGTTCGACCAGGCCGCTGCGGAACAGGTGCTGAGCCACGCTTTTGCCCTGTTCTCCGCTGAAACGGTGTGCCATCAGGTCCTCCGTCGCGGGCTGGCCGAAATCGGTGCGGGATGGTATGAGGGTGCGGTAACCATTCAGCAGGAGCATTTCGCCTCGGCCCTGACGCTGCGACGGCTCGAAATGTTGATCGCCTCGCTGCCGCCGCCGGCACGCCAGGAGCGGATCCTGATCGCCTGTGCCCCGGGGGATATCCACACGCTGGCGCCGCTGTTGCTGACCTACGCACTCGGACTGCGTGGCTGGCCCGTCGTCTACCTGGGGCCCAATGTGCCGGTACAGGCGATGGAAGCGACCGTCGATCAGGTCCAGCCGGGCCTGGTCATCCTATCAGCCCAGCAGCTTCACACCGCAGCCGCCCTTCAGGAATCGGCCGCTGTGGTCTGCCGGCGAAACGTACCCGTGGCCTTCGGCGGTTACGTATTCAACGACAATGAACGACTGCGAAGGCGGATAACGGGCCACTACCTGGGCCCGGACTTTGAGTCAGCCCTGCAGGTCGTTGAAGCGCTCATGAACGGCCAGAGCCCCTTCCCGGCGGCCCCAACTGAAGACCCCGTCCTTCAGCCAGTGCGGCAGCTATTCATCGAGCGCCGCGCGCTGGTGGAGGCTCACGTCTGGGCCCGCTTCATCGGCGACAACCAGCCGACCCACCACCTGACGGCCGTGAACAACGAGATGGCCCAGACCATCCAGGCGGCCCTGTCACTCGGTGACAGCGGGCTACTGCCGCCGGATAGAAGTTGGTATGAGCAACTGCTGATGGGCTACCGTCTTGATCCGGCGTGGCTGGACCTGTACTTCAAGAGCTATCACGAGGCGCTTCGCATCCATTGTTCCTCGACAGGTTCGCTGCTGGTCGACTGGTCAGCCGGCCTGCTCTCCGGCACAGGGGCAGCGGGCGAAACCTGAGCCCTGTGCCCCGTGCCCATTCTTCCGCGCGAAGCTCGCCACGCGTGTCTTCAGCCTACTGATTGGCCGTGCACCCGTCGGCAATCAACTCAAGGGAAGCGGGTTGCTGCCCGCCGGCCAGTGCCAGCAGGGCGGCCTCAGCGTCGATCAGTCCGTAACCGAGGTTGCCCTGGTAGTCGGGGTTCGCTTCGTCTGTAGAGCGAGCCGTGGTCCCGATGAGATCGGACACATCGATGGGCGACAGGGTTGGGTCGTTGCCATACAGGAGGCCCGCCAGCCCGGAGACGAAGGGCGCGGCCATCGACGAGCCGCTCCACCAGGCGTAGCCGTTGGTTGGGAATGTGCTGTAGATGGACACACCCGGCGCGACCAGGTCGATCCACGATCCGAAGTTGGCGAAGGGCGCTCTGACGGCCATGGGGCCGACAGTGCTCACGGCGACAACACATTCATCGTCTGCAGGGTACTGCGGAACGTCGCTATTCTGGTTGCCGGCCGCGGCAACCACGAGAGCGCCCGCCGCGGCGGCGGCCCTGGTTGCTTCGGTCAGAACGTCGGACTCGACCTTGCCCACGCCGAGACTCAGGTTGATGACGTCCGCATTGTGCGCCAGGGCGAACTGGATGCTTGACGCCACGGCATAGGTGCTGCCGCGGCCGTCGGAATCCAGGGCGCGCAGGGGCATGATCCGCGCGTCCGGAGCCACCAAACGGACGATTCCGGCGACATGCGTGCCGTGCCCCGTACCCTCGTCGATCTCCCCGTCGCCGTCGTCATCGAGACCGTTGCCCGCATCGCTGGGAACGCCGTCGCCGTCAACGCTATCCAGACGTGCGGATGTCAGGCTGCCGGCGAGCGCAGGATGGTCCAGTTGAACGCCGGTGTCAACGATTGCCACGATTGCACCGGCTCCGCGGCCCAGCGTATGCGCCCCGTCCAGGTTGATCAGCTCGCGCGCATACTGATCGATGTAAGGCGCAGGGTCCAGCCCGCCCCATCCCCACGCGGAACGGCGGTCGATTTCCGGCTGCTCCAGGTAGAAGTTGGGTTCGGCATAGATGATGCGCCGGTCACGCGACATGCGGTGAATGAGCTTGTCGATGTTCGTGCCTTTGCGGGTCGCCAGCAAGTAGATCGGACTACCGGGCACCATCTCAGCGATGGTGGTCGTCCGGTAGCGTTTGTTGATCTGGGCGAGCTTCACGCCGGGAGCGAGCTTCACGACGACCTGATTGGGTACCGTGCCAAACGCGTCATCATCGTCATCCGCGCGGAGCGGGCCGGCGAAGATCTGGCCCAGGATGACCAGCAGTAACAGCAGGACCATCCGGGCAGTACGTCTTTCTGAGCGAGGTGTTTGATTCATCGGTTATGTTTCTCCCGGTTTTCAGGATGACACCGGAAACGCAGCTTCCGGCCTTCAGCGGTCGGAGCGCCTGAACCTGCACAGGTCTGTGCAGGCCGTCCGCGCATCACGCCCGACCAACATAGACAAAAGGTGCCCAGTAGTAGGGGTGGGGATGCCGGGCCTTCAGGGCCAGCTGGGCCTCCCGCAGGGCAATTGAGTAACCCAGTTCCGGGTCTCTGAACTCGGACACGCCGCCAACGGACGGGGCCGCACCTGCCGCTGCCCGACTGACGTTCGTGGCGGCCTCCACGTGACTGTAGAACGATGTCATCAGTTCGGCCGTCGTCTCATCCTCAACCAGCCAGAGGCTGACTGCCAGACCGGCGGCGCCCGCGCCCAGGAACGAACGGATCATGCCGATGATCTCGTCGCCTCCAAGCGCCTCACTGCGGCCCGATTCACAGGCACTGAGGGCAACGAACGCGTTGTCGAACGACATCTGGGCCACATCGGCCGCGGTTAACCACCCATCGGCCAGCTTCAGCGCCGAGAAGTTCGGATTGTCGGCCCGAAACAGGCCGTGGCACGCCAGGTGAAGGAGCCGGCAATCCGTGACGCATGCTTGGAGAGCGGCCACCGTGGCCCTGTCGTCCAGGAGCAACTCGGCTCCCGCGACGCGCCCCGCAACGCCCAGAACCTCGCGCGTCACGTGCGGAATGAGGGGGTCGGATACGCCGACCACAACCGCTGTGCCGTGTCGGCGCAGATTCCGCTGCTGGCAAAGCAGGAGAACCGTCGCGCTCGGGGCGTAGCCGATCAAGAAGCGTTCCAGCAGATAGCGCTCGCCGTCGAAGAACGCATGGAATGGCGCCTGATGGAGGACGCCATGGGGCACGACGGCCAGTCGCGCAGGACGGCTCCCGGCCAGCTGAGCTGCAAACGGGCCAACCAGTTCGTCGTAAAGCTGGCCCAGTATATGCCTGGTGGATCGCTCGAGCCGGGCAAGGTGCCGCTGGACGAAAGCAGCGCCTGCCCGGAAGCGATGCCATTCGACCGCGAGCTGGCCGAGAAGTTGCTCAACACGCGTCCGGGTTGACAGGTGCCGCCACATGCGCAGCTTCCCATCCTGATAGACGAACGCCAGCACCTCCTGGTCCAGGATGTGGTATGCCACCAGGGTCACTTCAGGGGGCAATTCGCGCTGCAGCCGGGCTAGCGGCAGGTCGTTCTCAACGAAACCCGGGTCCGCGTTGGAGGGCGATCTGCCCGCCAGCGAAAGCCGAAGGAGAACGATCTCGTTCTCCAGCTTGCGAACCTGCTGGTTGACGTCTGTCACCAGAGTGGCGCGCTCGCCTTCCTGGTCGAAGCCAAGCAGCTCGTTGTAGGCAGCATTCAGATCGGCCCGGAGCGCCCGCAAGCGAGCGAGCAGGTCAGGATCAGCATCCGCATCGCCAATCGTGTCAACGATGCCCAGCAGCCAGTCAACCAGGGCCTGCGACTTGGCTTGTTCGGCTACCTGGAAGGCCTTCTGCAAGCTGGCCTCGTCGCCGCGTTCCAGGTAAAGCTGGATCAGGTCTTCGTAGACGATCGCCTTGTCGCGCATGAACGAGATACGCACCGCTTCGCGGGCCAATGTGCCCCGGATCTGCTCCGTTTCACGCACGGCCGTTTCCAGGACGGTCTCGGCTTCCCCATCCCGGCCCTGAAGCCGGTAGAGCCGTCCCAGTCGCTGGTACAGGCGGAAACGCAGGTGCGGCAGCGGCAGCTCGACCAGGAGCCTCTGCGCCTCCCCCAGCAGCAACTCGGCCGTTGCCAGCCCGGCGGGCATCAGCAGATCTGCCAGTCTCAGCAGGGCATAGAACCGCTGAACGGGCCAGTCGCGGCCGCTCACCATGTCCAGCGCGCCGCGCGCCTTCTGTATCGCCGCACCCCGCTGACCGCGCGCGGTGAGCAGCGCGGCCTGCTCGAGCATCACGGCTGACAGGAGATGGCGATTGCCGAGTTGCTCGAACAGGGCCGCGGCGCCGGCCAATGCGTCGGCAGCTTCCCGGTAGATGCCCTGGGCAGCCAGAGCCGCGCCCAATCCCCACAGTGTCCAGGCACGTTCGTAGACCATGCCTGCGGCCCGGAGACCCACCTCTGCTTCCTGATAGGCGACCACGGCTTCAGGATAGAGATTCAGGGCGAGGTAGGCATCGGCCGTGATGCTCGAGAGGACGAACTTTTCGACCGATGCGCCTCCGACGAGTAGCTGGCCGGCCTGTTCCAGGGCATCGAGACAGAGGTTATAGTCGCCAAGCATCAGGTAGACGTTGGCCAGGTTCTCCAGGGCCTGGGCCTGGCGCATGCGGTTGTCTGTGGAGGTGAATATCTCAACCGCAGCGGCGCACAGGTCGCGGGCCTCGTTGCCGCGGCCGAGGTGGACGAGCGCGATGCCGCGGTTCATCATCACCTCGGCTGTCTCGTCCTGCATGCCAAGCGCCCGAAAGCCCGCTTCGGCGGCGCTGTATGCCTGGAGGGCTTCCCGGTAATTCCCCAGGTGCTTGTGACAGGTGCCCATGTTCTGGGTGACTTTGGCGGTCAGCATCTCAAGCGTGCCGGGATCGCCATTCGCTTCACGCCTGGCGGTCCCCAGAGCAGCCAGAGTCGATTCCGCGATGCCCAGGGCTTCTCGATAGCGCCCCAGTTCACCGAGGACACTCATCAATCCGACGTTCGTCCGCAATGCCTCAACGGGGTTACCCAGGCCTTCATAGGCCTGACGCGAGGCGTCGAGCAAGACCAGAGCGCTCTCAAACGCACCGTCCATGGCATGGGTCTGGGCCTGCAGGTAGTACGCCGGGGGGATGATGTCCGCCGTCCCGACGGATTCGGCCGCTGTCGCGCTTAGTTCAGCCAGCCTGCGGGCTCCCACGGGGTCCTGGCGGGCCAGTTGACGCGCGCTGTCGAGCAAATCGAAAAGCCCGTCGTCGTTCAGGAGCCCGGCCTCGCCCAGGGCGGCCATCTGCTCCGATGATTCGGTTTGGGCGAGGAGGCGGTTGATCAACTCTGGCAACATGCGTTGGATTTCCTTGTCCTGGCCGAAGAAGCCGGCAGGTCTGCGATGGGGCGCAGGCCGGCCGGCGTACCGGTCGACCGCCCTACCCGTTGCAGCGCCGGCTACTTCAGCGCCAGTTCCAGCGACTCGATGATGATCTCGTACTCGTCAGCCGTCAGCACGAGCCGGTACTGGCCCTCCTGCAGACCGGGGAAGCTGAACTTGCCGGTAGAATCGGTGGTCACCAGGTCGAGGGTCCGGTCGGCCCGGTCAGTCGCCTCCTCCGTCCGTTCCAGCTGGACAGTGAAGTACGGTTCCTCGTCACCAAGCGGAAAGACTTGCCCCGCCAGGTCAAGCGTCTCATCGCGCGAGTGGATGTTGATCGCGACATCGGCCGCCGGCGTCGAAAATACGAGTTGTCGCGGCGCCGAATCGATCGCCGTCTTCCTGGCCCCGGCCAGAGACGGACGCGCCCCGCTGTCGGCGGTCAGCAGCCCGCGCAGTGTCCGCCACAGACCCGGACGCTTGTCCCGCATGGTGCCTTTGTAGTATTCGACGATCGCCCGCCGTGACTCGCTGCTCGGCGCGGCCAGGTGGGTTGCGGCGCTCAGGTGCAGAAACTCCTGCAGCCATTCAACCGAGCCCCGCAGCTCCGCATCCTGTTCGACGGCGCGGGCAACGACGGCCGCGTCTTCGGCGCTGAGCCGGCCTTCCAACCAGTCTAATAAGTCGCCAATGTCCAGCTTACGTTTCTCAGTCACGAGTCTATCCCTGCCTGGTTCGGATGCAGACGTCCATCCTCTATATACATACTATTGCGGTAACGATGCCAATAAATACACCAACTCTCAAGTTGGTCATTTTTCGGAAAGGTGTATTTATCGGCCCTTCAATCGCCTTCTATCTCACGACAGCCATCACCGGTATGACAGGCCGGCCGTAGAAGTACTGGATGGAGCGCTCCAAGACGCCGGTCTGTCGCGCCCGGTGTGGCGAAACTTACTGTGAACGTCAGTCAAGATAGAAAGGAGAAACACAATGAGAAAGCAAACGTTTGTCATGATGGCGGCCCTGCTGGCGCTGCTAGCCGTATTCACCGGAGGCGCTGTTCATGCCGAGGAAGTCAGCTGCAGCGGCCGTCTGGGAGCCGTCACCGTCGATAATCTGCGCGTACCGTCGGGCAAGACATGCACGCTCGCTCAGACTCGCGTCGAAGGGACGATCGTCGTCGAAAACGGCGCGACCCTGGTCGCCTCCGGGGCGCGCATCGTCGGCAACGTTCAGGCTGAAGGAGCCAGGTCGGTCAAGGTGACCGGCGGCAGCGTCGGTGGCAGTGTCCAGATCGTTCAGGGCGGGTCGGCGGAGATCAAGAGCGTCAAGGTGACGGGCGACATCCTGTTCGATGAGAACCGGTCCTCGCTGGTGGCCCAGAAGAACATGGTTGGCGGCAACGTCCAGGCCTTCCAGAATCTGGGTGGGGTCAAGATCGCCGGCAACACGATCGACGGCAACCTGCAGTGCAAGGAAAACAGCCCGCGGCCGACCGGCGGCAACAACGTGGTGGGCGGCAGCAAGGAAGATCAGTGCGCTAACCTCTAGCACGTACGTCACGCTCTGAAGTTCGTACTGCGGTGATCGAACGGATCGGGTGAATCGCAAACAGGGTTCACTCGATCCGTTTCGTTTTGTGCCCATCCGCTTGGCGACCTAGCGTTCTTCAAGGATTTTGCGCAGCCGGCCCAGGCAGCGGCCGCGGAGGGGGCCAATGCTGCCCACGCTGAGCCCAAGCTGCTTCGCAACTTCATCGTAGGACGGCTCTGTCGGCCCGAAATACAGCGCCAGCAGAAGCTCCCGGCAGCGGCTGTCCAGGACGTTCAAACCCTGGTTCACCCAATCGACCCGCTCCCAGTGGCTCGCCGCCTCCGAAGACGATAAGTCCTGCAAGTGATCGCTTTCGCCGATATCCTCATCCTCGCCGGGTCGTTCCCGTTTCTGCCTGTGGAGCAGGTGAAAACTGTGGCGACGGGCGACAGTCGCCAGCCAGGCACCGAGACGGCTGTCCGGACGGAGAGATTCCAGGTTATTCACCAGAGAAATGAACGTCAGCTGCGAAACGTCGGCCGCATCCTGATGCGTCAGGCCGTAGTTGAGCGGGATGGAGTATACGAGGCGTTCGTATTTGTCCAGGACCTCATTCCACGCCCGCGTGTCGCCCTCGCGGCAGCGACGGATGAGTTCATCGTCTGAGGAGTTCATAGTCAATTGTTCAACCGGCTATAGAGCTTAGCAACTTGCTCGCCCGAATCAATGCCCACCTCGCAGTTCCGGCGGCAGGCGTGTCTTCAGGGCGTCCGCGTGGTTTCGACGGTTGCGGCCCTGCGGAGCATGGCGCGGGGTCCGGCCGGGGAGCGCAACGGCGCGCGACCGTTGCCGGCACGGTGTCGTCGCGCCCCACTGGCGACGTCCGCACGACGGTGGTGATTCACCCGGGCTGCTCAGCCACCCAGGAACTCCATGATCGCCTTGTTGGCCTCTTCCGGCGTCTCCAGCGGGAAGAAGTGGCCCGCATCCGGCAGGATGGCGATTCGCGCATCAGGCAGCCGGGCGGCCAGCAGGTCGGCGTTGCCGGCTGGCACCACGCGGTCGTGGGCGCCAAAGAGGACGAGCGCCGGCGACCGGACGGCCGCCAGCTTGCCCTCAAACGACGCCGCCTCCGGGAGCAGCGACAGGCCGACAGCCAGTTGGGCCTGATAGCCGGCCGGGTCGATCGGATGGCCGGCGCGGTAGCTGACCCACGCCTCAACCAGCGCCGGATCCCGCTCGGCGAAGCCGGGCGCGCAGCTGACAGCGATGCCCCGCCGCAGGCGCTCGACCGGGTCACCGCGGACGTCAGTCAGGACGGCCATCGCCTCGGGCGTGATCGGAACATGGCGCGGGCCGCCGAAATTCGTGGCGGCCAGGATGAGCCTGTCGACCCGCTCCGGGTGGTGGATGGCCAGGGCCTGGGCGACGAAGCCACCCATCGAGTGGCCGAGGATGTGGGCACGGGGCAGGCCGAGGGCGTCCATCAGCCCGGCCGTGTCGGCTGCCAGCAACCCGGCCGAATAGGCGCCGGGGGGCTTGTCGCTCTGCCCGGCGCCGCGGTTGTCGAAGACGACGACCTGGAAGCGCCTGGCCAGCCCCGGCAGCATCCGGTGCCACATCCAGACGTCATAGCCGATGCCGGCGATGAGCACCAGCGGCTCGCCGCGGCCGTGGACTTCGTAGTAGAGGCGGACCCCGTTGGCCTGGGCAAATGGCATGGTGTGTCTCTCCCGTTCAAAGGCCGGCAAACTGCCGGCGAAGTTCAGCCTTCATCACCTTGCCGTACGGAGAGGTGGGCAGCGCCGGCGTGAAGACGACGCGCTTCGGGACCTTGTAGCGGGCCAGCCGCTCGCGACAGAAGGCGAGCAGCTCCGTTTCTGTCGCCGCCTGTCCGGGTCGGAGGGCCACAACCATCAGCCCGACTTCGCCCCAGGTCTCGTCCGGCACGCCGATCAGCGCCGCCTCGCCCACCGCGGGATGCTCAAGGAAGGCGGCTTCGACCTCGGCGGCATAGACGTTCTCCCCGCCGCTGATGATCATGTCCTTGAAGCGCCCGACGATGGTGATGCAACCCTCCGCGTCCCGGCGGGCCATGTCTCCCGTGTGGAGCCAGCCTCCGCGCAGGGCGGCGGCCGTCGCCTCGGGATCGCGCCAGTAGCCGGCGAAGACGTGCGGGCCGTTGATGAGCAGTTCGCCCGTCTCCCCGGGGGCCGCATCGCGGCCGTCCTGATCGACGATGCGCGCTTGGCTGTGGAAGATGGGCCGGCCGACGGTGCCGGCGAAGCGGACCGACTCCTCGTCGGTCATGGTGAAGCAATTGACACCTGCTTCAGTCAGGCCATAGCCCTGGCGCAGGACGCAGCCGGTGGCCTCGCGCCAGGCCTCGATGAGCGAGACTGGACACGGCGCGCCACCGCTGACGAAGAAGCGCACATGGCTGAAGTCGGCCGTCGCGAAGGCCGGGTCGGCCATCCACAACCGGAAGAGCGTCGGCACGCCCAGTATGACGGTACAGCGTTCGCGCTGAATGAGCTCCAGCGAGGCGGCGCTGTCGAAGGTGCGGGCGATGACCACCCGGCCGCCAACATAGAAGAGGGGCGTCAGGAAGACGAACAGCCCGCCGGCGTGAAACATCGGCGTCAGGATCGGCGAGACATCACGCTCGGTCAGCCCCCAGCTGATGACCGTGTTGATGGCATTCCAGACCACCTGCCGTCCCGGGATCATCGCTCCTTTTGGTCGGCCCGTGGTGCCGGAGGTGTACAGCAGGCAGCAGATGTCGTCGCCGGAGAGCGCCGGCCGCACCGGCTCGGCGGGGTCGGCCGCGGCCAGCACGTCTTCATAGGCGAGCCCGCCTTCGACCGGCGCGCCGTCCAGGCTGAACAGGATGGGGACATCGACCTGCCGGCGCAACGCCGCCAGCGTCCCGGCGAACTCCGGGCCACAGATGATCACCTTCGGCTCGCAGTCGCGGAGGATGGGAGCCAGCTCGGCCGCGGTCAGCCGCCAGTTCAGCGGCGCGAAGATGGCCCCGATCTTGGCCAGCCCGTAGAGCAGGTCGACGGTAGCGACGCCGTTATGGGCCAGCAGGCAGACCCGATCGCCCTTCCCGACTCCGAGCGCAACCAGGCCGTGGGCCAGCCGGTTCGCGCGCTCGTTCAACTGCCGGTAGGTATAGGCGGCCCCGGTCCCCGCGTCCAGCAGCGCGATCCGCTCAGGCGTCAACTCAGCCCGCCTGGTCAGCAGGCAGGCGGCGAGCGTCGCGTCGCTACCGGATTCCACCGGGGCCACCTCTCACGACGGGTGTTGTCACCCCTACGAAGCGAGGAAAGCCAGGAAGGCGCGGCCGAACGCCTCCGGCTTCTCGATATGGGGCGAGTGGCCGGCGTCGGCGATGACGACTTCGCTGTAGGACCCGCCATTGGCCGCGTAGCGGTCGAGCACGGCCCGCGTCTGCGAGACCATCGGCTGCGGCGGGAAGACATCCTCCCCCGGCCAGCCGGGGACCCAGCCAAACTTGCCGAGGGTGCCGAAGTCGAACAGCGATCCGTCAGCGACGATCTGGTCGCTGTCGCCGCGGACCCACAGGATGGGCGGCTTGCTGGGCATGTCGACGATGCCGCTCAGGTTCATGTACTTCGGCGAACCGGCGTTAATCGGGCCGTAGATGCCCGGCGCGACATTGGGCCAGTTGTCCGAAGCGGTCATGTCGCCGGGATAGCGGTCGCCGCCGGTCTTCTCCAGCAGCAGCGAACTGAGAAACGCCTCCTCGCGGCCGGCGCGGAAGGGTGGCTTGTAGTAGAAGGCGTTGATGACGTTGCGTGGGCTGTTGGCGTCTTCCTCGCTGCGATCGCTGATCTGCATCCGGCGCACGAACTCCGGGTTGACGGTGCCGCCACCGGAACCGGCGAAGTCGTCGTAGCAGGGGGTGCCCTCGACGTCTTTCGTACCGCCGAAGCCGTAGGGGCTGACGGGGTTGATGAGGGTGATCGTCTTGACCAGCGCCGGGTGGTCGAGCGCAAATTGCAGCACGGCCGCGCCGCCCATCGACCAGCCAACCAGGTGGGCAGCTTTGTCGCCGAGCGCGTCTGACAGCGCCTTCAGATCGTCGCTCCAGTCCCTCGCGCCGCGGGTTGCGTCGATCAAGAGGTCCTCGGTGTCGCCGTAGCCGCGCAGGTCCACGGCGATCCCCCGGTACGCCGCCGGCAGGGCCAGCATGGTCTCTTCCCAGAAGGTGCTGGACGAGGCGTTGCCGTGGATGAAGACCACCGGCTCGCCCGCCTCATTCCCGCTGAAGAGAACGTGGGTGCGGATGCGCGACGTCGGGATCATCGCTGAGGTGATGCCAGGTAAGGTTGGAATCGTTGCCATTGGGTTCTCCTTCGGATGACTGGGTAACTCAGGCCGGCCGGTTCAGTCCGGCGGCATTGCCAATAAATCTTTCGCGCAACTCGCGCTTCAGGATCTTGCCCGCGCCGGAGATCGGCAGGGCGTCCAGGAGTGTCACGCTCTTCGGTACCTTGAACTTCGCCAGCCGGGCGGCCATATAGGCGAGCAAGTCGTCCTCGCTCGCCGCCGCGCCGGCCTTGAGGACGACGCAGGCCTTGCCCACCTCGCCCCACTTCGGGTCGGGCAGGCCGATGACGGCGCACATCAGCACGGCGGGGTGACTGTAGAGCACCTTTTCGATCTCGGCCGGGTAGACGTTCTCGCCGCCGCTGATGAACATGTCCTTCTTGCGGTCGATGATGGTGAAGTACCCCTCGCGGTCGTAGCGAGCGATATCGCCGGTGTGAAAATAGCCGTTGGCATCGACGGCCGCGGCGCTGGCCTCCGGGTCGCCGAAATAACCGGAGCAATACGATGGCCCTTTCAACACCAGTTCGCCGTCTTCGTCGGGTCCGAGGAACGCTCCGTCTTCATCGACGATGCGGGCATCGACGTAGAAGTTGGGGCGGCCGATGCTGCCCGCCTTGCGGATGGCGTCTTCCGGGGCGAGGGCGAAGATACCCGGCCCGAACTCGGTCATCCCAAAGCCCTGTTTGAAACGGATGCCCTTCTCACGCGTGTACTGCTCGACCAGCGGCACGGGCAAGGGCGCGCCTCCGGACGTGCAGAAGCGTAGCGACGACAGGTCGGCCTCGGCCCAGTTCGGCGCCTGGGCGATCAGCTGGTACATGGTCGGAACGGCGGCGAAGACGGTCACCCGCTCGCGCTCAAGCAACTCCAGCACCCGCACCGGATCGAAGTGCGGCATCAGGATGGTCGCCCCACCGAATATGACCTGGGGGAGTGTGTAGACGAACAAACCGCCGGTGTGAAAGAGCGGGAAGACGTTGAGATAGATGTCGTTGTGAGTCAGGTCGTGGATGACCGTGTTGAGCGTGTTCCAGGCGATCATCCGGTGCGAGACCTGGGCCGCCTTCGGCAATCCGGTCGTCCCGCCAGTGAAGATCAGCGCGGCGATATCTTCGGCTTCCAGGCCCGGCGTCGTGACCGGGGCCGCCGGCGCTGCCGCCAGTTGCGCTTCATAGGGCAGGCTGCCGTCCGTCCCCTCCCCGCCTGCGACGAGGGCGAAGGCGATGCGATGCGGCCGATCGCGCAGCAGCCCCTGCAATGCCGCCACCTTCTCACCCAACCCGGCGGAATAGACCAGGACCTTCGGGGTCGTCTGGGCGACGATCCCCGCCAGTTCTTCCGGGTGGAGCCGCCAGTTGAGCGCGGTGTGGATCGCGCCCAGCTTGCCGCAGGCAAAGAAGCAGTCAAGGTGCTCGACGCC
Organism: uncultured Ardenticatenaceae bacterium; assembly: GCA_964422535.1. Classification (GTDB taxonomy): domain Bacteria; phylum Chloroflexota; class Anaerolineae; order Promineifilales; family Promineifilaceae; genus Promineifilum. The sequence goes on along the minus strand of CAYRBP010000007.1, from coordinate 59,795 downwards.
GTCATGGGCCAGGATGGCCACCCGGTCGCCGACCCCGACGCCGGCGGTGGCGCGCAACCAGGCCGCCAGCCGGTTGGCGCGGTCGTTTAGCTGCCGGAACGAGAGCCGCCATTCCGGCGTCTTGCCCGTGTCGACCACGGCAAGCGCCTCGGGCGAGTACAGCTCGCGCCGGGCCAGGTAGTCGCCGATGTACCCTCCGAAGTGCATGCCAGTGCCTCCGGTCACCGGACCCAGCGCCAGACGGACGCGGCCATGCTGATGCCGCCGCCGCTGGCGCAGAAGAGGACGATCTCGCCCGGCTTTGGCCCGCGGCCGTTGCTGATGGCGTCGTCGAGCGCCATGACGACGCAGGGCGATCCGGTGTAGCCCCACTTGTCCATCACCCAGTGGGTCTTCTCGATCGGCTGGCCGAGCAAGTCCATCATCGTCTCGATCGTGCGCAGGTTGAGCTGGGTGAAGAAGAAGTGGTCGACGTCATCCAGCGCGAGCCCGGCCTTGTCGAGCGCGCCCTGGATCAGCAGCGGCCAGTACTCGGTATTGAACGTGCGCGGGAACTTGCGTACGAACTGGACGACGGGCGGCCCGTAGGCGGCCACATTCTCGGCCGTGCTGGGCCGGGCGGCTCCGCCGCCGTAGATGCCCAGCGCGTCGTAGTACTCACCCCTGGCCAGGAAGTTGGAGGCCAGGAAGCCCGGCGCGTCGCCGACGCCGAGGACGGCCGCGCCCGCCCCGTCGGCGAACAGGTTGGCCGTGCGTTTGTCGCCCAGGTCGAGAAAGCGGCTCATGCCGTAGCCGCCGGCCACGAGGACGAAGTCCATCCCGGCGTCGGTCGCCACGTAGCGCGCGCCCTGGTCCAGCGCTGTCACCCAACCGGCACAGGCACTGTTGACGTCATACGCGCCGGCGTTGCCCGCGCCGAGCTTGTGCTGGACGACGACCGAGGTGCTGGGCGAAAGGTAGTCGGGCGTATCGGTCGAAACGATGATCAGGTTGAGTTGTTCGGGGCTGACCCCGGCCTTCTGCAGCGCCCGGCGGGAAGCCTCGACGATCAGATCGGATGTCGTCTGTTCGGGCGACATCCAGCGCCGTTCGCGGATGCCGACGTTGGCGACCAGCCAGTCGGCCGTGTCGGCTCCCATGAGCCGGTCAACCTCAGCGTTTGTGATGATGTGGTCCGGCACATAGCTGCCGGTAGCAAGGATCTGGGCCGTTCGGTTCATTGGCTGCTTCTGGCGGAATCTGGGAATCGGCCGAGAGACATCTCCCGGCACCTCCAACCTATTGTAATCGCGAGGCGCGAGACAGGGAACAATTAGCGCACGGATCGTCGTGGGCAACCCGCTCAAGCGACCGCCGGGAAGCCGGCTGCCCCGCCCAACGTTCCGACTTCCCGTGGACGAGGCAGTCCGTCTCGCTAGCGCAAGTCGAGGCGGTAATTCCCCGCCTGCAACGTCCGCGGCGCGGTCGCCGCGACGATCAGCACCGGCCGCCGCTCCCCGGCAAGGGCCGACACCTCGAACGCCGCCGTCCCGTCCGCCTCAACCGGGATGGACGTCACTTCGGGCGTCTCGCCGTCGAAGGTGATGAGCTGAAGATGCCACGACTGCGGCACGACCGGCTCCGTCCAGACGAAGCCCTCGGCCGTCCAGCCGTCCGGCCCCGTCGTTCCTTCATCGGTGAAGCCGATCTCGGGGATGGCGATGTCCCTGACCGCCAGGCCGTCGTAGGTCAGGATGGGGTCGGTCATCACCTCGAAGCGGAGTTGGACGACCTGTCCGGCATAGGGCGTCAGGTCGATCGTCTCATCCAGCCAGGCGCGGGACCGACCGGTGTAGTATCGCTCGCCCAGGGCGGAGCCGGATGGGTCGTCGGCCGCGTCGAGGCCCTGCATCCCGCCCGCCGCCAGCGGCTGCCACGTCACGCCGCCGTCGGTCGAGACGGAAACGTAAGCGAAGTCGTAGCCCTGCTCGATGTCGGCATAGACCCGGTAGCCCAGGGTGGCCCCGGAGACGCCGGTCAGGTCGACCGTTCGCGTCAGGCGCGGGTTGCTGTAGTTGGCCCTCACGGCATACCAGAACGGACCGTCGATCGGTCCCGATGCGGCGAGCAAGGCTACCTCCTGGTCGCCGGCGAACGCCACGGATGTGGTCCCACTCGACGGCAGCTCGTAGTAGTCGGCCGCATACTGGCTGACGGTCGCCTCGATCGCTTCAGGCCGGTTGTTGACGGGCTGTGCCGCCGCAGGCTCCAGCGCAGGGCCGCGCCAGCGATAGTCAGCCGGCGCGTCAGGCTCGTCCACGAGGGCCATCGCCGCCAGCCAGTCGAGCCACAGGTCGACGCCACTGACGCCGAGCCCCAGGCCATCGACGGCCGCCAGACCGCTTTCGGGGCTGGCGGCCAGCCGACGATAGTCCCCGGCACCGAGGCGATCATACAGGAAGCGACTGACCAGGTATCCCTGGCCATAGTGGGCCGCCCGCGCGGTCTCGCTCCAGGTATTGAGCTGCTGGTCGGGGCTCCCGAGGAAAAGCTGCCCGCGCTGCTGCGCGACCTCCGGGTAGCCGAGGAGGTCCTCGGCCAGCATGGCCGACCCTTCGACGGCCCAATCCTCGTCGCCGTTGTCGTATTCGGCTTCCACCCGGTGGCGGAGCTCGTGGGCCAGCACGGGCAAGTAGCCGGCGCTGTCGAACTGGTCACGGTTCATGACGAACATGGCGCGCTCGTTGGAGTACGGGTTGGCCCAGCGGGGCAGCATGTCGCGCGAACTGAAGTAACCCGCCAGCCGGCAGCCTGCGTCTGGCTGGATGACGCACAGGGTATCCGGCTGGGCATGGACGATGTGGACCGGCTCAGCCAGGTTGCGGTCGCCGGCACCGGCCGCAAACGCGGCAACGACCGACTCGTAGATCGCGTCGAACGCCGCCGCGACGTCCGCCAGCTCATCTTCCGGCGGGTCACTGACAGCGTCGTCCTGTTCAAACCAGAAATAGGCATGCTCGCCGGCCGCCAGCAGTACGGCGTCGATCTCTTCGACGGTGTTGTCGTCAACGTTGCCGATGTAGAAGGGGCGGCTGTCACCGATCTGCGGCGCCGGTTCATCTGCTGCCGGCGTCATCTCGGCCGGTACGACGCCACGAAAAGCGACCGCGAGGCGGACGTCGTCGCGCTCGGGCGGATCGGTTGCCAGCGCATCAGCCGTCGATGCCACGGCCGTGGGGACCGCGGTCGGCTCAGCGGTCGGGCCGGCGGTTGGGTCAGGCGAGGCCTCGACGGGGGTCGCAACCGGCGCGGTTGCTGCCGGCCTGGTCGCGACCGGCGTGGACCGCACTTCTGTGCGCTCGACGACCGGCGCCGGGCGCGTCGCGGTCGGATCGCCGGCGTTCACGAGATCGCCGGAAGGCCGGCAGGCAGAAAGCAGTAGCAGCGACAACAGGCCAACGATGATTCGGATGCGCATCCGGAGAACTATGACTGACAGGGCGTGCGCGCGCAAGCGGCGGAAGGCTGCCGGTCGCGCGTTTCAGCCGATTCTCACGCATTTGGGCTAGAATCGGCCCATGCTCTCGCTTGACCGCCAGAATGCCCTGCGCGAGCAGTACCGCGCCCGCCATCCGGGCTGGCAACCCGCGACGGAGGTCTTCGCCGCTGAAGTGCGCGCGCGGCTCTCGCCCCGGACACGATTGCTCGATCTGGGTTGCGGCCGTGGCGGCCTGATCGAGCAACTCGACCACCCGCTCAACCGCGCCGCCGGCGTCGACCCCGACTTCGCCTCCGTCCGCGAGCACCGTCTGGCGCGCCTGCCCCGCGCCGCCGCCGCGAGCGATGGCCTGCCGTTTGCCGCGGGCACGTTCGACCTCATCTACGCCGCATGGCTGCTGGAGCACCTGACCCAACCCGCGGCGACCTTCGCCGAAGTCAGCCGTCTGTTGCGCCCCGATGGCGCATTCGTCTTCATCACCCCCAACGCCCGCCATCCGCTGGCCTGGGCCAACCGGCTCGCGGGACGGCTTGGAACGCTCCAGGGCCGGCTGGTCAGCCGGCTCTACGGCCGCGCGGCCGACGACACCTTCGCCACCCGCTACGAAGCCAATCGTCGGGAGACCATCGACGATCTCGCGGCTTCCGCCGGGTTGCGCCTGGCGTCGCTGCGGTTCGTCGCCGACCCCACCTACCTTGCGCTGGCCCCCGGCCTGATGGCGCTGTCAGAGGTTTTGGAACGCCGCCTGTCAGCGGAGCGCGCCGTCCATCTGGTCGGCGTCCTGACGAAGTGACAGCGCGGTGGCAGGTAAGTGACAGCCGGCGCGCGTTTGCTAGAATCAGGTCTTGATGTCGCGAGGTGATGCGACACAACGTTCGAGGATCGCCTTCCGGTGGAAGCCCTATCGCCCCTGCAACGCCTGAGCTATGGCTACCTGAGCCGAATGAACGCCTTTGCCTACGCGGCGGCCAACCGTTCCTTGCTCGGCATGCGCCTCAGCCGCTGGATGATGCTCGGTCTGGCGGCGCTGCTGCTCGCCGGCTGGGTCCGGCAGTGGCCGGTGGTCGCGCTCGCAGCCCTGCTGCTGGTGCTGATCTGGCTGGCCTTCTCATTCTGGCGCGCCCGCCGGTCGAACTATATCCGCTTTGTGGCCGCGGCCGACGCCCTGCCCTCCGATGATCTGACCGGCAGCGCGGGCACGCTCGCCCCGAACCAGCGCGTCCCCCTCCAGGCGACCGGGGTATTCAGCGTCTCCAGCCGCGATGTTGCCGTCCTGCAAAAGCCGGGCCACTACTGGCAGGTCCCGCTGGGCGACCACATCGTCATGGTCGAGGAACGCCCCGGAAAGTTCGCCTACCAGTTCTTCAACGCCGCCAACCTGCAGGGCGCTCGCCGCGGCTGGTTGCTGTTCGGCCCTCGGCCGCTGGAGTGCCTGGCCGTCAGCTTCATGTCGGCCTGGGGACCGGAGTACACCAAGTTCCAGCAGTATGATGATGGGAAACCGAGCCCGACGCCACCGAAGGCCCGAACCATCTATCTTGGCTTTGAATCGGGCGAGTCGCTGCAGGCCGTCTGGCGCACCATCGTCGCCGACGTCCGGCGCGCGCGAGCGGCCGCGGCGAGCACGGACTAGCCTGCAGTCATGCGCGACTCGACTCCGGTCCAGTCACAGCCGTTTCGCAGGCACGCGCCTGTTTTATCGACCGTCGCCCCGGCGCGAGACCATTCGCCGCGACGTGTGAAGCCCGCTATAGTATGACGATATGGAAACGATCGAGGCCTCGCTTCATCTTGAACGCGGACCGCAGCCGGACCTGCGCTTCATCCTCCAAAAAGAACAGGCGACCATCGGCCGCAGCGCCGGCAACGACCTTGTTTTGGCCGACCCTGAAGTCTCGCGCCGGCACGCGCGTCTGGTGCGGCAAGCGGGCTACTACGCGATCGAGGACATGGGAAGCACCAATGGCACGTTCGTCAACGGCCAGCGTATCGGCCGCCTGACGGCCCTCCAAGATGGGGATATCATCGACCTCGGCGATACCATCCGGCTTCGATATCAGACCGGAGGCGATACGGGTCCGCTGCGGCCTGCGCCAGCCGTCATGACGCAGCCGGTCCAGCCGCCAGTCGCGCCGGTGGCGGAGCCGCTTCCACCCGTCCAGCCGGCCCCGGCTCCCCTGGCTGGCCCGCCCCCACCGCCCAAGCAGAGCTACCGTCCGTATGTGCCGGCGGCCGAGAGCCGGCCGCAGCCTTCCGCCCAGGCCATCCCCAGCTATGACTATGCCCCAAAGCGCAAGCGGCGCGGGTTCTGGCTCGGGTGCGGGGTGATCGCGGCCGCGCTGCTGGTCTGCGCCGGCACCTTTTTGTTGCTCGATGCATACGATAACGGTCGCCTGCTCTACTGCGGGTCGCTCCGGCCGCTGTTCGAGCTTCTCCTCGGGCCGTTCGGGTTTGCCCCGCTTTGCTGACGCAGTCCCCCATTCCCGCAACGCGACCGGCCCCTCACATGACCGAACGACCGCGCCTTCGCCCCCTGGACTTCCAGCCGGTGTTTCACCAGGGCCAGCAGATGTGGCTCCTGCGCGATCCGCTGGAGCTAACCGACCGGCAGTT
>CAYRBP010000007.1:0-53604 GCA_964422535.1 uncultured Ardenticatenaceae bacterium | reverse complement strand
CCGCGGCACTGGCCGGCCTGAGCTATCCGGCCGACCCGGTCGACCTCGCGGCTGCCTTCAGCGGCTTCGGCTGGGGCAGCGCGCCCCCGGCGAACGGCACGCCTCTTCGCGCCGTCGTCTCGCCCCACATCGACTATGGCCGGGGCGGGAAAGTCTATGCCGAAGTCTGGAGCGCGGCCGCGCCCGCTGTCCTCGAGGCCGAGGTCGTCATCATGCTGGGCACAGACCACAACGGGGGTCCGGGCACCGTCACCCTGACGCGTCAGCCCTATGCCACACCCTATGGCGTCCTGCCGATCGATACGGACCTTGTCGACCGGCTGGCCGGCGCGATCGGGCCGGAAGCCGCCTACGCCGAGGAGCTCCATCACCGGCGCGAGCACTCGGTCGAGCTGTCGGCCGTCTGGCTCCACCATGTCTTCCACGAAGCGCAGCGCGCGCCATGTCCGATGGTGCCAGTGCTCGTTGGCCCATTCCACCACTTCGTCACGAATGGCTCGCATCCGGCCCACGACCCGCGTCTCAACCGCTTTTTGGAGGCGCTGGGCCAGGCAACCAACGGCCGGCGGACACTGGTCGTCGCCTCGGTCGATCTCGCCCATGTTGGCCCCGCTTTTGGCGACGCGTTCACGATGGACCGGCCGCGGCGAGAAGCGCTCAGGGCGTGGGATGCTGCGCTGATGGACACCATCCTGGCAGGCGACGCGGATGCCTTTTTCCGGCACGTCGCCTCCGTCCAGGATCGCAACCGTATCTGCGGGTTCTCGGCCCTTTACCTCATGCTGCGCCACCTAGGGCAGGCCAGCGGCGGCCGGATAGACTACCAGCACTGCCCCGCTGACAGCCAGGATACCTCACTCGTCTCGATCTGCGGGTTGCTGCTCGAATAGCGGCCGTTCCGGGGCCTAAATGACATCAAGGGCCGGTTTTGGGGCCGGCCCTTGATGTCAGAGAAGAGAATCTTGGAAGAAAACAGAAACCTTCAAGCGCAGGCGGGGAGCCTTGCATGTCCTCGAAGCCACAGTACCGCTTGCCTCACGTAGAAGAATAGCGCTCCTGGTTTAACAGCCCTTTAACGGCGTGTTACCGTTTTGCTAAGGTTCGGACGCCCTCCCTTTCCCCACATTCTTTTACACGATCCACCAGTTAGCACCCTGCTGCGCTACGTAAAAAGAAACACCCCGTGCTTGACGGCGATCTCTATTTGTTGTATTGTCGCAACATTCGAGATCGGTAGCGTTGCAGAGTAGCCGGAAGCGGCAGCGTGCGGAGGTCAGCACCCTGTCTGTCCAGAACGGAAATGAGTAAAGAAGACCTGCTTTTAAGCTACGCCGATGTGAATGAAGTGAGCAGACGCCTCAACATTCACCCGGAGTCGGTCCGCCGTCTGATCCGTGATGGCAAGCTGCCCGCCATCAAGTTCGGTAACAAGTGGCTGGTCGAGAAGTCAGTCCTCGACCAGTTCGCCAGCGGATACGACGGCCGCCCCGGGAACAAGGCGACCCTGTTCTAGTCATCGTGGGCGTTGACGCGTGGAGCGCCTCGTCCTTAGTCAGATCAAAGGGTGGGAAAAGGGAAATGGCTATGCAGCGAGCACCACTGGCGGAAGGCACGGCGTGCATTCGCGTGGTTGGCGTAGGCGGCGGTGGGAGCAACGCCGTCAACCGCATGATCGAGTCGGGAGTCAACGGCGTCGATTTCATCGTCGTCAACACTGACAACCAGGCGCTGGCCCAGTCGCAAGCGCCGATCCGGGTCCGCATTGGCGACAAGCTGACGCGGGGCCTCGGAGCGGGCGGCAACGCTGACCAGGGCGAGAAAGCGGCCAACGAGACGATGGACGAGCTCCATTTGGTGCTCGAAGGTTCGGACATGGTCTTCATCACCGCCGGCATGGGCGGCGGCACGGGGACCGGCGCGTCGCCGATCGTGGCCAAGGTGGCCAGGGATATCGGCGCGCTCACGGTTGGCGTCGTCACCCGGCCGTTCAGCTTCGAAGGCAGCAAGCGCCAGGCGGCGGCTGACGCCGGCATCGACCGGCTGAAAGACCACGTTGACACCCTCATCGTCATTCCCAACGACCGCCTGCTGGAGATCGCGGACAAGCGCATGTCGCTGCAAGACTCCTTCCTGATGGCCGATGACGTCTTGCGCCAGGGCATTCAAGGCATCAGCGAATTGATCACCGTCCCCGGTCTGATCAACCTTGACTTCGCCGATGTCAAGACGATCATGTCGGCCGGCGGCGCGGCGCTCATGTCGGTCGGCCGTGGGAGTGGCGAGGAACGGGCCCGCGCGGCCGCCCAGAACGCCGTCAGCTCCCGGCTGCTGGATGTGACGATCGATGGGGCCCAGGGCGTCCTGTTTAACATCACCGGTGGCCCGACCCTCAGCCTGTTCGAGGTGAATCAGGCCGCAGCCATCATTCGCGAGACGGTCCACCCCGACGCCAACGTGATCTTCGGCGCTGTCATCGACGACACGATGGGGGATGAAATACGGATCACGGTCATCGCCACCGGCTTTGACCGGGCCACCGCCCGCCGCCAGCTCATCACCCGGCCGGAGCCGGTACCCTTTGAAGCCCCGAGGCGAGAAGCGCCGCGTCCGACGCCGTCACAGGCAAACGCGCCGCAGCCGGTCGAGGTTGAACAGGACATGGAGCAGGCGCCGGCCTCGGCCCGCTTCTCGCCCACCAATCTGGACATACCCGCTTTCCTGCGCCGCAAATAGGGACGCAGACGCACACAACGCCCGGCAGCGCCGCCCCGACCCCGGCGCCGGACCTTTTCCTACGCTCCCCCTGACCCTCTGGATCAGGGGGAGCACTTGTTTATGGTTGCGGGGGAGGCGCACCGGCCGGCGTCGGCGCAAGGACGGTCGGCGCGACGGTGTCCGGATCGGCCGCCGGAGCTTCCAGGCGCGTGTAGCGCTCCCCTCCGGAGACCCAGCAATCCGGGCCGTCGGCCGATGGCGGGCAGGCGATCCGCCACCAGCCGGATCGTTCATCGCGACCCAGGACAACCGCTCGTTCGCCGCGCAACATGAAGCCCACCCGCCTGAAGCTGACCCCGGGGCCTGAGCGGACATTGAGATCAACCAGGATGACGACAGCCGGCTCATTGCCGGTCAGTGTGGGTTGGCCCGGTATGGTGACGGTGGGAGCCAGTTCCAGGCCGCCTCCGTCGCCCGGGCCGGCGGGCAGCGTCGCGGGCAGCGGCGCGCCGGCCGGCGGCGATGGGATGACCAGAGACGGCCGCCCGGCGAACGCATTGCAGGCCAGGCCGGCCAGCGCCGCCAGCCCCAGCGCAAACAACAAGACCAACCGGTCGCGCATCCGACTTCACTCCTTGCAGGTTCCTGTACGCGCAGCCGTGCCCGGCAGTGGGCGACGCGCCGGCTACCCCACAGCGACACGTCCGGTATAATAGCAGAATTGTCCGTCCGAGGCGTTTCTCGCGACGTCGAAGTCCGATTGAGTTCACCCATGAGCTTTCGCCGATTCATCGAGTTGGCCGCTGCAAGCGGCGACCTGGTCACCATCAGCCGTCCGGTATCTCCCAGGTTTGAGGTCGCGAACGTGGCGCACGCCCTGGAAGGGCGGCCGGTGCTGTTCACGGATATCGCCGGACATCCCGGCTGGCGCATCTGCGCCGGGCCGTGCTCCGACCGCAAGTACTTCAGCATGGACCTGGGCGTGCCCATCCCTGAGTTGATGGCGCATCTGGCTCACGCCATCAACCACCCCGTCCCGCCGCCGGTCGTGGCGGAGGGGCCTTGCCAGGAGGTCGTCGTCCGAGAAGTAGACCTCAACGCGCTGCCGGTCCTGCTCCACCTGCCACAAGATGGCGGGCATTACATCGCCAGCAACGTGGTCATCATCCGCGACCCTGACCTCGGCCGGAATATGTGCTACCACCGCCTGCTTCGGCTGGACGAGCGCCATTTCGCGGCCCGGATCGTTGAGAACCGCGGCACCTACACTGCGATGCAAAAGACAGACGGCGACCTGCCCGTCGCCATCTGCATCGGGGTCTCGATGGCCGTCCATCTGGCCGCGTCGATGAGCCCGCCCCCCGGCGTCGACGAACTGGCCGTGGCCCATGCCCTGGCCCCGACGCCGCTGGTCAGGTGCATCACCAACGACCTGGAAGTCCCGGCCGACGCCGAGATCGTACTGGAGGGGCGCATCACCAAGCGCCGCACGTCCGAAGGGCCATTCATGGACCTGACCGAGACGATGGACATCCTGCGCGACCAGCCGGTGATCGAGATCGACCTGATCACCCACCGCCGCGACCCCATCTTCCATGCCCTCCTGCCGGGCGGGCTGGAGCACAAGATGCTGATGGGCATGCCGAAGGAGCCGACGATCTTCGACGAGGTCAACAAGGTGACCCGCTGCACCGGCGCGGCGATCACGCCGGGCGGGACGTCGTGGCTCCATGCCGTGGTCCAGATCGACAAGCAGGGCCCGGACGACGGCCGCCGGGCCATTGAGGCCGCCTTCCGCGGTCACGGCTCGCTCAAACACGTCTGGGTGGTCGATACGGATGTCGATATCTACGACCCGGCCCAGGTCGAGTGGGCCATGGCCACCCGCTTTCAGGCCGATCGCGATCTCTACGTCTTCACCAATCAACCCGGTAGTTCGCTTGATCCTTCCGGAACGCACGTGCCCGGCAAGAAGAGCCTGACGGCCAAAATGGGGCTCGACTGCACCATCCCCTGGGGCGTCGACCGCAGCAAGTACGAGCGCGGCCACTACGGAACGGTCGATCTGCGCGAATACCTCGATTGACCAGCCGGTACGCCTATGTTGCAGTCCGCCGCCCGAGTCGCTCAAGAAAGCACGCTCATCGAGCAGGAGATCGCCTTCGTCCTGCTCCTGTCAATCGCCGCGGCCGTGGCAATCCTGGCCCGCCGCGTCCGCCTGCCCTACACGGTGGCGCTTGTTGTCGTCGGCCTGGTGCTGGCGCTCTTCCCGAGCTTCCTTCAGTTTGACATCAGCAGCGAGCTCATCCTGGCGGTCCTGGTGCCCCCGCTCGTCTTCGAGGCGACCCTGCACATCAAGTGGAAGGCGTTCAGCGAAGACTTGCCTCTTGTCCTCCTGCTGGCGATCGGCGGCACGCTGCTGACGACCTTCATCGTCGGCTGGATCGTCTTCCAGGTGCTCGACATCCCGCTCCTGGGAGCGCTGGCATTCGGCGCGCTCATCGCGGCCACAGACCCGGTGGCGGTCATCGCCTTCTTCCGAAGTCTGGGCGTCAGTAAACGGCTGGCCATCCTGCTCGAAGGAGAGAGCCTCCTGAACGACGGCGTGGCCATCGTCGTCTTTTCGCTGGCCCTGAGCGCGGCCGTGATGGCGATGGCCGGAACGCCCAATGCCGAGTTCACGCTGGCCGGCGCTATCCTCCAGTTCCTGCGCGTCTCGGTCGGCGGCGTGCTGGTCGGCCTCATCCTCGGCTTCGCTGTTTCGTATGCCGTCCTGCGCAACGTCGACGACCACCTGATCGAAACGGCCACCACGGTCGCCCTCGCATTCGGCGCTTACGTCCTGGCCGAACGCCTGCACGTCAGCGGCCTGCTGGCCGTCGTCGCCGCCGGCCTGACGGTGGGCAACATCGGCACTCGGAACACCTCGCCCACGACCCAACTGACGTTGATGAACTTCTGGGAGTTCATGGCCTTCGTCGCCAACTCGCTCGTCTTTCTGTTGATCGGGATCGAGATGCAGCTCAATGAGCTGGTCCAGTTCATCGTCCCCATCATCGTCGCCGTCGCGGCCGTGCTGCTTAGCCGGGCGGTCACCGTCTACTCCATGACCGGCGCTTACAACCGTATCACGGCCACAAGGCGCGATGTTCCCCGCGCTTACCAGCACGTCATGTTCTGGGGCGGGCTGCGCGGAGCGATCAGTCTGGCACTGGCCCTGGTCGCCAGCGGGCAGCTCGCCGACCCGCTGCTCGCCCAGCAGATCCGGGTCATGACGTTCGGCGTCGTGCTGTTCACCATCCTCGTCCAGGGCACGACCATCGAAACGCTCCTCCGCCGGCTCGGGTTAGTGCAGAATGATTCCCACGCCATCGCCCTGCAGCGGTTGCAGGCAGCCGCCTTCGCGCGTCGCGCGGGCCTGAAAGAACTGGACCGGCTGCGGGCCGACGGCATCATTTTCCGGGACCTGTGGGAAGCCATGCGCGCCAACTATGAAGATGAGTTGGAGGACTCGCGCCACGCGCTGCGCGACCACCTCGACACCTATCCCGACCTCGAACAGGCGCTCTACCTGCAAGCCCGGGCCGACGTTCTCAAGGCGGAACGAACGGCCATCACAGACGCCGCCAGCCGCGGCCTCGTTTCTGAAGAGATCCAGGCGGACTTCATCCGCGAGACCGACAACCGCCTGGCCGCCCTTGGCATCATCACCGAAGGCAGTTCCAGCTCCGGCGAGAGCAACGAGACAGCCAGCCATGACTAAGGTCGTCTGCGCCACACGGGGAGGTGTCGGCAGCCGCGCCGTCCAGCGAGCAGCCATCGAACGAGCCAGGGCGACAAACGGCGAGTTGGTCTTCCTGTACGTCATCGACCTCACGTCCCTCGGCGACCATGAGGAAGGGCTGGCCTCCTCGGTCCGGGAAGAACTGCGCTGGATGGGCCAGACGATTCTGCGGATCGCGGAGAAGCGAGCCGAGGACTCAGGACTGGCGGCCGAACGCGTCATCCGCGAGGGCAAGGTCGGCGAGGAGATCGCCCACTACCTGACTGAGTCGGGCGCGACACTGCTGTTGCTCGGCGCTCCGAGAAAGGAAAACCTGTCGCGCTTCGGGGAAGACGGCATCGTCCGCTTCGCTGAATGGATCCAGGCTGCGACCGGGGTAGCCGTTGAGGTCGTCCGGTCGGGAAACGCGGCCGCCTGACCATTGTCCATGCCGGCAACACAACCCGCGTCGATTCGACGCGTTTGGAGGAGATGTGCAACTGACTAGCGACCAACAGGCCATGCTCGACGGCCGCCACGGCCGCGCCCGGCAGATGGGCATGCGCCTGCTGCTTGACCTGGCCGCAACCGCGGGGGCCCCGCGCCTAGTCCCCATCCAGAGCGCCCACCTCTCCGGCGTCTCGCCGCTAACGGGCGGGCTGGGGCTGCGCCTGTTCCTGGCCCGGCTGGCCGAAGACCCGGGCGAAGGGGTGGCAGTGCCGACTACGCTCAATTCGGCCGGGTGCGACGAAGCCCAGTTTCCGGCGATGCGCATCGTCGAGCCCGATTTCCTGGCCCACCACCAGGAGATCGTCCGGCTTTACGCCAGTTTGGGCGTCAACACCATCCAGTCCTGCGTGCCCTATGAGTGGGGCGACCTGCTGCCGGAAGGCGATGACGGGCCGGTCCTGGCCGCCTGGGCGGAGTCGAACGCCATTTGCTTCGCCAACTCCTACGCGGGCTTTCGCACCAACCGCGAGTCCGGGTTGTCCGCCCTGGCCAGCGCCCTGACCGGCTATGCCCCCGACTACGGTCTGTTTGGGGACGAAGCGCGCCGTCCAAACGTGATCGTCCACGTCACCGCGGCCCTCTCCGACCCGACCGACTTCTCCATCCTCGGCGACTGGGTTGGCAAGCAGCGCCAGCCGGGCTGGAAACTTCCCTTCGGGCCGATCCCACTCTTCACCGGCCTGCCGCCTGAGCTCAACCACGAGCAGCGCAAGGCGCTCAGCGCAGCGTCGGCCAACTACGGCAGCCCCTTGCTCTACTTGAGCGAAAGCGGGGTGACGTTGCCGTCGACGTGGCAGGCCGAACTGACCTTCGACGAAGCCGCGTTGCGGGCGCGCTACGAAGCGCTGCGGCCGGCGACACGGCCGTCGCTGGTTGTCATTGGCTGCCCCCAGGCGTCGATCGGAGAACTACGGGCTGTCGCGGCCGCGCTCCGCGGCCGGCGCGTCTCGCCCGGTCCAAGCGGCCCAGGCCAGCCGCCACCTCTCTGGATCTTCACCTCCGCCACGTCGAGGGCGATTGCCGAAAAGACCGGACTTGCGGACGCGATCCGCGGCGCCGGCGCGTTGCTGCTGGAAAACACCTGCCCTGAAGTCGTGCCGTACGATCCGACCTGGGTCCATCACGTCCTGACCAACTCGATGAAGGCCGAGCACTACATCCGGTCTGGCCTGAACGGCATCCCGACCTCGGTCATGACCCTGGCCGACTGCATCGCCATCGCCGCCGGCGAGTGGTCGTTCGATGAAGAGCCGGCTCCCAGGAACGCCGGCAAGGGCAAAGCACGTCCGCTGGTGTCTACGCGAAGCGAGCCAAGATCATCCGCTGCCCCGGACGTGCTGTCCGGTTCCGGCCTGCCCTCGCAGGATGATTTCACCGTCCGCGGCGTCGCCCTCGTGACCGACACGCCGATCACCTTCCTCGGCTTCGTCAATCGCCAGACCGGCGTCATCGAGGAAGAAGGCCACCCGGCCGACGGCCAGTCAATGGCCGGCAAGATCGCCATCTTTCCGCGCGGCACGGGTTCCAGCGTCGCACCCTATGTCCTCCTGGAGTTGTTCTACCGCGGCGTCGCGCCCATAGCCGTCATCAATGCCGAGATCGACCAGCAGACCGCCCCCGCCTGCTCGCTGGAGGGCATCCCATATGCATACGGTTTCGGGCCCGAGTTGTTCGCGACGATCCGGAACGGCGACGAAGTGGAGTTGACCAGGCGCGGCTCGACGATCACCTTGAGGCGCGTGACGGGGCAAGCATGAACAGCGAGTTCCTGCACTTCATCCTGGCCATCGCCATTGTCATCGCCGCTGCGAAGCTGAGCGGCTATCTGAGCATCCGTTTGGGCCAGCCATCGGTCCTGGGCGAACTGCTGGCGGGCATCCTCCTCGGCCCAACTTTCCTGAACATGCTGGGCGCCTGGCCCGTTTTCGCCGAGGATCACCTGCTGCCGGAGCTGTTGAGCCTGATGGCCGAGATTGGCGTGGTCCTGCTGATGTTCCTGGCCGGTCTGGAACTGGAACTGACCGAGCTGCTGCACTCAGGACGGGTGGCCGCTTTCGCCGGCGTGTTGGGCGTGATCATTCCGCTCGTGGGTGGGGCCGCGACGGCGCTCGCATTCGGCATCGGCACAAGTGAGGCGCTGTTCATTGGCCTGGCGCTCTCGGCGACCAGCGTCAGCATCTCGGCCCAGACACTCATCGAGCTTGGGATGCTGCGGTCGCGCGTCGGTCTCGGCTTGCTTGGCGCGGCCGTCTTTGACGACATCCTGGTCCTGCTCTTCCTCTCGACGGCGACACTGGTCGTCAGTCTGGAAGGCGAAGGCGGCGTTGCGCTAGCGGTGCTGCGCGCGCTCTTGCTGATGCTGGGTTACCTGCTGGTCGCGGGCCTGATCGGGTACACGGTCATCCCACGCCTGACCCCGTTGGTCGAGCGGCTGCCGGTCAGCCAATCGCTGCTGGCATTCTCCATCGTGGGCATGCTCGTTTTCGCCTGGGCCTCCGAGGCGATCGGCGGCATGGCAGCCATCACCGGCGCGTTTATCGCCGGCCTGTTCTTTGCCCGGACGCCTGCCGTACGTGAGATTGAGCACGGCATCTCGGCGCTGGCCTATGGCTTCTTCGTGCCGATCTTCTTCGTCAATATTGGGCTGGAAGCGGATCTCCGCGCGGTCAGCGGCGGGGCCTGGGTCTTCACGCTGGTCCTGACGGTCGTCGCTATCCTGACCAAGATCATCGGCAGCGGGCTAGGGGCGCGCCTGGGTGGGATGGATGGACTGGACTCGGTCAGGTTAGGCATCGGCATGGTCTCCCGGGGCGAAGTGGGCCTCATCGTCGCCTCCGTCGCCCTGGCGAACAGCGTGATCGCCAACCAGACCTATTCCGAACTTGTGTTTATCGTCATCGCGGCCACCATCGTCACGCCGCCGTTGCTGCGGCTCGCGTACAGCCAGCGGTACAGTCGGCAAGGCACTCCGTCGGCCGGCGGCGGCGCGTAGCTCCGGACCTTCGTTGAGGTAGATCAGCATGTACTTTCTAGTTGGCCTCGTAATCGATGACATCAGCAAATGCCCTGACCTGTTCGATGCCTGGGAACAGGCCGGCGTCGGCGGCATGACGATCCTGGACAGCACCGGCTTGGGAAGGATGCGGCGTGGAGAAAGTCTGCGCGACGACGTGCCGCTCATGCCGAGTATCCGCGACCTGTTGAGCGGGCGAGAGGAACATCACCGGACAGTCTTTTCGCTGGTCGAGGGCGAGGAGATGGTCGACAGGCTGGTCGACGTCACGGAACAGGTGCTGGGTCCTCTGGGAAACCCGCACACGGGCGTGCTGTTCGCCGTGCCGCTGGCGCGCGTCGCCGGCCTGCAGGGCAAGCGTACATGAAAGGTTCTGACTTCGAGACGGGTTTGAGTGATAATCGGGGGAGTGGGCGCGAAGGGACTTGAACCCCTGACCTCACGGATGTGAACCGTGCGCTCTAACCAACTGAGCTACGCGCCCGAAATGCGACACACAGTATACCATTCAGAACAGGACGTGGCAAACATGGCTCGACTGTCATCTACCATCCACAGCGGCCGGCAGATCGCCGTTCTACTCCTCATCGGACTGCTGGCCGCCTGCACCGGCGGAGCAGGAGGCGGTTTGCCCTATACCGAAACATTCGATGAACCGGGCGTATGGAGTACCGGCGAAGACGCCTACTCCACCGGCGAAGTTATCGATGGCGCGTATGACTTTACCGTCACCGAAACCGATATCAGTCGCTGGGCGGCCGCCGGCAAGGACTTCAGGGACGGCATCTATGAGGTCGAGGCGACCCCGGTTGAGGGACCGGCTGACAATGGGTATGGCCTGCTCTTCCGCGCTGACCCGGAAGCCGGCGACTTCTACCTGTTCAAGGTCTCGGCCGATGGCTACGTCTGGATCGGCCGCTACCAGGACGGCGCCGAAGAGACCGCGATCATCGGCCAGCACTGGTTCGAGTCGCCGGCCGTGCGCCAGGGGCTCAAGGTGACCAACAAGCTGCGCGTCGAAGCCGAAGCGGGTAACCTGATCTTCTACGTGAACGACCAGGAAGTCGGCCGCGTGACGGACACAACCTTCGCGAGCGGCGACGTCGGCCTGCTGGTTCAGAGTCTGAGCCAGGCGCCGGTCCGCGTCCGCTTCGACAACTTGAGCGTTCGCGCGTCGGAGTAGCCGCGCGGCCGTGCCTTTGCTATGATGGTCGCGTCCTCTTCCCACTGGAGGACGCGACGATTGACGACGACCGACTGAACCGATGAGCCGGCCCAGGCCCCGCACCATGCCCTCCAGAATGGGGCTGCGCTCGCGGCCGTGACGCGGCAAAGAGGGTGGCCCCTTTGCCGAGAGGGTAGACAATGGGACGACTGACCCAGGAAAAGCAGCAGTCCATAGCGACGCGCGCGCCGCTGCTGATCAGCGCGGCCGAAATCTTGCGCGACTACAGCCTGGCCGTCCAGAGCCGCCAGGCAAGCCTGGTCGGCCGGCGCGAGGTCCTGAGCGGCAAGGCCAAGTTCGGCATCTTTGGCGACGGTAAAGAAGTGGCCCAGATCGCCATGGCTAAGGCCTTCCGCAAGGGCGACTTCCGCGCCGGTTATTACCGCGACCAGACGTTCATGTTCGCGGTCGGCGCGGCTACGATTCAGCAGTTCTTCGCCCAGCTCTACGCCCATGCCGACCTCCAGGCCGATCCGAACTCGGGTGGGCGGCAGATGAACAGCCACTTCGCCACGCGCAGCCTGGATGAACATGGCGACTGGCTGGACCTGACGCAGCAGGTCAACTCCTCGGCCGACCTCTCCCCCACGGCGGCGCAGATGCCCCGCCTCGTCGGGCTTGGGTATGCCTCGCGGCTCTACCGCGAACTCAGGGAGCTGGCCGGGTTAACGACCTTCTCCCGGAACGGAGATGAGATCGCCTGGGGCACGATCGGCAACGCCTCCTGCGCCGAAGGGCTGTTCTGGGAATCCGTCAACGCCATCGGGGTCCTGAAGGCGCCGGTCATCATCTCGATCTGGGACGACGACTACGGCATCTCGGTGCCCAACGCTTACCAGGTGACCAAGGGCAACCTCTCGGAGCTGCTGAGCGGCTTCCAGCGAACGGACGCCAGCCCGGACGGCTTTGACATCTACACCGTCAAGGGCTGGGACTACCCGATGCTGGTTGAGACCTACGCCCGCGCGGCCGCCAATGCCCGCGCCGACCACACCCCGGCCATCATCCATGTCATCGAGCTGACCCAGCCGCAGGGTCATTCAACGTCCGGCAGCCATGAACGTTACAAGCCGAGCGAGCGGCTCGCCTGGGAACAGGCCAACGACTGCCTGCGCCGGATGCACGAGTGGATCATCGACCAGCGCATCGCCACTTCCGGCGAACTGGCCCAGATCGAACGTAATGCCGACAAACTGGTCGAGAATTTCCGGATGAAAGCCTGGTCGGCTTTCTCCCGGCCGATCTATGAGGAAAGGCAGGCGGCCGCGGCGATCATGGAGCAGATCGAGGCGACATCAGACCGGCGCGAGCAGGTCGCTACGATTCGCAAGACGCTGCTGGCCCGCGAAACGCCCTTCCGGCGCGAAACGCAGGCGGCTATCCGCGACGTGCTGCTGGCCGTCTACAACGATCCGACCGCGCCGCCGGAAGCCGTTGCCCGGCTCGCCCGCTGGCGCGAGGAGCAACTCGCCATCAACCGCGAGCGCGTCGGCGCTTACCTCTACAGCCACTCTGCTTCTTCGGCGCTGGAAGTCGAGGAAGTCCGCCCGGTCTACAGGCCGGACGCCCCGTCCGTGCCGGGGTCACAGGTGCTCAACGCTTGCTTTGACGCCATGCTGGCCCGCGACCCGCGGGTGATCGCCTTTGGCGAAGACGTTGGCCAACTCGGCGGCGTCAACCAGACGTGGACCGGACTGCAGAAGAAGTATGGCGAGTTGCGCGTCGCCGATACGGGCATTCGCGAGGCGACCATCGTCGGCCAGGCGATCGGCATGGCGATGCGGGGGCTGCGGCCGATCGCCGAGATCCAGTACCTCGACTACGTCCTCTACGTGCTGCAGATCCTGTCGGATGACCTGGCGACTCTGCACTGGCGGACGGCCGGCGGGCAGAAAGCCCCGGTCATCATCAGCACGCGCGGCCACCGTCTGGAAGGCATCTGGCACGCCGGCTCGCCCATGGCCGGGATCATCCACCTGCTGCGCGGGATGCATGTCTGCGTGCCGCGCGACATGACGCGCGCTGCCGGGTTCTATAACACGCTCTTGAAAAGTGACGAACCAGGGCTCGTCATCGAGGTGTTGAACGGCTACAGGTTGAAGGAACGCATGCCGGACAACATCGGCGAATTGACTGTCCCACTCGGCGTGCCCGAGTTGTTGCGCGAGGGGGATGACGTCACCGTCGTCACCTACGGCGCGTGCTGCCGGATCGCGCTTGAGGCTGCGGGACATCTTCAACGCGCCGGCATCTCGACCGAGGTCATCGATGTGCAAACCCTGCTGCCGTTCGACCGTCACGGACGCATCCTCGAATCGCTCAAGAAGACGAGCCGCATCCTCTTCCTGGATGAAGACGTGCCGGGAGGGGCGACAGCGACCATGATGCAGGAAGTGATCGAGAATCAGGGCGGCTTCGCCTGGCTGGATAGCGAGCCCCGCACGCTGGCCGCCCGGCCCCACCGCCCGGCCTACGGCTCGGACGGGATCTATTTCTCCAAGCCCAATGTCGAAGACGTCATCTCCGCTGTCTACGACATGATGAACGAGGCCGACCCGGCGCGCTTTCCGGGGTTGCTCTAGCTGAGCGTGAATGATCGGCTGCGGATCGGGTCAGGGTGACGGTTCTGCCCGCCGCCTTGCCTGATGGGATTCGTATCGTCGGCCCGGAACCGCAGTTACACATTCACTCCGAGGTGTTGAAATGGCACAAAAGATTGTCCTGCCAGAGATGGGCGAAGGGGTGATCGAGGGCACGCTGTCGCGCTGGCTTGTCCGCGAAGGGGATCGGGTCGAGAAATACGCCCCGATCGCCGAGGTCGAAACGGACAAAGTGACGACGGAGACCACGGCCGATGTTGGCGGCACAGTGCTGAAGCTGTGCGTCGGCGAAGGCGAGACCATCCCGGTCGGCACGGTGCTGGCCTGGATCGGCGAGGCCGGGGAGCGCGTTGGGGACGGCGATGAGCCGGAAGCAACCGCCGAGCGCGCCCAGCCGGCGGCCGTCCGCGACCGGACGAGCCTCCTCCCGCCGGCGCCGGTCGCCGTGGACCACCCGGAACCCGCGGCCGTATATGCCGGCCGCATCAGCCCCGTCGTCGGGCGCATCGCCGCCGAACATGGTGTCGACCTCAGCCTCGTGCATGGAACCGGCCGCGACGGTCGGGTGACAAAACAGGATGTGCTGGCATACGTCGAAGCGCGCAGCATGGCGGTGGAGGACGGCGATCGCCAGGCCCCGGACCGTGAGGCCCGTGACGAATGGCCGGCGGCCGCCCGACCGATCGGGGACGATTTGCGCGTTCCGGTTCGCGAAGAGGGCGAACGCCGGCCGGCCATCAGCACGCCCGCGGCCGGTTCGCCGGCAGTCCCGGCAGGCGATATTGTGGCCATGACCTCGATGCGCCGGACCATCGCCGAGCATATGGTCCATAGCAAGCGCACCAGCCCGCACGTGACGACGGTCTTCGAATTCGACTTCTCGGCCGTCAGCGCCCACCGCAAGGCCCACAAGGACCAGTTCAGCCGCGACGGCGCGAACCTGACCTTCACCGCCTACATCGTCGCGGCGACGGTGGAGGCGCTGAAGGCGCATCCGATGGCCAACAGCAGCTGGTCGGACGCCGGGATCGTCCTGAAACGGGAGATCAACATCGGCATGGCAACGGCGCTCGATGACGGGTTGATCGTGCCGGTGATCAAGAACGCCGACGGGATGAACCTGCTCGGCCTGGCTCGGGCGATCAACGACCTGGCAAGTCGAGCGCGGGCGAAGCAACTCAAGCCGGCTGAGGTCCAGGGCGGGACGTTCTCGATCACCAACCACGGCACATCGGGCAGCCTCTTCGCGACGCCGATCATCAACCAGCCGCAGTGTGGAATCCTGGGGGTGGGAAAGATCGAGAAGCGGGTGAAAGTGATCGATGACGCCATCGCCATCCGGCCGCTGGCCTATGTCAGCTTCACCTTCGACCATCGCATCCTGGACGGGGCGTCGGCCGACGCGTTCGTCAGCACGATCAAGGACGTGATCGAAGGCTGGAGGTAAGCGCGCAGTTCGGAAGGCGCCCGCCGGGCTAGGTTGTGGTCTTGCGCGCCAGGTCCCACCGGGCGCGGAGCGGTTCCGGCACACGCACCGGCCGCAGCGTCTTGAGGTCAGCGAAGTAGCCGCTCTGGCGCGCGGCGGCGCAGACCCGCTCGCCGGCGCGGATCTCGGCCGCCAGCGTCCAGCGCGTCTTGGATAGCTCGTCCACCCACATCCTCCCGACCACCTCATCGCCGATTCGCACCGGCCAGCGGTATTCGATGTGGGTCTCGGTCAGGATCGGGCTGATACCGGTGGCCAGGATGGCGTCGATCGGCAGGACGTCGACCAGGAGCTCGGACCGCAGATCTTCCAGCCAGCGGAAGTAGACGATGTTGTGGACGATATTGGCGAAGTCGATGTCGTACGTCCGCACGACGATCGGCCGCTCGATCATCAACGGCCCGGACTGATCAGCCATGAGCTTTCCCCACACACCCGGCAGGCGTATTTCGGCGCCCGGTCATCCGAACCGGCGTCGCAGGAAATCGACAACGACGCCGTCGATCTGGTCCCCCGTCCCATCCCAGCGCTCTTCAAGGTTCTCGTTGCCGACCAGCTCGCGCAGCGCGGCGCGCGTCGTCTCGTCAAAGACGCCGCTGACCGGCCCGCTGTAGGCCCCGGCCCGGCGGAGGATCTCCTGTAGCTCGCCGGCCACATCGCTCAACGGCAACAGGTCTTTCGGATCCGTCTGACCGAAGAAGAGATGGTGCATGCTGACGAGTTCGCCCAGCCTGGCGATCGGTTCGGGGTCATCATCGACCCGCAGGTCGAGGTAGCGGTCGTTGTTGCCGCCGTAACCACCGTTGTGGCGAACGACCGTTACGCCGGCTGCCTGGCGGCCGCGCCGGTCACCGCCGGCCGCCTGTCCCGCCGCCAGCGCCGCGACCAGCCAGTCGGCGAGTTCGCCGGGACCGCGCCGCGCCTCCTCAAAGGCGGCTGCCATCGCCTCGACCGTGCCCGGCACGAGGATATTGCCCTGCGCGGCGAAGCCCTCGCCGACGATGCCGCCGGCCCAATCATAGCAGTTCTCGCCGGTGAAGGACGCGGCCCGGCCGTGCCTGTCGACCATGCCGACCTGCCGCTGGTCCCGGTTGTCGTCCGGCCCGGTCAACGCCTCGATGGCCTCCGCCGCCGGCATGCCGGCTTCCATCAGGTCGAGTCCCTGGAGGCCGTAGGCGACGTTGGCATAGGACTGCGTGGCAACCGCCCCGGCTCCGGCGCGGGCCCAGCTGACGACGGCCGCGCAGGCCAGGAACTTTGACTGCACCGCCACGCCCCACTCCTCACGTTTGGGATCATAGGCGACGATGGAAAATGTCGCGATAGGCATCATGGCTCAGAAGTCCTTTCCCGATTCGGATCGAGCCGGCAGCAGCGCCGCGGCCAGGACATCCTCGACGCGTTCGACGAAGACGAATCGGACGTCCTGGCGCAAATCCTTGGGTATTTCCAGCAGGTCGCGCTCGTTCTTGCGCGGCAGGATGAAGATCTTGATGCCGGCGCGCCGGGCGGCCAGCGCCTTCTCGCGCACGCCACCGACAGGCAGGATGCGGCCGCGAAGGGTGATCTCGCCGGTCATGCCGGCGTCACGGCGGATCGGCCGTTCGGTGAAGGCTGAGATGAGCGCCGTCGCCAGCGCCGCCCCGGCCGAGGGCCCGTCCTTCGGCACTGCGCCCTCCGGCACATGGATGTGGATGTCCTCTCTTTCGAAGCGGACCGGATCGATACCCAGTGCTACTGCCTGGCTGCGCGTGTAGCTGAGTGCCGCCTGGGCGCTCTCGCGCATGACGTCGCCCAGATGGCCGGTCAAGGTCAGAACCCCCTTGCCCGGCATCAGGTTGACTTCAATGAACATCAACTCCCCGCCGGTGGGCGTCCAGGCGGCGCCGGTCGCAACGCCAACTTCGTCCACCGTCGGGAGGACATCGTCGGTGAAGCGCGGCGGGCCGAGCAGGTCGCGGACGATTTCGGGCGTGATCTGCTTCGGGTACTTCTTGCGCTCCGCCACCTGGCGGGCGATCTTGCGACAGACGTTGGCCGTCTCTCGCTCCAGGTTACGCACGCCGGCCTCGCGAGTGTATTCGCGGATGAGCGTCTGCAGGCTGTCTTCGCTGAAGGTGATGTTCTTCTTCTCGAGACCGTGCTGCTCCAGCTGGCGCGGGACGAGGAACTGGCGAGAGATACCCAGCTTCTCCTCTTCCAGGTAGCTGGAGAACTCGATCACTTCCATCCGGTCCTGCAAGGCGTGGGGGATGGCGTCGAGGTAGTTGGCCGTGGTCACAAAGAGGACACGCGACAGGTCGTATTCGAGGCCCAGGTAGTGGTCGACGAAGGAGTGGTTCTGCTCAGGGTCGAGCACTTCCAACAGCGCGGCCGCCGGGTCTCCCCGGAAATCCTGGCCCAGCTTGTCGACCTCGTCGAGCATGAAGAGCGGGTTGCGCGTGCCGACACGCCGCATCGCCTGGATGACCCGGCCGGGCATGGCTCCGATGTAGGTGCGGCGGTGGCCGCGGATCTCTGCCTCATCGCGCACGCCGCCGAGGCTGATGCGGACGAACTCGCGGCCGAGCGCCCGGGCGATGGAGCGGCCGAGCGAGGTCTTGCCCGTCCCCGGCGGCCCAACAAAGCACAGGATAGGGCTGCGCAGGTTGTCGGCGGCGATGCGCCGGACGGCGATGTACTCCAGCACGCGGTCTTTGATCCGCTGCAGGCCGTAGTGGTCAGCGTCCAGCACCGCGGCGGCGTTGCGGACATCGAGGTTATCGGCCGATTCCTCCAGCCAGGGCAGGTCGAGGATCCAGTCGATGTACGTGCGGATGATGCCGATCTCCGGCGACATGGGTGGCATCGCCACCAGCCGGGCGACCTCCTTCTCCGTCTTGTCGCGCACGTCAGCCGGCAGGTTCTTCTTCAGGACGGCCTCGCGCAGTTCGCTCAGCTCCTGGGCGAAGACGTCCAGCTCGCCCAGCTCGCCCTGGATGACGCGCATCTGCTCGCGCAGAAAGTGCTCGCGGTGGCTGCGGTCAACTTCCTGCTGGACCTGGTTCTGGATCTCGTCCTCCAGTTCCAGGACTTCCAGTTCTTTGGCCAACAGGACGCTGATGCGCTGCAGCCTCAGAGTCGGCTCCAGGACCTCCAGGATCTCCTGGCGGATGGCGACCGGCACGGGCAGCGTCGAGGCGATGAAGTCGGCCAGCCAGCCCGGCTCCGTCAGGTTGAGTGCGTAGGCGTAGGCATCTTCGGGCAGGTTGCGATTGAGGGCGACGACCTTCTCAAACATGCCCTGGACGGCGCGCATGAGCGCCTCGGTATTCGGCCGCCACTCGTCCGGCTCGTCCAGGATGCGGGCCCGGGCCCGGATGTAGGGGAACCACTGCGTGAACTCGACGATCTCGACCCGCCGCCGCCCCTGGGCAAGCACGCTGGTCGATTCATCCGGCATGCGGAGGACACGGCCGATGCTGATCTCCGTCGCGACGGTGAAAATATCGCCCTCGTCAGGGTCGATCGCATCGTTGTTCCGCTGGGCGGCGACGATCAGATTCTCCCGATTGGTATGCGCGGCATTGACCGCGGCAAGCGAACGCTCGCGGCCGATGAACAACGGCATGACCATCTGCGGGAACAAGACGATGTCGCGCAGCGGCAGGAAGGGACACTCGATGAGGCCGTCACGATCGGCCGTGGTGGGCTGGTCAAAGAACTCGTCACCCAGTTCCGGAAAGAACTCGGGAAAGTCGGGGTATTGGGTGTAGTCGAAATCATCCATGGGTGGTTCGTGGCGATTGTAGAGCGTCCCAATGATTAAGCAAATCGCCGACGACGATGATCGACCCCGTGGCGACGATGAGGTCTCCCGGCTCGGCCACGACCAGCGCTGCTTCCAGGGCCTCGCCGACCGAGTGCGTCACAGTGGCCGGGCAACCGCGCGCGGCCGCTTCGCCGGCCAGCCATTCGGGTGCGGCCGAGCGCGGATGGTTGGACGTGGTGACAAAGACGTGGTCGACCAGCGGGAACAACAGCTCCATCATCGCGGCGATGTTCTTGTCCGACGGCGCGCCGAACACGAGCAGGATCCGCCGGCCGGCGTACTCCTCGACCAGCGTGTCGCGCAGCCGCGCGGCTGAGTCTTCGTTGTGAGCGCAGTCAACCAGCAGCGTCGGCCTATCCGGGCCGTCTTGCAGGACCTGCATCCGGCCATCCCACTCGACCGTCGCCAGCCCGGCCGCCAGCGCCGCCGCGTCAAGCGCCGGGTAATGGTGACGTACCTGCTGCAACGCCGCCAGGGCAACGGCTGCGTTCTGCAGTTGGTGATTCCCCTGAAGCGCCACCGGGAAGCGCGTGCCGGGCGGGATGAAGGTGGGGTCCGGCCCGCCGAGGATCACCAGGTGATGGCTGCGCCGCGCCGCATCAACCACTCCTTCAACCTCCCAGTCGCGGCCGATGACCGTCAGAGGGGAGCCGCGCTCGGCCGCGACCGCTTCCAGCACTGCCAACGCCTCCGCCTTCTGCGGGGCGCTCACGACAGGGACGCCGGGCTTGATGATCCCGGCCTTCTCACCCGCGATCAGGGCCAGCGTGTCGCCAAGCAACTGGGTATGGTCCATACTCAGGCGCGTGATGACCGACACTTCCGGCAGGAGGACGTTGGTCGCGTCCAGCCGGCCGCCCAGCCCGACCTCAACCACGGCGATGTCGACCGCCGCCTCGGCGAAGTAGAGCAAACCGAGGGCCGTCACGATTTCGAACCAGGTGATGCCCGGCACGGCCGGCAAGACCTGGCGGACGCGGTCCATCATCCGGACGAAGTCGGTCTCCGAAATGCGGCCGTCGGCGTCGTCAGGCGTCAGGACGCGGATGCGTTCGCGGAACTCGCGCAGATGGGGTGAGGTGTATAGCCCCACGCGCAGGCCGGCAGCCCGCAGCGAGGCGGCACACATCGCCGCCACCGAGCCTTTGCCCTTGGTACCGGCGATGTGGATCGACCGGTAGCGTTCCTGGGGCGAGCCGAGCAGCGCCAGCAACCGGGCCGGCCGTGCAGCGTCGATCTTGCTTGCCTGATAGCGATCGAGTGGGTTCTGTTCGAAGTTGATGAAGCTGTACAGGAAGTCAAGCGCGCGCTGATAGTCGTCCATCGTGCCAATTGTAGCCGATCGGGCGGGCGGCGGCAGGAAGGACCTTCGCCCTTTGACAGCCCGCGGGGGAAGGGCTAGACTGCGCTGCCTGGAGAGTGAACCATGTCAACCCTCATCGCGCTCCACGGGGCGCTGTCCAACACTGTCTGGCTTTTCTTCCTGGCGATCGGTCTGTGGGGCCTGTACCGCGCCATTCGCGGCCGCCCGGTTGACGGCAGCTATCTTGGCGCGGCCGCCATTGGGGAGTTGCTCTTCGTCGTCCAGGCCATACTGGGCGGCATCCTCTGGTTATCGGGCGGGAACAGCGATATGGCCCGACCGGGCATCCACCTGCTGTACGGGGTGTTCGCCGTGATCTTCCTGCCCTTCATCTACGTGACCGTCCTGCGAGGCGACGACTCCAACCGGGGCCAATGGGTGCTTGCCTTCGCCACGCTATTCCTCTTCGGCATCGCCCTGCGCTCTATTTCGACCTCGGTCTAGCGCCGGCCGGCTGGCGCGGCTCAGGCGTTCGGTTCGGCCACCCTCTCGAGCGTGGGCGAACCGGCCGGCGTCTCTGACATCGCCGTTGCAGCGGTGCCGGCCTCAGGTTGAGCGCTTGGCCGGCCGTCCTCCAGGGTCTGCAGGTCGCGGATGAAGAAGCTGGCCACGCCGGTCACGATGCAGACGATGCCGCCCATCACGAACCAGGCCTGAACGCCCACAATGTCGGCCATGGGGCCGGCGATGATCAAACCGAGGGGCATCATGGCTGCTGTCAAACTGCCCATCAGGGCAAAGACGCGGCCTTGCATCTCCGGCGCGACGACGGCCTGGAAAATGGCCATGAGCGGCCCATTAGTGAAGGCGCTCATCACACCCGCGAACAGCAAGCCGATCACCGCCAGGTAAAACAGCGAGGCCGGGGCCAGGCCGACGATCACCACGCCCAGTCCTATACCGATCAATCCGGTCAGCGTCGTCGTGATGCGGCGTTTGAAGCCGCCCCAGATGCCGAGGAGGATACCGCCGGCGATGATGCCGATGCTGATCGCCGCCTCCATCGCCCCGAGGTGCCAGGCCGTACCCTGAAAGTGGTCGGTTACCATCAGGGGCATCAGGCTGAAGGACGGCGCCAGCAGCATATTGACCATCATGGCCAACCCCGCCAGGATGAGCAAGCCACGCCAGCCACGAACGTAGCGGAAGCCGGCGGTGAAGTCGACCTTCATCGAGCGAATGGCCGATGAGGCCGTTGTGTCAACTGCACGCGCCGGCTGCGGAATGGCCACCAGCAGCAAGGTCGAGATGGCGATCGCCGCCGTGACCAGGTCGATGGCCAACACGGCCGTCATCGAGACCGTTGACACAAGCAACGCTCCAACGGGCGCGGCAATGATGTTCATCCCACCGTTGAGCATCTCGTTCAGGCCCTGGACTCGGGTCAGCTTCTCCTGCGGCACGATCAACGATATGGAGGCCTGCATGGCGGGCCAGTGGAATGTGCCGCCCAGAGCGCGGATGAACAGAATGACGAAGACTTGCCAGACTTCCACGGTCCCGGTCCAGAAGAGGACGGCCAGGACGAGCGTGGCCAGGGCAACAAGGGCGTCGGCTACGATCATCGTCCAGCGCCGATTCCAACGATCGACCAGAACCCCAACAAACGGGCCGAGGATGACCTGCGGGACCAGGCCGACGATTGAAGCGACCGCCAGCGCCGTGCCACTGCCGGTTTCCTGCGTCAGCCACCAGATGAGCGCAAACTGGACCAACTGGCTGCCAAACATCGAAAACGCCTGGCCCGTCCATAGGACAAAGAAGGGTTTGAGCGAGCGCGGCCCGCCGGCGGGGATGTGGATCATCTTGCGTTCTCCTTCAGAGCGTGGAAGGCTTGAGCATCATCGCCGACATCATAGAGTATCTTGAGCTCATTGTCAATAATCTCACTGTAATTGTTTGAATAATTGATATACCGATCAATAATCATGCTGTGTTTTCGCAGGGTAGTGCATGCGGGGCACGGCCGGGACAAAGGCGGAACACGATCTGTGCAAAAGATGTGCAAGTATGAGAGAAACATGAGCTACTATGGAGAGTTGTCCAGCAATTGTCTATTATGAAAGTGTAGCGCGGTGCGTATGGTTGTTGGCGCATTAAAAGTGGATCAGCGCCAAGCAACTTTAACATATTTGGCCAAAGGCATACCTGCCGAATTGCGCCCGCCCTGCGCTAGTCCCTGTCAACCCGGTTAATCTAGTTTGGAGGAAACAAGAATGAAAAGAAAAGCTCTGCTGTTGCTGACCGTCGTCCTGATGCTCGTCATGAGCGTCGTCGGTTCTGTCTCTGCCCAGTCGGACGATAACATCGTCGACATCGCTGCGAAGAACCCGAGCTTCAGCACGCTCTATGCCGCCATCATCGCGGCAGGTCTGGCCGACACGTTGGCCTCGGCCGACGGTGAGTTCACCGTCTTCGCCCCGACCGATGCCGCCTTCAACGCGGTTGAAAGCGCCAATCCTGGGACCCTGGCCGCCCTGCTGGCCGACCCGAAGGGCGCGCTGACCACGATCCTGACCTACCATGTCGTTCCCGGCCGTCTGACGGCGGCGGATGTGCTGGCTGCCAAGACGCTGACCACCATCCAGGGTGAGGAGCTGGCAGTCTCCGTGAAGGACGGCGAGGCCTATGTTGATGGGGCTCGCATCCTGACGACGGATGTTCCGGCCAAGAATGGCATCATCCATGTCATCAACGGCGTCCTGCTGCCCAAGGCCATCACCGCGCCGGCCGCGGAAGAGGCTCCGGCCCCCAGCGCCCCGGCCGAGGCGACTCCGGTCGCTGACACGTCGTCCATGACGATTGCCGAGATCGCGGTCGATGCAGGCTTCACCGAACTGGTTGACGCCCTGAGCGCCGCCGGTCTGGTCAGTGTCTTCACCCAGCCTGGCAACTACACGGTCTTCGCGCCGACCAATGAGGCGTTCGAGGCCCTGGGCGACATCAGCCTGTCGAAAGAGGAACTGACCAAGATCCTCCTGTTCCACGTGGTGGGCGACGAGCTGACCCGCGACCAGATCGCGACCGATGATTACATCCCGACCCTGTCGGATGGCCGCCCGTTGATCGTCAATCGCGATGGTAGCAACATCATTGACATCAGTGGCGCGAAGTTCGTCACGACAAACATTCAGGCGTCGAATGGCATCATCCATGTCATCGACAAGGTGATCATCCCGTAAGGGAACCAGAGCGCCCTGAACTGGTTTAGACCAGCTAGAAAGGCCCTCCGCTACAAGTGGGGGGCCTTTTTGTGTTATACTGGCCCGAATTTGAGCCTTGTTACGACACCCTATGAGACTGAAAAACCCAAAAGAGATCGCGCGCATGCGCGTATCGGGCCAGCTGGTCGCCGAGTGCTTCGCCCTGCTTGAGGAGAACATCAAGCCCGGCGTATCGTTGCGTGTGCTGGACCAGATGGTCGAGAAGATGATCCGCGACCGCGGGGCCGAGCCGCTGTACAAGGGCTACCAGGGCCGTTCGGCCGAACATCCGCCCTTTCCCGGCGTCATCTGCGCCTCGGTCAACCACGAGATCTGCCACGGCTTGCCGAACGACCGCGTCCTGATCGAGGGCGATATCGTTGGCATCGACATCGGCCTGAAGTATAAGGGCTACTGCGGAGACGCCTGCGTGACCTATCCTGTCGGCCGCGTCACGCCCCATGCGGAACGCCTGCTGGGTATCGGCAAGGAGGCGTTGCGCGTCGGAATCGCTGCGGCCCAGGCGGGCAACTACCTCAACGACGTGGGCACGGCGATCGAGAACTATGCCGACACGCAGCACGTCACCGTCGTCCAGGAGTGGGGCGGCCACGGTATCGGCCGTTCGCTACACGAACCACCCTCGGTCTCTCACATCCGCCAGGAGAAGCGCGGCCCCCGCCTGATCCCCGGCATGGTCTTCACTATCGAACCGATGATCAACGAAGGCACGCACGAGTGGATCCTGCTCAACGACGGCTGGACAGTCATCACCAAAGACGGCAAGCTGTCAGTTCAGTTTGAGCATACGATCGCCATCACCCGTAACGGGCCGGAGATCCTGACCCTGCTCTAGCGCCGCGACCGCCCAGATGCTCCCCTTCCTGACCCAGGGCCTCTTGCTGGGCGCGACAGCCGCCGCCCAACCAGGCCCTTTCCAGGCCTACCTGCTGTCGCAGGTGCTCCGCAACGGCCCGCGCCGGACGCTGCCGGCAGCCTTCGCGCCGCTGATCAGCGACGGCCCAATCATCCTTCTGACCCTGCTGGTCCTGACCCGGTTGCCGGCCTGGGCCCTGGATAGCCTGCGCGTGGCGGGCGGCATGTTCCTCGTCTACCTTGCCTGGGGAGCCTATCGATCGTTCCGCACGGCGGCCGTGGCTATGCCCCTGCCGCCGGAAGCGACCAGCCGCGGCGTCTTCAAAGCGGCGGCCATGAACCTGCTCAGCCCCAACCCGTGGATATTCTGGGCGACGATTGGCGGGCCTATCCTGATCGCTGCCTGGGAAGAAGCCCCGGCATACGGACTTGCCTATCTGGTCGGGTTCTACGTGGCGCTGATCGGCGGGCTTGTCGCCTTCATCGGGCTGTTCGGCGCGACGGGCCGGCTTGACCCGCGGATCAGTCATGTCCTCAGCGGCGTGTCGGCCGCAGCCCTGCTGCTGTTCGGGCTCTTCCAGTTGGGCTCAGGTCTGCAAGGCCTGTCGGGCCTGGCCTAGCGCGGCCGCCTGTCTCAGCGCCGGCCGCCGCTGAGACAGGCGTCAGGAAACGCGCTGCCTCACCGGCGGCTCGTCTTATCGCTCTAGAGGACGATGTTCACCAGCTGACCGCGGATCACGATCACCTTCCGCGGTTCCTTGCCCTCGAACCACTTCTGCACGCGCTCGCTCGAGAGGGCGATCGCCTTCAGTTGATCCTCAGTCGAATCCGCCGGGACGTCGATCTTGTCGCGCACCTTGCCGTTGATCTGGACGACCAGGCTGATCGTCTCGTCGCGGGCGATCTCCTCATCCCATGCCGGCCAGGCTTGCTGGTGGATGCTGTAGGGCCGGCCGCGATGGACCCATAGTTCCTCGGTGATATGGGGCGAGATGGGCGCCAGGAGGAGCAACAGCGAATCCACTGCCTCATCCCATGCCGCGCGCGACACGGCCGCCACGCGCTGGACCTGCAGGATGGCGTTCCTCAGTTCCATGATCGCGGCAACGGCGGTGTTGAACGAGAAGTCCTCCAGGTCCTCCGTCACTTTGCGGATCGTCTGGTGGGTCTTGCGCCGCAGGGCACGGGTGGCGGCCGGGTCTTCGGCCTTCGGCCGGTAATCGGCGCGGCCGATCTCCCACACGTCCTGCACCAGGCGCTGCGGCCCCTTGATCCCGTCATAGTTCCACGGCCCACCCTGGTCCCACTTGGCAAAGAACATCAGATAGGCGCGCACGGTGTCGGCCCCGAACTGCTCGACCAGTTCATCAGGATTGACCACGTTGCCCTTGCTCTTGGACATCCGCTGGATCTCCAGGTGGTGTTTGAGCTGGTTGACGGTGTTGGCGCCCGCGATAGCCGGGATGTTGACCGTCGCGTCCGGCAGGACTTCGACCGTCTGGTCGCCCGCCTCCCCCGCGTCGATCGTCAGCACGAACTCCGTCCGCCTCATCAGTTCGCCGGTGACGGTCGGGCCGTCCACGCCCGGCCTGACGCTGCCGGGCTCGACCACGTCGACTTGCTCGGCCCACAGCTTGGCGCCATCCCAGCGACCGCGGGCAACGATCACGTCGCCCTTGCGCTCCGCGCCCAGGATCTGGCCCTGATTGCGCAGCTTCAGCATGGGTTCGTCAAAGACACCTTCCGGCTCGCGGCCGTGGCGACGCATGATCTCGGCCGCTTCGGCGAACATACCCAGATCGCGCATCGCCTTGGTGAAGAAACGCG
The DNA here is from genome assembly GCA_964422535.1 of uncultured Ardenticatenaceae bacterium. Taxonomy (GTDB): domain Bacteria; phylum Chloroflexota; class Anaerolineae; order Promineifilales; family Promineifilaceae; genus Promineifilum. The sequence continues at coordinate 27,212 of CAYRBP010000007.1, read as the reverse complement.
TGTACAGCAGGTGCATCGTGGCGTGCTCCGCCCCACCCGTGTAGACGTCCACGGGCAGCCAGTAGGCAGCTTCTTCGGGGTCAAACGGGCCGCGGTTATACCGGGGGCTGAGGTAACGGTACTGATACCACGACGAGCACATGAACGTGTCCATCGTGTCCGTCTCGCGCCGGGCGGGTCGTCCCTCGGAGTCGATGGTGGCCTGAAAGTGCTCGTCCAGTCGCAGCGGGCTGACACCGGTCGGCATAAAAGCGACTTCATCCGGCAGCAGCACCGGTAGTTCTTCGTCCTGCTCCATCTCGACGGTTCCGTCCTGGCGGTAGATGGCCGGAATGGGCGCGCCCCAGTATCGCTGGCGGCTGATCAGCCAGTCGCGCAGGCGGTAGTTCACCGCCCGGCGGCCGATAGCCGCTTCCTCCAGCCAGGCACTGACCCTGCCGATGGATGGGTTGGCGAAGCCCTTGGCCGTGGTCACCGGCGTGCCATCGAAGCGACCGCTGTTGACCATGACACCCGCGCCGACGTAGGCGCTCTCCATCGTCGCGCCGTCCAGTGACTGCCCCTCAGGCTGGATAACCGGGATGATCTCCAGCCCGTACTTGCGGGCGAAGTCAAAGTCACGGGTATCATGGGCCGGCACGGCCATGATGGCTCCCGTCCCGTAAGTGCTCAGCACGTAGTCGGCCACCCAGACCGGGACGCGCGCGCCATTGACCGGGTTCACGGCGTATCCGCCGGTGAAGACGCCGGTCTTCTCGCGCGTGTCTGACAGTCGCTCCAGCTCGGAGGCGCGGGCCGCTTCCTCGCGATAGGCGGTCACGGTCGCCCGCATCTCGTCGCTCGTCAGCTTATCGACCAGCGGGTGCTCGGGCGACAGCACCATGAACGTCGCGCCCCAGAGGGTGTCGGGCCGGGTGGTGAAGACCTCGATATCGTCACCGTACTCGCTCTTGAAGACGACACGAGCGCCCTCGCTGCGGCCGATCCAGTTCGTCTGCATGATCTTGACCGGGTCGGGCCAATCGAGCAGGCTGAAGTCCAGCAACTCGTCAGCATAGCGGGTGATACGGAAGAACCACTGCTCCATCATCATCTGGATGACCGGCTGGCCGGTGCGCTCATCCTTGCCGTCGATGACCTGTTCGTTGGCCAGCACGGTTTGCAGCGTGGGCGACCAGTTGACCATGCCCTCGCCGCGGTAGGCCAGGCCGTTCTTGAAGAACTGGCTGAAGAACCACTCCGACCAGTGATAGTAGGCCGGGTCGCAGCTGATCGCCTCGCGCTCCCAATCGAACATGGCGCCCATGCTGCGGAGTTGCTTTCGCATCCGCTCGATGTTGGCGTAGGTCCAGGTCTTCGGGTTGATGTTGCGCTGGATGGCGGCGTTTTCGGCCGGCAGGCCGAAGGCGTCGAAGCCCATCGGGAACAGCACGTTATAGCCGCGCATCCGCATGAAACGCGCGCGCGCGTCGGATGGGGTCATGGCGAACCAGTGGCCGATGTGGAGGTCGCCGCTGGGATAGGGCAGCATGGTCAGGGCGTAGTGCTTCGGCCGCTCCCAATCGACGCGGGAGCGGTATAGCGCGTCCTTCTCCCACCGCTCCTGCCATTTGGGTTCAATCTCGGCCGCATTGTAGCTATCGGTCATGTTATCTCTCCAAACAAAAGAACCCCTTTCGTTCAGAGACGAAAGGGGTTCCGCGGTACCACTCTGATTGACGGTACAAAGGTGGACCTGAAGGGGTTCGAACCCTTGACCTCCACAATGCCATTGTGGCGCTCTCCCAATTGAGCTACAGGCCCATACCATCCACTTAAGCACGTAACGTGTGCGACACGACGCCGGCTACTTTATTCACCGGCGCGACTCCCAGGCGAGTTCGGTGCCATTTGCCACCCTTTCAGCCGCGGGGCGACTCTCTTTGCGCCGCACCTACTACTCCTGTTCGACGTCTTTTCCTGTTCGATTTTAACCCGCCAACCGAGCTTTCAGCCCATCTGGCTCAGTGGACCTGAAGGGATTCGAACCCTTGGCCTCTACAGTGCGATTGTAGCGCTCTCCCAGCTGAGCTACAGGCCCTCAAAGCGAATGGGATAATACCCCAGTCGGAGGAAACTGTCAAGCCAGTTAAGCTCCAGCCGCGGGGACGAGGCAGGCCTTCCCGTCCCGAAACGCCGCCAGCCCTCCGTCCCGAACGCGACGCGGAAACGTGCCCCGCTCCACCGTTCGTGTTAATCTGTTTATCCCAAGGAGACGCGATGACCCAAACGACCTACTCCATCACCATCGAATACTGCGTGCGCTGAAACTACTGGGAACGGGCTGCCCGTGTGGCGGACGAACTCATGCGCGACTATCACCACATCGTCGACCGGCTGACGATCATCACCGGCGGCGGTGGCGTCTTTGACGTCCAGGCCAACGGGCAGATGCTCTTTTCCAAGAAGGCTGCCGGCCGCCATGCTGAACCAGGCGAAGTGTTGGCGGCGTTTCGCGAGCTACTCGGCCCAGACGTCATGACCTACGAACAGCTGAAACACCCGCTCGGTTAGCGCTGCCCGCGGAGCAACGGCAAGTCCCGGTCGGGCCGGCCCCGGAGCCACGCGCGACTGACCAGCCCTAGTCGTAGGCGTAGAAGCCCTGGCCCGTCTTGCGGCCGAGCCGGCCCGCCAGCACCATCCGGCGCAGCAGCGGCGAGGGGCGGTAGCGGCCGTCGCCCCACTCCTCGAACAGGCCCGTCAGGATGCCCAGCACCGCATCCAGGCCGATCAAATCGGCCCAGGCCAGCGGGCCGATGGGGTAATTCGTGCCAAGTTGCATCGCCTTGTCTATATCGGCCGCGGTGGCGACGCCTTCCATCAGCGCGCTAACGGCCTCATTGATCAGACAGGCGACCGTGCGGGCGCGGACAAGACCCGGGCCGTCACTCACAACGACCGTTTCCTGGCCCAGCCCTCGCCAGAACAGCTCCGCCTGCACCAGCGCCGCTTCATCCGTCTGCATGGCGCTGGCCAGCTCGACGACGCCCTTATCCGGGATGGGTGGCAGCACGCCGAATCCGACGACGCGCTGCGGGTTGGGGACCCAGGACGCGGCCCGCGTCGCGCTGGTCGCCAGGGCCGACGTCAGGATGAGCGTGTCCGGCGGCAGCGCTTCACCCAGCCCCAGAAGCAGTTCCTGTTTGGCTGCGGCCGATTCGTTGTGCAGCTCGATGGCGATCTCGATGCCGGACACGTCGTCCATCTCGAAACCCGCCTCGAGCGCGCCGAGGAAATCCTCGACCAGGAAGACCCGGACAGAATGACCGGATGCCGCGGCCAACCGGGCAACATCGTCGACAAAGGGGAGTTCCCCGGCGATCAGGACTCTCATGTGTTGTTGTTCTCCTCGAAGTCTGCCCGAGGGAGTATAGCCCGGTCAGGCGTCCGCGCGAAGAAAGTCCAGCACGGTCTCATTGAACCGATCGGTCTGATCGACCGGCGTCGCATGTCCGGAGCCAGGGATGATCAGCAGGCGGCCGTCCGCCAGGCGCTCAACGCAGGCCAGCTTGGCGTCGAGCGGCAGGTAGTCGGCATCGCCCGAGATGAGCAGCGCCGGCGCGCGGACTTCCTCCAGGCGGTCGATGATGCTCCAGCCGACGCAGGCCCGCAACGCCGCCCGATAAGCCTTCGGATCGTTGCTCGCCCATTGCTGCACCATGGCCTCACGGTAGGCAGCCTGGTCCGGCGCCGGGAACAACCGGCGGCTCAGCAACTGGCCTGTCAGGCGGGGGCTGAACAGCTCAGCCATGACCACCCGGCTGCCGAGGCGCATGCGCTCGCGCAGGGTGCTAGGCACCAGCGCCGGCACGCTGTTGACTACAACCAGCCTGCGCACCACATCAGGCCGGTCGACCGCCAATTGCAGCGCGACCATGCCACCCATCGACAGGCCGACAACGTGGGCCGGTGTCGCCTCCAGAGCATCGAGAAGCGCGGCCACGTCAGCCGCCATCTGGGCGATGGAATACGGGCCGGGTGGCTTGTCGCTTTCGCCATGGCCGCGAAGATCGGGCGCGATGACGCGATACTCGGCCGCGAAACTGGGAAACTGCAGGGCCCAGTCGGCCGCCCGCGACCCCAGCCCGTGGAGCAACAGCAACGGCTCCCCCCAGCCATGCTCGACATAATACAGGCTCAGACCGTTGGCCTGTACGGCGGGCATCACGTCTCCTTCAGCGCACTGTGGACAACGATGGTCGCCGGAAATTCCGCCTCCAGCCAGCGCACCAGGGCCGCCACGGCTTCATGGACGCCCGGCGTCGGCCGCGGAAAGCCGAGTTCGTGCAGGCCCAGGACGATCTCCCCCGTCACTCGACGGCGCAACTCCAGGCAGAGTCGCTGTTTCAGCGGGTCTTCATTGATGTACGTCTCGATCAGCAGGTTCGGCTCGTGAACCGCGCGATAGGCGGCCAGGAACTTGACCTGGGCCGAGCCGGTCGGAGCAGGGCCGGGCCGAAAGCGACGGCCAATCTCGTCCAGATCGGCCGGGACCCGCAAGACAACATGGGGCACGGGCGCCTCCTTGGGAACAGGAAAACGGTCTGGAGCCGGCACGCTATTGCGCCGCCATTTGAAGTAAAGAGGCGGCCGGCCCTCGGCCAGCGCCACCTGTTCGTACTTGGTCCGGACGCGCTCGGGGTCGTCCGGCAGCGACGTCTGGCCGGTCTGGCTGATGAAGTGCGGCGTCGCCTCCAGGCAGGCGGTGATGACCCCGGCGTACTCAGGGTGGTCAGTCGCAATGTCGAGCGTCGCCCCTTCCGCCATACGGGTGGCCAGCAGGTGGAGGAACGTGTCGTTGATCAGCCGCCGGCCCTGATGGCTCTTTTTCGGCCAGGGGTCGGGGAAATTGATGACGACCCCCTGTAATGTGGCCGGCGCAACGAGCAGGTGCAGCACGCTCTCGGCCGTTGCCTGGAACAGGCGCACATTTCCCAGGCCGGAGCGCCTGACCTTGCGGGCAGCGTTGCGGAGCGATGGCACGCCGATCTCAACGCCGAGCAGGTTGGATTCCGGGCGGCGGCGCGCCCAGTCCATCAGGAACTGGCCACTCCCGAAGCCGATCTCCAGCAGTAGCGGCCGCTCGCGACCGAATAAAGTGGCCCAATCCGCCGGCCACGCCAGCCACTCAACCGAGTACCAGTTCATTCCAGTCACCAACCCATTATACGCCACGAGCGCCACCCCCGGGCAATCGCTCACCCGGCCGTTCGTTGGCCGGCCCCGGCCAGGCTGCGGCCCGGCCTGCCTGCGCTCGATTCGGCCGCCCGGCGCGCGGTTGCCGGTTCGGGCTTCTTGCGCCACAATACGCCCTCTGCCCCGATTGTGAACGGAACAGCCTTATGACCCGACGAACGATCCGCATCCTTGGCGTCCCGATGGATCTCGGCCAGAACCGGCGGGGGGTCGACATGGGCCCCAGCGCCGTGCGTTACGCCCATCTGGAGGCCCGGCTGGAACGGCTGAACCACATCGTCCACGACGCAGGCAACATCTTCGTACCCAATCCCGAAGAGCACATAGCCGAGGGTTCCGGCCGCCGCCTCCGGGCCGTGACCGCCGTCTGCCAGACGGTCTACGACACCGCCTGCCCATGGATCGCCAACCGGGACTTTGCCATCTTCCTCGGCGGGGACCATAGCATCAGCATCGGCTCCGTCGCCGCGGCCGCAACGGGCGGACCGATCGGCGTCATCTGGATCGATGCCCACAGCGACTTCAACACGCCGCACTCCTCACCGACCGGCAATATCCACGGGATGCCCGTTGCCGTGCTGGCGGGCGAAGGGGAGGATGCGTTGGTCAACGTCGGCTATCCCGGCGCGAAGATACAGCCGTCACAGATCGTCCAGATCGGCATCCGTAACCTGGATGAAGCCGAACGCCTGCGCCTGGTGGAGAAGGGGATCAACGTTTTCACCATGCGCCATGTGGACGAACTGGGGATGGCGGCGGTGGCCCGCCAGGCGCTTGACCGGCTCCGCCATCTGCCCCGCCTGCATGTCAGCCTGGACATGGATAGCCTCGACCCAAGCGAAGCGCCGGGCGTCGGCACGCCGGTGCCGGGCGGGCTCACCTATCGCGAGGCCCATCTCTTGATGGAGATCCTGGGCGACAGCCAGCGGGTCGAGTCGCTCGATATCGTCGAGATCAACCCCATCCTGGACAACATGAACCAGACGGCCGAGCTGGCCGTTGAACTGGCCGGGTCGCTGCTCGGCCAGCGCATCCTGTAGATTAGCGAACCATGGCGCCTTTACTGCGCGGTCTTGAGGGTGAGAAGTACGACCGGTCCTACAGCGACCGGGCGCTCGTTGGCCGCATCCTGCGCTACTTCCGGCCCCACCGGACGAAGTCGCTGGTTGTTGTCCTCTCGATCTTCCTGATGGCGGCGGCGGCCGCGGTGCTGCCAATCGTGATCGCCCAGGGCCTGAACACCACCGCCGGCACGACCACCGCTTTTCCCTTCTTCCTCGTGGGCCTGGTCTTTGTCACGCGGATCGCCATCTGGGCGCTGAACTGGGTCAAGCGCCAGCTCTCCACGGAAGTCATCGCCGATGTGGTGCTGGCGATGCGCAACGATGCCTTTGAGGCCGCGGTCGCCCAGGACCTGTCCTTTTATGACCAATTCAACTCCGGCCGCATCGTCAGCCGTATCACCAGCGACACGCAGGAGTTCGGCGAAGTCCTCAACCTGAGCATCGACGTCATCAACCAGGTGGCCATTGCCCTGATCCTAATCGTGGTGCTTGTCCGCATCGACTGGCGCTTCACCCTGCTCGTGCTGGCCATGATCCCGCTGGTGGTCATCGCCGCCCTGTCCTTTCGCCGGGCGGCCCGCACCGTCACGCGGCAGAGCTCTCGCGCGCTGGCGGAGGTCAACAAGTCCATTCAGGAAGCCGTGACCGGCATCCGCGTCGCCAAGAACTTCCGTCAGGAACAGGCCATCTACGACGCCTTCCTGGGAGTCAATGACCAGGCGTACCAGATCAACATCCAGCGCGGTCTCCTGATGGCCAGCGTCTTCCCGGTGCTGAACACGCTGGCGGGCCTGGGCACGGCCGCGCTCGTCTATTTCGGCGGCATAAGCGCCGTGACCGGCGCGCTGAGCGTCGCCGCCTGGTACCTGTTTGTCAGCACGGCCGACCGCTTCTGGTTCCCTATCATCGATCTGTCCGCCTTCTGGAGCCAGTTTCAACAGGGCCTGGCAGCGACGGAGCGCGTATTCGCCCTGATCGATACGGAGCCCGCGGTCATCCAGAATGCGGACGAAACACCGCCGCCCCTGCGCGGCGACATCCTGTTCGACGCAGTCAATTTCCGTTACTCCGAGCAGGAGCAGGTGTTGAACGGCTTCAGCGTCCACATCCGCCCGGGGGAGAGCGTTGCCCTCGTCGGTCACACCGGCGCTGGCAAGTCGAGTATCGTCAAGCTCATCGGCCGCTTCTACGAGTTCCAGGAGGGGCAGATCCGGATCGACGGTCAGGACATCCGGGCCTTCGACCTGCCGGACTATCGCCGCCAGCTGGGCGTCGTCACCCAGGTGCCGTTCCTGTTCGCCGGAACGGTGGCCGAGAACATCCGCTATGCGACGCCGGACGCAACCGATGAAGCGATCGAGTCGGCCGCGCGGCAGATCGGTGATGGCGAGTGGCTGGAGACCCTGCCCGACGGCATCCACAGCCAGGTCGGGGAGCGCGGCGGCCGTCTTTCGATGGGCCAGCGCCAGCTTGTCGCCCTGACCCGCGTGTTGGTCCAGGCGCCGCGCATCTTTCTGCTGGACGAAGCGACAGCCAGTGTTGACCCGTTCACCGAGTCACAGATCCAGCAGGCGCTCGACCTGATCATGCACCATAGCACGGCGATCATCATCGCCCACCGACTGTCAACCGTCCGATCGGCCGACCGTATCCTGGTCCTGCGCAAGGGTCAGATCATCGAAGAAGGCTCGCACGCCGAGCTGATGAAGCACGGGGGACACTACGCGGAGCTATACGACACCTACTTTCGCCACCAGTCGCCGCGCTACGCGGCCGAGCAGGCGCCAGGACGGGGGATGGCCGCAGAGGTCATCGGCGGGGTGTAACGGCCGCCCGGATCGGCGTCGTTCCTATGGGACCGGCTCGGTGACGAGGTAGTCGCGGGCGACCCAGCCCTCCAGCCCCGCCTCCGTCCGCACCTGCTGCCAGACCAGGTTTTCCACCGTCTGCTGCCCTTCAAGCAGCGCCACGACCGTCCCATCCAGCAGCCACTCCAATTGCTCTGTCGTCGTTCCGGGGGCGGAGCGCAGCCAGACGCCAACGCCGCTGCTGACAGTCGCTGTCGAAGGCTGCGGAACGGGCGTAGGGCTGGGGAAGGTCGTTGGCGTGGCCGGTTCGTCGGCCGTTGTCGGCGTGGCGGGCGCTGTTGGTGTTGACGGTGGGACCGTGGCAATGAGCGGCACGGTCGCCTCGCCTTGCGGCGTTCCGGCGCGGGTGGCGACGCCCGGCGCGGGCAGGCCCGGTTCGACGGGCAGCGCCTCCGGTTCGGCCGCCGCCGGGCCGGGCAGGATGCCGTAGACGCCGAGGAAGATAAGACCCAGGACGAACAGCATGCCGGCGCGCAGGACGTTGACTTGCATGGAGCGCCTGGCTTCGACCTGGCCCACCTGGTAGGCTTGCCGGGACGCGCCCGAGCGTGCGCCGAAGGCACGAACCGCAAACACGACCGCGCCCAGGAACGACAGGCCGGCCAGCGTCAGCAGAATGATATTCAGGACAACAGGTGAGTTAAGCATGGCTGATGGGAGAATCAGCCCATTTCTACCCCAGGGGGTGTGTTTTGGCGAAGCCCGGCTTTTGCTTCGCGCCATAATGCATCAAGCTCTAAGAAACTCAGTGCCTTCCAGTCAAGGCTGCGCTCGGCAACCAGGCGTTCGACCGCCCGAAAACGCTCGCCGAAGCGGTCGTTGGCCTCGCGCAGGGCGCTTTCCGCGTCCACATTCAGCCAGCGGGCCAGGTTGACCAGCACGAAGAGGATGTCGCCAAGCTCAGCCTGGCGCTCTTCGGGAGATTCAGCGGCGCGCAGTTCGGCCACTTCTTCCTCCAGCTTGTCGTAGACGCCGCCGATATCCGGCCAGTCAAAGCCGACCTTCGCGGCGCGCCCCTGGATCTTCTGCGAGCGGGCCAGTGCCGGCAGGCCGGCAGGGACGCTGCCCAGGACCGAAGCCGCGGCGGCAGGCTGGCCGGCCTTCTCCTGCTGCTTCAGGACTTCCCAGTTGCGCAACACGTCGGCCGCGCTGTCGACCTGCCAGTCGCCCCAGACGTGCGGGTGGCGGCGCTTCAGCTTCGCCTCGATGCCGGCGATGACATCGGTCAGCGTGAAGTCGCCCGCCTCAGCCGCGATCTGGGCCTGCATGACGATGTGATAGAGCAGGTCGCCCAGCTCTTCGCGCAGGTTATCCGAATCATCCGCGTCGATCGCGGCCAGGGCCTCATGGGCCTCTTCCAGGAAGCCTTCACGGAGGCTCTTCGACGTTTGCTCCTGATCCCAGGGGCAGCCGTTCGGGCTGCGCAAGACGGCCACCGCCTCGGCCAGGGCCGGCAACGCGGCCTTGACCGGCAACGCCGGTACGAAGAGGCTTGTCAGATGCGCGATGTGGTCGCTGCGGTCGATCGCATACAGGGGCACCCACTCCAGCAACTCGTCGGCCTCGCCGGCCCGGTGGACGAGACAGACGGTGTGTTCGGACGGGTACAGGCTCATCAGCGTCAGCTTCAGGTCATTAGCCAGCAAGCGGCTGTAGACCTGGCCCAGCAACAATGGGATGTCGGGCGACACGGGCGGGTACAGGTACGCACCGAGTCCGATGGCATCGAATACCTGCAGGCCGTCCAGCGCGTCCGCGCCGACGGCGGCCAGGACCGGTTCGACGAAGCTGAGCCCGGGAACGATGCGGACCGGCACCCCGGCCTCACCGGCCGCGGCCACGATGGCCAGCACCGTCGCCTCACCCACATACGGGTTGCCGGGCACGGCGTAGAGCACGTCTCCGGCCCGGCCCTGAGCCAGCACTTCAGCGGCGATCGTCTCGTAAACGGCCGCGAAGTCTTCGGCCTGTTCATAGACGTCATCGAAGCTATGAAGTTCGAGCGAACGGGGAAGTCCATCCACAGCCGGATGGCGCGCGGTGCGGAGCGTGAGGCGATCGGCCGTGGAAAGGAGATGCCAGGCCTGACGTGTGATCAGGCCGGCATCTCCCGGTCCTAGGCCAATGATTGTGATTCCCATCTGCGATGAGGCTCTCTGTACACCTCAGACAGAAAGGCTCTGCCGGCGGACGACCGCCGGCAAAACTTAGCGCTTGGTGTAGGTCGGCGCCTTGCGCGCGCGCTTGAGACCCGGCTTCTTGCGTTCCTTGACACGCGCGTCGCGGGTCAGGTGGTCTCCGGCGCGCAGCTGGCCGCGCAACTCCTCGTCATACTTGACCAAGGCGCGGGCCAGACCCAGGCGGACAGCGCTCGTCTGACCCGTGATGCCGCCGCCCTGGACCAGGACCGTGACGTCAACCTTGCCCGCCAGTTCGGTATCTTCCAGCGGCCCAATCAGCGTCTCGTAGTCGCCATAGCGCGGGAAGAACTCCTTCACGTCCTTGTCGTTGACGACGAACGAGGGCGCACCCTCGCTCTCGCCGGCCGTGCGCGGGTAAATGCGCACGCGGGCAGAGGCGCTCTTGCGACGGCCGATTCCTTCGTAATATTGGCTCATGCTACTTCCTCTCTATCCGTGGCGCCCTAGAGCTCCAGCGGCTTCGGCTGCTGCGCCTTGTGGGGATGCTGGTCCCCGGCGTATACCTTCAGCTTCTTATACATCTTACGACCCAGCGCATTGTGGGGCAACATGCCGCGCACGGCCGCCTGGAGCACACGTTCCGGCTTCTGCTGCAACTGAGTGCGAAGGTTGATGGTCGTCAGTCCACCGGGATAACCGGAGTGACGGTGATACTCCTTCTGGTCCAGGCGGTTGCCGGTCACAGCGATCTTCTCAGCGTTGATGACGATGACGAAGTCGCCCGTGTCAACACTGGGGCTGTAGATCGGCTTGTGCTTGCCGCGCAGGATAGTCGCCACTTTTGAGGCCACGCGACCCAACGTCTGGCCTTCCGCATCCACCACGTACCAGCTGCGCTCGACATCCGCAGGCTTTGTCACGTAAGTTTTCATCTCAATCCTCCACCGGCCAGGTGACGCCGGGTTGTGCCAACAATGCTATTCATCATATTCAACGGCGACCAGATACAGGCCGTGCGGCGGAGCGACCGCCGCTGAGCGCCTCCGCTCGCGGGCTTCGAACGCCTCGCGGAACTCGTCCGGCGTCCAGGCGCCCTCGCCCACCACTTTCATCGTGCCGACCAGACTCCGGACCATCCGCTGCAGGAAGGCGTTGGCGCTGACGGTGAACGTCAGCCATTCTCCTTCTCGCTGCCAATCAGCCCGGTAAACGGTGCGGACCGTATTCTCACCCACCGGCGGGCGGCCAAAGGTAGCGAAATCGTGTTCGCCCACCACCATCGCCGCCGCTTCGTTCATCCGCGCCTCGTCCAGCGCCTGGCTGACGTGCCAGGCGCGCTCCCGCCACAGCGGCCGGCGTCGGGGCGTGTTGAGTATGCGATACTCATACGTCCGCTGCCGGGCGTCGAAGCGCGGGTGGAACTGCGGCGTTGCGACTGCGAGTTCTGTCACCGCGATATCCGCTGGCAGGTTGGCGTTCAGCGCCCTGAGAAGGGCATCGACACCGTGCCTGTCCGGCCAATCGTTTGTAAAACTGACGACCTGTCCCAGCGCATGAACGCCGGTATCGGTTCGCCCGGCCCCAACCACCCGGCTGGGGCTTCCGGTCACCTGGGCAATTGCCCGTTCCAGTTCCGCCTGGATCGAAGGTGCGCCCGCACGCTGGCGCTGGAAACCATAGTACCTCGTACCGTCATACTCGATGACGGCGCGAAAGCGACGGCTGCTAGGCGCAACTTCCTTCGGCGTCACCCCACGCGCTTACTCAGCCTCGACCAGCATCAGCACGGCCATGTCGGCATTGTCGCCGGGCCGGCGGCCGAGCTTGACCATGCGGGTATACCCGCCCGGCCGGTCGGCGAAACGGGGCGCGATATCGTCAAACAGCTTGCGGACGACGTCAACTTCGACGAACGTGCCGTCTTCTTCGATGATCCGCGTGCTCGGCAGGCGCGACGCGATCACACGACGGGCGTGGACGACCGCCGAGGGGTTATCGGTGCCCTGGGCGATGCCACGCTTGGCCATCGTGATGACCTTCTCGGCCGCCGGGCGGATCGTCCGCGCCTTGGCCTCAGTGGTCGTAATTTGCTCATGACAGAGCAGGTCGGCGATCAGGTTCTTGCGCAGCGCGTTGCGATGACCCTTGTCGCGGTTGAGCCTGCGGCCATATACCTTGTGTCGCATGCTATTCTCCTCGTGTAGTTCCTGTGAACGGTCTCGCGAACGCTACGCGGTCTTACCGTCTTCTTCGTCCTGCAGATAGCCCTTCGCCCGAAGCTGCTGCTTCAGTTCGTCCAGCGATTTCTCGCCGAAATTGCGAATGGCCAACATCGTCTCTTCGCCGCGGTCCAGCATCTCCAGCATTTCACCGACTTTGGTGATGCCGGTACGCTTGAGGGAATTGAACACGCGCACGCTCAGGTCAAGCTGCTCGATCGGCGTGTCATAGATCTCGTTCGGGATGGACTCCTCGACACGCTCTTCCTCAACCGCCATGAAGGACTCTTCACTGACGCCGGCGATCGGCCGCAGGTGCTGCATCATGATCTGCGCCGCCTGGGCCAGGGCTTCTTCCGGCTTGATCGTCCCGTCGGTCCATATCTGGATCGTGACCCTGTCATAGTCAGCCACCTGGCCGACGCGGGTCTTGTCCACGTCATAGGACACGCGGCGAATCGGGCTGAAGATCGAGTCCACCGGCAGCTCGCCGATGGGCAGGCGACCGCGCTCTTCGGCCGGCGAATAGCCGCGGCCCGTCTCGGCGGTCATCTCAATCTCCAGGTAGGTATCGTCCGCATCAACCGTGAACAGGTAAAGTTCCGGGTTGATGATCTCGACTTCGGGCGGCGTCTGAATGTCGGCCGCGGTAACAGGACCGGCGCCGTTCACTTCCAGACGCATCCGGGCGATGTCGGTGCTGTGCAACTTCAGGCGCAGCTGCTTGACATGCAGGATGAACTGCATCATGTCCTCGCGCACACCGGGGATGGCCGAAAACTCGTGGGGCACATCGGTGACGCGGACGGATGTCACGGCCGCGCCGGGCAGCGACGCCAACAGCACGCGGCGCAGGGCATTGCCCAACGTCGTGCCGTAGCCGCGCTCAAGCGGGCCAACGACAAAACGGCCATATTCGGCCGACATCGCCGTACTCTCAATCTTAGGCATTACTAGGTTATTGACTGCCAAGGCGACTACCTCTCTTCGGGACATTGCCTGGGAGCGCCGGCCGCGCTGTTCGCCGGCCAAGACTTCCCATGAGCACTATCCACGTTCTCGTCTGGTTGAAGACAAGCCAACGTCATTAACGAGAATAGTATTCGACGATAAGCTGCTCGTTCAGCGAGACGTCAATGTCGTCGCGCGTGGGGAGATGCATCATCGTCCCGGTCATACCATTGACGTCAACCGCAAGCCAGTTCGGGACGCGACGTGTGTCGAAGTCCTGGCGCAATGCCTTGAAATACTCGCGCTTGGAACTCTCCGGTCGAACCGTGATCTTGTCACCCGGCGCAACGAGAGCCGATGGGATATTGGTCTTGCGACCGTTGACCAGGATGTGGCCATGCTGCACCAGCTGGCGCGCCTGCGGGCGCGACTCAGCCAGGCCCAGCCGGTAGACTACATTGTCCAGTCGGCGCTCGAGGATGGTCAGGAGATTCAGGCCGGTCAGACCCTTCTGCTGCGACGCCTTCTCGAAGTAGCGGTTGAACTGCCGCTCCAGCACGCCATAGATGCGGCGCGCCTTCTGCTTCTCGCGCAACTGAAGCAAGTAGTCCGACGCGCGGCCGCGCCGAAATTGGTTGTCGCGCCCGTGCTGCCCCGGGGGGTAGGAACGGCGGTCAACCGAGCACTTCGGGGTCAGACAACGCGACCCCTTCAGGAATAGCTTCTCGCCTTCACGGCGACACAAACGACAAACAGGTCCAGAATAGCGTGCCAACTTGACTTACCTCCATCAGGATAGCTCCGACCGGCGCCTGCGCCGGCCGAAGCGGGAGAGGTTTACAGGCGTGGCGACCCTTCATCCCTCTCAACAGCCGATAATGAACTAGATGCGGCGCTTCTTCGGCGGGCGGCAGCCGTTGTGCGGCACCGGGGTGATGTCCTGGATGGACGTCACGCGGATGCCGGCCGCCTGGAGCGCGCGGATCGCCGACTCCCGGCCGGGGCCGGGGCCTTTGACGATCACGTCAACTTCCTGCATCCCGTTTTCCTGGGCCAACCGTGCCGCGTTCTGGCCCGCCAGGCGCGCCGCATACGGCGTGCTCTTGCGCGAACCCTTGAAGCCGGCATGGCCGGAACTCGACCAGGACACAGTGTTGCCCTTCGGATCCGTAATGGTCACAATGGTGTTGTTAAAGGCGGCATAGATATGGGCCTGCCCCTTTGGCACCATCTTCTTCGCTTTCTTGCGCGTGGTCTGTGCAGTTCTTCTACGTCCCATCTTGTTCTCTCTCGTTCCTTCAGTACCATCCGGCTACCCGGGCTCTCAAATGCGAGCCAGGGCAGCCGGTCCTGGGGCAATCAACTACTTGCCGCCCTTGCGACGGCCGCGACCGGCCACCGTCTTCTTCGGGCCCTTTTGCGTGCGGGCATTCGTGCGCGAGCGCTGGCCGCGCACCGGCAAACGACGGCGATGACGCACGCCGCGGTATGAACCAATTTCGCCGAGGCGCTTGATGTTCAGGCCGACTTCGCGCTTCAGGTCGCCCTCGACCACGTATTCCTTTTCTACGATCTGGCGCAGGCGCGTCACTTCCGTCTCGGACAGGTCACGGACACGCGTATCCGGGTTCACCGCCGCGTCGGCCAGGATCTTGTGGCTGGACGTGCGGCCGATGCCGTAGATATAAGTCAGCGCAATCTCGACGCGCTTATTGCGCGGAATGTCGACTCCAGCGATACGAGCCATTCTGTGTCCCTCTTAACCTTGGCGCTGCTTGTGGTTCGGATCACTGCAGATCACACGCACCACGCCCCTGCGCTTGATAATCTTGCATTTCGGACAACGCCGCTTGACTGACGAAGATACTTTCATCTCATACTCCTGTCCTGCACCGGGGCAGAACGTCATTACGAAGCGTGCTCGATGACCTTCAACAGGTCTCGCTGGACCGCTTCGATCGCCTGTTGGCCGTCGATCTCGACCAGCAGGCCCCTCTGCTGATAGTAGCTCAGAAGTGGCGCCGTCTGCTCCTGATAGACGCGCATCCGCGTGCGGATGGCGTCTTCCGTATCATCGGAGCGCCCTTCAATCACGGCGCGCTGCAGCAGCCGCTGGATCAGCACTTCGGGCTCTACCTTGATGTGGGGTACGACCGAAATCTTACCCCCCAATTCCGCCAGCAGCGCATCCAGCGCGGCCGCCTGGGCCGTCGTTCGCGGGAATCCGTCCAGGATCGCCCCGTTGGCGGCGTCGGGCAGCGACAACCGGTCGCGCACCATGGCGATCGTCACCTCATCAGGCACGAGTTCGCCCTTGTCCATGTACGATTGGGCGAGCTTGCCCAGGTCCGTCTGGTTCTTCAGGTTATGGCGGAAGAGGTCTCCCGTCGATACCTGGGGCAGCCCCAGCGCTTCCTGCAACAACTTGGCCTGGGTACCCTTTCCGGCGCCCGGCGCGCCCATCAAGATCAGGAACTTCATCAGTCGATGAACCCTTCGTAGTTGCGCATCAGCAACTGCGCTTCAAGCTGCCGCAACGTATCGATGACCACGCCAACGACGATGATCAGGCCGGAGCCGCTGATGACCAGCACGCTGCGCTCCAGTCCGGGGATCTGCAGGATAGTGGCGATGACTGCCATGATGCCCGGCAGGATCGCGATCGTCCCCAGAAACAGCGCGCCAACCAGCGTGATGCGCCGCACCACGGACATGATGTAGTTCTCGGTCCGTTTGCCCGGCCGGATGCCGGGGATGAAACCGCCCTGACGCTGCAGGTTCTGCGGCAGGTTCTGCTGGCGAACCATGACGTCGGTGTAAAAGAACGTGAAGCCCACAACCAGCAAGAAGAAGAGTATCCAGTAGGACGCAAAGGCCCACGGAGACGTCGTCGGGTCCTGCTGCGTGCCGAAGTTGGCCACGCCCTGCGCGAACTGGTCGATCCAGGAACCACTGCCGTCGGCGAACAGGCCGGCGATCAACGGCGGGAAGGTCAAGATCGACTGGGCAAAGATGATCGGGATCATGCCCGCCGTGTTGACCTTCAGCGGCACATAAGTGCTCTGTCCCTGATAGATCTTCCGGCCGCGCACCCGCCGGCCATATTGAACCGGTATTCTGCGCTGGCCTTCCTGGATGTAGACGATGACCAGGACCACCAGAACCAGGTAGATCAAGAAAGCAATCAGCGAGAAGATCCGCGCTGACAGTTCCGGGAGCGTGAAGAGCTGCGCGAGGTTAGGCAGGATGCCGGCCACGATACCGCCGAAGATGATGAGCGAAATACCCTGGCCGATGCCGTCCTCAGTGATGCGCTCGCCCAGCCAGATGGCAAACATCGTGCCGCCCACCATCGCGATGAGCGTGGTCATCGTCGGCAGCAAGTCGCCGGCGCTAAACCCAAAACGAGGCAGAATCGACTCCACGCCGCCGGGCAGGCTCAGGCCAATCAGCCGAATCTGGCTGATAGCCTGCAGGAAGGCCAACGGGACCGTCAGATAATACGTATAGCGGTTCAGCTTGTTGCGCCCGGCTTCACCCTCGGCCGATAGCTCCTTGAACTGGGGGATGATCGGCGTGAGCAACTGGATGATGATGGAGGCTGTGATGTAGGGATACACCCCCATCGCCATCACCGAGAAGTTGCGCACGGCGCCGCCCGACAGCAGGTCAAGGAAGTCTACGACCGAATTGCCGCTCGGCTGGCTGGAGAACACCAGCCACGCCTGCAGATCGACGCCGGGAACCGGGATGTTGGCCAGCAGCCGATACAGGACCAGCATCGCGATCGTAAAGAAGATACGACGCCGCAGGTCCGGTAGGGCCATTGCCGCACGAATTGCATCAACCATGTCATTGCTCCTGGACGGCCGCGCCCTGGGCGCGACCCGGAAGTCTCAGTTAGGCCGGCTTGATCTCGACAGCCTTCCCGCCGGCCGCTTCGATCTTCTCTCTGGCTGACGCCGAGAAGCGATGCGCCTGGACAGTCAGAGCCGCGCGGATGTCGCCGTCTCCCAGGATAACCACCGGATGATTGACGCTCTTGATCAGGCCAACTGCCACCAGCACTTCCGGCGTCACGTCGTGACCGCCGAAGTCGATCTCATCCAGCTGGCTCAGGTTCACCGCGCGGTACTCGACCCTGCGGATGTTCGTGAAGCCACGCTTGAACGGGAGACGCCGGGCCAGCGGCAACTGACCACCTTCGAAGTAGGGTCCCTTGCCGCCGCCGCTGCGTGCGCCCTGGCCCTTGGTGCCACGGCCGGCTGTCTTGCCCTGCCCGGCCGAGTGGCCGCGGCCGACACGCTTGCGCCGGTGGGTCGCCCCCGGATTGGGACCCAGATCGCTCTGTTTCATCTTACTTGACCTCTTCGACGACCACCAGATGGCTGACCTTGTTGATCATGCCCCGGATGGTCGGCGTGTCGTCGCGCTCAACCGTCTGGTTGAGCTTCGTAAAGCCTAGCGCCTTAATGGTCGCCTTCTGCCGCTCGGTATAACCGATGGCGCTTTTTGCATAGGTGATACGTAGCTTGGTCATCTCGTGCGTCCCCAAAACGGCGCGACCTCAGCCGGGTCCTTGCCGCGGTCGGCCGCCACCTGACGGCTGTTCTTCATCTGGGACAGGCCGTCCATCGTCGCCATCATGACGTTCAGCGTGTTGGAGCTGCCCAACGACTTCGTCAGAATATCGCGATAGCCGGCAGCCTCGATGACGGCGCGCACGCCGCCACCGGCAATGACGCCGGTACCGGGCGAGGCAGGCTTCAGCATGACCTTCGCCGCACCGTGCTGGCCGATGACTTCATGCGGCACCGTCGTGCCATAGAGTGGCACGTTGACCATGACCTTGCGCGCGGCTTCCAGCGCCTTGCGGATCGCATCCGGCACGGTCCTGGCCTTGCCGATGCCAACGCCGACACGGCCGCGGTTATCGCCGACAACAACGGTCACACGAAAGGCGAACCGACGGCCGCCCTTCACAACCTTGGCGACGCGCGTAATGTCGATGATGCGCTCGTCGAATTCGTCCTTCTGTTCGCGGTCGCCACCACGATCGCGGAAGTTCTGTCGTCTCTGACCCATTGTTGTCTCCTTATAGCTTCAGGCCGCCTTCTCGGGCGCCGTCGGCCAGGGCCTGCACCCGGCCGTGGTACAGATAGCCACCACGGTCAAACACCACTTCGGTGATACCGGCCTCAAGAGCGCGCTGCGCCACCACCTTGCCGATGATGGTTGCCTGCTCCTTCTTCTTCTTCCCATCCAGTTCGCCGGCGAGCGACTTGTCGATGGTCGAGGCTGAAACCAGCGTGCGGCCGGCCTCGTCGTCGATAACCTGGGCGTAGATATGCTCCAGGCTGCGGAAGACATTCAGGCGGGGCTTGGTCGCCGTGCCTGACACCTTCATGCGGATCCGACGGTGACGCCGCTGACGTGCTTCGTTTGATGAAATCTTTGCCATCTTTCTACCTATCTCTGTTCCGGACGATGACGGAGGCTTAGACCTTGCCCGTCTTGCCGGCCTTGCGGCGGACCGTCTCTTTCTCGTAGCGGATGCCCTTGCCCTTGTAGGGCTCCGGCGGCCGCTTCTTGCGGACCTGGGCAGCGATTTCGCCGACCAGTTCCTTGTCGATGCCTGAAACGATGACCTTGCGGCCGCGTTCCTCAACGGCATAGCTGATCCCGGCCGGCGGGACCATGGTTACGGGGTGAGAATAGCCCACGTACAGCACCAGATTGTCGCCGCTCATCTCAGCCCGGTAGCCGACACCCTCGATCAGGAGGACCTTGTCGAAACCGGTGCTGACCCCGGTGACCATGTTGTTCAAGAGAGAACGCGTCAGGCCGTGCAGCGAACGGTCCTGGCGATTGTCGCTCGGCCGCGTCACCCGCATGACACCGTCCTCAATATTGATATCCATTCCGTGGCTGAATGTCTGGGTCAGGCTGCCCTTCGGGCCCTTGACCGAGACCACTTCGCCCTGGATGTCGACCTCGACACCCTTTGGTAGTTGTATCGGCGATTTGCCAACTCGCGACATGGTTACATCTCCCCGGTCGCTGGCCCATAAGACAGGGCACGACCAGTCCTTTGTCAGTGACCTACCAGACCTTGCAGATCAGCTCGCCACCTACACCGAGTTGGCGGGCCTTCTGGCCGGTCATGACACCTTTCGAAGTCGTCAGGATGGCGACACCCATACCGCTGAGCACCCACGGGATTTCCTTCTTGCTCACGTAGATACGCCGGCCCGGACGGCTGACCCGCTCGATGCCGGTGATGACGGAGCGCCGGTCGCGGCGACCGCCCACATACTTGAGCTTGATCATCAGCACCGGGTGCTTTTCCTGCGTCAGGACTTCATAGTCCTCAATATAGCCTTCGGCCTTGAGCACCTCAGCCACGGCCGCTTTCGCCGTCGAATGCGGCATGGCCACGGTCGCTTGCTCGCGTCCCAGAGCGTTGCGCATCCGCGTCAACATATCAGCAATCGGATCACTCATTGACATGATGCACCTTTACCAGCTCGACTTCACAACACCCGGGATGTTGCCCTTCAACGCCTCTTCGCGGAAGCAAATGCGGCAGAGTCCAAAGCGGCGGATATAACCACGCGGACGACCGCAGCGCATGCAACGGTTGCGGACCCGCACCTGATACTTGCGCTTCGTCTCGCGGGAGATCATCGATTTCTTGGCCATTCTCTTCTCCCAACCTTAAGCCGCTTCGGCTTCCCGCCGGAAAGGCATGCCGATCAGCGTCAGCAGGCGGCGACCTTCTTCGTCAGTCTTCGCCGTCGTAACAATCGTGACTTCCATTCCGCGGATCTTGTCGATCTTGTCGTACTCGATCTCCGGGAAGATCAACTGCTCGCGCAGGCCCAGCGTGTAGTTGCCACGGCCGTCGAAGGCCTCCGGGGTGATGCCCTGGAAGTCGCGCGTGCGCGGCAGCGCTACATGGATCAAGCGTGACAGAAACGACCACATGCGCTCACCGCGCAGGGTGACCTTCACGCCGATGACGCGGCCCTCGCGCAACTTGAAGGTCGCGATCGATTTCTTCGCCTTCGTCAACACCGGCTTCTGGCCGGTGATGGCCATGATGTCGCTTGTCGCGAACTCGATCGCCTTGGCGTTGTCGAGGGCTTCGCCCAGACCGACGTTGACGACGATCTTCTCAATCTTCGGTACCTGCATGATGCTGGAGTATTCAAACTCCTTCATCAATGCCGGAACGACCTCTTTCTTGTAGAGCTCGACCGGCGGCATAAACGTAACAGCCATTCTATTCCTCCAGGTTGAGTGGCAGGTCAACCCACGGCCGGTCCATTCCGACCGCTCCCGTCGCCTGGCTCACCTATGGTGCACCGAATGCCTAGGCCAGATCCGTCCCGCTTTTCTTGGCGTAGCGAACGACATGACCGTTCGCGTCGCGCCGATAGCCGATCCGGGTCAGTTCGCCGGTCTTGGGGTCGACAAGCATGACATTCGAAACGTGAATCGGCGCTTCGAACTCGATGATGCCACCCTGGGCCTGCGAACGGCCGCCCGTCGGGCGAGCCTTCTGGTGCTTCTTCACAACATTCACGCCGGAGACAACCACGGTGTCCCCCTTGGGAGACACGCTCTGGACGGTGCCGCGCACGCCTTTGTAGTTGCCGGCGATGACTTCGACCTGATCGTTAACCTTGAACCGCATCTCTATACCCTTCGCCTTAGAGCGATTCCGGCGCCAACGACAAAATGCGGCCGAAACCCTTGTCGCGCAACTCGCGCGCCACCGGGCCGAAAATACGCGTCCCGACCGGGTTCTTGCCTTCCGCGTCAAGGATGACGGCGGCATTGTCATCGAATCGGATGTAGCTGCCGTCCTCGCGCTTGAATTCCTTGGTCGTCCGGACAATCACGGCCTTCACGACCGTGCTCTTCTTCACCGATGCGTTTGGCGACGCTTTCTTCACTGTCGCGGTCACGACATCGCCAATCGAACCGTAGCGGCGACGAGAGCCGCCCATCACCTGGATCACCAGGAGCTCACGCGCACCTGAATTATCGGCTACATTGAGTCGGCTTTCTTTCTGAATCATGATGGGCCTCGCTATTTGGCGCGTTCGAGCACAGACACAAGCGCAAAGCGCTTGTTCTTGCTATAAGGCATCGATTCGATGATCTCGACCCGGTCGCCGATGTGGCATTCGTTGTTCTCGTCATGCGCCTGATACTTCCGCACGCGGCGAACGACCTTCCCGTAGATGGGATGGCGCTTGTTCTCCGCCACGGATACGACGATCGTCTTATCCATCTTGTCACTGGTCACGACGCCCACGAGTCGTTTGCGTTGTTCTTTCATCTTTCACCTCTGTCCCGGCTGCCAGGGCCAGGACTATCCACGGACCTCGTGGCTGATGACCAAATTGCGCTCTTTCCGGGCGCGCCCTTTCGGCTTGGCCTTGTTCAGATCAACCATGGCCGATGCCAGGGGCTTGCCGTCCTTGTCGCTGAACTCGACCCGATAGGCGCTGTCTTCATAGACAAAGCGCGCATTCGACTGGTACTCGCGGCCGTTCAGCGCGGCGGCGATGGCCGGCGTCTGCGCCGCGGCCTGAATGGCGAGTTCGCGGGTATGCAGGACCGTCTCCAGTTGAGCCACCTCGCGCCGCACCTGGCGGACACGGGCATGGTTCTCCAGGCGCAGAGACGCCTTCTGGAACCGCAGGTTGAACAACTCCTCGCGGGAGTTTTCCAGCATTTCCCGGAGCTTGTCCGGGCTCATCTGACGTAGTTCAACGATGTTGGCCATTACAGGGCCTCCTCGCGCGAAATGACCTGCGTCTTGATCGGCAGCTTGTAGCCGGCCGAGCGCAGGGCGGTGCGAGCCACATCTTCCGGCACACCCGCGATTTCAAAGATCACGCGGCCCGGCTTCACGACGGCAACCCAATGGTCAACCGAGCCCTTGCCCTTGCCCATGCGGGTTTCTGCCGGCTTGGCAGTCACCGGCTTGTCCGGGAAAATGCGAATCCAGTACTTGCCGCGGCGGCGCATTTCGCGCACGATGGACCGGCGGATCGCTTCGATCTGCCGACTGGTGATCCAGCCTGGCTCCAGAGCCTGCAGGCCGAACTCGCCGTTCTGCAGGTCGGTGCCGCCCTTCGCCATGCCCGTCATACGGCCGCGCATTTGCTTACGATATTTAACGCGCTTGGGCATTAACATGATTCTCTCTCCGCTTCTTTCTCGTTCTGCCGCACCGGCTACCCTGAACGTCGGGTAGGCCTAGCGATGGGCGACTGGTGCGCTCGTTTACTCGCTGATGTACACGTCCGTTGTCTGCGCGGTACGCTGCGGCAGGATTTCGCCATTGTAGACCCAGACCTTCACGCCAATACGGCCATAGGTCGTCAGGGCCTCCGCGAACCCATAGTCAAGGTCCGCGCGGATCATGTTGCGGGGCACGCGGCCTTCCCACAACTTCTCATTCCGCGCCATTTCCGAGCCGGACAGCCGGCCGCTTGCCTCAATACGAATGCCCTTCACGCCGGCACGCATGGCCTGGAGCACAGCTCGCTTCATGGCGCGGCTGTGGGCGATGCGCCGGTCTAGCTGGCTCGTGATGTTCTCCGCGATCAACTGGGCGTTCGCGTCCGGTTGGGTGATCTCCTCGACCTCTACCCGCACCGTCTTTCCGGTCAGGTCCTTCAGCTTCGTGCGCAGGTCCTTGACCGACGCACCCTTCCGGCCGATGACGATGCCCGGCCGCGCGGTATGGATCGTGACTTCCACCTGATTCGGGAAGCGCTCGATCTCAACCTTGGCAACACCGGCCGCGGCCAGGTCTTCCTTGACCACCTTGCGGATCAGCATGTCTTCGTGCAGAAGATCCCGGTACCGGCCGCCTTCGGCGTACCAGCGAGCGTTCCAGTCACGGATTACCTTCAAACGAAAGCCTACTGGATGTACTTTGCGTCCCACTTATTCCTCCACGGGTGAGGTCAGATGACCTGCTTACCCACTCACTTCCCGTTCGGCCAGGACCACAGTGATGTGGGACGACTGGCGAACAATCGGCCGGAAACGACCACGGCCAGCAAAACGGCCGCCATACGGCGCCTTGCGGTGGCGGGGGCCCTCATCCGCAAAGATGCGGCTGACGACCAGTTCATCAATTTCCAGGCCGTAGTTCTCCTCAGCGTTGGCCACGGCCGACGAGATGAGCTTGAACACCGGCTCGGCCGCGCGCTGGGGCATGTAACGCAGCGTATCCAGCGCCTGGCCGGCCCCCATGCCGCGGACCGCATCCACCACCAGGCGGACCTTGCGGGTCGACATGGGAATGTGCCGGGCGATGGCTCTGACTTCAAATACCTCAGCCATTTTAACGACGCCCCTTCTTTTCAGTCTTCGCCATGTGGCCACGGAACGTCCGCGTCGGCGCGAATTCGCCCAGCTTGTGGCCGACCATGTTCTCGGTGATATAGATCGGGATGTGCCGACGGCCGTCGTATACCGCGATCGTGTGCCCCACCATCTGCGGGAAGATCGTGCTCGCCCGCGACCAGGTGCGGATCACCTGGCGCTTCTTGGCCGTATTCAGATCCTCAACTTTCTTCAGCAACTTCGGGTCGATGAACGGCCCTTTCTTCAAAGAACGTGACATAGTGAGTCCTCACTTCCCGGCCAGGCAGAGGGCACAGCCTGCTGCCCCACGGCCGCCCGTCATCTTAGCGGCGCTTCTTCCCACGACGACGGAAGATGTACTTGTCCGTCGCCTTGTTGTTGCGCGTCCGGCGGCCCAATGCCGGCTTGCCCCACGGCGTCTTCGGGCCGGGCATGCCGATCGGCGCCGCGCCCTCGCCACCACCATGTGGATGGTCGCGCGGAGTCATCGCCGAGCCACGGACGGTCGGACGAATGCCCATGTGGCGCTTGCGACCCGCCTTGCCCAGCTTGATGTTGCCGTGCTCGACGTTGCCGACCTGACCAATCGTGGCCATGCAATCCTGCGAAACGTACCGTTCCTCACCCGAAGGGAGGCGCACGGTTGCCAGCGTCGGGTGGTCCTTCGCCATCAGCTGGGCCGACACACCGGCCGAGCGGACCAATTGCCCGCCCTTGCCGGGGTAGATCTCGATGTTGTGAATCGTCGTACCGAGCGGGATGTTACGCAGCGGCAACGTGTTGCCCGGACGGATGTCGGCCTTCTTGCCGCTGACCACCTTGTCGCCCACCTTCAGCCCCAGCGGAGCGATGATGTAACGCTTCTCGCCATCCGGGTAAACGACCAGGGCGATGCGCGCCGAGCGATTCGGGTCATACTCGATCGAGTCAATCCGACCCGCGACGTCCAGCTTGTCACGACGGAAATCGATCAGCCGATAGTTGCGCTTGTTGCCGCCGCCGCGATGACGCACGGTGACCTTGCCGCGCATGTTGCGGCCCGCGTTCTTGCGCAGGCCAACCGTCAGGCTCTTTTCCGGCTTCGACCGCGTGATCTCTTCGAACGTATACCCACTCATGTCACGCCGGCCGGGCGAAGTGGGCTTAAATACTTTGATAGGCATGGTTCCTCCAGATCGCGCGGACTAGACGCCCTCGAACAGATCGATGCGGCCGCCGGCCTGCAGGGTGACGATCGCCTTCTTCCAGCCCGGCTTGCGGACAGCGACGCGACGCAACCGCCGCGCCTTCTTGGCGGGCATGTTGGCGACACGCACCTTCTCGACACGCACGTTCGGCCAGGCCAGTTCGATCGCCTGCTTGATCTGCATCTTGTTGGCACGCGGATGGACCGCGAACGAATACTGGTTGTTGACATCGGCCATGAAATTGCTCTTCTCAGTCACAATCGGCCGACGAATGATCTCTCGCCAGTGCATGCTACGCCTCCGCCTCAGGTCCCTCGACGGCGACCCACCCTTCATTCGGGTCGGACTCAAGGAATCCCCTGACTGCATCCAACGCCGCCAGAGGCATGACGATCTTGTCATAGCCCAACAGGTCGCGAATATTCAGATAGCTGGCCCGCAACGCCTTCACGTCCTGCAGGTTGCGCGCCGACTTCTCAACCGTCTCGTTCCGATCCGGGAGGAGAAGCAGCACGCTGCCGCCGCCGGCCAGCGTCCTGGTCATTTCGGCCATCTGCTTGGTCTTCGGCACATCCATGCGGATGTCGTCCAGCAGCACAATGCCGCCTTCGCTGGCCTTCACCGACAGCGCGGAGCACAGCGCGGCGCGGCGCATCTTGCGCGGCATCGCCTTCTCGTAGGAGCGCGGCAGGGGCCCGTGGGCCACGCCACCCCCGACGAAGATAGGGGCCTTGCGGCTGCCATGACGCGCGCGTCCGGTGCCCTTCTGGCGATACATCTTGGCGGTCGTACGCTTCACTTCCCCGCGCGTCTTGGCTTTGTGCGTGCCTTGCCGCGCGTTCGCCAGTTGCCGCACCAATGCCTGGTGCATCAGGCCACGGTTGATCTTGGCTTCAAAGATGCTGGCCGGCAGCTCGACGCTGCTCACTTCCACGCCAGCCATGTTATAGACGGGTACTTTCATCTTCGCTTCTCCCAGGCCCTCGGCCGCGAACTAGCCCTTCACCGCGTTGCGGATGATGACCAACCCGCCTTTCGCGCCGGGTACAGCGCCCTTAACCGCGATCAGGTTGCGCTCCGGATCGACCTTGACAACCGTCAGGTTCTGGGCCGTCAGGCGGTCGTCACCCATATGACCCGCCATGCGAACACCCTTCATGACCCGCGACATCTCGGTCGCCGAGCCAATCGAACCCGGCGCGCGATGCCGGTCCGACTGGCCGTGCGTGCGAACGCCACCGGCAAAGCCGTGGCGGCGAACGACGCCGGTGAAGCCGTGGCCCTTCGTCTTGCCGGTCACATCGACCTTGTCGCCGACTTCGAACTGGCTGACTGTCAGCTGCTGACCGACTTCATACTCGTCGATGCTGCTGGTCCGGAACTCGCGCAGATGGCGAACCGCCGGAATGCCTTTGCCTTCCTTCTTGGCCTCGCCTTTCTTGCTGCTCTTCAACACGCCCAGGTGACCCCGCTGGCCACGGGTCAGCCGCTTCTCCGATACGTCGCCGAAGCCAAGCTGGACCGCCGTATAGCCATCGTTCTGCTTATCCTTGATCTGGGTCACATAGCAAGGCCCAGCCTGGATGATGGTCACAGGCGTGACAGCGCCGGTCTCATCAAAGACCTGCGACATGCCTACTTTAATACCGATTAGACTCTTCACGATAACCTCCGCGATCTGCGCGCTGCCGGCGTCTCTCGCTTAGAGCGAGATCTCAATATCGACACCAGCCGGCAGATTCAGCCGCATCAGGGTATCAATCGTCTTCGAATCAGGGTTGATCACATCGATCAGGCGCTTGTGGGTCCGAATCTCGAAGTGCTCCTGCGAGTCCTTGTCGATGAACGGACTGCGGCGCACGGTGAACCGCTCGAGGCGGGTCGGCAACGGCACAGGGCCGATGACGATCGCGCCCGTGCGTTCGGCCGTCCCGACGATCCGCTTCGCGGATTGGTCCAGGACACGGTGATCATACGCCTTCAGACGAATACGGATTCTTTGCTTTGACATCTGATGCCTCGTTTTCTACATCGACTGCGCGCTGCGGCATTCGCAAAGGACCCGAATGCCGGACGGCGCGAACTCTCATAGCCTACTTCAGGATCTTGGTGATGACCCCGGCGCCGACGGTCAGCCCGCCTTCGCGAA
>CAYRBP010000006.1:72985-121588 GCA_964422535.1 uncultured Ardenticatenaceae bacterium | reverse complement strand
CTGCCGCATGAGCTTCTCCCGGATGTGGGGACACCGCGCCGCGCAGGTGCTAGAATGGCGATTGGTGAACTCACACGGACAAGGAGGCGGCCGAGCTGTGTACAAGCCACGCGACAAAGCAGCCAGCCCAAAGGTGAGGCCGGGCATGGGCCCTGTGCCGCATGAGAAGGGGACGACCTTCCGGGTCTGGGCCCCGAATGCCGCGGCCGTCCACGTCGCCGGCGACTTCAACAACTGGGACGAGAAGGCCCACCCGCTGACCCACGAGGGCGACGGCTACTGGGCTACTGACGTGCCCGGA
The DNA here is from genome assembly GCA_964422535.1 of uncultured Ardenticatenaceae bacterium. Lineage (GTDB taxonomy): Bacteria > Chloroflexota > Anaerolineae > Promineifilales > Promineifilaceae > Promineifilum. The sequence continues at coordinate 121,287 of CAYRBP010000006.1, read as the reverse complement.
GCCAAACGGGGTGACCAGTACAAGTACGTCCTGACGGCCGGCGCGGACAAGTTCTACCGCGTCGATCCCTATGCCCGCCAGGTGACCAGCTCAGTCGGCAACTGCGTTATCCACGACCCTGATTTCGAATGGGGGCCGGCCGAGCCTTACCACGGATCGCCGTGGAACGAGCTGGTCATCTACGAGATGCATATCGGCACGTTCAACCCGGCGTCCGGGGCGCACGTCGGCACGTTTCGCCGGGCGCAACAAAAACTGCCCTATCTGCGGAAACTGGGCATCAACGCTATCGAGATCATGCCGCTGATGGAGTTTCCGGGCAGCCGCTCCTGGGGCTATAATCTGTCGCTCCCCTTCGCCGTAGAGAGCGACTATGGAGGCCAGAAGGCCTTTAAGTCCTTCGTCAATGCCGCCCACACCCATGGCATCGCGGTCTTCCTCGATGTGGTCTATAACCATCTCGGCCCGGGCGATCTTGACCTGTGGCGTTTCGACGGTTGGGCGGAGGGGGACGGCGGCGGGATCTACTTCTACAATGACCACCGGGCCGAGACCCCGTGGGGCCATACCCGGCCCGACTACGGCCGCCCGGAAGTGCGGCAGTTCCTGCGCGACAACGCGCTGATGTGGCTGAACGAATACCATGTCGATGGCCTGCGCTGGGACGCCACCGCCTACATTCGCAATGTCCACGGCAACGACGTCGACCCTGCCAGCGAACTGGCCGATGGCTGGAGCCTGATGCAGTGGATCAACGACGAGATCTCAGAACTGGCGCCCAACTGCCTGACCATCGCCGAAGACCTGAAGAGCAACGAATGGCTGGTGAAAGATACCGGCGCGGGCGGCGCGGGCTTCGGCGCGCAGTGGGACGCCGCCTTCGTCCACCCGGTGCGGACAGCCATCATCACCAACGACGACGCCTTCCGCGATCTGAATGCTGTGGCCGGCGCGCTGACCTTTCGCTACGGCGACGATGCCTTCCAGCGGGTGATCTACACCGAGTCGCACGACGAGGTGGCGAACGGCAAGGCGCGCGTTCCGGAGGAGATCTGGCCGGGCAACAGCCGCCACTGGTTTGCCAAGAAGCGGTCGACGATGGGCGCCGTTCTGGTTATGACCGCCCCGGGCATCCCCATGCTGTTCCAGGGACAGGAGTTCCTGTCGGACAAATGGTTCAGCGACACCGAGCCGCTGGACTGGGACCAGGCCAGGGAACTGGAGCAGATCATCACCCTCTACCGCGACCTGATCGACCTGCGCCGAAACCGCGCCGGCGTCACGAAAGGGTTGACCGGCCAGCACATCCAGGTTCACCACCTGAACCACGACGGCAAAGTCATCGGCTTTCACCGCTGGGCCGACGGCGGTCCGGGTGACAGCACGGTCGTCGTGGTCAACATGAGCAACCAAACGCTGACCGACTACCAGGTCGGCTTCCCGGCGGCCGGGGTGTGGCGGCTGCGTTTCGACAGCCACGCGGCCGTCTACAGCCCGGACTATGAGGGCCAGGTCAGCACCGATGTGACGGCCGAAGCCGTCGAGTTCGACGGCCAGCCCGCCGCGGGCAAGCTCGCAATCGGGCCGTATACGGGGCTGATCTTCTCGCAGGGAGACAGGGCCTGACGGGCCGGCCGGTGAAGGCCGCGCCTCCGGATTGGTTCAGGGGCGCCGGCCGTCGCCTGATGGCGGCGGCTTCTGCGCGGCGCGCCACGCGTCCAGGAGCCGCTGCGTCGCCATCCGCGTCTCCTCGTCCTGCGGCAGGAAGAACAGGACGCGCAGGCCCGGATGGTCGACGGCCGCCAGCGCCATCTCCTGGAAGTGGAGTGTTTCGCCGCTCGGATGGTGCAGCACTTTGGGGATCTCCGACGGCGCGCCAACATGCGGCAGTTCGACCCACCACCGCTTGAACTCCGGGCTGGCATCCGATAACCGGGCGATCAGGTCGCTGAAGGTCGGATCGGCGTGGTACCGGCCGTAGTCAGCCCGGAACTCGGCCAGCATCCCTTTGGCGTTTGTTTCCCAATCCTCGACGAACAGGCGCATCATCGGCTCGGTGAACATCATCACGACCAGGTTGCGGGATGACGGCGGGATGGCCTCAAGATCGACTATTGTCGCGCGGGTCGCGTCGTTCCAGGCCACGAAATCCCAGCGATGGTTGATGATCTGGACGGGGTTGGGCTCTTGCAGCTCCAGTAATCGCAAAAGGGCCGGGCTGGGTTCGAGGTCGGCGCGGTCGACGCGCCGGACGGCTGTCTTCTCGGCCAGCGAGAAGGCATAGCCTCGCTCGACATGGTTGAGTCCCAGCGCGGTTGCGAGCGCGTCCAGGACGTGGGGCGGCACGTCGACGCGGCCCTGCTCGATCTTGGTGTAATAGGCGGCGCTAATACCGGCGAATTCGGCCACTTCTTCGCGCCGCAGGCCGGGCGTTCGGCGACGACTGCCGTCATTGATCGCCGGCTCTCCGGGAAGGACACGCTCGCGGCAGGCACGAAGGAATTGACCAAGCCGCGCCCGTCTTTCGTCGCGGTTCATAAGGATTAATGCTCTACCTATGAAAGGATATCCTACGCTAGACTGGCTATTACACCCAGTATAGTAAGGATTTACAATAGGGTCAATGGGTTGGCGGCACAAACGGAGGCCGCCCGTTTGTAAGCGCGTTGGTCTGCCGGTATGTCGCGGCCGAAAGACCAGCGCCTGGCCTTCGTTGTGCTCCGACGTACAGGCGCTTGCCTTGGGGCTCCTCGGTCCGTCTTGCCCACTGGCAAGCGCCGTTTTTTCTCTTTTTGGGGGAGTGTTGCCGGCAGCCGCGCCTCATGCGGATCGTTCCCCGTCCGCGCGCTCACTTCACGTTCGCATCGAAGAACGCTCCGACGCGTTCCATGAACTCGCTCCACGCCGTCCCGACGAAGAGATGTCCCTGTCCTTCATAGGTGAACAGCTCGACGGGCACGCCGGCCGCCCGGTACGCCTCATAGGTCTTGACTGACCACTCCGGCGGGGTGGCATTGTGTTCGGCCCCGTCAGCCGAGCCGATGTGGATCTGGACCGGAGCCGTGACCCGGTCGAGGAAGCCGATCGAAGCGACCTGCGCCAGTGCTGCCGGATCGGCCGCCACCGCCAGATAGGCATCGACCACCCCAGGCGGCAGGTCCGGGGGGAGCCACTCGGCCGGGTTGCATGTCGTCGTGGCCTGTGTCTCGCCCGGCAGGCACCCGCGCCCCCAGCGGGCGATCAGGTCGGCGTCGTCGGCGCTGTTCGAGGCATAGAGCACGGCCGCTTTCACCCGCTCGTCCAGCACCAGCACCTTACTCGTGATCCCGCCGCCCATCGAATGGCCCCACATGCCGACGCGTGACGAATCGGCCTCCGGGATGGAGGGCAGGGAGCTGAGCAGGTTCAGCACGTCGGCGACCAGTCCGGTGTGGAACAGGCTCGGTCCCCAGTCGGACGCGCCCCAGGTGCGGTAATCCGGGGCGACCGTCAGATAGCCGCGCCGGTTGAGGGCTTCGGCTGCCATCCACGTCCCCGAACCGGGCCAGTAAGCGCCGCGATCATGGTAGCCGTGGTTGAGGATGATGACCGGGAACGGCCCGTCGCCCGGCGGGACCTGCATGATGCCCGTGATCGTCAGCCCGTCACTCGGATAGGCGATGTGATAGCGCGTGTAGTCGGCCGTTGTCTCCAGCGTTGACAGGATGCGTATCGCGCCGCCGGGATAGTCCCGGCTGCTGAGGCCGTCGATCGTCACGCCGGGCAACGGATGGGGCGTCGGGGTGATCGTCGGCGTTGGCGTCGGTGTCTGTGATGGGGCGGGTGTCGGCGTAGCGGTCGGGGTTGGCGTGGCGCTGGGCGGCAGCGGCGTGGCGAGGGGCGTGACCGGCGGCGTCGGGACGGCCGCGGAAGCCGCCGTGGGTGACGCCGGCGCCAGGGTGAAGCCGGGGGCGGTGGCGATGGTTGCCGGCAGGCCGGGCGCAGGGAAGAGCGAACAGGAAGCCGACAGCGCGCCCAGCAGGGCCAGCGCGAAGCATTGCAGGCGATGGCGCATAACCCCGAATGCTATCGCGGACCGGCGGGCTGGGCCAAGCTAATGCTGCATCGCGTCGACCGTGCCGACCAGGTGCGTCACCCGCTCGCTCAGAAGGCGGATGATCAGCCGGTGGAAAGTTGAGGCGGCTTCCGGGTCGTCGGCTTCCATCTGGCGCAGGGCAGCGGTCGTCAGGCGGTAGATGACGCTCGGCGCCTCGGTGACGACGTCGGCCGTCCGCGTCCGCCCGAGGTAGAAGCCCAGTTCGCCCACGACGCGGCCGCCCAACATCGTTTCCAGTCGAACCCGCCTGCCGTCCTCGCGCACCAATTGGGCCGTCACCTGGCCGGACTCAATGAAGTAGAGCGCGTCGGGCGGGTCGCCGCGCCGCATCACCATTGTGCCACCGGGCACTTCCAGTCGTTCGAGGTAGCGCAGGAGCACATCGACGGCCGCGTCATCGCCGGCCAGATCGATGAGTTGGCGGCGTAACGGCGGCAGCGGGTCGCCGGGCTGGCAGCCCTGGGCGATGAGCAACTGGTCTTCGCACCATTCGAGCGCCTGGTCGAGCGTATCAAACGGCAGGACCACTTCATCGTCAATGAAGTCGCCGGCCTCAAGCTGTTGCCGGACGACGGGTGTCATGCCGCTGATCAGGATGGTCAGGTGCGAGCTCTGGGCCAGCTGGCGCGTCTTGCTGAAGCTCAGCAGCGCGGTCGAGTCGATACCCGTCACGCGGCTGAAGTCGAGCAGGAGGAAGCGGTATGCCTGGCCGTCGGTCGGGGCTAGCTGGGCCCGGGCCTGCTCGAGCAGGTTATGGGCAGTCCCGAAGAAGAGGAACCCTTGAAGCTGCAGGATAGTGAGCAACTGCCCGGCCTGATCGAGCAGTTCGACCTGGTGTGGCGGCCGGGTCACGCGGCTGCGGTAAGTCGTCCCGGACAGCGCGTGCTTGACGACGTTGACCCCGCTGTAGTTGACAACGAACATGATGACCGTCGCCACGATGCCGACGGCAATGCCAACCAGGAACCCAAAGAAGGCGATGACTACCAGGATCAGCACGACGATGGCATAGTCGACCCGCGGCAGTTGCGCCCAGGACAGGATGAGCCACTGGCGCAGGAAGGTCAGGCCAAGGTAGACCAGGATAGCGCCGAACACGAGTCTTGGCAGAAGGGCGAGCGCGCCGGCGCCGAGGAACAGGGTCCCGGCCGTCACGGCTGCGGCAAAAAGCCCCGTCCACCGGGTCGAGACGCCAAACTGCGAATTGAGTGTCGTCAGGCCGAGTTGCTGGTAGCTGATCAGCCCCGAGCCCAGGCCGGAGATGAGGTTCGCCCAGCCGGAGGCGCGCATCTCGCGGTTCATGTCGATATCGCGCTTGAGCGACAGCTCCAGCGCGCTGGCGTTCAGGAGCAGGGCAATGGCGCTCATGACCACGGCCGCCAGCAGGTTCGGCACCTGGTACCGTAGCGCCACCCAGTCCACAGAAGCCAGCTCGTCCGGCATCAGCGGCTGCCAGATGCCTTGTTCCGGGAACGGGCCAAGCAGCCAGCCGTTGGCACTCAGTTCCGCGACCGAGGTCCCGGTCGCCAGCGCCACGGCATAGAAGCCGGCCACGATGGCGACGATGATGCCCGGCAGCAGCAGGTAATGGCGGAACCGGGTCGACAGCAGCAGGATGAGAATGCCCAGCAGCAACCCGGGAAGCCAGCGGACGAGCACCTCCGGTTCCAGGAGGGCCGGCAGCGTGTCTAGCTGCAACGGCATTCCCGCCATGCTGCCGATGGCGCCGGTCAGCATCAGCCAGCCGGTGCCGGCCAGGAAGCCCCCGACGACGGGATAGGGCAGGAACCGAACCAGGCCCGCCAGCTTGAACAGGCCCAGGCCGAGCAAGAATAGGCCGGCCGTGAGCGTCGAAAGGACGATGGCGGCCAGAACGGTCGTCACGCGTGCTTCCTGCGAGGTGATGCCGGCGACGAGCGCCGCGGCCGTCACGCCCAGGATGGCAGCCGGCACATTCTGCGCGCCACCGATCACGACCGGTAATGAGGACAGCAGGGCGGTGACGATGAGCCCGACGGTAGCCGAAAAGAGCGCCAGGCCGATGCCGCGCGGCAGGTCTTCCGCGAGGGGGCCGCTGAAGATCAGCGTGGCGAAAGAAGCCGCCTGCGCCGTCTGCAGGATGCCGATGATTAACCCGGCCAGGAGGCCGACCCCGAGATGCTCTCGGCGGAAGTCAGCGCGCAGCCTTCCGGCCCACGTGGGCTCGGCCGGCGTCGCACCCGGAACGATTTCCATGTGCTCGCTCACGAATCTATTGCGTTGTTCTATGAACGTGCCCGCGGAGGAAACCGCGGGAAGAGGCAAGAAGCGTGAGGTTCGAGGAAGTGCAGACGTGATTATGCCCGAAGCAGCAAGCCGGTCAATAGCGATCCCGGTTCCTGCCTATGACTTCGTCAGATGATCGGGCAGGGGGCCGGAGATGGCACTGAGCGCCCGCTGCCAGGAATCGCGCTCCGCCCCCATTTTCTCGTGGCTGAAGCGGTAGTCGTTCTTGCGCAGGAATTCTTCAAGTTCGGCGTTCAGCCGTTCCCAGACGATCTTCTGGACCCGGACGAGTTCCTCCAGGGTCTCGCCGCCGGCGCTCTCGGCCGCCTGGCGGAAGTGGGGCAGGCAGAGGCCGTCGGAGCGGGCATACGCGGAGGACAGCTCGCTGCCGGGCGTCAGGTACTGGCGCAGCGTGGTCAGGTAGTGGCCGAGGGTGACGGCTTCGCCGGCGCACAGTGGGCAGGGGACCTGCGGGGCCAGAGTGGCGGCCAGCCCGGCGGCCGCCGGGTCGCCGGCGCGGAACAGCCGGCGCAACCCTGATACCTGGCCCGATTCGTGGCCTTCCAGCGCGCGCAGCAGGACCTTCAACACGCCTTGCATCATCGTCGCCGCGCCGAGGGCACTGCCGGGCCGGACGAACAGCACCGCGTGGCGGTGGCAGTAGCCGCGGGCGGCGTTGAGTTCTTCGCGGACGCCGACATCATTGACCATCTCGAACAGGACGGCGTCGACCAGCCGGTCGGTGGAAACGGCCACGACGCGGCAGACGGGGCAGGCTGCCTCGCCGAACGCTTCCAGGAGCTCGTCGTAGTAGGGAATTCGCTGGGCCATGATCGGTATTGACCGGCGACTGGCTGCGGCCGGCTAGCCGCGGATGAAATAGACCGCGGCAACGACGACCGCGAGGACGACGACGATGCGCCGCAGCGTCACCGGTTTGACGCGGCCCGCCAGCCGGCCGCCGAGCGCCCCGCCAACCAGCGCGCCGACGGCCATGACCGCCGCCACGAGCCAGACGACCTGCCCGGAAAAGGCGAACAACAGCGCGGCCGTGATGTTGGTGGCGAAGGCGACGGCCTGCTTCAACCCGTTCAGACGGGTCAGGGTGTCATCCAGTACCAGCGCGAGCACGGCCAGGATGATGACGCTCAGGCCCGCCCCGAAGTAGCCGCCGTAGATGGCGGCCAGGAAGACCGGAACGATGGCCCAGGCCTCGCTGTAGCCGTGCTTTCCCGCCCGCTCTGCCCGGCGTAGTAGCCACTTCCGCAGCGGCTCCTGGACGGCCAGCAGCCCGGCGGCCAGCAGGATTAGGAAGGGGACCAGCTCGCTGAACAGCTTTTCGCTGGTGTTCAGCAGCAGCAAGCCGCCGACCAGGCCGCCAAGCGCGCCCGCCGGCAGCAGCATCCACATCCGTCGCTCCTGGCCTTTCAGCTCGTTGCGCTGGGCGGCCGTCGCGCCCAGGTAGCCGGGGCTGAGGGCAACGGTGTTCGTGACATTGGCGGTGATGGGCGGGATGCCCACGGCGACCAGCGCCGGGAAGCTGATCAACGTCCCCCCGCCGGCGAGGGCATTGACGGCCCCGGCGGCGGCCGCGGCAAGGATGATCAGGACGTAGTCGAGCAGGCTGAGGGCATCTGTCATGGCAGTCGGTCTCCCGGCATGGAGGATAGCAGAGGGCGCGGGCCGGCGCGAGCAGTTGCCCGCGGCCTGCGGGCTGCCGTCGCCCGCCTATTTCTGCAACGCGTCGACGGTTGACATCAGGTGGACGACGCGCTCCGACAGGACACGGATGATCAGCCGGTGGAGGACAGCGGCCGAACCCGGGTGCTCCGCCTCCATCCGGGCCAGCGCTTCGTGAGATAGCCGGAAGACGACGCTGGGCGTCTCGGCAACGACGTCGGCCGAGCGACCTGCGTTGAGATAGAACCCCATTTCGCCCACCACGCGGCCGTTCATCATGGTTTCCAGGCGCAGCTTGGTCCCGTCCGGGCGGGAACGCTGTGCCGTCACCTGGCCCGATTCAACGAAGTACATGGTGTCGCCCGGATCGCCCTGCCGGATGAAGACCGCTCCCTGCGGCAACTCCAGCCGTTCCAGGTAGCCGACCAGTTCGTTCGCTGTCGTCGCATCCACGCCCATATCGACAAGTTGTTCATCAAGGGGGATGGCCGTGATGACGGGGCATTCGCAATCGATCAGGACCTGTTCTTCGACCCACTCCAGCGCGCGATCGATGGTATCAAGGACGCAAACAGACGTGCTGCTGCCCAGAAACCCCCCGGCTTCAAGCTGGTGCTGGATCGCGGGCGAGACGCCGGCAAGACAGAGGCTCAGGCCGCTTGCCTCAGCCAATTGCTCGGCTTTGTTGAAGCTCAACAGGGCCGTCGTATCCAGTCCCGTGACGCGGGTGAAGTCCAGGACCAGATAGCGGATGCGCTCTGTCTCCGGCCCAGTCAGCCATTGGCGTATCTGTTCCAGCAAGCCCTGGGCGGTGCCGAAGAAGAGGAAGCCCTGCAGTTGCAGGATGCGCGCCCGGTCGCCGTGGGCATCGAGCAGCTCGCGCTGGTATAGCGGGCGGGTCACCCGGCTTCGGTAGTTGGCCAGGGAGAGGGAATGTTTGACCACGTCGGTGCGGCTGTAGTTGACCACAAACATGATGACCGTCGCCAGGACGCCGACGACGACGCCTTGCAGGAAGCCGAACAGGGCGATGACGATCAGGATGAGGACAACGATGGCATAGTCAATGCGCGGCAGTCGCCGCCAGCCGGCGACGAGCCATTCCCACATGAATGCAAGGCCCAGAAAGACCAGCAGGCCGCCGAAGACCATCTCCGGCAGATAGCCGAGCAGTGATGCCCCGAGCAGGAGTACCGCGCCGGTCGCCAGGCCGCCGGTCAGTCCGGGCAGACGACTCTTGTGAACGATCCGGTCGGCCAGCGTGGTCAGGCTGACCTGGTGGTAGCCGACGAGGCCGGCGCCCAGCCCGGAGAGGAAGTTGCCAAGTCCGGCGACGCGCATCTCGCGGTTCACCTCGTAGTCGCGCTTCAGCCCAACTTCCAGACCGCTGATGTTGAGGAGCATGGCGATAGCGCTGAGGGCGACGGCCGCCAGCATGTTCGGCACCTGGCGGGCGATCAACGACCAGTCGACTTCGGACAACTCGCTCAACTCGATCGGCGGCCAGAGCCGGTCGTCGGGAAACGGACCGAGGAGCCAGCCGCCGGCGCTGAGTTCCTGAGGCGTCGCGCCAAAGGCGAAGGCCACCCCGTAGAACAGCAGGATGCCGAGGATGATCATCCCGGGCAGCAAGAGATAGTGGCGGACGCGCTCCGTAAGCGCCAGGAGCAAGACGCCGAAGACAAAGCCGGGAAGCCAGCGTATCAGCACGTCCGACGCGAAGAGGGCGGGCAGGCTGCCGAGCGAGAAAGGTACGCCGGCGATCCAGCCGATCCCTCCGGTTACCAGCAGCCAGCCGGTGCCGGCCAAAAAACCGCCCGCGACGGGATAGGGCAGGAACCGGATCAGGCCGGCCAGCTTGAAGACGCCCAGGCCGACGAACAGGAGGCCGGTGGCCAGCGTGGTCAGGGCGACAACCGCGACGACGGTGACGGTGCTCGCCCCGGCCGCGGCCGTGGCGCTCCCGGCGATCGCCGCGGCCATGATGCCCATGATCGCCGCCGGCACGTCCTGGTTGCCTCCGATGGATGTCTCAATCGAGGAAAAGAAGGCGGTGACGAACAGGCTAATCGTGCCGGAGAAGAGGGCCATGCCGATGCCGCGCGGGAGGTCCGATGCCAGCGAGCCGTTGAAGATCAGCGCGGCGAAGGAGGTCGCCAGCGCCACTTCCATGGCGCAGATGACCAGGCCGGCGGTCAGACCCGGCACGAGTCGGCTGGCGTGCAATTCCGCGTGGATGCCGGCTCTCATTCTCTCGGCACGGCTCGCGGGCTGAGACGGAGTGTCGGAAGACACGGATCTCCCTCAGTGCGCCTGGGTGTGTCTAACATCGGTCGAGCGGAAGCAAGCGCCTGAATGACCGTTGAGATTATGCCCACTTCTTGCGTCGTGTCGACCCATCGACCGTGCCGCCGGCCCACCCGACCGCCCGGCGCAACGCAGGCGATTTCGCCCCGGACGGGTTCAACCGAACCGGTGGAAACTGTTATACTGTAGGAAAGGGCGCGACCGTCACGATCGCGCCACAGGAAGAAACCAAGCCGTGGCCCTCGACAAGATCTTGCTTGCCATTGACGGGATAACGCCGACAGAAAACGCTATCCGCTGGACGCTTGACCTCGCAGAACGCGATCGCGCGCGTGTCGTCCTGGTCTACCCTTTCGCCCCGATTCCAAACTACCTGGGAGAGTCATGGCAGCAGGAACTGGTCAAGCGTAATCTCGCCGAGGCGGAGGCAACGGCCGAGCGTACCGCCAGCGTCTTGCGCGCGGGCGGCCTCGATGTCGAGGTGGTCGTGGGCGCGGGCTTGCCGGTTGACGTCATCCTCCGCACCGCCACCGACCACGGTTGCGGGCTGATCATCATCACCAACCGGGCGCATGGTGAAGTCGCCACCCTGCTCTCGGGCAGCACCAGCCAGCGCGTGATCGCCCATGCGCGCGTTCCCGTCCTCGTCGTGCGGGCCTAGCGCAACGCCGCCTGACGATTCTGAAGATAGGCGCTGACCGCTTCGGCCGTGTCCTGCGCCAGCGCGTCGGCCGCCACGCGCCGCGCTTCGTCGAGTGACAGGCCCCGCACCGCCTCTTTGACGGCCGGGATGGAAGGCGCGCTCATGCTGAGTTCGGTCAACCCCAGGCCGACAAGGATGGGGGTCGCCAGCGGGTTGCCGGCGAGTTCGCCGCACATGCCGATCCAGATGCCGGCCGCGCGGGCCGCCTGGGCCGCATCCCGGATCATCCGCAGGACGGCCGGCTGGAGCGCGGTCGCCAGGCGAGCGACGTTGGCGTTGCCCCGGTCGGCGGCCATGACGTACTGAGTCAGGTCGTTGGTGCCGATGCTGAAGAAGTCGACCTCGCGGGCCAGCTGGTCGGCCACAGCCACGGCCGACGGCACCTCGATCATGATCCCGACTTCCATCTCGGCGTCGAAGGGCTTGCCGCTTGCCGCCAGTTCCGCCCGGGCCTCATCGAGGAGCGCCCGCGCGGCGCGCACTTCGGCCGGCACGCCGATCATCGGGAACATGATCTTGACCGCCCGCCGCCGGCCATTTGCGTCCACGCCCGCGCGCAGGATCGCGCGGAGCTGCTCCTTGAAAAACGCCGGCTGGTCGAGACAGAAACGGATGCCGCGCCAGCCGAGGAAGGGGTTGGCTTCTTCGCCGAGGTCCAGATAGGGCAGGGGTTTGTCGCCGCCGACGTCAAGGGTGCGGATGATCAGTGGTCGCTCGCCCACGAGTTCGGCCGCGCGGTCATACGCGCCGTACTGCTCCTCTTCCGATGGAGCAGTATCCCGGTCCATGAACAGGAACTCAGTCCTGAACAGGCCGACTCCTTCCGCGCCATACTCCAGGGCCAGTGGCACGTCGTTCGGGCCGCCGACATTGGCGGCAACCTCGATCCGCAGGTCGTCGCGCGTCCGCGCCTCGCCCTGGCCGGCAACCTTCGCCTGGGACTGGGCCGCCAGCCAGGCCTCGCGGCGAGCGGCGAGATCGGCCAGCTGTCCGGCCGGCGGGTCGAGCCACAGCCGGCCCTGATCGCCGTCCACGGCGACCTGCTGACCTTCCGCTGTTCGCCACAGCGCCTGGCCCAGCCCGACGACGGCCGGGATGCCGAGGGCGCGAGCCAGGATGGCGCTGTGGGCCGTCGCGCCGCCCAACTCGGTACAGATGCCCAGCACGCGCTCCGGGCTTAATCGGGCGGTGTCTGAAGGCGTCAGGTCGGCGGCGATCAGGATGGATGGCTGGGCGAAATCGAGCGACGGAGCCTCAAGTCCGGTCAGGTGCCGCAGCACGCGCTGGCCCACGTCTTCGATATCCGCGGCGCGGGCGCGCATGTAGTCGTCTTCCATCGCGCGGTAGGCGTCGGCCAGGGTGGTGATCTCTCCCTGCCAGGCCGACTCGGCGTTGATGTGCGCGCTCTCAATCCGGGCGCGCACGGCCTCAAGCAGGTCGGGGTCTTGCAGGACGAGGGCGTGGGCGTCGAAGATGGCGGCTTCGGTCGCCCCCACCTGGCGCTTTGCCCGGCGGGCCACGTCGGCGATCTCGGCCAACGCCGTGCCAATCGCGCCTCGCAGCCGCTGCCATTCGGCGGCCGTGTCGTCGACCGGGCGCTCGACGATCTCCGGCAGCCGCGGCCGGTAGAGGGCGACCGGGCCGATGGCGACGCCGGGCGAGGCGGCGATACCGGAGAGCGCGCCGGCGACGGCCGGTGTAGCAGTCGGCGTGGTCTCTTCGGCCGCGGCGCTCGGCGCGCTGTCAACCGGGTCGCCGAAGTTGTCGTCGGCCAGCGCCTGCAGGGCGGCCAGCGCCGCTTCCGCGTCGGGCCCGTCGGCGGTGATGGTGATCGTATCCCCATAGCGGACGCCAAGCGTCGCCACCTGGTTGATGCTCTTGGCGTTGGCGGCCCGGCCATCCTTGTTGAGGGCGATCGACGCGCCGAAGCCGTTGGCGGTGGCCACAAAGCGCGCCGCGGGGCGGGCATGCAGCCCAAGGCGGTTCTGGACGGTCAGCGTCAGGCGCCGGGCCTGATCAGACGGGCCGGCTGTTGGCGCGGCCGGGGCAGTTGCGGCGGCCGCAGCGCCGCCCAACTGCTCGACCTTGACGCTCAACGCGCCTTCGGCTTCGGCGATGACCTGCTGCGGCCCGCCGCCGACGGACGCCGTGACGGCCGCGGCCATCGCGCCTTCCACGAGCGGCGCCGCGCTCAAAAATACATGCTCGCGTTGCTCGGGTTCGAGGAACTCAAGCGCCATTTCAGCGCTGAGCAGGGCGGATCCCAGGTCCATCAGGACGACAACGCCGTCGTCGCTGTAGACCGACTGGATGGCTTCCAGGACGGCCATCGGATCCGTGCCGATCGGGTTCTCAGGGTCGTCGATGCCGCCGGCGGCCGCCAGCGGTACGCCCCCCTGAGTCATTTGCCTCGCCAGTTCCTCTACTCCGGCAGCCAGTTTTGCGCTATGGGAGACGATGACGATTCCGACCATGGCTGCACTCCGGGCAGTAGTCTACTTCGTGGACAGTTTCCAGTAGTGGATCGACAAGCTCGTTCGGCGGACCGGGCACGAATCCGGTCCCGCCGCAACGACAGGCGTACCAGCCCAACCTGACGGCAGTGAACGGCAGGCGCGGGGCGCGCAGGTCGATCCGTTCCACGTCAACCCCCCAGCGTGCGTTGGTCACCAGCCAGCGACAACCGGCGGCCGTCAGCTTGTCAATATACAGTCCGACATGCCGGCAATGCCGCATGAGCAACACCGCCACGTCCACGCCGGCTGGAAAGGGCCAGTCACGGGCGTCCGCCCGCACAACGGTCATGTTGGCCGGGAGGGGCCCAGACGCTCCCAGCTCCGGCTGGATCTCGACCGCGATGACACGAGTTGCCACACGTGCCAGCCGGCGGGCCAGCCGCAGGTCGCCGGCACCGATCTCCAGCACGACGGAGCCGGGCGGCACCAGCTGCTCAACCGCTTCGTAGGTCGGCGCGTCGTAGGGCGACCAGAGCGACTCCCAGTCTGCGGGGCTGAGCGTGCCGGGCGAATCAGGGATTCTTCTTGAACAGGTAATAATAGGACACCAGGAAGCCGGCAATCATCAGGCCGCCGAGGCCAAGCGCCCACCACCAGGCGCTGTTGCCCACAACAGGCAACAGCCGCCACAAGACGAATGCGACCATCATCAGCGTCATGATGATCGAGCGTACCCACCAGCCGCGCGGCGATATGCCCCGCTCGTTCGTCCGGTACCGCTCTTCGGGTGGGGTCTTGGGTGTCTCGCTCATCAGACTGCCAACCGCTGCAACGAAACGGCCAACCAGATACCGTAGACGATGGTGACGACGCCGACGATCGCCAGGATCCAGTTCACGGCGCGATGGCTACCTTTGCCCGGCCGCAGGTCGCTGTAGATCGCCCGGACGCCCAGCAGGGCGTGGATTGTCGCCACCACCACGAAGATCATCTCGGTGATGAAGATGGCCGGATTGGCGACGTAGTCGAGCACCTGCTGATAGTCGCGCAGGCCGCCTTCCACGATGAAATGGTGGGCGATCATGTGCAGACCCAGGATCAGGACCAGCAACAGGCCGCTGAACGCCTGGACCAGCCACAACGAGCCGGAGCGGTCGCGCTGGGCGGCCATCTCCTCCAGACTTCTACGATGAACAACTTCTTGCATGATTTCGTTCCTCCACAGGGGCCCGGGGGCAGGCGCTCACAGAACGCCTCGCCCGCGCGCCGCCCGCACTAAAGCGTGAAGAGCAGGTATACCCCGACGACGAGTAATACCAGGCCGACGGCCATCAGGCCCCAGAACAGGCGCCGGTGCTGGTCGGCGGCCACGCCCATGCCCACCAGGGCGACGCGGATGCCATTGAGCATGTGGTAGATGACGCCGAAGAGCAGGACTGCGTCGAGGATGAGGAATACGGGTGTCCTGGCCACTTCCAGGAAGGTGTTCCAGCCTTCTTCGCCCTGGAGCAACAGGCTGAGCACGGCCAGATGGAGGAACAGATAAACGGTCAGACCGATACCGGTCAGCCGGTTCAGGGCAAAAGCCCAGGTGCTGACGCTGCGGTTGCGGACGTCGAACCAGGCGCGGATGGGATTTCTCGGCCGCGCGGGGTCAGTTGTCGATCGAATTTGAGTCACGTGTTTCTCTCCTTCACGTCATCTGAGAGCGTAGTCGATCCGAGGGGCCGGCTCAGGAACCCCCGAAAAGGCGACGAAACTTCCGCCGGGTCAATGTTCGGCGCAGGCCCATGATCGAGCCACCCGGGTCCACGCCTGTCGGGCACACCTGGCTGCATTCATAGGCCACATGGCAGCGCCAGCAGCCGTTGTCGCTGTCGACCCAGTCGAGCAGCGGCTGGGTCGGCACGCCGCGCGGTTCCTCGACCACGCGCCAGACGGCCGCCAGCGCCGCCGGGCCGAGGTACTCGGGGTCGCTGCCCATGATCGGGCAGGCCGAGACGCACAGGTTGCACTCGATGCAGTTCTCGCAGCGTGTGTAGCGCTCGATGCCCTCAGCGACTTCGGCTTCGGGCAAATACTCGCTCTCGCGCAAGAGCGGCCGGCGCGAGGAGTTGAAGCGGTCGTAGAACGGCCGCATATCCACCACCAGATCGCTGAGGACGGGCATGTTGCGCATCGGCTCGACCGTCACGACCGGGGTGTCGAGTTCGAGCACCTTGACGACGCAGGACAGCGCTTCGCGGCCGTTGATGACCATGCCGCACGTGCCGCAGCTGGCGTGGTGGCAGGAGTGGCGCAGGGTCAGCGAGCCGTCCTGGTCGCGGCGGATGTCCTGCAGGGCGACCAGGACGGTGGTGTTCTCGTCCACCTTCGTGCGGAAGGTCTCATAGACGGGTTCCTTCTGCCCTTGCTTGTAGCGGAACAGCCTGAATTCAATCGTCTGTTCGGTCATGTGGATTCCTCGCTAGTCGTAGTAGGCCGTGTGGGGAAGCAGCACGACATCGCGCGTTCCGCACCCCTGTTCGATCCCCATCTTCTTGGCGACGACGTTGGCGGTCGTCTCCGCCATGCCGCGCAGGGTGGTCGCCTTGCCTCCGGTGATGGTGACGAAGCCCTCGACGCCTTCGTCGGCGTGGTCGAAGCATTTGAAGGTCCGGCTCAACTCGCGGCCGGTGTCGGCCCCGCGCGGGCCGATGAGCGGCCGCGCGGCCGACCAGGTGGCGCGGATGGGGGCCGTCTTGACCGCCGGGATCAACTCGGAACCGTACTTGATCATCATCTCGATGTGGTCTTCCGGCAGGCCCAGGTTGTCCGGGTCTTCGACGACCCACGAACTGGTGCCCACAACCGACAGGTTGCGCTGCGGCACGACGATGTCACCGTCGCCCGAAGCGTGGAGCCGGTTGATGACCATGTTCGACAGGCGACCCTCAACCGCCAGCATGACGCCGGGGGAGGGGCGAATGGGGACGTCGACGCCCACCATGGCCCCGACGCGGCCGCTCCAGGCGCCGGTGGCATTGATGAAGATATCGCCGCCGATCTCATACACCTTGTTGCTGGTATGGTCGCGCACGCGCACGGCGGAAACGGCGTTGCCGCGCTTCACAAAGTCGACGACCTCATGGTAGGTCTTGATCACCGCGCCGTTGTGCTTGGCGGTGGCGAAGAAGCGCAGGGGCATGCGCATGGCGTCCATCGTCGCGTCCGGGACCTGGACCGACATCTTGACCGCCGGGTTCACCAGCGGTTCGACGCGCAGGGTTTCTTCGCGGGTCAGGCGTTTGACGGGGATGCCGCAGTCCTGGCAACCCTCGATGAATTCATGGCTGTAGGCAACTTCCTCGTCGGTCAGCGCAACGAACAGCCCGTCGTTTTCCTCAAACGAACCGGGACAGATCCGACGCAGGATCATGTTCTCTTCGATACACTCAATCGCAGACTCTTTGTCCTTCACGGCATAACGCGCGCCGCTATGGACCAGGCCGTGGTGGCGGCCGGTCGTTCCGGAGGTGACCTCCCCCCGTTCGACCAGCGTGACGCGGAAGCCGCGCAGGGTCAGGTCGTGGGCGACGGCCGCGCCGGTTCCCCCTCCACCGATGATAACTGCATGAAATGGCGCCATCTTTTCCTCGCTTGCGGCCTCGGGTTCTGCTCGTCGGGGGCAGCCGTCTTCCCGGGGCCATGTTACCTGGAAAAACGACACAGGGACCGGGCTGGGAACGTCGCGGTGTGCCGGTGGCGCGACCTGGCGCCGACGGCGCTGCGCGCCCAGACCGATCCCTGTGCGTTAAGACGGCAGGTAGACTGCAACGGGCTGCAAACCCGAAGAGGGCGAGGGCCGGACCGCCGCCCTCTCCGGGCATTCAACGATCTAGTGTTCGACCCAATCGAAGGTGCGGGTGACCGCCTTCTTCCACATCCGGTAATTCTCAGTGCTGGCCTTGGTGCCCGGGGTCGGTTCCCAGGTCTTGTCCATGGCCCAGTTCTTGCGAATGTCGTCCTCGTTGGCCCAGAAGCCGACGGCCAGGCCGGCGGCATACGCCGCGCCGAGGGCTGTCGTCTCCGCGACCTGCGGCCGCACAACCGGCACGCCGAGCACGTCCGCCTGGAACTGCATCAGGGTGTCGTTATAGACCATGCCGCCGTCGACCTTCAGCGCCTTCAACGGCACGCCGGAGTCGGCGTTCATCGCATCGAGCACTTCGCGGGTCTGGTAGGCCGTGGCCTCAAGCGCCGCGCGGGCGATGTGGCCCTTGTTGACATAGCGGGTCAGGCCGACGATGGCGCCCCGGGCGTCCGACTTCCAGTATGGGGCGAACAGGCCGGAGAACGCCGGGACGAAGTAGACGCCGCCGTTGTCTTCAACGGACATGGCGTAGTCCTCAATGTGCTTGCTGTAGTCGAAGAAGTTCAGGTTGTCGCGCAGCCATTGGACCAGAGCGCCGGTGATGGCGATGGAGCCTTCGAGGGCGTAGACGGCCGGCTTCTCGCCGAACTTGTAGCACAGGGTCGTCAGGAGGCCGTTCTTGGACGGGACGATGTCGGTGCCGGTGTTCATGATCATGAAGCAGCCGGTGCCATAGGTGTTCTTCGCCTCGCCGGGGCTGAGGGCCGCCTGGCCGACGGTCGCGGCCTGCTGGTCGCCCAGGTCGCCCGAGACGGGGATGCGGCCGCCGAACGGGCCATCTTCCTTCGTATGGCCGTAGACTGCCGACGACGGCATGACCTTCGGCAACATCTGTAGCGGGACGCCCATCGTGTTGGCGATGTCCTTGTCCCAGTCCAGCGTCTTCAGGTTCATGAGCATCGTGCGGCTGGCGTTGGTCACATCGGTCACGTGGGCCCCGGTCAGGTTCCAGATCACCCAGGTATCGATATTGCCGAAGACCGCGTCGCCCCGCTCCGCAGCTTCCTTGACGCCGGGGACGTTGTCGAGGATCCAGCGAACCTTCGGGCCGGAGAAGTAGGTCGCCAGCGGCAGGCCGACCGCTTCCCGGAACCGGTTCTGGCCCACGCCGCCTTCCAGATCCTTGATGATCTTGTCGGTGCGGGTGTCCTGCCAGACGATCGCGTTGTAATACGGCTTGCCGGTGTTCTTGTCCCACACGACAGTCGTTTCGCGCTGGTTGGTGACGCCTACGGCGACGATGTCCCTGGCCGTCACGCCGGCGGCCTTCATCGCGCCCTTGATCACGTCCTGGGTGCGGGCCCAGATCTCCATCGGGTCGTGCTCGACCCAGCCGGCCTGGGGATAGATCTGCTTGTGCTCCATCTGGTGCACGCCTACCGGCAGGCCCTCATGGTTGAAGATCATGCAGCGGGTGCTGGTTGTACCCTGGTCAATCGCTGCCACATATTGCGCCATCTTGCGTTTCTCCTTTGTATAGACAGGTCTTGCCTAGAACGCGGTGGTTCTCGGACAGTCGGATAGAATGGAAACTCGCCCGGCAAACGGAATCACATCACTCAGCTGACACGATGTCCAGCAACGTGTTGAGTATCAGATAGGATGAGGTAGCGCCAGGGTCCTGGTGGCCGATACTGCGCTCGCCCAGATAGCTGGCCCTTCCCTTCTTGGCTTGTAACGGAATGGTGTCTTTCATGCCCTGTTCGGCCGCGGCCACCGCCGCAGCAAGGGCTTCACCGGATGACTTGCCGGCCGCGGCCGCTTCTTTCAGCGCCGCCATCGCCGGCAACCAGGCATCGACCATCGTCTTGTCGCCCGGTTGGGCGCGCCCGCGCTGGATGATGCCATCGACCCCGGCCTGGAGCAGGGCTACCAGGTCGTCAAGACTCAGCTGTTCTTTGGCATCGGCAGCCATGCCGCTGCGCATGTAGAACGTGCCATAGAGCGGGCCGCTGGCGCCGCCGACGCTCGAGATCAGCGTCATGCCGACGGTTTTCAGGATGTTGCCGATGTCCTTGTCGGCGACGGTGGGCAGCTTCTCGGCAACCTTCTTGAAGCCACGGTCCATGTTGATGCCGTGGTCGGCATCGCCGATGGCGGAGTCTAGCTGGGTCAGGTACTCGCGGTTCTCATTCAGCACGGTAACCGTCGCTTCCAGCCAGCGCACGATTTGGTCTTTGCTAACGGTCATGTCGCGTCCCTTGCGGAAAGGCCAGTGGTCCTGGTTCCCAGGACCACTGGCGTTGGCTACAGGTTAAGATCAGGCGCCCCAGCGCAGCCCAGGGGTCTTCACGGGCGCGTCCCAGAACTTCAGCATTTCGTCGTCGACCTTCAGGATGGTGATCGACATCCCCGCCATCTCGAGCGAGGTGATGTACGGGCCAACCAGGTTACGAACGACCTTGACGCCAAAGGCATCACACAGCTCGGCCGCCTTGCGGTACGCGGCGTAGAGCTCAGACACAGGCGTGCCGCCCATGCTGTTGACAAACAGGATGACGCGGTCGCCCTTCTTGAAGGGCTCGTCGGTCAGGGACTTCTCGACCCAGTCACCGGCGTCGCGGTCCCACTCGCGGACGTTGCGCGTGTAAGCGCCGTCGTGGAGGATCTCGTTGACCATCATGGTCGTGACTTCATCGACGCCGGCGATGGGCATGCGTTTCTGGCCCGGCTCGCCGTGGATGCCGATGCCGATCTCCATCTCGTTCTCGCCCAGTTCGAAGGTCGGCTTGCCGGCGGCGGGGACGGTGCATGACGTCAGCGCCATGCCCATCGAGCGGCCGTAGCTGTTGGCCTTGCGGGCCAGGTCGGCGCACTGGTCGAGGCTGTAACCGGCTTCGGCGGCGGCGCCCACGATCTTCTCGACCAGAACGGTCGTTCCGACGCCGCGACGACCGGCGGTGTAGAGGCTGTCCTTCACGGCGACGTCGTCATCGATGAGGATGTTCTGGACCGGTATGCCGTCCGCATGGGCCATTTCGGCGGCCGTCTCGAAGTTCAGGACGTCGCCGGTATAGTTCTTGACGAGGAAGAGCACGCCCGCGCCGCTGTTCACGGCCTTGGCGCACTCATACATCTGGTCGGGCGTCGGGGAAGTGAAGACCGCGCCGGGGCAGGCGCCGGCCAGCATGCCCATTCCAACAAAACCGCCGTGCATCGGCTCATGACCGCTACCACCGCCGGACACCACCGCCACCTTTCCGGCGACCGGCGCATCAGCGCGATAGACAAAGTCCGGCTCGAAGTGGACCTTCAGGATGTCGGGGTGAGCCGCTGCCATACCCTGCAGTTGCTCCTTGACCACGTTATCGATGGCATTGATTAGCTTCTTCATGGAATGCTCCTATTCAGGGTTGGGCCTTCGCGCCATCCCCGGCCCGAGGGCCGGGGATGGCGTCGTCTGGCGCGTTGGGCCCGGGTTGGGCCCAGCGCGCCGGCAAGGTTAGGGTTTAAACCAGTGCGCCCCAGAGCAGGGCGGCGATAACGGCGCCGATGATCGGACCGATGACCGGGATCCACGAATAGCCCCAGTCCGAGCTCCCCTTGCCGGGGATGGGCAGGATGGCATGCGCGATGCGCGGGCCGAGGTCGCGGGCCGGATTGATGGCGTAGCCCGTCGGGCCGCCGAGGGACAGGCCAATGCCCCAGACCAGGAACGCCACCGGGATGGCCCCTAAAGCGCCTGCATCGATCGCATCAGTACCCATGGTCATGCCGGTGATGCCCAGGACGCCGAACATCAGCATGAAGGTGCCGATGATCTCGGTGATCAGGTTCCAGACTGGGTTGCGAATGGCCGGGCCGGTCGAGAAGACGGCCAGCTTGCCGCCCGCGTCGTCGGTCGCGCCGAAGTGCTGGTAGTAGGCCAGCCAGACGATGATCGCGCCGATGAAGGCGCCGATGAACTGGGCGGCGATGTAGGTCGGCACGCTGGCCCAGGGGAAGTTGCCACCGACTGCCAGGCCAATGGTGACGGCCGGATTCAGGTGCGCACCGCTGAAGCGGCCGACAACCATCACGGCAACGAACACCGCCATGGCCCAGGCCGTGGTGATGACGATCCAGCCGGAGCTGTTGCCCTTGGTGCGACTCAGGACGACGTTGGCGACAACACCATCACCGAGGATGATGAGGAGCATCGTTCCGATGACTTCGCCGATAAATGGTGACATTGCTTTTCTCTCCTTAGTTTGGGAACACAGAATCGTTCAGCGGGTTGAGACAATCAATCGCTACTTGTTTGAAGTCGCGCAGCAAGAAGTGCCATTTCTCCTCTATTCCGATGCGGTACCTCCTTTCTCAGTTGCCTTGCCGGGCGAGCAGAAGCCCTGAAACATGAGTTGATAAAGAGGGATATGTCAGGCGCGCAGCCACCTGAGCCAGACGGTTCCGGCAGGCAGACGGAGACTTTGGAAAGTGACGGACAAAACGTGCGTATTGTGCAGGCTCAACAGATGCAGGCAGCACTGGTTGTGCAAAACACACAAGCCCTATCATATGAGCCTGGGATGAGCGCGTCAACAGGGAGGCGGAAAATGTCCCATAATGAAACACGCCGGCAGGCTAACGTGTTTCGTTATGAAACGCATCAGGCTTTGAAGCTGGCGGGGTTGATGCTGAGGCGCTTCATCTTGCGCCAGAGGGTCGAACGGCCGATGCCGAGCAGGCGGGCCATCTCGGACACGCGCCCGCGGGTGGCCCAACCGGCCCGCAGGATCGCCTCTCGCTCCGCGTCGGTCACGGAGAGCACCGGTTCGGGGCGCGGGGATTGGCCGCTCAGGACGCGGCCGCGGCGCACCACCTCCGGCAAATCGGCTGCGCGGATGAGCCCATCGTGGCTTTGTGTCATCGCCCGTTCGAGCACGCTTTCCAGTTCGCGCACGTTGCCCGGCCACGGGTAGCGGTGGAGGACCTCGATCGCGTCATCCTGCAGCCAGAAGGCGCGGCCCTCGCGCCGGGTGCTGCGGGCCAGAAAACGCTCCGCCAGCAGGGGGATGTCCTCCACCCGCTCGCGCAGGGGCGGCACGTCGATGTGGAAGACGCCAAAGCGGTAGTAGAGATGCGAGAGAAAGCTTCCCTGGGCGACCAGGTCCTCCAGGTCGACGGTCGTGGCGGCGATGATGCGCACGTCGACGGGGATGGGGTGGGAGCTGCCCAGTCGCGTGACATGCTTCGTTTCGATCACGTACAGCAGCGCCGCCTGCAGTTCGAGCGACAGGCTCTCGATCTGGTCCAGCAGCAGCGTCCCGCCGTCGGCCAGCTCGAACTTGCTGGGCTGGCCGCGGGTGTTGGTGTCCTTTTCCTGGCCGATGATCTCGCGCGCCATCAGTTCGTGCGGGATCGCCCGGCAGTTGAGGTCGATGAACGGCTTGCCGGCGCGCGGGCCGTCGTTGTGGATGGCGCGGGCCAGCAGGTTTTTGCCGACGCCTCCCTCGCCACTGATGAGGACGGGGGCCATGCCCCGCGCGGCCGTCCGGGCCTGGCGCACCACCCGGCGCATGAGCGTCGACTCTGCCTGGATGTCGTCGATGATGATCGTTGCCTGCGTCCCGTACTGCTGCTGGGCGATCTGGCGGACATGCTCGATCGGGCTGAGCAGGGCCACGTAGCTGGCCGGGCTTCCTCCTGCCCCCTGGATGGGCCGCAGGGTGATCAGGCAGCGCACTGGCCGGTTCATCACGATCAGGTTGATCTCGACGTCGCGCAGTTCGGTCTCGCTCTGCAGGGCTTCCTCCAGCTCCGGGGGCAGGGTGAAGACGCTTCGCAATTCGCGGCCGAGCACCGACCGCGGCTGTAAATCGAGCATCTGGGCGGCCTGTTCGCTGACGTGCTGGATCTCTCCGTGCGCGTCCCAGACGAGGATGCCTTCGGTGATCGTCCCCAGGATGGCGTTGACCTCGCTCAGGTGGCGGTTCGCCTCATGCAAGTACCAGTCGGCCTGGAGCTGGTTGCCGATGGCGCGGGCGGCGGACATCATGAGGCCCAGCATGTGGGCGTTGGCCGTCAGGGCCGGCCCGACCGTGCCGAGGACACTGATGATCCGCCCGCGCACGTCGTGGATGGGCGCGGCCGTGGTGACCACATCATGTAGCGCCCGGAAGTAGTGCTCCGCGCCGACGACCTGCACCGGCATGGCCGTCACCAGGGCCATGCCCAGGGCTGTGGTCCCGGCGCTGTCTTCTGTCCAGTAGGTGCCCTGCTGGAAGCCGAGCGCGGCGGCGGCCTCAACAGCCGCGTTGTCGCCGCCGACAACGAGGATGCAGCCGGCCCCATCGGTCAGTACGATGGCGCAGTTCGAGCCTTCGGTGAACTGGTGGATGTCTTCGATGAACGGTGTGGCGACGGTGATCAGGTCTTGCTGGGCGCGGAGGATCGACGACAGGGCGCGGCCGCTGATGGGCGTGATCCGCGGCAGCGACTGGGGATTGAAGCGCGGGCCGCAGCGCCGCCAACTCTGGATGACGGCCGGGTCCGGAGCGAATCCGCCCGCGTCCTCCCATCTGCCGGTGGTCAGAAAGCGCCGCCAGACCTCAAGGAGCAGTGGGTGGTCAACCGGATATCCTGTTGGCTGCATGGGTTGATCTTACGTCGAACCGGACTGAAGCTCAAACAATAGCATCCAGGAACACCATGTTGGACATCAAGGCAAAACCACGGCAGATTCGCTGGACAATGACATATTGCTACCTTGTGCTTATTGCCGGCGGGCCTTCAGAACCTCCACCATCTGTTCATGCAGATGGCCGTTGCTGACCAGCAGGTCGACCATGCGGGCGATAGCGACGGGGCGGCCGTCGAAGTCCGTCACCACGCCGCCGGCCTCCTGCACGATCAGCCAGCTCGCGGCCACGTCCCAACTGCTCAGCTTGTATTCCCAATAGCCGTCGAGCCGCCCGGCAGCGACGTAGGCCAGGTCCAGCGCGGCCGAACCGGCGCGCCGCAGTCCCTGGGCCGCTCTGGCGAAGAGACCCGTCTCGACCAGGTTGTTGACGTCACTGGTGTGGACGTCATAGGGGTAGCCGGTCGCCAGGAGGGCGGCGACGAGCCGGGTCTCCGAACTGACGTGAAGGGGGCGCGTCACCTTGCCAACGGTCAGGTGCGCTCCGCCGCCGCGCGTCGCGCTGAAGCATTCGTCGCGCAGCGGGTCGTAGACGACGGCAACCAGCGCGGTCTCATCGTGGTAGAGGGCGATGGAGACGCAGAACATGGGGAAGCCGTGGGCAAAGTTGGTCGTGCCGTCGATGGGGTCGATGTACCAGGTATAGGGCTGGCTGCCCACCTCGTCGGTGCCTTCCTCGCCGATGATGCCAAAGTCGGGGAAGGCGGCGCGCAGGCGGCCGACGATGAGCGCTTCGGAGGCCTTGTCGTACTGGGTGACCCAGTCGATGGCGGAGCTTTTGTTCTCGATGGTCCGGTCATCGCGGGCATAGGCCTCGCGGATGAGGGCGCCTGCTTCTCGGGCTGTCTCGGCCGCGACGAGCAGGATGGCGGCCAGGTCGGGTTGGGTTACGGTGTAGGTCGGCATAGGTGGTTGGCTCACGATCGACGACTATACCACACGGCATCACGGCGCGGCACGCCGCACGAAGTCGCGGGCAAGCGCCCGTCTCACATTCGACGGGCTGCGTGGCGGGTCAACCGGCAGCAACGGGGCCGTTGAATCCGGCGACAGGAAGTCGTAGAATAGCAGATGGCTTACCTTTTAACGGAGCCGGTAAGTCATTAATTAGCAAGTCTTGTTGCCTGATGAAGATCAGGGGCAACTCTGGTAAGCTTAAGGTTGTTACGTTGGCAGAGCCTGACCGCAGGCACCGTACTTGACGAATGAAGGCCGTGTACACCTACCAGCACGCAGCTGTGCCGTCTCGCGATCACCGGACCGCGAGGCGCCCCCGTACGCGCGCCAGTTTTCCCGCGGAAACCAATAGAACGCGCCGCACCGTCGGACGCGAGGCAGATGGCCGCCATCTGCTGACGAGGAGACCGATCGATGGACGATCAACAGAACGATAACCGTCCAACTATTCCTACCTGGGTCTGGATCATCACGATCTTTGCCGTCATTCTGGGCCTGCAGCTGTGGCTCAGCGGCCGTTTCAGCGGCCCCGAGCAGATTTCGATCCAGGAAGTCGCCAACTATATTGAGGCCGGCGAAGCGAAGGAATTGTTGGTCAGTGGCGACCGCCTGCAGGTGACCCTGGAGAACGGGGAAACCTTTGGCGCGGTCAAATCGCCGTCCGACGGCCTGATCGAGACCTTTCAATTCTACGGCATCACCCCGGAGGAATTGAACGATGTGCTGGTCGTGCGCGATCAGAGTACCTTCAACAACCTCTTCACGATCTTGATCACCCTGGGCCCGGTGTTGCTGCTGATCTGGATCTTCACCCGCGGCTTTCGCCAGATGCAGGGCGGCGGGGGCAACAACATCTTCGGCTTCGGCCGTAGCCGCGCCCGCAACCTGACGGATGCCAACCGGCCGACCGTCACCTTTGAGGACGTGGCCGGCGTGGACGAAGCCAAGCTGGAACTGGCCGAGGTCGTGCAATTCCTGCGGGAGCCGGAAAAGTTCGTCCAGGTTGGCGCGCGCATCCCCAAGGGTGTCCTGATGGTCGGCCCGCCCGGAACGGGCAAGACGCTCCTGGCGCGGGCCGTGGCCGGCGAGGCGGGCGTGCCCTTCTTCCACATCTCCGGCTCCGAGTTCGTTGAGATGTTCGTCGGCGTTGGCGCGAGCCGCGTCCGAGACCTGTTCGAGAAGGCCAAGCAGGCGGCCCCGTCGATCGTTTTCGTTGACGAGATCGACGCCGTCGGCCGCCAGCGCGGCGCCGGTCTGGGCGGCGGCCACGACGAGCGCGAGCAGACGCTCAACCAGATCCTGGTCGAGATGGACGGTTTCGACAACGACACCAATGTCATCGTCATCGCCGCGACCAACCGGGCTGATATCCTGGACCCGGCGCTGCTTCGGCCCGGCCGATTTGACCGCAAGGTCTTCGTCGACCTACCCGACGTCTCCGGTCGCGAGAAAATCCTCGGCGTCCATGCCCGCGGCAAGCCGATCGGCAGCGACGTGAGTTTCAAGGATGTGGCGCGCCTGACGGCGGGCTTCTCCGGCGCGGACCTGGAGAACCTGATCAACGAAGCGGCCATCTTTGCCGCCCGTCGCAGCAAGCGCGTTATCGGCCTGCCGGAGTTTCAGGACGCCTTCGACCGCGTGGTCATGGGACCGGAGCGGCAGAGCCGCGTCATGACCGAAGATGACAAGCTGACCGTCGCCTATCACGAAGCCGGCCATGCCGTTGTCAGCTTCTTCCTGCCGCAGACCGATCCGGTGCAGAAGATCACGATCGTCCCGCGCGGCCGGGCCGGCGGCTTCGTCATGTCGCTGCCGGAAGACCGGGCTGTCCACAGCCGCGAATTCTTCGAAGACCAGATCTCGATGGCCCTGGGCGGCCGCGCCGCGGAGGAGATCTTCTTCCGCCGCGTGACGACCGGCGCTGCGGCCGACCTGCAGCAGGCGACGCGCCTGGCGCGGGCGATGGTCATGGAGTACGGCATGTCGGATCGGCTGGGGTTGCCGACCTATGGCGGCGGCGCCAGCAACCCGTTCGTCGGTCGCGAGATGGGCTATTTCGGTGGCGGCGGCCGCGACTACAGCGAGGAAGCGGCTCAGGCGATCGATGCCGAAGTCAAGCGCATCCTGGAAGAGAACTACAACCGGGCGATCACCATCATCACCGATAACAATGACCGGATGCTGAAGCTGGCCACCATGTTGATGGAAGTCGAAACGATCGACCGCCCGACGTTCGAGAAGTTGATGAACGAACCGATCTCGAGCAACGGGACCGCGCCGGAACCCCTCCCGGCCATCGAGCACGCGCCGCTCCCCGAGCGCGCGGTCAGCGACCTGCCGCCGATGGGCAAGCCGGCTATCAAGCCCGCCTGATCCGCCCCCGTTTCTCCCACCGTTCATTAGCCCTCCCGTTGTCTGGTACAATGGGAGGGCTTCTTTGTTGCGTGGAGACGACGCTGCTATGGACTCAATGATCGAAAGACGCCGGGAAGGCCCGGTCCTGACGCTGGCCCTGAACCGCCCCGACATCCACAACGCCTTCAATCCGGCGCTGGTCGCTGAATTGACCTCAGCCTTCCGCGAAGCGGGTGAGACGCCCGGCGTGCGGGTGGTTGTGTTGACCGGCAACGGCCGTTCGTTTTGCGCCGGGGCCGATGTGACCGCGATGCGCGCCGCGGCCGACTATACTTTTGAGCAGAACGTCGCCGACGCCCACGCCATCTTCGACCTGATGCTGGCCGTCGACAATTGTTCGCGGCCGGTGGTCGGCCGGGTCAACGGCGCGGCGATTGGCGGTGGGGTGGGGCTGGTGGCCTGCTGTGACATCGTCGTAGCCGTCGAGGGCGCGACCTTCGGTTTCAGCGAGTCGCGCCTGGGCATTGTTCCGGCGGTCATCTCGCCCTTCGTCGTCGGCAAGATCGGGCCGGCCCACGCCCGCGAGTTGTTCCTGACCGGCGAGCGTTTTGACGCCCGCCGGGCGCGCGAGATCGGGCTGGTCCAGCACGTGGTCGCCCCGGACGCGCTGGACGCATCCGTGGCCGAGCGCGTCAGCCAGTTGCTGATGGCCGCGCCGGGCGCCCAGGAAGCGGCGAAGGCGCTGATCCGCCTGGTCGCCCACCAGCCACAGGAGGCGATGCGCGAGGCGACGGCCGAACTCATCGCCCGCCGCCGCGCCAGCGATGAGGGACGCGACGGTTTGAGCGCCTTCCTGGAGAAGCGCAAGCCCTCCTGGGTACCAGACGGCGTGTCGTGAAGCTGGCCGTCCTGTCGGATATCCACGGCAACTGGCCTGCCCTTGAGGCGGTCATGGCCGATGTGGACGCCTGGGGCCCTGACCTCGTCCTGGTCGACGGGGATGTGGTCAACAGCGGCCCGAGCAGCGACGCCTGCTGGCGGGCGGTCCGCGAGCGCCGGGAACAGGACGGCTGGGTCGTGCTGGCCGGCAACCATGAAGCCTACGTGACGGAATGGGCCACGGGCGACCCGCCCCTGGCCGGCCCGGCCTATGACCTCATCCGGCTCAGCCACTGGACGTACCGGCAATTGGGCCGCGAGGCGGGCGAACTGGTGGGCCTGCCGGAACGCTGGGAGTGGCGCGCGCCGGACGCGTCGTTGCTGGTGGCCCTCCATGCGTCCGTGCTGGGCAACCGGACCGGCATCTACCCCTTCACCGGCGACGACGACGCCCGCCGGCGCGTGCCGCCTGAAGCGAGCATCTTCATCACCGCCCACACCCACATCCCTCATCAGCGCCGGCTGGACGGCCGGCTTGTCGTCAACGTCGGCGCGGTCGGCGTGCCGGGGGATGGTGACCGCCAGGCATCCTACGGCCGCCTGACATGGACCAGGCGCGGCTGGTCGGCGGCCATTCAGCGGGTGGCCTATGACCTTGTCGCGGCCGAGCGGGCTTACTTCGATACCGGCTTCCTCAATGAGGTCGGCCCGGAGGGAGAGATGTCGCTGGTTGAATGGCGGCTGGCCCGCGACGTTCGCACCCGCTGGTCAGCGATCTACCGCGAGGCGATCCTGGCCGGAGCGATCAGCCACGCGGCGGCCGTTGACGCGTTCCTGGACACGGCCGACCTGCGGCCGTACCGGGCCCAACGGGCTTCCTGAGGGCCGCCTCGGGTCGTCCCAATCCCGGAGTTTGGCCTCGTCCCGCCCCTGTGGCTTCCCCTGCGGTTGTAGGAACCCATTAAGGTCCCGCTAATGTCGCAGGCCATATATGGGCACAAAGTGGCAAATCAGGGGCATTTGACCGCTAAACACGTAGGTGTTAGCTCCCTCTACTTGCGATTTGGGCCTCATTCGCTTATACTGTTCCCGGATCGGAAGAGGAACGTTTGTCTAGCCTTTCATTGCTATCCGGTACAATAATGCCCTGGCTTGTTGGGGCACCGCTCATTCTCAGCTTTGTGGCGCTGCTGTTGTCCATGAAGCAATGGAGAGACATGAAGCGGTCGCCCTATTTCTTCATGAGACAGCAAGCCGGAAAGCGCCTCCAGTCTTACCTGTCGATCAGCTTCGTGCTGCTCGTGGTGGCTGCGGGTGTGGGCTTCTACGGATACCGGGAGCCAGTCGATACGACCGTGCGGATGGTCGTCCTCAGCAACACCAAGCCTGCCGACAACGAAGTTCGCGAGATCGTCGCCGCCAAGTCCTCGGAGACAGCCGCAGCGGCGGCCGAAACGGCCGCAAGTGGCGATATCGCCGATATCCTCCTGAGTGGTGAAGCGGCTGCGGCTGTGCGTCCCCAACTGCCTGAGGCATTTGACCGCTTTGAGCCGAAAGCCGATCTGCGGCCGGGCACCGAGCTTGCCGAGTTGACCCTGTCCACCGAAGTCACCGAAGACTACGATCCGGTTCGGCCGGGACGGGTCTTCGGCGAGGGCTTCTACACGCTTTACGCCACCTTTGACTATGTTCAGATGGCCGACGGCATGGAGTGGGCCTGGGTCTGGCGGCACAATGGCGAAGTTGTGGACGGCGGCAACGAGCTGTGGAACTACGGGGAAGAGGGTCCCGGCTATATTTACCTCAGCCCCGAAGAAGGTTTCCAGGAAGGCAGCTACAGCCTGGAAGTGTGGGTCAATGGCGAACTGCTGGGGCAGACCGCGGCAACGATGAACGACGCCGCTGTCGCCGCCGGAAACTAACCCCTCCCAACCTGCCTGATCGCGCTGGCCCGGTTTCCCCGGGCTTTTTTGTTGCCCGGCGCGACCGGGTGGCTCAGCGCCGGGCGGCCCGGTTGCGAATCATAGCGACCACACGCTGCCACTCTTCCACCCGCAGCGCCCAGGCTGCCAGCAGGTAGGCCGCGCCGCCGGCCAGGGATCCGGCGAGCGCCCGGGCCCACACCGCGTCGGGCGGCGTCAGCCACAGGACCCCGGCCACGGCCGCGATCATGACCAGCGCGGCCAGCCCCATCCGGGCGAAACCGGACGCCAGCGAGCGGCCGTTCAGCCCGCCCATCTTGCGCCGCAGCAGGAACATCAGCAGGGTGACTTCAAGCCAGTTCGACAGGCTGAAGCCCAGCGCGAGCCCGCCCAGCGGCAGCAGCCCGGCGGCCGGAAAGACGGTGTCGCGCAGCCACAGGCTCAGCACCCACATGGCAAGGATCTGCAGGCCGCCGCTGAGGACCGGCGTCAGTGTGTCGCTCAGGGCATAGAAGGCGCGGGCCACGACCTCCAGGGCGGTCAGGGCGATCAGGCCGATGGCGTAGTAACGCAGGGCCGTGGAGACCAGGTCCGTCGCTTCGGCATCGAACAGGCCGCGCTCGAACAGGATCGTCACATACGGCTCGGCCAGCATCACCAGCAGAACGGTGGCGGGCAGGCCGAGAAAGACCACCAGGCGCAGCGAGTCGCCCACGATCTGGCGCAGTTCGCGTGTGGCCGACCGGGCCGCCAGCGCGGCCATCGTCGGAAACGCGGCGATACCCAGCGCCTGGCCCAGGATGCCCTGCGGCACGATCAGCAGCCGGAAGGCGGCATTGAGCGCGGGCAGGCTGCCCAGGGTCATCGAACCGGTCAGAAAGAGGATGATGAACTTGTTGACCTCGCTGAACGACAGGCCGAGCACGCGCGGGGCCATCAGCCGCAGGACCTTCCGCACGCCCTCGTCTCGCAGGTCAAGGATGGCGTCATAGCGCGCCCCTTCATGCCGCAGGCCGGGAACCTGCACGAGCAGGTGGGCCAGCGCGCCGAGGACGGTTCCGAAAGCCAGGCCGTAGACGGTGCCGATAGACGTGTTGGCCCCGATGATGCCGCCGACAATGATGCCGATGTTGTACAGTGTAGGCGCCAGGGCCGGCAGCAGGAAGTGCTGGCGGGCGTTGAGCGCGGCCATGAAGATGCCGCTGATGCCAAAGATGACCGGCGAGACCAGCATGATGCGCATCAACGACACGGTCAGCGGCAGCAGTTCGGGGTTCTGGGCGATGTTGTCGGCGTAGAAGAACTGGATGAACGGCTCGGCAAAGACCATCACCAGCAGCGAGAGAACGGCCGTGATGATGGTGACGAGGTTCAGCACGGCCGAGAACAGCCGCCAGGCCTGCCGCTCGTCGTCCCTGGCCAGATAGCCGGCGAAGGTGGGGATGAAGGCCGAGCCGATCGCGCCGCCGGCGACGATCAGGAAGATGGTCTCCGGGAACCGGCTGGCGATGTCGAAGGCTGTGGCGTCGACACTCGTGACGCCGAGCGTTTGGCGGACGAAGATCTCGCGCAACAGGCCAACGAGGCGGCTGAGGAGGGCCAGCGCCGCAACCAGCCCGGCCGCGCGGAACACCTGGCGCCGGTGGTCGGGCGCCTGCGCGGCCTGGGGCGTATTATTCCCGTCGGTGGACTCGTCCTGCTGCTTTTCGGCCACGGTCTCTCTGAAAGTGTGTTACAGGTTAGCGATCTTTGAGCGTTATCCACCACTCAGGTATATTTGCACCTACAGAGAGGAGACGGCGAGCAATCGTCGAAGTCACTTGGAGGCGCAACATGAATATCATCAAGGTGTCGGCTCGCTCGCGGACTGCGGCCGTCGCGGGAGCCATCGCCGGTGTCATGCGTGAGGCACATCATGTGGAGGTGCAGGCGATTGGCGCGGGCGCAGTCAACCAGGCGGTCAAGGCGATTGTGATCGCCAAAGGCTACCTGGCCGAAGAAGGAGTGCATATCACCTGCGTTCCTTCTTTTGTCGATGTTGATATCGACGAGCAGGAGCGGACTGCGATCCGCTTCGCGATAGACGCAAAGGCTTCTGCCTGATGCTGCCGGAGGGCCGGAGCTGGTTGGGTTCTGTCCCTCCGCTGTTTTTCTCTGTTGCAACTCACCTAATTGCCCCTTCGCCACCGCACAACTGCGCCGACGGCGATCATCGCGGCCAGGCCAAGGAAGAGTAGCCCGACGTAGTCAAAGACGCCACCCGGCGTTCCGGGCGCGGCCGGCCGTGTCACTTCCGTCCCGGACGGTGTCGGGCTGGGATTCGGCGTCGCTTCGGCCGCTATAGGCTCCATGTCGGCCCTTTCCGGCGTCGCGCGAGCGGCCTCTGTTTCGACAGCCTCGGCCGTTGCCGTCGGCGTTCCCGTCGGGCTGGGAACCGCCGTCGGGTCCGGCGCCGGTGTTGGCGCGCCCGGGGTGGGCGTGGCCAGCGCATCCACCACCGGCAACTGGCTGAGCGTCTCCGCGTCAATCGCCTGGACCAGATAGAACGTCGCTCCGCCGATCATGCAGTAGTCGCCGATGGATTGGGTGCAGTTCGCGGCCGGCAGGTCGATGATGAAAGCGCCGTCCTGCGGCTCGACCGTCCGGCGCTTGCCCCACATGTCGAACAGGTCAGCCGTCGGCGCCGTCGCCTGCACGGTGGCGGTCTGCTCCGTCGGCAGCCGGGAGAAGAGGACGGTCGTCGTCTGCTCGTCCTGGTCGACGCGGATCTGCCCCACCGCATCCCAGCGCTCGCGCGTCGCGCGCGTCGCGCCCGCCAGCCGGGGGATGGCGGCCCGGTAGGCATCGAACGCCGGCCGGCGGCTGGTGTCAAACCGCACCAGGCCGAAAGGCTCAGGGTTGGCGGCGCGATCTTCGGCCGTGTCCATCAACTTGAAGAAGGCGATCCGTTCCGCCCCGGCGGCAAGGGCCGCGGCCAGTGCCTGCGGCACAAAAGCCGCCTGCTCGTACAGCGTCACGGATAGCGTCCAGTTGGGCACGCGCCAGTAGGGATCATCGATCGGCGGGGCGTTCGTCTCGACCAGCCAGATGGGTTGGTCCAGCCCCCGGGCGTCCATCGTCTGCCGGAAGATGCTCAGGATGTCATAGACGCTGCCGGGCTGGAAGTACAGGTGGGCGGTGGCGACATCGAAGTAGGTGTTGTTGGCATCGGCGTCGGGATCGTCTCCCAGCGCGTCCAGCAGCGTCCCGAAATAGGCCGGATCCCAGAAGTGGGTCACGGCCGCCAGGTGGATGACCGCGTCCTGGTTGGTTTCTCTGGCGACCCGGTAGGCCACGCGCTGCAACTGGGCGAAGTCCTCCACCGTGCCATCCCAGGTATGGCCGGGGGCGTCCGGGTCGTCGATGTCGGGTTCGTTCCAGATGACCCAATGGTTGATTTGTCCGGCATAGCGGCCGACCGCCTCGCGCACGAAGACGGCCCAGGTGTTGTCCGGGTCGTCGTCGGGCAGGTAGAGACCGCTCGGAAGGTCATCCCGGTCGCGGGCCCAGTCGGGGATGCCGATCAACAAACCGATGACCTCGCGCCCCGCCTCAAGTTCGACCTCGATCTGCTCGTCACTGACCGCAGGCTCCCAGTCCTCAGGCCCGCCGGGCTGGACTTCGGCCCACTGGAATCGGACCCGCGTCCAGCTCGCGCCGAGCCGCGTCGCCATCTCGGGGGCTTCGTAGCTCTCGATCACGCCGTAGCGCCAGTCCGTCTGGGGGATGATGGGCAGGGGCGTTGGCAGCGGCGCTTCCGTTCCCTTCGGCGCGGCAGCCGTGGGCTGGGGAGAAGGAAAAGGCGTCTCCGCCGCCGCTGTTGCGGCCGGCGCCTCCTGCAAGGCGGCCGCCGGGCGGGCGACGGCGGCTCTCAGGACCCCACACACAAGAAGGGCGCAGATGGCGCCCGCGACGATGCGATGTTTCATACCGGTCAGCTAGTGTAAGGCGATCGGGCTAAACGCGGCAAGCGTTTTCTGCGGTACAATCCGCCGAACTCGCAACGAGAAGGATACGACGCATGCGCACCTATCGACTGGCTCTCATCGGATTCGGCAATGTTGGTCAAGGCCTGGCGACGATTCTGCGCGACCACGGCGAAGCGTTGGCGGCGCGCCACAAGGCCCGCTTCCCCATCGTTGCCGTCGTCACGGCGCGGCGCGGCAGCCTCTATGACCCGAACGGATTGGACCCGGCCGCGCTGCTGGCCGCGGCCGAGGCGGGCGGGTCGCTCGAGTCGCTGCCGGCCGCGCACCATGGCTGGGACGCGCTGACCACCGTCGTCGAGAGCAATGCGGATGTCGTCGTGGAGGTGACGCCGACCGACACCGCCACCGGAGACCCGGCGGCGACGACCATTCGCGCTGCCCTGCGCGACGGCCGGCATGTCGTCACCGCCAACAAGGGGCCCATCGCCCTGCACTACCCCGAGCTGGCCGGGCTGGCCGCGGCCAATGGCGTGGCGCTTGGCGTTGAGGCCACGGTCATGGGCGGCACGCCGGTGATGAGGCTGGGGAGCCGGCTGCTGGGCGACGCCGGCGTGCGCTCCGCGCAGGGCATCCTGAACGGCACGACCAACTTCATCCTGACGCGCATGGGGGCGGGCGAGACATACGAGGCTGCGCTGGCGGAGGCCCAGGCCAGCGGCTATGCCGAGGCTGACCCGACGGCCGACGTCGAGGGCTATGACGCGGCGGTCAAGACGGTCATCCTGGGCAACCTGCTGCTGGGTGGGCGACTGGGCATGGCTGACGTGGACCGCACGGGCATCACCCGGCTGACGGTGGACGACGTCCGTTCGGCCCGGGCCGAGGGCGAGGTCTGGAAGCTCATCGGCCGCGTCGAGCGTGACGGCGAGCGCCTGACGGCCAGCGTGCGGCCGACGCGCCTGCCGCTGTCGCACCCGCTGGCGGCTGTCGGCGGGGCGTCCAACGCCCTGACCCTGACGACAGACCTGCTGGGCGATGTGACGCTGATCGGTCCCGGCGCGGGCCGTGTCGAGACGGGTTATGCCCTGCTGAGCGACTTGCTGGCGATCCATCACGGCGAGCGCTGAGGCCGACGCCGTCTCGCCCTTCACGGCTTTCCACTCCCCTCTTGACACCGGACCTCGCGGCCGTATAATACCTGATATTGACGGTCGTCTATATGTCTACCGAACCGACAGGGTCGATCACCTTCGCCAAAGCCATCGCTGATGAGACACGGCAGCGGATCATGCTGCTGTTGTGCTGCGAGTGGCTGTGTGTCAGCGACATCGTGGATCGCCTCCGCGATGTGACGCAGCCCACCGTCTCGCATCACCTGGCGATCCTGCGCGAAGCCGACCTCGTCCACACCCGGCGGGAAGGCAAGCAGGTCTTCTACTCGCTGGACCAGGACCAGGTCGCGGTGTGTTGCGGGACGTTGATGCGCAACTTCGCTCCCGAGCGCGCCGCGGTGGCCGTCCCTGACGTATCGGTGGATGCGGTCGAGGTACGCTAGCAGCCTCTTTTTTTACCAAAACAGATAGACAGTTATCGATATATAACACAGGAACAAACGATGACGAGTTCAGAACCCTCCCCCATGACCCCGGATGTGGACCTGTCCGGCATTCAGGTTGGCGATGCCGGCATCCACGGCGTCGTCCGCGAGCGTTACGCGACGCTGGCCACGCTGGAGACGGGCGCGGCCGCCTGCTGCTCGACCGATGGCGACGCCGCCTGTTGCGACCCCGCGGATGCCGGCCTGGAAGCGCTGTACGGCGATCTCTATACCGCTGACACGAGCTGGCTGCCGGCCGAGGTCACGAACCTTTCGCTCGGCTGTGGCGATCCGATCACCCTGGCCTCGCTGGAGCCCGGTCAGACAGTGCTTGACCTGGGCTCCGGCGGCGGCATCGACTGCTTCATGGCCGCGCGCCAGGTTGGCCCGACGGGCCGCGTCATCGGCGTAGACATGACCCCCGAGATGCTGGAGAAGGCAGAGCGCAACAAGGTGAAAGTTGGATTGGACAACGTTGAGTTCCGGCAGGGTTTCATCGAGAAGCTGCCGGTGGAAAGCGACAGCATCGATGTGATCCTGTCCAACTGCGTCATCAACCTCAGCCCGGACAAAGGGGCCGTCTTCCAGGAAGCTTACCGGGTGTTGCGGCCGGGCGGCCGGCTGGCCGTGTCAGACATGATGACCCGCGGGCGCTTCAGCCCGCAGGAGCGCGCCGACCTGTCGGCCTGGGCCGGATGCGTCACCGGCGCGGACGACGTTGCCGATGTGGTGGCCGCTATGCGCGCCGCGGGGTTCTCGGCGATCTCGATCCGCGACAAGGCCGAGCCCGACGTCGAGTTGAGCGGCATGGCGGCGGAAAGCGGCCCGGCGCGGCTCTTCAGCGCCCGGGTGACGGCCGTGAAGCCCTGACGCCGCCGGAGAAGCGACCGCCGGTAAACGCAACGTGACGCGGCCGAATCTGTCCGGTTCGGTCCGCGTCACGTTCAATGACCTCTGATGCTGCGCCGGTTAGAAGGGGATGTCGTCGACTTCTTGCGAGCCGGCCCCGCCGCCGCCATACATGTCGGGCTCGGAACGGCCGCCGCCACTCGCGGCCCCGCCACTCTCTTGACGGCTGCTCAGCATTCTGAAGTTGTCCGCCCGCACCTCGAAAGATGCCCGCGGCGTTCCATCCTGTGCTGTCCAGATGCGAGGCCCACCAGACTGACCGTCAGGCTGGAGATGTCCTTCGACCAGAACCATCTGACCCTTGGTCAGGTACTGGTTAGCCGTCTCGGCCTGGCGTCCCCAGACGCTTACGCGGAACCAGGTTGTCTCCTGCACGGGCTGACCCGTGGTCTTGTCATTCCAGCGCCGATCCGTGGCCACGCTGAATGAGGTGACGGCCGTACCGTCCGGCATGTACCGCATTTCAGGGTCGCGCCCCAGGCGACCAACGATGACGAGCTTCTGATACATTTGCGCTTCTCCTTAAGTGGTGCCTCTCACGAACCGGCCGGGACTCCGAGTCGCTGAGACAAATAATAACAATCTGTTTCGCAAACGCTATATTTGCTGTGCAATTGCAACACTTGAAGTTTAGCACAGATGTTCGAATAATGCAAGCGCGAAAGGCAGGCAAAAACCGGGTGACTATCCTCTGGGCTGATCCGCCTGTATTGCCCGCTTTCACTCTTTGACACAGGCGAAGAGGGCAATGCAACGGCCGCAATAGCCTGTCGCTGAAGCATCTGTGATCGCGGCCGTCGCATTGCCCCACCTATGATCCCAGGGAGGCAAATTCGCCGCGGCCCGTCCGACTACTGAAAAGCCCTGGGCGCGGGGTAATACGCTTGTAGGCCCTTCTGCCCGGTGCTATAACTGCCGCATGTCATCTGATGCTCCGCTCGTCCACTTCCTGCAAGGCAAACTCGCCGACTACCTCGCGCTCCTGCGCCACATGGTGGCGATCAACAGTTTCACCGCCAACCACCGCGGCGTGGATGAAGTCGGCGAACTGACCGCCGAAACCTTCGCCGCGCTCGGTTTCACCGCCGAGCGCATCCAGTCGGCCAATTTTCAGTACGGCAACCACCTCATCCTCGTCCGGTCCGGCAGGGAAGAGGGCGGGCGGCCCGCGCCGGTCATCGGCCTGATCTCCCACCTGGATACGGTCTACCCGGCGGCCGAGGAAGCGGCCAACGACTTTCATTGGCGCGTCGATGGCGACCGGCTCTATGGCCCCGGCACGGTCGATATCAAGGGCGGCACGGTCATGATCTACATGGTCCTCGACGCCCTGCGCGCCGTCTATCCGGAGGCATTCGAACGGGTGACCTGGGTCGTGTTGCTCAATGCGGCCGAGGAAGTGCTGACCCCCGATTTCGGCGACCTGGCCCGCGAGCGCCTGAAAGGGGCAGTGGCGGCGCTGGTCTTCGAGGGCGGCGACGTGAAGGACGGCCAGTACCAGCTTGTGACAGCCCGCAAAGGCATGGCCCGGTTTCGCATCGAAGTCGAAGGCCGCGGCAGCCACGCCGGCGCGATGCACGAGAAGGGGGCCAACGCGATCGTCCAGCTGGCCGACGTCATTCGGGCAGTGGCCGACCTGACCGACTATGACCGGGCGTTGACCTTCAACGTCGGGACGGTCATGGGCGGGACGGTCATGAATCGCGTCCCGCACCAGGCGGCGGCGAGCGTTGAGATGCGGGCGTTCGATCCGCACGTGTTTGAGGAGGGGGTCGCCAGCATCCTGGCCCTGAACGACTTCTGCAGCGTCCGCAGCGCCAGCGACGGCTACCCCTGTACGGTGCACATCCGGCTTGAGGGCCGCTGGCGGCCGTGGCCGGACAACGAAGGCACGCGCTCGCTGTTCGACGTCTGGGCAGCGGCGGCCAGGGAACTGGGCACAGCCTCCGTCGCGTATCAGTCCCGGGGCGGCCTGAGCGACGGCAACTGGCTGTGGGACCTCCTGCCGACTATCGATGGCCTCGGCCCGGAAGGGGATAACTCCCACTCCTCCGAGCGGAGCGCTGATGGCAGCAAAGACCAGGAGTACGTTCTGGCCTCGTCCTTTGTGCCGAAGGCGGCGCTGAACGTGACGGCCATTCTCAGGCTCCTGGCGCGTTGAACGGATGACCACCGGCTCCAGCGGTCTCGACTCCAGCGGCCCGAGGCCGGCGCCCGGGCCGGTGACGGCGCGCATGGAGGACCAGGTTGAACGGTGGCAGGCGGACGCCGACCGGCGCGCCATCTTTCTCGGCTGCTACCTGATGATGACGCGCAACATGCTGGAGGGTGTCCGGGCCGCAGAGTTCGACGACCCGGCCTGGGTCCTTCGACTGCTCCACCACTTCGCCGATTACTACTTCGACGCGCTGGCCGACTATGAGCAGTCCCCCGCCACGACCGCGGCCGTCTGGCGACACGCGCACGACCGGTG
Organism: uncultured Ardenticatenaceae bacterium; assembly: GCA_964422535.1. Classification (GTDB taxonomy): domain Bacteria; phylum Chloroflexota; class Anaerolineae; order Promineifilales; family Promineifilaceae; genus Promineifilum. Next base: position 82,188 of record CAYRBP010000006.1, on the reverse strand, counting down.
CCGGGATGACCGGCTCCATCCCGTTCAGCTGCTTCTGCTCGGCGTCAACGCCCACATCAATTACGATCTGGTGCTGGCGCTGGAAGACCTGCTTGCCCCCGAGTGGGACCGGTTGTCTCCTGCCCGCCGGCAGGCCCGCTATGAAGACCATTGCCGCGTCAATGACGTGATCGGCCGTACCATCGACGCGGTCCAGGATGAGATCATGGAGAAGGCGGCCCCTGAGATGGACGTCGTCGACCGGGCGCTGGGACCGGTCGATGAGTGGGCGATCTCGCGGTTGATCAGCCAGTGGCGCGAATCGGTCTGGCAGCATGCCGTGGACGTGCTCCGGATGACGGACCCGGACGAGCGCACGAGCGCCATCCGGCGCCTGGAGGCGAAGACGCTGGAACGCGCGGATGCGATCCTGTTGCAGGGGTTTCCGTTGTCTCTGAGCCGCCTGCGATCGTAGGCCGCGCCGTAACACCGCCGGCCGGCCGCACAAAGGAGAAGCGAAGTGGATTTCGACCAACACCTGGACGACTGCGTTGACTTCACACGGCGCCTGATCCAGACGCCGAGCATGCCGGGCGAAGAAGGGGCCATTGCCGCCCTCATCGTCGCCGAACTGAACCGGCTCGGCTACGATGAGGTCTGGATGGACGATGCCGGCAACGTCTCCGGCCGGCTCTACGGCCGCGACCGCAGCCTCCCGGCGCTGGTGCTGAACGCCCATCTGGACCACGTCGATCCGGGTGATCCGTCGCTCTGGCCGTCACCCCCCTTCGCGGCCGAGGTCCGCGACGGCCGCATCCTCGGGCGCGGGGCGTGCGACATCAAGGGGCCGCTGGCGGTGCAGGTCTATGCCGGGGCGGCATTGCGCGCGGCGGGCGAACGGCCGCGGCGCGACGTCGTTTTCAGCGGCGTCGTGGAAGAAGAAGTCGGCGGCGCGGGGGCCATCCACTGGGTCAGGACGCTCGACTATCCTGTGGAACTGGTGCTGCTGGGCGAGCCGTCGAACAATGCCCTGGCCCTGGGCCACCGCGGCATCTTGCAGGTCTGGGTGGCCTTCCACGGGCAGTCTGTCCACGCCAGCGTGCCGGAGAGAGGCCGCAACCCCAACTATGCCCTGGCCGCCTTTCTGGAACGCCTCGAAGGCGCGCAGGCTACGCTGGGCAGCCACCCGGTCCTGGGCGCGAGCAGCGTGGCCCCGACGATCATCGAGGTCGACACGACCAGCCGCAACGTGACCCCGGCCTGGGCGCGGGTTATGCTGGACTTCCGCACGGCGGCCGAGAGCCTCAACAGCCTGCGAGCCTTCATTGACGATCTTGCCGGCGACTGGCCGCACAGCATCATGGACGCTGATGCGCAGGGGCCGCTGGCGGACTCCGACACGCCGCTGGCCGGTTACTACACGCCGCCTGACGACCCGATCGTCGGCCGTGTCCGGTCGCTGGCCGGGGAGGGGATGGGCGCGGAGCCGCCGCTCATCCGTTACCAGTTCGCGACCGATGGCCGCCACTTCGCGCCATATGGTCTGACCGTGCTCGGCTACAGCGCGGGCGAAGAAGAACTGGCCCACACGGTGCGCGAAAGCATCTCGATTGACAGGATGGCCGACAGCCTGCGCGGCCATATCGCGCTCCTGAGAGGGTTCTAGGAGAAGGGGCGGCAGCGTGACCCGGACAGTCCCCTGTCCCGGCCGATCCGGTGTAGAATAAGCGGACGTCCACAGCAGCCCGGACCTACCGCGAGAATCGGTCGTTTTCTTGCCAAATGCCAAAGATCGACGCCCTGGACCAGGGCACCTCACCCCAGCGCGATAGCCTGACCCACCAGGCAATCGAAGACACGATCAAGACCATCTACGCTTTGGCGCAAGAGGAGTCGCCTGTCTCAACCTCGCGCATCGCCACGGCGCGGGGGGTCAGGCCTGCCTCGGCGACGAACATGATCCAGCGCCTGGCCCAGCTCAATCTGGTGGACTATGAGAAGCACTATGGCGTGACGCTGACGCCGGCCGGCGAGAAGCTGGCCCTGGAGGTCATCCGCCACCACCGGCTCATCGAGCTCTATCTGATGGAAGCGCTTGGCTTCCGCTGGGACGAGGTCCACGAACAGGCCGATGTGCTGGAACATGTCATCAGCGAGAAACTGGAGGAGCGTATCGCCGCGGCGCTGAACTACCCGACCTTCGATCCTCACGGCGATCCCATCCCGACGTTGGAGGGTCAGATGACGGCCCCCGACACGCTGCCCCTGTCGGCCGCGCCACCGGGGGTGCGGGTCCGGGTGGCCCGCGTGCTGGATGACAATAATAGCGACCTGTTGCGCTACCTGGCTGAACTGGGTCTGGTGCCGGGCGCGGCCGTCCGCCTGGTCGGAGTCGCGCCTTTCGACGGCCCGGTGACGTTGCAGGTCCTGTCAGACGGCGAACCGGTCACCCGGGTCATTGGCCGGAACCTGTCGGAGTTGATCCGTGTTGAGCAACCCGCCGGTGATGGCCCGGAATCGTAGGTTGCTCACCTTTTTCCACTATGCTAGCATTTGGTCAACCCTGCTGTGACCGAGATGGGTATCTAGCGTTGAGCCAACGGTTTCCAACAGGGGATCGAGATACCGAAGGGGCATGTAGTAGCCGCAAGGCCAGGCAGCGTCCTTGAGGCAAGGTCCCCACCTGCCATAGGCAGGTTCAAACAATAGACCCACTACGGCATGGCGGGGCGGCAATCATTTCGCTGGATTCAGGCTGCTCGCAACGGGCAAACACGACATAACGGCCTCATGAGGCCGTTTTTGTTTTCCGGGCGGGCGGGCTACATCTGGGACATCAGCCTGACATGGGTCATGCGCATGCACATGTTCATGACCACCGTCAGCCCCGCGTTGCGCGCCATCGTCGCCGCGTCGAAATTCATGATCCCTTGCTGCATCCAGAGTGTCTTGGCGCCGATGGCCACTGCTTCCTCGGCAACCGGCATGACGTCTTCGCTCTTCCGAAAGACGAGGACAACGTCAACCGGGTCGGGGATGGCGGCCAGCGTCGCATAAGGTTTGGCCCCGAGCACCTCTTCCGTTAGCGTTGGGTTGACCGGGATGATCTCGTACCCCTGCGTCTTCAGGTAGGCCGGCACGGTGAAACTCGGCCGATCGGCGTGGTTGGTCATGCCGACAACGGCGATCCGCCGGGTCGTCTCATAGATGTCGCGGAGCTGGTCGTCGGTCGGTTGCTGATAGGTATCCAATGCTGCCTCCCTGGATTGCGCCGCCTTGACATCGACGGGCAGAATGACGCGGAACGTGGTTCGCCCCGGCTTCGACGCGACCTGGATGTCGCCGAGATGCCGGTGGACGACGATATTATAGCTGACGTTCAACCCCTGACCTGTGCCCTGGCCCGGGGGCTTGGTCGTGAAGAACGGGTCGAAGATCCGGCCCAGGATATCTTCGGCGATGCCCGGCCCGTTGTCGCAGATCTCCACCGCGACGAAGTCGCCCTGCCGTTCGGTGCGGATGTAGATTTCGCCCTGGCCGCCCCGGCTGCTCTGGCCACCCTGGCTGCCGATGGCGTCGATGGCATTGTTCAGCATGTGGGTCCAGACCTGGTTCAACTCGCTGCCGTAAGCCTGGATGCGCGGGACATCGGGGGAGAAGTCCCTGATGATCGTGATGCCGTCCTGCAGGCGGTGATTGAGCAGCAGCAAGGTGTTGTCCAGCCCTTCGTGGATGTCTACTTCCTGCAAGGGGGCCTGGTCGAGGAAGGCGTAGTCCTTCAGCGAATCGACGATGGTCGAGATGCGCGAGGCGGCCTGGCTGATCTCCCGGCCAAGGCTGTGCAACTGGTGTGAAGCGGTGATCCAGGGGATGACGGCCGCGAGTTGGGCGGCGTTGAACTGGCCGGCCAACCCCTCCAGCGTCTCGCGCCGGTAGCCGAGGTCGATGAGCGTCGGCGCGCAATCCCAGCTCTCCATGACCCCTTTTTCCTCCAGCCAAAGCTCGAGCTCATACTCCAGATCGCTGCGCTCCATCGGATCGAGCCTGGCCGGGTGCGGCCGGGTCGCCAGTTCGCGCTCGCTGATCTGCCGGAGGAGCGACTGCTGCTCCGGTGTGACGCCGGCGCGCGCCAGACGTTCGTAGGCTTCTTCCAGCGAGGTGATCGTCTCTTCCAACTGGACGGCGCTGCGTTTCACGGCCGCGGCAGGGTTGTTCAACTCGTGGGCCACGCCGGCGGTCAGCGTGCCGAGCTGGGTCATGCGCTCGTTCTGCCGCAGCAGCGAGTCCGTGTTGCGCCAGTACTCGAGGACCGCGCTGACCATCGCCCGGGCCACGACCGGGTTGCGGTCGATCAGGTCGTCAAGATGCACCTTGTGAATCGCCAGCAGGGTGCTGCCGGTCCGGGCGCGGACGCTGGCCATGCGTTGCGCTTCTTCAAGCACGGCCAGTTCGCCGAAGACCTCGCCGGTTTGCCGCACGGCCAGCAATACCTCGCGGCCGCCGGAGTGCTTGGTCACTTCGAGCTTGCCGTTCTCGACGACGTAGGCTGCATTACCCGGATCCCCTTCTTCAAAGAGCAGGTCACCCGGCTTCAGCCGCACCTGTTCGGCCCGCCGGGCCAGGTGCTCCAGCGCGTCTTCCGGCAGCCCGCTGAAGAGCGGGATGCGTCGCAGGAACTCCAGCCGGCCCTCGATTGTCTCATCTGCCATCGGTCACCTCTCCGTCAAGCGCCCATGCATTATAGGCGATCTCGGGCCGATATGCGCAGCTTTGCGGAAATGAGCCTTGGGCGCGGCCTGGATGAACGCCCTACGGCGACAGGAGCTGGACCTTGCCCGGCAATACGCGGTAGTGAACATCGCCGGCCGACTCGGTGAAGATCTCGCCGTCGGAGTGCAGCGGCGTGCCCGGGATGCTCGTCAGGTCGATATGGGTCACGCGGCAGAAAGTCACCGCCGGGTGCTCGACATGCTTGCCCTGCATCAGCTTCCGCAGGATGTCCAGGACGGTGGTCCTGGGCACCTGCGGCGCGAAGACCATGTCGAGCCGGCCGTCGTCCAGCTCCGCGCCAGGGGCCATCGTGAACCCGCCGGTACGCGGGCTGTTGCAGACAGAGAGCAGGTAGGCGGGGCCGTCGTAGTCGCCGTCGTCCCAGCGCAGGTTCATCTGCCACGGTTTCAGTTTGAGCAAGGCCCGCAGCAGGGCGACGATGTAGCGCGCCTCGCCCGACAGCCGCTTCATCTTGATGTTTTCCAGCGTGACCATGGGTTCCATGGCCGCGGCGCTGTTGTTGATGAAGAAGCGGCCGTTGACGGTGCCGGCGTCGATGCGCCGGCAGCGACCGGCGGCAATGACGCGCAGGCTCTCGCCAATCGTCGGCGGCAGCCCGGCCATCAGGTTGAAGTCGTTGGCCGTGCCCAGGGGGATGATGCCGAAGGGCAGGCTGGGCCCGTCGCCGGCCGCCTCCAGCACGCCGTTGATGACCTCATTGATCGTCCCGTCGCCCCCGGCGGCGACGACTGCGTCATAGCCGTCCATGACCGCCTGCCGGGCCAGTTGGGTTGCCTGGCGCGGCGCTTCCGTCACGCTCAGGGTCATGTCAACCCCGGCGGCCGTGGCGGCTGCCCTGACGTCCGGTATCTGTGCCTGCGCCCGCCAGCGCCTGGCGTAGGGGTTGAGGATGACGTGGATCTTCATGGCGTTCGTCTCTGACGCGCAGCGGGCAAGCAAGCGGCACAATTGCCCCACGGCACTCCGCTGACCGTTGGCGTATGACTATAGCGCAGGTGTCAAGTGCCGGCGCAGAAACGCGGGCCGGTTCGTGATCAGCCCGTCTACGCCCAGCGCGGCCAGGCGGCGGGCCTCGTCCGGGTCATCCACCGTCCAGACGTGGACCCTGTAGCCGTTGCGCTCAGCCCAGGCCATCGAAGCGGCGTCGACGAGCCTGTGGTCAGGGTGGTCGGCATCGGCATAGGCCAGGCGGCAGGCCAGCCGCGTCGACGCCCGCTCGCGCAGGAATCCGAGACGGATCGCCGGCGGCAACAGCGGGCGGATCCGTCTCAGGGCGAAGAGGCTGAACGACGAGACGAGCACTTCCGCGCCCAGGCCATGGGCGATCAGGCGCTCGGCCACGGCCGCTTCCAGGCCCCGGTCGGTCACGCTCATGGTCTTCAGTTCGAGGTTATAAAGGATGGAGCGGCCGAAACGTTCGAACAATTCATCCAGCGTCGGCACCGTCTGGTCCATGCCGAGGTCCAGTCGCTGCAGTTCGGCGACGGTCATCTGGTCGACCCGGCCGGACGCGTCGCAGATGCGATCGACCGTGTCGTCGTGGACGATGACCGGCACGCCGTCGGCACAGAGCTGGACGTCGAACTCGATGCCGTCCGCTCCCTGTTCGATCGCCAGGCTGAAGGCGGCCATCGTGTTCTCCGGCGCGTCGGCGCTGGCTCCCCGGTGGCCGATGATGAGCGGCAGGTCCCGGCGAGCGCGATCGGAGAACCAGTCCATGAGCCCGCCGGCTAGTCGATCGTGTGGACTTTGATCAGGTTGGTCTGGCCGGCCGTGCCGAACGGCACGCCGGAAGTGATCACGATGCGGCTGCCCGGACCGATGCCGGCCGACTTCGCCGCCACCACGGTCTGGGTCAGCATGGTATCGGTCGAGCTGTAGTCGGGCACGAGGACGCACTCGACGCCCCACACCAGGGCCAGGCGGCGCTGGGTGTGGCCCGATGGCGACACAGCCATCACCCGGTTTCGCGGCCGATAGCGGGCGATCTGCTGAGCGGTGTAGCCGGTGAGTGTCGCGCTGAGGATGGCCTCGGCGCGGACCTCCTCGGCGATCTCGCAACTGGCGGCGCTGATGGCCTCGGTCACGCTTGCCCCGTCCATACGCGCTTCAAAGCGCCGGTCGCGCCACAGGTCATACGGGAACTCATGCTCCACGTTCTCCGCGATCTGCTTCATCATCATGACCGACTCGACCGGGTACTTGCCGGTCGCGGTCTCGTTGGAGAGCATGACCGCGTCTGTGCCGTCCAGAATCGCATTGGCGACGTCGCTGGCCTCGGCGCGCGTCGGCCGCGGGTGCTCGACCATCGACTGCAACATCTGGGTCGCCGTGATGACCGGCTTGCCGACCTCGTTGCAGGCCCGGATGATCTTCTTCTGCAGCAGCGGTACTTCCTGCGGCGGGACTTCGATACCGAGATCGCCGCGAGCGACCATCATCCCGTCGGCCGCGTCGCGGATCTCCATCAGGTTGTCGATGGCCTCGCTCTTCTCTATCTTGGCGATGATCGGGATGCGCCGCGGCTTGTCGTCCATCAGCCCGCGCAGTTCTTCCACGTCATAGGCCGTGCGGACGAATGACAGGGCGACGAAGTCGAAATCGAGCTCGCAGATCAGTTCGAGGTCGCGGCGGTCCTTGTCGCTCAGGCAGGAGATGGGCAGGTCGGTGCCGGGTGCGTTCACGCCCTTGCGCGATTCGAGCAGGCCGGCCACGCTGACGATGCAGCGGAGCGTATCGCCCCGCTTCTCGGCCACGGTGAATTCGACCTCGCCGTCGCCGATGACCAGGCGGCTGCCAGGCTGGACGGCGGCGATCAGGTCGGGGTGCGGCAGGTGGATCATGGCCGGCTGGCCCGGCCGCGGGGTCAGGACGACCTCATCCCCCAGCGACAGCATCATGCCGCCCGCCTTCACCGTGCCGAGGCGCAGCTTTGGGCCTTGCAGGTCGCCGAGGACGGCCAGGACGCGGCCCTCGCGCCGGGCGACCTCGCGCAACATCCCGACCGTCTGGGTGTGGGCGGCGTGGTCGCCGTGAGAGAAGTTGACACGGGCCACCGTCATGCCGGCTTCCAGCATTCGACGGATGGTCTCAGGGTTGCTCGAACCCGGGCCAATGGTCGCGACGATCTTGGTACGAGCCATATGTGTGCTATGGGGGAGGAATCGTCAGGAGATGTCCTCGTCGGCCGCGGCGTCGGGACCAGCCGACTCCAGCGTGACGCGGATCTCGTTGGCATCGATCTTGCGCGCCGTGACGCGGATGCTGTCGCTGGCGCCGAAGTTCTCTTCGAGCCAGTCATGGACCTGCGGGCCCAGGACGAGCCGGGCCTGGTCGTCGGGCTGCAAGCGCCAGACACTGGAGTTGCGGTCCTGGCGGCCGCCGAAGACGACCGTCACGGCCCGCGTCTCGGCCCGCGCGCTCGAAGCGAAGAACGGCCAGTGACCGGGCGTCAGGTTGACGAAGCCGCGGCGAATGTGGAGCGGCTTGAGTTCGGCCACGTAGGAGAAGCTCTCGGCCAGCTGCTGCGAAGGGCCGATGACGTCCGGCTCTTTGGGCGCTGTCGGATCGAAGACGTTCTCGGCGGTGGCCAGCTTGGTCGACTTGGCTTTGGTCGAGGTCTTTGCCGCGCGCGCCTTCTTGGGCTTGTGGCCCGTCAGCAGCGCCGAGATCGGCAGCAGGGCCATGACCAGATCGGTGCAGACGCTGAGCAGGGTGATGCCCATGGCTGACGCCCGCTCCGACGGCAGGCGCAGGCTGAGGTAGATGGGCGTCACCCACTTGTCTTCCTCGTTCAGATAGGCGGCGCGGCTGAAGACCTCTTGCGCCGCGTCCTCGGTGAACTCATTGACGCTGTCCTTGAACAGATCGAGGTGGTGGGCGCGCTCGCCCGATTCCTCGTCGATCTGCATCTGCTGGACGCGCAACGTCCACGTCGGGTCAAGCTGGGTGATGAGGTGGTGAGCGATGACCGGGTCCTTGTTGATCGCCGCGAGTCCCTTGCTGAGCGTGGCCTTGTCGACCAGGCCCAGTTGGACTTCGAAGCTCATCGGCCGGGCGTTGAATGCGATGAAGGCGTCGCGCTCGTAGCTTTCGGCCGCCGCCAGGTAGACGTTCTGGCTCTCGTAGCTCAGGCCGTAGTAGGGGAACTGGTCGCGAGCCGGGGCTGGCAGCCGCGCATAGAGCATCTGGATGAAGGTTTCCAGTTGTGAGAGAGCGAATTTGAGTGCCGCTTCCTCGCCCGCCCAACCGAAGGCGGTGAACACTGGCATGGTCAGTCCGGAAAAGTCGCGTGAGTTCTGCATAGACCTACTCCGGCGCCAAGGACGCCGACGGGCCAGACAAGGAGTTGAAGATGAGGATGCAACCGTGTCGTGCCTGAATTGATACTAGCCGACCGACCCCGATTGGTCAAGCGCGCGCAACAGGTCATC
>CAYRBP010000006.1:16905-72885 GCA_964422535.1 uncultured Ardenticatenaceae bacterium | reverse complement strand
CCGGCCGGCGCGGCGGTACGGCCTACTTGATCCGATAGCCGCCATCCTCGTTGTTGAAGATCCAGGCCACAACCGCGCCGATCTGGATCGTCTCCGGCAGGTAGGTTTTCATCGTCACCGACGACGTTCCCCGCGTGTGGAGCATGTGCTTGGTGCGCAACATGCGGCCGAACCGTTCCTGCCAGGCCTGGAAGTTCGACGGCCGCAGGTCCACCCAGCCCTTGCGGGCCCAGGCGTCCACGCGCTCGTCATCCACGTCGATCTCGCGGTAGATGCTCTCCGGGATGTTGATCCGCGGCCCCCGCAGCAAGCGCCTGCCGTCCGGCAGCAGGATCGGCACACCGATCGAGACGATCGTCGTCCGCAGCACGTCGTCATTGAGGAGCAGGTCGCACAGGCTCCTGGCCCCCTCGGCCGGGGGAGTGGCCATCACCCGTTCCAGCGAACCATAGGCCAGTTTCAGCAGGTGAGCCTCATAGAGAAGCTTTGACAACTCCGGTGGGCCGAGCTGGCCGAGGGCGACGCTGTGGCTCTCGGTCTCTTCCTCGATTCGCGCCAGCTTGTCGAGCGCGGTCTGGCGCAGGACCCCGGCCCGGTAGCTCGGATTCAGCAGGCTGCTGTCGACCCCGGCGATGATGTCGTAGCCGGTGTTGCTGCCCTTGATCTCGAGCACTGCCTGCTGGGCGATCTCCTCCGGTGTGATGAACTCCATCTGGTTGATGTGGGTGATGGTCTCGAACTCGCCGCGCGCGAAGAAGCCGTTCTCGCCCGTATCGACGCCGGCCATATGGAGCTTGCCCAGCCGCTCGTACTGCTGGTCGTCGCCGCGCAGCACCAGCGTATCGGTCAGTTCCTGCTCCTGGCTCTGGTAGAGGAACTGCGGCAGGCCGCGGGCCTTGATCGCCTTGTAGGCGATGCGGCGGTAGCCGATCATGGCCGCCGGCTTGAGTTCCTTGACCAGCGGGCCGTTCGGCGTGCGGGCCATCAGGAACATCAGCCCCGTGTGGGCAAAGGCGACGGCCGTCTTGCTCATCAGCTTGAAGCTCGGCCGGTCCTCGCTGTGGGTGTATGGGATGTTGAGGCCCATGCCGCCCGTCCCGGTTGTGCCGACTTTCAGGTACAGCCGCGTGCCGACGTCACACATCGCCCGGTGGATGATCTGGACGTGCCGGATGAGCTGCGGCAGGGCCTGGGAGATGAGTAGCGTGCTGACGTTCTGCTCCAGGTCGCGCCCCAGATCGGCCAGCTTCTCCAGGTCCTGGTGATCGACGATCTGGTCGAGCTGCTTGAGCAGGTCGTGCGTCTGCTTGCTGAGGCTCTCGACGTCCTGGTAGCTGATGGCCGTGGCGGTGTTGATGCAGTCGACGATGACGTCGGGCCGGTACTGGCGGATAAGCTGAGCCAGCCCGGCGCGCTCGAAGGCATCATCCAGCGGGCCGAAGAGGTCCTGGTAGAGCGAGTCGCGGCTGCTCCGCATCTGGAGCAGGCGGCGGCGTTTCTCGTCCATGTACTGGTCGCGGACGAAGACGTCGCCCCAGGCGCCGATGAACTCGACATGGGGGAATTCGCGCCGGACGTCGTGCAGGAATTCGCGCACCTCACCGCGAAAGAGGCTGGCGACGATGATCCGCGCCGGCTCCATCTCGCGGGCGATATGGCGCACGATCTGCGAGCCGACAAGGCCGGCGCCGCCGAGGACGAGGATGCAATCGTCTGCTTTCATGCGGCCGCTCCCTGACCGGAGCGGCCTGGCGTCTGGAGTGGGCATGCGCTCATGTGCGTCCTCCTGTGGGAAAGGCGGAACTGGGAACGAACGGGCCGGGGCTAGCCGGCGGAAACAAAAACAGCCGCGATCCGCGGCTGTGGGGGCTAATTAGCCCGGCGATCTGCGATCGCGTTCATGAGTGGGCGATACAAGACTCGAACTTGTGACCTCTACGATGTCAACGTAGCGCTCTAACCAACTGAGCTAATCGCCCGAAGCAGAACAGAATTATAGCAGCAACGGCGTGAGCGTCAACCTGGAAGTGGATGAGGGAGTATCGCCGCGGTCCGTCCGACTGCTGAGAGTCCCCGGTTCATGCAGACGGGATACCGGCGGCGATGCCGACCGTGCGGACGAGCACCATCCGACCGTCAGGCGGTGGGCATCCGTGTTCGATGCGTTACGGCGCGGCCGAGAAACCGACATCCTCGACGAAGAAGCTGCTGACGACCGACTCGTCGAATTCGCCCCGGAAGGCGATCGTCACCGTTTTGCCGGCGTAGGCACTGAGATCGAGGCTGGCCCGCTGCCAGCCGACGGTGTTCTCAGCCAGGCACAGGGGGAAGGTCCGCAACGTGACGCCGTCCACCCGCACCGCGGCAGTGTCATTGCCGCAGGCGGTCTCGTTCGAGCGGGCCTGGTAATAGAAGACGAGGGCCAGGGACCTGCCCGGCTGGCCGAGCGCCACGGCTTGCTGCAGGGTGTGGACCTGGTTGGCGTAACCGCCCAGCCAGGCGAGATACTCACCGGAGCGCGGCCGTATGCCCGCCTGCGGCTTGAGGATGAACGACGCGGGCAGCGTGACGCCGTTGGCTATCTCCGTCCACGCCCCGTTTGGGCCCGCCTCGAAGTCGCCGTTGGCCAGGGTGGGCAGGCCGGCCGGCTCGGTCGGGGTGGGCGTCAGGGTGGGCGGCCGGGTTGGCGAGGCCGTCGCGGTCGGCGTCCGGGTCGGGCTGGCTGTCGCGGTGGGCGTTGCCGTGGCGGTTGCGCCCGCCGTGGCCGTGGCTGACGGCGGCGGCTCCTGGGTTGCCGTGGGCGTGCCCTCGACCGTCGCGGCCGGTGTCGTCGGCTTTGGCGTTGTGGTGGGCGACGCCGTGGCGGTGGCCGTAGGCGTCCGGGTCGGCGTGGTCGTCGGCGTATGGGTGGCGGTCGGCGTCGGCGAGGGCAGCACCCCGACGTGGTTGTAGGCGGCGAAGGGGAAGAAGAAATAGGCGAAGAGGCTCGCGGCGCGTTCCGGGCGCCAGTCGGGATGGTCGCCGATGATGCCGAGCGGCTGCATGCCGCCTCCGTCGCGGTCCATCAACCACAGCTCGGCCGCCTCGCCCGGCCGCGCCGAGCGCGCGAAAGCGATCGTCTCGCCATCCGGGGATACGCCCGGGTTGGCGGCATAGCCGGAAGCGAGGGTCGTCAGGGGCGTCGTCGTGCCGGACGCCAGGTCATAGCGGTAGAGGTTGCCCGACCCGGCGCGCGCGGCCGTGGTGGTCATGCCGTAAACGAAGCCCGATCCGTCGGGTAGCCAGTCGAAGCCCAGAAAGCGCTCACCGTCCGGCAGGTCTACCAGGCGCCGGCCGGCGCCGGTCGCGCCGGGTTCGACCTGGTAGAGGCCATCAGCGGCGGCGTAGAGCAACGTCTGGGCCACCGGTGACCAGGCGACTTCACCGGCCGCTACGCTGCTCCCGGGCGCGAGCAACGGCTCATCCGCTTCGGCGACGACCGGGTAAGCCGCGATGCTGGCCGGCAGGCCCGGCCGGCGGACGAACGCCACCCGCGAGGCGTCGTTGCTCCAGGACGCGCCGGCCGCGCCCAGGCTTTCAACGCTGTTGTCAGATCGAAGGACGAGCACGCCGGCGGCCGCGGCCACCTGGCCCTTGACCACATTGACGGTCACGTCCGGGTCGAGCCAGCGCGTCTGGCCGCGAATGACGACGATCGTCTGGGCGACGTTCGCCCCAAGATCGGCTACGTTGTTGACCCTGATGGCCTTACTGCCGCCCGGGTTGACCGTCACGGCCACCGGCGCTTTGGCGCCCTCGACATAGAGCTCAAACTGGGAGTAGTCCGGCACGTCATTCTGGACGGTGACGGTGACGCTGCCTTTTGGGTAAGCGGCGAGTTCGGCACAGGCGGGGGAGTGGGTGGCTCGTCGCGGGGTTGGCGTGTCGGCCAGCGCGGTGTAGATGTCAGCCGCGTATGGCGAGCAATCAGACTCATGGTCGCTGGCGAAGGCCAGCGCGCCGCCGTCCGGGCGCCAGTCGAGGCCGGTGATCGCGCTGTCACCGGCCGGCGGCTGCCACAGGGCGCGGTCGTCGCTGCCGTCGGCCTCGATCAGGCGAATAGCTCCGGCGCGCGTGTAGGCGAGCGTGCCCTCAGGCTCCGGCGCGGCGCGACCGGCGCTCACGGCGACCAGTGCGCCGGTGAGGACGACGAGGGTGAGGACGGGGATGGCCTGAAACGGCCGCGAACGGGCTGGTTGTGACATAGACGTTTCTCTCCTGCCCGGGCCGCTGCGGCGGCTGGCCGGGTCTCTCCTCAGGAGAGACGGCTCCATCTTACACACAAAGTCCCCGGGACCGATAGGGGCCGGGGACCAGACGACGATCTTTTTACACTACGGGCGGCCGGCCTACTCCCACGGGAAGCGGGCCAGTGGTTCGATGCCGTAGTACAACTCGACGATGCGGCGGAAGAGGGGCGCGGCCGCCTCTGAGCCTTCACCGGTATTCTCCAGGATGACGGCCACGGCGATCTCCGGGCCGTCCAGCGAGCGGCCGTCGGGCGTCGTGTAGGCTTCGGCCGGGGCATAGCCGACGAACCAGGCGTGGGGCGGGTTGGGCGGCGCTTCGGCCGTGCCGGTCTTGCCCGCCACGGGCACCGGCATATCCTGAAAACGGTGGGTGGCCGTGCCGGAGCCGGCGTGGGTCACATTCCACAGGCTCTCGCGTATCGTCGCCAGCTGGTCGGGCGAGAGCGGCAGCGTGCCGTTTGGCGTGACCGGGATCGTCTCTTCGGGCGCGTCACCGCCAGCTCCAATGCGGTCGACCAGGGTCGGCGTGTACAGCGTGCCGCCGTTGGCGATGGCGGCCGTGAGCCGGGCCATCTGCAGCGGGGTGACCTGGACGTAGCCCTGGCCGATCGCCATGTTGACGGCGTCGCCGGTCGCCCAGCCGTCGCCAATGGCGGCGATCTTCCAGTCAGGGTCGGGGATGAGCCCGGGGGACTCGGCGACGCCCTGGATGCCCGTCGGCTGCCCCAGCCCGAATTCCCTGGCCACGCGCGGAAACAGGGTGTTGTCCACGCCGTCGATCGTGTAGCCTACGTCGTAGAAACAGGTGTTGCAGGAGACGACGAGCGCCTGACGCAGGCTGATCGTGCCGTGGCCGCCGGTGAGCCAGTCGTACTTGGTGTATTCTTCGCCCAGCCGGCTCCACGCGCCGGTGCTGGTGTAGCGGCTGTCCGGCGTGTAGAGGCCGCTCAGCAACGCGGCGGCGTAGGTGACAAGCTTGAAGGTCGATCCGGCCGGATAGGCGCCCTGCGTGGCCCGGTTGATGAGCGGCTGGGCCGGGTCGTTCAGCACCGCGTTAAGCCGCGCGGCCGACTCGGCGCTCAGGGCGTCAAAGATGGCCGGGTCATAGTCCGGGTAGCTGGCCATGGCCCGGACAGCGCCGGTGTTCACGTCGAGGACGACCACTGCGCCTCGCTCGGCCACCGGGTGCGTGGCGATGGCGTCGGCCAGCGCCTGTTCCACGGCTGCCTGGAAGTCGGAGTTGAACGAGGCGTAGATATTGCGCGCCACCTGCGACGGCCGCTCCTGCAGGACGGTGACGACCTGGCCGGCCGGGTTGATGACGCTCAGGATGCCGCCGCGCTCGCCGTTGAGGTAGTCTTCGCCCCAGGCTTCCAGCCCGGCCAGGCCAACAACCTCATCGCCCCGGTAGCCTCTGGCCGTGTAGTCGGCCGCAGATTCGGCCGGGATGGGGCCTGTGTAGCCGATGACATGGGGCGCGACGCCGTCGCCGATGTACAGCCGGGCAGAACGCTTCTCCAGCGGGGCCAATCCGGCCCCGAAGTAGGGCTCCAGCTTCAGGATGTTCTCCTGCAGCGCTTCCTCGCTGACATCGGCGATGGGCACGTACCAGTCGGGCATGGCCGCGGCGTAGAGCGCCTTGATGTCTTCCGGCGACTGGCCGGTGATGCCGCTGAGCCTTGCCAGCAGCGCCGCTTCGTCCTGGATCTGGCCGGGGACGATGCCGAGCTTGAAGGCATTGCCCTGGTAGGCCAGGGCATTTCCCTCGCGGTCATAGATGTTGCCGCGTCCGGGGATGAGGTGCTCCATCGACAGGCGGTTGCCGCCCTCCAGTTCGGGCAGGATCAGCCCTTCGTTCCAGAGCACGCCCCAGCGGCCGTCTTCATAGACCAGTTCCATGGTGTGGTCCCGGACGATGGGGCCGACGGCGGCCGTCTCCCAGGTGACGCGCGTGCTGTATTCGGCCGTCGGCCCTTCCTGCACGACGGCCTGCGGCTGGGTGTGGACCGTCTGCACCGTGGCCGTCTCCATCGCCTCCTGGTAGCGCTGCACGAAAGAGCCGCTGTCGACCAGCGCCTGGCTGGTGGGGGAGAGCAGGCTGTACATGCCCAGCAGATCGCCCGACTCCCAGGCGTTATAGAACGCGCGGGCGTAGCCGGCGGCTTCCTCAGCGATGACCGTCTGCGTCGGCTCCGGGGACGGCGTCAGCAGCGCCGGGTCAGGCGTGAGCGGCTCTTCGAGCCGCGAATCGCGAGGCAGCAGGCCGGCCGCGCCGCCGCAAGCGGTCAGAACGGCGGTGATAAGCAGGAGGAGGATGGGCCGGAAGCTGCGCGGGATTGTCATGGGTGATGGATTGCGCCTGAATGGTTTGCCGCTCCATTATACCCGCAACGCCCCGCGATCGGCCGCGGTGTTATGTATAGTTAATGTCGCCCGGAGCGGCCCGATCGCTCGCGCCATGCGCTGGTACGAACGCCGGTCGCTGCTATGCTTCCCTACCTCACCGTGGTTGCCGCGCGGCATTTCGGCCCGACGCGGTCAAGGAGTTGTCAGAGTGGACTGGAAACTGGAAGTGGTACTCGTGCCGGTTTCGGATATCGACCGCGCCCGGCATTTCTATGCCGAACAGGTTGGTTTTATCGTTGACCATGACACGCGGGTGACCGACGAAGCCCGGATCATCCAGCTGACGCCGCCCGGTTCGGGCTGCTCGATCGTGATCAGCACGGGCCTGACCGACATGACGCCCGGGTCGATCCAGGGGCTTCAGCTCGTGGTAGCGGATGTCGATGTCGCCCGGGCACAACTCGTCGAGCGCGGCGTCGATGTCAGCCCGGTTGTGCACTTCGAGGGCGTGCGACGGGTTGAAGGGCGCGGCGGGCCATGGAACTCGTTCATCTACTTCAGTGACCCGGACGGGAACGGCTGGGCCGTGCAGGAGCGCCCGGCGGGGAAGTAGGGCGTTTCTACCGCGGGTGTGAAACGACAAGCGGCGACCGCTCACTGAGCGGCCGCCGCCTTGAATGCGAATCAACCCGGCCGGCCTGATATCAGACGTGGATCGGCAGCCCTTCCACACCGTGCGCGGCTTCCATCAGGGCTTCGCTCAGGGTCGGGTGAGCGTGGACATTGCGGGCGATCTCTTCGGCCGTCAGTTCGGCGTTGTGGGCCAGCGTCAGTTCCGGCAGCAACTCCGTCACATCCGGGCCGACCAGATGCGCGCCGAGGATTTCACCGTAACGCGCGTCGGCGATGATCTTGACGAAGCCTTCGCGCTCACCCAGACCGAGCGCCTTGCCGTTGGGCTGGAACGGGAACTGGCCGACCTTGATCTCGTAACCCGCCTCTTTCGCCTGCGCCTCGGTATAGCCGAAGCTGGCGACCTGCGGCTGGCAGTAGGTGCAGCGCGGCATCATGCGGAAGTCGAGCTTGACGGTCTCATGTCCGGCGATGGTCTCCGCGGCGACGATGCCCATGGCTGAGGCGACGTGGGCCAGCTTGTAATCCGTGGCCACATCACCGATCGCATAGATGGTGGGCACGTTCGTGCGCATGCTGCCGTCGATGGCGATGGCCTTGCGCTCGGTCAGCTGGACGCCGGCGGCCTCCAGGCCGATGTTCTCGACATTGGCGACGAAGTTGATGGCCACCATGACCTTCTCGGCTTCGAAGGTCTTGCCGTCCTCCAGGCTGACTTTGACGTTCGTGTCCGTCTTCTCGATGCCGGTCACCCTGGCGTTGGTCTGGAACTTGACGCCGAGCTTCCTGTAGGCCTTTTCAACCACGTCGCTGACTTCCGGTTCCTCATTCGGCAGCAGGTGGGGCATCATCTCCAGGATGGTGACTTCGACGCCGTAGTTGATCCAGGTATAGGCGAATTCCATGCCGATGGCGCCGCCACCGATGATGACCACCGACTTGGGGAGCTTGTCCGACAGGATGGCCGGGATATAGGAGATGATCCGCTCCTCATCAAAGTCGACGCCGGGAAACGGCCGCGGCCGCGCGCCGGTGGCGATGATGATGTTCCTGGCCGTTAGCGTCTGCTCGCCGCCGGCGTTGAGCTTGACGTGCAGCGAGTCCTTGCCGGTCAGCGTGCCGATGCCGTCGAAGACGTCGATCTTGTTTTTCTTCATCAGGAACCCGACGCCCTTCACGAGCCGGTCCGATACCTGCCGGCTGCGTTGGAAGGCGGAACCGTAGTCCAGCTTCAGGTTATCGAAGCTGAAGCCGAATTCCTTGCCCCGGTGCTGCAGCGTATGGGCGATCTCGGCGTTCTTCAGCAGCGCTTTGGTCGGGATGCAGCCGATGTTGAGGCAGACGCCGCCCATGTACTGCTTCTCGACGATGGCGACTTTCAGGCCCAGCTGCGCGGCGCGGATGGCGGCCACATAACCGCCCGGCCCTGCGCCCAGGACGACAACATCGTATTGTTCAGCCATTCGTGTTCTCCTCTGCGAACGGTGGCCAGTGATGCGCGATCAGTGGCCTGGTGTCATCGGTGGCTCGTGCTCGCCGCCTGCCAGTTGGTACAACTCAACCAGGACCCCGCCGGTACTCTTCGGGTGGACGAAGGCATACTTGCGGCCGCCGTGGCCGGTTTGCGGTTCTTCATTGATGAGCTGGATATCGTGCTCGCGCAGGCGCTCCATCGTCGCGTCGATATCGTCCACTTCCAGGCAGAGGTGGTGCATGCCGGGGCCGCGCTTTTCGAGGAAGCGGGCCACGCCGCTGTCGGTCGTGGTCGGTTTCAGCAGTTCGACGTTGCTCCCACCCACGGGCAGGAAGGCGACGTTGACGCCCTCGGCCGGCACGTCTTCCGTCCGGTCCAGCGTCAGGCCCAGAGCATCGACCCAGAAAGACAGGGCCGTGTCCAGTTCCGGAACGATGACGGCGATGTGATTGATGTTCTTGATCATGAGCAATTCTTGCACAGCTTCTTCTTAACCTACGGCGGGCAACCGCAGCGTCGTGACAGGAATCCGCCTTGCCCGCGCGTATCGGGGTCCAATGTGATGGTTGCCTACTTCAACAGATCAGCGACGACGTCCCGCTCCTCGCGAAGCTCGTTGAGCGTGACGGCGATTTTCTCCCTGGCGAAGTCGCTGAGCGGCAACCCCTGGACGATCTGGTAGCCGCCTTTTCCGTCGGCCCGAAGCGGGAAGGAGAAGATCAGCCCATCGTCGATGCCATAGCTGCCGTCGGAAGCGACGGCGGCCGAGAACCAGTCCCCGTCCGGCGTCCTGGTCGAGAAACTGCGGACCTGATCGAGCGCCGCATTGGCGGCCGACATGGCCGACGACAGGCCGCGGGCGGCGATGATGGCCGCGCCGCGCTTCTGGACGGTGTCGATGAACTCCCCGCGCAACCAGTCGTGGTCGGTGATGACATCCATCGCCGGGCGGCCGTTGATCTTGGCGTTCTCGGCGTCCGGGTACTGGGTCGCGCTGTGGTTGCCCCAGACGGCGACGTTGCTGACGTCGGTCACGCGGACGCCCGCCTTCTGGGCCAGCTGGGCATAGGCGCGGTTCTGGTCCAGGCGCATCAGGGCGCTGAAGCGCTCCCGCGGCACGCCGTTGGCGTTGGCCATGGCGATCAGGGCGTTGGTGTTGGCCGGGTTGCCGACCACGACCACGCGCACGTCCGAGGCGGCCTGCTGGGCGATGGCGCGGCCCTGGCCGACGAAGATCGGGCCGTTGACGCGGATCAGGTCGCCGCGCTCCATGCCCTTGCTGCGCGGCCGCGAGCCGATCAACAGCGCCCAGTTGACGTCGCGGAAGGCCTCTTCCGGGTCAGACGTGGCGACGACGGAATCGAGCAGGGGGAAGGCGCAGTCGTCCAATTCCATGACCACGCCTTTGAGGGCGTTCAGCGCGTCGGGGATCTCGAGCAGGTGGAGGGCGACGCGGGTGTCGGGGCCGAAGACTTCGCCGGACGCGAGACGGGGCAGGATGGCGTATCCGATCTGGCCGGCGGCGCCGGTGACGGCGACTTTGACGAGTTTCGACATGGCGGGTTCTCCTTGGGAAAAGCCCGGACTTAGGTCGGGCGTTGGTGGACTGTAAATAGTCAGGATCGTTCCATCACGCGGAGACATCCTTCATCCAGTCTTGATATTATGACCAATAGCGGCAACTGGCAATAGAGGTCGCCGGGAGATCAGGGTTTGTCAGTCGGCGGACAGATTGCCCGACTCACGCCATCTGGACGGCTCGATTGACGGCCGAGCGGCGTACCCTCTCCCCGGAGCGAGGTCATCCGGGTCCCTCTCCCCTTGGGAGAGGGTCAGGGAGAGGGTCTTGCAGCATGACAAGCCTGCTATCGTGTATGGTCAGCCGGTCCTGTAGAGCCGCGATCACATAGCCTGCGGCGGGATTTGGGTAGCCGGTCCAAACACCTGCGGTTGATTAGACGTCAAGCCTTCCCGCTACTCCGTTGCCGTAACACTTCGTAGATGAGCAACCCGGCGGCCGTGGACAGGTTCAGGCTGTCGACCTGTCCCAGCATCGGGATGCGAACCCGGACATCGGCCGCGGCCAGCCACGCATCGCTCAGCCCCCATGCTTCACTGCCCACCGCCATCGCCAGCGGGCCCGTCAGGTCGGCGTCGGTGTAGACCTGCTCCGCCGCCGGTGTGGCCGCGACGATGGCGATGCCGCGCGCCCGCAGCCAGGGGATCAGTTCGGCCGGTGGCGCGCTGAATGTGGGGACAGTGAAGTATGCCCCCAGGCTGGCCCGGATGACATTGGGATTGTGCAGGTCAGTGCCCCGGCTGCCGGCGTCATGCGACACGATCACAGCATCGACGCCCGCGCCATCGGCCGTGCGCAGGACCGCGCCCAGATTGCCGGGCTTCTCCGCCTCTTCGACGATGACCAGGAAGGGCACGGCCGGCAGGTCCAGTTCCCGGAGCGAGCGCCGGGGATAGGGAATGACGAGCAGCAGCCCGCCGCTTTCGCCCCGATAGGCGATCTTCTCGAAGACGGCCGGCGTGACATAGAACAGCTCGGTCATGCCGGTTCCCGCCAGCGTCGTCAGATGACGCGCGGCCGACTCGCCTTCTTCCCCGGCGATCAACTCCGGGCAGAGATAGGCCTCGACGGGGGCGATGCCGCGGCCGAGGGCCAGCCGCACCTCGCGCACGCCCTCGACAACCGTCTGGCGGGCCTCGTCGCGCGCTTGCCGGTTGGCAAGCCGCACGACGCGCTTGATGCGTGGGTTCTGGAGGCTGGTGATCGTGGAGGCGGCCATATGCTTCGCCCGACATTAGCGCAAAGCCGCCGGGACGCAAGGAGATGCTGCGCGTCGGGTTGCCGGACGGGGCCGGAGGTGCGGCGTGGAGACTCTATCGTTTCAGGTGCGGCGCGAGCAGGGCCTCGTCGGTCGCCCAGGCCGACTCAGGCAGGATCGGCTTGCCTTCTTCCTCCATCAGCCACTCGCGCATCAACAGGATGGCCGTCATGACGTAGGCCGCGCCGCCGACGATCCAGGTGACCATCGCCCCGAAGATGTAATCGTCGATGGCCAGCCCGGAGAAGCGCCAGGTTTCCGGGTAGTCGTAAAACCGGGTCGGGATGAAGAGCAGGATCAGCCCGACGATCTTGAGCGGCCATATGCTGACCGTGGTGTAGAGGATGCGCAGGATGGGCTGCATCAACCCGTGGGTGCGCGGCCAGGCGCCGCTGATATGCCACCAGTTGAGCAGCGAGATGCCGAGCAGGCTGACGATCTCCAGGGCGTGGACCCAGCCATGACGCAGTGTTGCCTGGTGGATGCGCGGGTCGTACCAGAACCAGCAGACACACAGGAAGCTCAGCAAGGTGACGCCCGGCCGGGTGTACCAGAAGACGAAGCGGCGCAACCACGAAAGGGACGCACGGTTCCACCAGGCGCTCGCCCGGAGGCGGAGGCCCTGCGGCATTCCCAGCATCAGCGCCGGCACCGGGTTAGCCATGACCAGGAACGCGGGGACGGACGCGACCAGGATCATGTGTTGCATCGAGCGGGCGCTGAAATAGCGCAATGACAGGTCGGCCAGCGGCGTGACGGTGACCACTGCCAGCAGGCAGAGACCGAGCAGGAAGCTCACCAGCGAGCGGCGGTAGGTGGCGGTATGGGCGATCTCCGGGACGCGGCCCGGCAATTGCCGCCAGCCACGGACATAGGCGACGCCGACCAGGATGAGGAGCGCCGCGAAGAGCAGACGGAGCGTCAGGGTAACCGGGCCGCCGACCATGGGCGAGATTGTAGCAAGCGACGTTCGCGCGCCGCAAGAGCGGTTTGCCGCAGCCGCCTCCAGCCGGCCGCGCTACCCGGAAGCGCCGACATAGTCGATAGCGCCGGCCCCGAGGAAACGCGCCAGCGACTCCACCGCCCCTCCCACGGCCGCCCGCGTCTCGCCGTCGAGGCTGACCCCCGGTTCCAGATGGACGGCATTCACGACCAGCCGATTCGCCTTGCGGTCCATCCTGGGGTCAACGCGGCCGATGATCCGGTCGCCATGCAGGATGGGCATGTTGTAGTAGCCGTACCGGCGCTTGGCGGCGGGAGTGTAGATCTCGATCCGGTAGAGAAAGTCGAACAATAGCTCCGTCCGATCCCGGTCGGCAATCAGGTTGTCAAAGGGCGACAGGAGCACCGTCTGCGGCCGCCACTCGCCACCGTGGACGCGTTCCAGCAGCGGCAGGTTCTCGACGTGAACGTACCACGGCCCCGGCCATTCCCCGTCCTCGCCGCGAACGGCCACGGGCACGATCCGCCCTTCCGCCTCCAGCTCTGCTAGGACCTTCTCCAACCCCGGGTAGCTATGGCGGATGAAGTAGCTCTTGACGTCGCGCCGTCGGGCTGGGCCGAGTGCCATGAGCGCGCGCTCGGCGGCCGCCTTCACCGCCTGATGCCGGGGCAGGGGCGGCCGGTCTTTGTGGCCGGGCAACTGGTGTTCAAGCAGGCCCCACTGCTTCTTCAGACCGTAGTCACTCCCCGCTCGCTGCGTGACGGTGACATCACCGCGCAGCCACATCATCTCCAGCATCGGCCCGACGGCACGGCCGCCGTACCAGACGCTCGGCCCCAGCCCAACGAGCGCCCGGTCCTCGATCTCATGGGTGAAGAGCGGCCCGCGGGCGGCGATCTCATCGAGGATGTACTGCCGGAAGCCGGCGTTCGCCGCCAGCCACGCCTCGGCCTGCGGGTTCCCTTTTGTGGTCCGGCGGCGCTCGATCTGGGGCTGGAACAGGGGGAAGTCGTCGGCCAGGACGATCGAGGCAGCGTGGGCCCAGTACTCGAAGAGAGCCCGTTCGTCCCACAACAGGCGATTGAGGTCGGCCGGGTCATAGACGCCGAGGCGGCTGAAGAGGACGAGCAACTGCGTCCGGGCGACGACGTTGATCGGGTCGATTTGAACGCAGGTGATCCGGCGGATCGTCTCCAGGACGTCGGCGCGGGTGGGGTTCGGCCGCGGGCGTTCGAGGCGCTGGGCAGCGACCGCGAGCCGGCGGGCCTCTTGCGGAGAGAGCGTCAGCGGCGCAGACATGGAGGGTATTGTATTAGAACAGGTGGTCGGCAACAAAAAAGCCCTTGCGGGGGTTGCAAGGGCTTCTGCCTGTGTGTGAAAGGGCGCGGGCGCTATGCCAGTGGGACCGGCTCGCCCAACCGCGCCATCAGGATGTCGTATTCCTCCGCGCCGACGCCGGCCACACCCAGCGGCCGGTTGACCTGGTCGTGGCAGTCCGAACCGCCGGTGGTGATCAGGTCGTAGCGCACGGCCCAGACGCGCATCAGGTCGCGGTGCTCCTGCACGTGGCCGGGGTACTCCACTTCAAGCCCGTCGAGTCCGAGCAGGTCCTCGTCGAGGAACTCGGGCATCAGACCCTCGACGACCTCGATGGGCGGCAGGACTTCGTTGTAGAGGCTCTCGCCCGGGTAGGAACCGGCCGCGGGGTGGGCGAAGACGCGCACGAGTTGGGGGTAGGCGTGGAGCAGCGGCGTCAGCGTGGCCGGGTCGATGCCCGACGGCACATAGGACGGGCTGTCGTTGCCGATCAGCAGGTTGACCTGGTCCTTGGCCAGCCCGTGGTTGTTTGCCAGCGCCAGGGCGAAGTGACGCCGGGTGACGTTGTCGGCCAGGGCTTCGATCTCCTCGGCCGTCAGATCGCGCTGGAGCAGGGGGGACTTGCCGGCAGGCCCAAACTCGGCGTTGATCGCCGCGACGCGGGCCCGCACCAGGCCGCCGCCACGCCCCTGGCTGAAGATGCTCTCGGCCATGCGCCGGAAGTCGGCGTCGCCCAACAGGTCGTAGGGGATGTAGAGCAGGTAGTGAAGCGTGCCGATGAACGCAGGCCGCCGAAAGCGCAACGAGACCTCGACGCCCGGCACGACGCGGATGCCCGCTGCCGCCCCGGCCGCCAGGGCCTCGTCCAGCCCGTTCAGCGTGTCGTGGTCGGTGACGCCCACGGCCTGCAGGCCGAGCGCGGCCGCCCGGTTGACCAGTTCGGTCGGCGTGTATTCGCCGTCAGAGGCAGTGGTATGGTTGTGAAGGTCGGCGATAAATGCCAGAGTCATGGTCGGTTCACTCCTTTCGGCCGGGGGCCGCTGATCGTCTGTGGTATCCCGCGCCGGATGCGTCACCCGGAACAAGCCCATCCTGTATCATAGCCGGCCGAGGTGACGGTCAACCTTACGGTCATCCCGGTGTGGCGTGCCACCAGCGGAAGTCGCCCGCCGGCAGGAAGTTGCACATCAGGACGCTCTCTCGCGCGGCCGCGTTGTCGCTCTGCACCAGGACACCGATCACCTGCGAGCGCCGGCGCTCGCGGCCGGCCACAGGCTTCGGGCGGCCGATCGGGCCTTCCAGCCAGATGCCTTCGTAGCGCATGGTCGTGACCGGTACCGGTCTCATGCCGGCCGGCGCGCGATCGCGATCCTCCGATTGGACGTAGAGCGACAGCTCAGGCCCTTCGGCAGTGTAGCCCGCCCGGCCGAAGGCGCGCTCGCTGGCCGCGTTGCCCAGGCGGATCAGCGCCCGGGCGAAGGCCGCGCCGCGCTGCCAGCCGGCCGCCGTACAGGCGCGGATGAGTTCCGTCCCCAGACCGCGGCCCCGCGCCTCGGGAAGCGTGCCCAGCAAGTCGAGTTCCCAGCGGAGGCGGCCGTCGGGCAGGCCCGTGGTGAAGCCATCGGCGAAGGCCAGCGTGCGGCCGTCCGGCGCGGCGGCCACGAACGCGGCGTGGCCGGGGTGGGCGATCGCCGCCCCGATGAGCGATTCATCCACCGCCTCGTCGGGCCAGACGGCCGCCATGACCCCGGCGATGCCGCGGGCGTCATCGAGCGTCGCCGGGCGGATGATGTGGCTCACGGCGTTGGCTTCTGGGCCAGCAGGTAGACGCGCCTGCTCTGGTATTCGACCTCGGGCGCGTACGGCTCGCGGACGGCGCTTTCGAGGACGGTCAGCCCCGCATCGCGGGCGTAGCCTTCCAGTTCCGCCTGCCCGAAGAAGGTGAAATCGAGTCGCACGGGCACGCCGAACTCCTCTTCGACCCGCAACACGGCATCCCCTTCGTGGACTGCGACGAGCAGCCAGCCGCCCGGCCGCAGGACGCGCCGCATCTCGGCCAGCGCGGCCGCGGCCCGGTCGCGAGGCTGGTGGATGAGTGAGTAAAAGGCCGCGATGCCTCCCCAGACGTCATCGGCAAACGGCAGCGCGCGCATGTCACCCGTATAGAACGGGATGCCGGGGTTCAACCGCTCCGCCAGCGCGACCATGCCCGGCGACAGGTCGACGCCGAGAGCGCTCGCCCCCCGGTCGTGGAGATAGCGGGCGATCTGGCCGGGGCCGCAGCCGAGGTCGCAGATCGGTCCGTTTCCCGCAACCCCGGACGCCAGCCGGTCGAGCCAGGCCCGGTCGAACGGCTTGCCGTCGAGTTCGCCGTAAATGGCTTCGGCGTAGGGAATGGCCATCGCGTCATAGCTGTCGCGGATATCGGCGGCCGAGACGTACTCGCTCACGATCTAGACCTCCCTCGTCTTGCCCATGCCGCTGACGTCATAGCCCGGCAGGGCGTCGACTGCGGCCCTGAAGGCGTCGTCATGCAGCATGTCGAGCAACGGCCGCAGCAGGGGACTTTCCGCATGGATGCGCGGGATGATCAACTCGTACTGCTCGCGGGCCAGCGGCACGAAGTCTAGACCCAGGGCGCGGGCCGCGGCGTTGATGCCCAACCCGGCATCAACCGCGCCCGAGGCGACGGCAGCGGCCACTGCCAGGTGGGTGTACTCCTCGCGCTCGTAGCCCTGCACCTGCGCCGGGTCGATCCCGGCCCGGCCGAGTTCGTAGTCGAGCAGGACGCGCGTCCCCGCGCCGCGCTGCCTGTTGGCGATGGCGATGTCCGGCCGCGCCGCGTCGGCCCAACCGGCCATCCTTTTAGGATTGCCGGGCCGAACGATCCAGCCCTGCTCGCGGCCGACGAGCGTCACCAGCATGACTTCCATGTCCGGCAGATAGCGGCGAACATAGCTGAGGTTATACGCTCCGGTCTCCGGATCGAGCAGGTGGGAGCCGGCCAGGTGCGCTTCGCCGCGCCGGAGGGCGACAAGCCCGCCGAGGCTGCCGACATTGGCCGAACTCAACCGCAGCCCGTCGTGGCGCTCAGCCAGGAATTGCCCCAGCAGGTCGAGCGCCAGGTCATGGCTGCCGATGGCGACGATCGTCCGGTCGATCTCGTGCGGGGAGCGGTAGAGATGGACGGTGACCCGGCTGCCGGCGTCGGCCCCTTCGCTGAAACGGGGGATGCGCACGATCCCGTCGGCCCGGACGAGTGACGTGATCACGCCCGCGCCGCGGCTGATGGGGGTGACGGTCGTCGTCTCGCCGACGCGGCCGACGGCCACGCGGACGAAGTCATCGTCTCCGGTGTGGGAGACGATCTTGCGCGTCAGCGTGCCCTCGAGCGTCGGCGGATGGGCCGGCGGCTGCCCCTGCCAGCGGGCCAGGAGCGGTTCGACGAAGATCTCGCCCGTCAGCGCCGCGCTGACCGGGTAGCCGGGCACGCCGATGATCGGGACGCCCGGCGCTCCGATCAGGCCCAGGATGACCGGGTGGCCCGGCCGGACGGCGACCCCGTGAACCAGCAGGCGGCCGAGAGACTGGACGACGTGGGCCGTGTAGTCCTCGCTGCCGGCCGACGACCCGGCGTTCAGCAAGACGAGGTCGTGCGCGGTCGCGGCTTCGGCGACGACGTCGCGGATGGCCTCGACGTTGTCGGGAACGATCGGATAGCGCGTCGCCACCCCTCCCCAGTCCTCGACCTGGGCGGCCAGGACGAGCGAGTTGTACTCGATGATCTGGCCGGGGCGGACGTCGGCCGTCTCTACCGGGACCAATTCCGACCCGGTGGGGATGACCGCCACCCGCGGCGGGCGGTAGACGGCCACGGTGCCGTGACCCGACCCGGCCAGCGCGCCGAGGTCGACCGGGCGCAGGCGGTGGTTGGCCGGCAGCACCAGTTCAGTCGCCACCATATCCTCGCCCATCGGCCGAACGTGGTGCCAGGGCGGGACGGAAGCGCGGATCTCGATCCCGGCGCGGCCGTCGGGCAGCGTCACGTTCTGGACGTTCTCGATCATGACGACGGCGTTCGCCCACGGCGGCAACGGGTGGCCCGTGTTGACCGGCTGGGCCTGGGGCCACTCGCCCGCTTCGCCGAGGACGAACGTCAGCGGCGCGGTTTCCGTCGCGCCCACCGTGTCGGCCGCCCGCAAGGCGTAGCCATCCATGGCGCTGGCGTGATAGTTAGGGGACGAGAGGCGGGCCCAGACGGCTTCGGCCGTGACGCGGCCATTGGCCCGGGCCAGCGACACGATCTCGACGCCGAGCGGCCGCCAGCGATCGAGGGCGACGAGTGCGTCGCGCAGGGCGGTCCAGGCCTCATCGAGCGGGATGTCTTCGAGATAGATGGAACGGGTGAATGAGTCAGTCACAGGCTATCGTCTCAGGATGTGGTCTGTCTCTTGGATAGGGCGGCCAATCAACAGTCTAGCCGCCGGTCCGGGCCGGTCAAGTCCTCTCCAGCACGAGCAGGTGTGACAATCCCAGGGCGGCCAGCGGAGATTTTTCGGCCGCGTAGAGCGAACGCTTGATGGCCTTCCCCGCCCGCGGGTAGCGCCGTTCGATGTTGTCATAGCCGCCGAAGATACGGCCGTGGTATAGCTCGCGGAGCGGCAGCCCGGCAAAGACCCGGCGCAACGTCGCCGTCGTGTAGGTCCGGACATGGGGGGCCAGCCGGTCGCGCAGTGCGTCCGGCAGGTAGTTGACCAGCGGGATGTTGCCGAACTTGTACCGGCCTCGCCAGTAGACGCCGTGCTGCTCGACCGGATACCAGCGGTTGGGGCAGAAGACGACGATCCGCCCACCCGGCCGGGTGACGCGGGCCATCTCGGCCGCGTACCGGCGATCGTCGGCCACGTGCTCGATGACTTCGTTGGAGAAGACGAAGTCGAAACTTCCGTCCGCAAAGGGCAGGTCCTCGCCCACGCCCTCGACGATCAGATGGGCCGAAGGCAGCGCTTCGACCGCCCGGTCGTGTTCCAACTCCAGCCCGACGAGCGTCGCCTCGCTGTTGGCCCGGCCGAAAGCCTTCAGGTAGGTGCCCAGGCCGCAGCCATTATCCAGCAGGCGGCCGCGCAAGTCGGTCCACTCCCGGATCATGGCCAGCCGGCGTTCCTGGCCGGAGCGCCAGACGTAGCCCGGTTCGCCGCGCAGGGCGGCCTTATCCGAGTAACTCATCGTACTTGCGCCGCACCTCCTGGACGTCTTGCCACATCAATGCCTTCGGGCTGCCCGGCTCGCGGCTGGGGTTGCGGAGCAAGTAGGCGGGGTGGAAGATGGGCATGGCCCAGCGGTTGTCCCAGTTGAACCACTGGCCGCGCAACCGGGTGATGCCGGTCTGGCCCAGCAGCGATTCCGTGGCGACGTTGCCCGTCAGGAGCAGGATCTTCGGGTCGACGAGGCGGATGATCTCCAGCAGGTAGGGCTTGTAGTAGGCGATTTCGTCCGGCGTCGGCTTTCTCAACGGCTTGCCGTCATCACCGGGCGGCAGGCGGAAGACGGCGTTGGTGATGAAGACATCCTTCTCCGGGTCGAACCGGACCGACTGGAGGATCTGGTCGAGCAACTGGCCGGAGCGACCAACGAACGGCTTGCCCTGCCGGTCTTCCTCAGTGCCCGGGGCTTCGCCCACGATCATCAACCTGGCGGCCGGGTTGCCGCGATAGATGACCATGTTGGTCCCGGCCGGGAAGAGCGGGTCGTCTTCCAGCTTCATCATGACCGCGACGAGTTCGTCGAGTGTGGCGTAACCCCGGGGGCGTTCGTCAAACAGACCGTACTGCATAGGCCACCTACTCCGTGGGAAGCATGAGCCGAATCCTGGCGTCATTGTACAAAGGATGCTTATGGCGACAAAACCGCGGTCGAAGGGCGGCCGCCGGCGTCCATCAGCATCAAGGGTCGACGCGAGCCGGGGCCAGCAGGACCGCATCGGCGTCGCCGGTGAACGGCCGGCGGGTCAGGGTAACCGGATCGTACAGGCCGGCGATGAGCCGCGCCGGCCCGGACACTCCCGGCGGGACGGTGAAGGTGTGGCGGTCGAGGACGCGCTGTCCCGCCTGCCAGTCCGGCACGGGCCGGCGGCCGTCGGCGGGCACGCCGTCGTGCTGGGCGATCACCTGGCCGGCGTCTGTAGCGAGGTGGACGAAAACGGTCAGGGCCTCGGTCGTCGGGGCGAGCGCGTCCCAGACGAGCGTGACGGCCACTTCATCGCCGCCGCGCAGGACAAGTGGCGCGCCGGGGTCGACGGGGACGCCGTTGACGGTGATGTGGCTGCCGGTCAGCCGGAGCGCGCCGTCTGCCGTCTGCCCGCCGGGCCGCAGCAGGCCGTCTATGGCGTCGGGCGGCCGGTAGCTGTGGAGTTGCTGCCGGTTGTGGGTTGTGGTCGATTCGGTCAGCAGGTTGGCGGCCAGCCAGCGGCCCACGACGTCTTCCGGGTCCCAGACGGAGCCGGTATAGGGTACGAACCAGAGCCGGTCATGGGACGCGGCCAGTTCCGCCAGGGCGGCTGTGGTCTCGGCTTCCGGGGCCCCGAGGGTCCCCGGCTGCAGGCTCCGACGCAGGGTGTCGTCGCGCAGGGCATAGTCCCAAACGGGGTCGGGAAAGGGGATGACCAGCACGTCGTCCGGCCCGGCTTCGGCTTCCAGCCGCGCCGCTACCTCGCGGTAACCGAGGCTGCGGCTGTAGGCCGGGTCAAAGTAGGTGTTCGACAGGGCCACGGCAGCCGAGCCGAGCCAGATGGCGACCAACGCGGCAGCCAGCCAGCGCCGCCACGCGCCGCTTGTCCAAAGCCGGCAGAGCCCGGCGGCGATCAGCAGCCACCAGGCCGGCGCAGCGACGACCAGGTAGTAGGGGTTGAACGTGCTGCGCGTGTAGCGGATCAGGAACGTGCCGAGCGCGGCCAGCCCCAGCCAGGCCAGCAGCATCGCCGCCCACGGGCGTCGGCCGCGCCATAGAGATGCGCCGCCGATGACGACAAGGACCGCCGCGCCGGCAAAGATCCACCGTCCGGCACGGCCGGGGAAGGACGGGCCGATGACGAGCTCGCGGCCGATGGCGACCAGGTGGCGGGCCAGTTCCGGCCGGCCGGGATCAGTCACATGCCCCGCGCCGAAAACGCCGGTTGCTGAGACGACCAGCCACGGCGCGAGGAATCCCAGCGCCAGAGCGCCGCTGGCGACCCAGGCGACGGCATTGCGCCGCCGTCCGGGCGACAGCCAGACATAAAGACCGTGGGCCAGCAGCGGGAAGATGCCGTAGTAATGGGTGAACATCGTCGCGGCGGCCGACACGGCATAGGCCAGCCACAACCGCCGCTGTCGCGACCCGACGGCGGTGACCAGCACCAGCGTCGCCAGGGCGGCGAAGAAGGGCATCCACGCGTACTGGCCGCGGACGTCCTGGCTGAGCCAGATGAGGGCGGGCGAGAGCGCCGCCGCGCCACCGGCCACGGCAGCCACGGCCCGACCGCCCATCCGGCGGCCGAGGGCAAAGACGGTCGCCACCAGCAGCAGCCCGCCCAGCAGCGACAGGTAACGCAGGGCGAACTCGCTGTCGCCGGTCAGGCGCGCCCAGATGGTCAGGGCAAGGTAGTGCAGCGGTGGGTGAGGATCGCCCTGGCTCAGCAATTCGGCCAGCACGCCGCCGGGCGAAAGGCGCGTGAACAGATAGCTGAAGGCCTCGTCGCCGCGCAATTCCTGGTAGCCGAGGCGGAAGACGCGCAGGGCGAAGGCGACGAGGAGCAGTGCGACGGCGGGCCACGGAGGGGCAAGCGCTGTCGCCCGGCGGCCGGCGGCAACGGGCCGAGCCGGGGCGACAGCGGCCGCCGATGTGGCAGCGATCGCCGCCCGGCGCCGTGGCGCAGGAACCGGACGGGGCTTGCTGCGCAGGATGATCAGGGCCGCGGCCAGCAGGCTCAAGAGCGTGATGGCCGCCCCGGGGCGTATGTCGGGAGCCCGGTAGGAGACCTCGACATCGTGCTCGCCGGCCGGGACGGCGACCGCCAGCAGCCCGCCGTTCGCCTCCAGCAGGGGCGCGGGCTCGCCGTCGATCGTCGCTCGCCACCCCCGGCGCGCCCACTCGCTGATGACCAGGACGCCGGGCGTCTCGGTGGCGACCCGGATCGCGTGCCCGTGGCGGTCGCGCTGGATTTCGACCACTGGCGGACGCAAGGGCGCGGAGAGCTCGGCCGCAACCGCGGCCGAAGCGGCCGGCAGGACGACTGCCCGCGCCGGATCGAAATCGGGCGCGACCAGCGCCGCCAGCGCCGCTGCCTCGTCCGGGACCACCTGCGCCTCATAGGTCATCCAGGCCCGCGGGAAGGCGTCGTCGAAGCGATAGAGCGTCGCGTCAAGCACCTCACCGGGCTGGAGGCCGGCAGCCGCCTCCGCCAGCGGCGTCATCCCGGGTTCGAGCGATTCGCGCGCCAGGACGTGGGTGACGTTGAGCAACTGCCAGCGCAAACGGCGCGGCAGGGCCTCGTACTGCTCGACAC
Source organism: uncultured Ardenticatenaceae bacterium (assembly GCA_964422535.1). GTDB lineage: Bacteria > Chloroflexota > Anaerolineae > Promineifilales > Promineifilaceae > Promineifilum. The sequence goes on along the minus strand of CAYRBP010000006.1, from coordinate 50,504 downwards.
GCTCGGCCTTGAGCGGGCTGGTGCCGCGGATGTCTTCCAGCGCGTGGACTTCGCCGAAATTGCCGCTGAGCAGGTTCTGCGAATCGAGCCGGCCGGGCGCGTCGGCGGCCAGCGCTTCCACCCAGTCTGGGCGGGGCCAGAAGGCCGATGGCGGCCCGGCTACCTGTCCGGTCGTCTGCCGCGTCGCGCCGGCCAGATCCAGGACGAGCAGGGCGATCAGCGCCCACGCGCCGGGCCGCGGCCGGAACCGCCCGAACAGCAGGATCGCCGCTGCCGGCAAGAAGTAGAGCCATTGGCGAAAGAAGCCCGGCAGGGCCGTCATCTGGGGCTGGACGACGGCCAGGATGACCCCAACCAGGACGAGCAGCGCGCCGGTCGTCAGGACTGCCTTGCGCGCCGCCGGCACGCCGGCCGGCAGCCGGTCTTCGGCCGCCCGCAACCACAGCGCGAGTCCCTGTGCCGCCAGCAGCGCCAGGCTGAGGCTGAAGACGCCGGCCAGCCGCTCCTGCTGGCGGAAGAGGGAGAAGCCGGGGAGGAGCCGGTAGGCCGCCTCGAAGACCACGCCGGCGTCCCCAAGCGACAACAGCGCGGCGGCGAGCGCGGCGGCGCTCCAGAAGACGATCTCAGCCCTCGCCAGTCGCTGGCCCCGGGCAGGGGCGTCTTCCGGCAGCCGACGGCCGAACCAGGCCAGCAGGGCGAGGACGAAGGCGACGAGGCCGGCGTACTGGGGCGACCAGACGGTCAGCGCGCCGGGGACGAGCGCTTGCGCGTAGTCCAGCAGGGGGAAGCCGGATGAGACGAAGTCGTAGCCAACCTCCGTCCGGGTGGTCTCGGCCGCGTAGCGCAGCGCCGGCAGCCAGGCCACAGCCGACGCGCCCACGGCCACCAGGCCCGTCAGCAGCCCGTCGCGCAGGATCCAGCCCCAGGGCCAGCGCGCGCGCGTCGCCTGGAAGACGAAGTAGGCGACGGCCAGGTAGCCGGCGTGCAGGGCCGATTGCGGGTGCCCGGCGCTGATCATCAGGGCATAGACCAGCCCGGCCGCGGTCAGCGCCCGGGCCGGACGGCCACCGTCGGCGACACTCCGCCGGATGAGCCACAGCAGCAACGGCAGCCAGGCCACCGTTTCCAGGATGGCGAGTTGCTGGATCGGGTACGAGACCAGATAGCCGCCCAGGCCGAAGGCGACGGCCGCCAGCAGGCCGGCCTCGCGCCGTCCGGTGATGTCCAGGGCCAGGCCGTAGGTCAGCGCGCCCGCCAGCCAGACGTGGAGCAGTGCCTCCAGCTCAAGCGCGTAGTATGGGAACCCCCACGGCAGGCTGAGGCCGACGGTCAGCCAGCGCGGCGGATAGAAGACGGCCGCCTGGGTGTCGGCGGCGAAGGGGAAGCCGGCGTAGCTGCCCCAACTCCACAGCGGCAGCCGGCCGGCGGCCAGCTCGCGCGCCTGGTGCAGCCCGAAGGCGTGGAACTGGCCGGCGAAATCGCCGTTTGGCAGGCGGGCCAGCCCGGCCAGCAGCGCGCCGAAGAACACCGCCCAGACGGCTGTCCAGACCGCCAGCGGGAGCAGGTGGGGCCGGTACCGTTTCATTCGTCGCAGCCGGTGTCGCCGGGGGCGCAGGCCACGTCGACCCAGCCGGCGAGGACAACGTTGTTCGGCTGCGGCTCGCCGTCTACCGTGGCCGCCAGCCGCTCGCCGGTCGCCGGGTCGTACATGCCGATCCAGATCGGGTAACGGCCGCGGGGCAGGTCGTCCGGGAGGGTCAGCCGGTATGCGTCCTCGATGGTCTCGCCCACCTGCCAGGCGCGGGTCGGGTAGGCCCCGCCGAGAGGCGGCTGGTCGCCGGTCACAAGCGGGACCTGGTCGGGCTGGCCGAGGTGGACGAGGGTCGTGTAGTCTTTGCCGGGCGCGCCGCGCGGCACGTACCAGCGCACGTTGACGATGACCGTCTCGCCCGGCTGCGCCGTCGGCGGCGAAATGACAGTCCCGGCCAGGGCGATGTGGTCGCCCAGCTCGGCCAGCGTCGTTTCGGGCGCGACCGGCCAGGCGGCCGGCACAACCTTGACCGTGGCGACCTCGATGCCGGGCAGGCCGTCGGCCAGACGGGCAAAGACACGGGCGAGCACCGGGGCCCGCGTTGCCGGATCGACCCGCAGCGGGAAACGGTCGGCGATGATGGCCCCGGGCGGCCACAGCGTCGCCGGGTACTGGCCGCGGCCGTGATAGCCATGGAGGTTGGCGATGCGCTCGCCGTCACGACCAAAGACCTCGATCACCAGCTCCGGCGGCGGCGCCTCCTCACCCGTCTCGCCGCCGTCTGACGCCGGCGCTGCGGGCACGTCGGCGCGCCAGTAGAGCGTCAGCCAGACGACTTCACCCGGCCGCGCGGCGTCTGTCTCGCTCCTCGCGGCCAACAGGGACAGCCCCTGGCCGCGGTTGATCAACTGCGGCAGGACCCGTGTCGCATCGGCCGGGATGCCATCCACGACCGGCGGCCGCGCGTAGCTTGGCTGGACGACCAGGACGAGGCAGGCCAGCGTCGTCGCCAGGGCCAGCAGGACGGGCACGGCTGCAAAGCGCCGGACAGTCCGCTGCAGGCGGCGCGCCGCACAGCCCCCGGAACCGACCAGGCCCCAGGCGACGCCGAGGGCGATGGGCAGGATGGCCGGGAACAGCAACCGCCCCTGGGCCGCTTCCGTGCGCAGCATGAAGCTGAACAGGCCCGCATAGACCAAGACAAGCCAGCCGGCCAACATGAGCGCGACCAGCCACAGCGGCGTTGTCCCCCTGCTCGATTGCCGTCCGGCCGGGTCGCTGCTTTTCTCCCGCGCGCTCCGGGCCCACCCGACGAGACAGGCAAGCGCCCCAATCAGCGCGAGGGCGACGATCGCGCCCCAGACCCAGTAGACCCAGTCCGGCGCGCGCAGGCTGAACCAGCCGAAGACGGCCACGAGCGAAACGAGCAGGCCATCCGTCTCGCCCAGGACCTTGACGACCGAGGCGTTGCGGTCGCCGCCTGCCAGGCGAATGAACTGGTTGGCGGCGGTGGGATCGCCGTAGAGGCTGGCGTTGCGCAGCCACAACCAGCCGGCGACGACGACCGCCAGCCCGCCGGCGAGCGCGAGCGCTGGGGCAAGGCGACGCAGGCGGCCGTCCCCCCAGGCGACGACGGCCAGGAAGACGAGGCTGTAGACCAGCAGCAGGATGCCGGCGGTCTTGCTGAGCGCCGCCAGGCCAATGGTCAGGCCCAGGAGCGCCAGCCGAGTCCAGGGCCAGGCTTCGCCCCGGCCGCTGCGCCGCCAGAGGTCGAGCAACTGCACGAGCGCCGCGCTGGCCAGCAGGGTGATCAGCGTGTCGTTGGTGATCGTCGCGTGGATGAAGTTGAACTGCGGGAGGAAGGCGACCAGCGCCGTCGCCAGCAGGGCCGGCACCGTGTCGTCGGTCCACAGCAGGCGGCCGGCGGCGTAAATACACAACAGCGTGCCGAGGCCGAAGAGCGTCGAGACCAGCCGCAGAAGGTGGGCGGCAAGGGCGAAACCTGTCCACGGCCAGTCCTCGGCCGGCGTGTGGACCACCCAGTTCAGATTGTTGAGGGCGGATGCGTCTCCGATGGAGGCGAAGGGGTTGAGCCAGACCTGCTCGCGCGCGCCGTCGGCCCCGACCGCGGCGACGATGGGCGCGCCGAGCAGGTAGTAGAGCGGCGGCTGGGCGGCCTCCTGGCCCATCCACTCGTCATAGTCCGCCTCAACGACCGGCAGTCGCCGGTTGTCGGCGATGTACTGGGCGGTGAAGTAGTGGGAATGCTCGTCGGGCGCTTCGAACAACGGGTTGGCGATGCCGTACCCGATGGTGATGAGCAAGTAGAGCAGCAGGATGAGGACAAGTGGCGCCCGACGCATGGAAGTGCCTCTACCCGGTAGTGTATCCCGAACTGCCGGCAGGGAGGAATGAGTGATGAGTCAGCCCTTAATCGGGACGGACGGGCACGGGGCGCCTGGGAGGCCAACCGCCGCGGCCGTTTTCGCCCATGCCGGCCTCATTCCCCGGGACCGGCCGTCAGGAGGTCGTTCACGGGCAGGCGGATCATCCCGTCCGGCCAGGGCGCGCCCGACGGTTGGGTCGCGTTCAATCGCCGGCCCGAGGTGGGGTCGTAGAGGCCGATGCCCAGACCGGCGCGTTCCAGGTCGATGCCCGCCGGCAGGGGGATGATATGGCGGGAGCCAATTCCCTCTCCCGGCCGCCAGCGCGACGTCGGCCAGTAGCCGTCGCGGGGTGGGCCGTCGCCCTGGCTGACTTTCTCGCCGGACTTGTCGAGCAGGTGGGCAAAGACGGTGTAGTCAGCCGGGACGGGGCCGCCAGCCCGCCAGGTCAGGTCGACAACGAGCGACTGGCCCTGAACAGCGGCCGCCGCCCCGATCAGTTCCAGCCCGTGGTCGAGCCGGGCCAGCGGGCCGGCGGGCGCTTCGGCTTCCGTCAGCGGCCCGACCAACGCCCCCCCGTCGAGAAAGATGCTCTCGACCGGCTCGTTCCCGCCGGCTCGACACAGCACGCGTTCGTTGCGCGCGCCGTTCAGCAGGTCGGTGTTCCAGGCCAGCCCGAGGCGGACGAGCGTCGGCACCTCGGCCGCGTCGGTCGCCAGGCGGTAGGCGTCGGGATACAACACGCCCGGCTGCCAGTGGGAAGTCGGCCGCAGCCCGCCGCCCGGCCAGGTGTCGAGCTTGGCCACGTTCTCCTCACGGTAGCCGAAGCCGTTGATCGACAGCTGAATGTCCCGGTCGATCGGCGCCAGCGCCCGCCAGTAGAAGGTCACGTCGAGCGGTTCGCCCAGGCCGGTCGTCGCCGGGGGGCTGTAACCGGCGAGCGCGATGCGGTCGCCGCAGACGAGATCGAGCGGGACGGCGCCGGCCGGAAGCGCCTCCATCGGCGGCGCGGGCCGGTAGGCGGGGGCGACGGCCGTCGCCGCCACGACGGCTGCCACGGCGGCCAGCCCCCCGGCCAGCGACAGGGCGGCCCGTCCTTGCCGGCGGCGCGGCAGCCAGGCCAGCAGGCCCAGGGCCAGGTAGACGCTGATGATGGCGACGCCGCCGAAGAGCAGCCTGCCCTGCGAGGCCAGCGTTTGCAGCGTCCAGCGCAGCAGGCCGATGGCCGTCAGCGCCAGGAAGGCCAGCATGACGGCATGGTCGGCCCAGTTCGGCGGGTAACGACGCCGGCGGACGAGGCGCACGGCGCTGAAGACCAGCCCGCCAAGCGCCAGCAGTGTCAGCGCGCCGGCCAGCCAGTAGAACCAGGGGCCGGCCAGGACGTTGAACGCGCCAAAGACGCCCCAGTAGGCGTACCAGAAACCACGCCACTCGGGCAATAACTCGGCCAGGCCGAAGCCCGGCGGCCGCCCCCCGGCCACGGCAACCATCGTCTCCAGGCCGGTCAGTTCGCCATACAGCCGCCAGTTGCGGAGGTACCACCAGCCGGCAATGGCCGCGACCACGACACCCAGCGTCGCCCCGCGGATGACCCAGGCGCGCCAGTCTCGCGTCTGCCGGGCGACCAGGGTGTAAGCCAGGGCGGCCGTCGGCAGCAGGATGAGGCCCGACAGCTTGGTCAGCGCCGCCAGCCCGGCCACGAGGCCGAACAACAGCGTCGATCGCCAGCGCGGTCCCGGTTGGTCGCTGCGCAGGTCGAGTAGCAGCAACCAGACGCCCAGGGCGCTAAGCAGCATCAGCAGGTTGTCATTGTTGACCGAGGCGTTGATGAACAGCACCATCGGGTTGAAGGCGACCAGCGCCGCGGCCAGCAGCCCCACGGCCGGCCGGCCCGGCGCGACCAGCCGGCCGATGCGATAGGCCAGGTAGGCCGTCGCCGTGCCCATCAGCACCGATAGCCAGCGGATCAGGTAGGCGGCCAGGACGGTCCCGCCCCGGGCGGGGCTCTGGCCCGGCGGGTGGGCCGTCAGGTTGACGTTGTCCGGCGTGCCGGGCCGCCCGGCCCTGGCAAAGGGGTTGGCGACCGTATGCGCCGGGAAGTCAGACGTGTCGATCCAGCCGGTCAACGCCGCGCCGAGGGCGTAGTAAAGCGGCGGCTGGCTGCCCTCCTGCTCCCATGGGCTGGGCTCGCCCGGCCGCTGCACCGGCAAGCGGCCGTTCTCGGCGATCTCGCGCACGACCGGGTAGTGCAGGTACTCGTCCGAGGCCTCGAAGATGGGGGTGGCGAAGCTGTAGGCGACGCCCAGGAAGACCTGGGCGATCAGGATGGCCGCCAGCAGGCGGCGGTTGGCGCTGTCCGGAGCGCGGGAGTCGGCCACGGGTTACGGCACCTCGAACGTCGCCAGACGGAGCTGGTTGTCGGCCTGCGGCGCGCCGTCGTCGGTCACGGGCGGACGCTGGCCGTCGTCGGGGTTGTAGAAGCCGACGTTGAGATGGTAGCGGCCGGGCGGCAGGCCGGCCGGGACGGACAGACCGTAGCCGTCGAGCAGCACTTCGCCCGCTCGCCAGCCGTTCGTCGGCCGCAGCCCATCCACCGGCAGGCGGTCGACCTGCGAGACGATCTCGCCCGTCGCTTCCGAGATCAGATGGACGAAGACCAGGTAGCTGACCGGCGGCTCGGCCGTCGCCTGCCAGACGAGCGTCAGCGGCAGGTCGGAGCCGGGCGCGAAATCGCCCAGGTCGTAGCCGTACAGCCGGATGGCGTCGCCGAAAGCGGCGTCGGTCACCGTCTCGACTTCGGGCAGGTCGGTCCGCTTCGGCCACGGCTGGACGTCGACCACGCCGTGGGCCACGTCGGTCGGCTCCAGTTCCTCGCCATCGCGCAGCATCGTCCAGCGCAGCCAGTAGCGGCCGGCAGGCGTCTCCGGGTTGAAGTAGAGGCCGGTCACCTCGCGCAGGAGCGTGTTGGCGGGTAGCGTCTCGAGCCACGGGGCGCCCGGCGCGGTCTCCTGGGAGCGAGTCACCTCACCGTCCGGGCCGATGACGTCGAGCCGGTAGCGGACGCCGGTCTGGGCCGCCGCGCCGGTCTGCCAGAAGACCGTGAGCGGCAGGGTGTTGCCGGGGAGCACGGAGTCATCCCACAGCTCGACGCCGCGCAAGTCCGGGCCGCCCTTGAAGCGGATGGCCGGAGGCCGGTTGGCGATGCTGTCCAGCTCGCTTTCAGCATAGAGGGCTTCCGGCGACGCCGGCCACGCGCTGCTCGGCGCGACCTCAACCGTCGCCAGGGTCACCGCCTCGCGGCCGTCGCCGGCGCGGGCCGTGAGCGTGTACGAGCCGGGCGGCAGTCCGGGAGGCAGCGGCAGGTCATAGCTGCGGGTGTTGTCGCCCGCAGCCCAGGCCTCGTCGTCTCGCAGCAACGTGTGGCCATAGACGACGTATTCGGCGCCGTCGGGACCGATCAGCGCCAGGCGCAAGGGGGTGTCATCCGGCGGCCGCGCTCCGTCCCAAACCAGGTCGATCCACAGCGCGGGCACGGACAGCGGGCCCGGCGCGACGGCGATGCCGGCCAGCGCCGGCAGCCCTTCCCACGACGCCGACAGCGGCTGTTCCGCTGCCGCTTCGCGCCCGGTCCGGTAGGTCCGCACCCGCGACTCCGTCGTGCGCGACGGAAAGAGCTGGTTGATGACCAGCGAGTAGTCGGCGTCGAGGCCGGCCTGGACCAGCTTGCCCTCGTCGCGGCCGTCACCGGGCGGGTTGGTGACGAACCAGATGCGTTCGTAGTCGCGGCCGAGAGTCTCCAGTTCCGGTTCCTGGCCCGTGGCGAACTGGGGATAGACCGGCAGCGCGGTCACGGCCAGGTCATCCCGCAGCCGGTAGTGCTCGTGGACGGGCAGGAGGACGGCGTTGTTGTAGACGACGACGTCGCTCGCGCCGGCCCGTTGCTCGATGAAACGAACCAGCCCGCGGAAGTCATCCTTCGCATAGACTGGATTGTCATAGAGGTTGTAGAGCGCGAGAGCGCAGCCGGCGAGCACGACGCCGAGGCCGGCCATGGCGATGGCGGACGGCAGGCGCCTGACCCCGGGTGCCTGATTGGGGTCGTCGTGGTCTGAGGTCGGTCGCCCGCGGGCTGTCATCGCGGCGAGTCCCAGGATCCCAAACCCGACGAGCAGCAAGAATGCCGGGCTGCCCAGCATGATGTGGCGCACGCCCTGGTACATCGGCTTGACGAGCGACCCGGCCATCAGGCCCAGGGCGACGGCCAGCAGCCAGGACAGGAGGAAGAGCCGTTTGATCCACGGATGCTGCGCGCGCAACCCGGCGGCCCAGAAGCCGATGAGGGCCAGGATGAGGGCGACCACATCGAGCGCCTTGACCCACCAGTTGTTGAAGTTCGTCGTCAGGCCGAGGTAGAAGAAGTGGATGACGTCTTTCAGGATGACCAGCGGCGAGACGTAGATGTAGTTGGCCTCGGCCCCGGTGAAGAGGCGCGGCACGGTGTAGGGGATGAGCGGGATGGCGACCAGGACGGCCAGCGCGGCCGCGCCGAGGATCAGCCACTTCAGCCCCGCCCGCCACAGCAGCCAGGCCCAGAACAGGGCCTGGGCCGCGACCAGAAAGACGGCCGTGTAGTGGGTGTAGACCATCAACCCGGCCAGGAGCGCGTAGACCAGCGCCAGTCGAACCAGCCGCGGCCGCGACAGCGCCCGATCGCTCAACGCCAGCCACAGGATGAGGCTCGCCGCCGCGCCGAGCAGGACGAGCAGGGTGTACATCCGCGCTTCCTGGGCGTAGTAGACCTGCAGCGGGTTGACCGCGGCCAGCAGCGCGACCAGCAGCCCCAGCGCCCGGCCGCCCATCCGGCGGCCGAGGGCGTAGAGCACGGGCACGAGCAACACGCCGAACAGGACCGACGGGTAGCGGTAGGCGAAGTCGGACTCGCCGAACAGCGCGCGCGTGGCGTGGATGACCAGGTAGTAGAAGGGCGGGTGGGTGTCCTTGCTGGGGAAGCCCTGGATGACGATGACGTTGCGCAGGATCTCGCCGACGGCATAGCCGGCCCGCTCCGGCGTCAGGCCCTCATCGGTCCAGAAGCTATAGGCGTCGAGGCGATAGACGCGCAGGGCGAAGGCCAGCAGGACCAGCCCCACGAGCGCCAGGAGGACAGCCGCCCGGCGACGCCCCGGCGCAATACGGCGATGGACGGACATAGGCGATTGATTTTATAGTGGGAACGGCCGCGGGGCACGCGGCGGCGGCGGAGCAGTGGGGAAACGGTGGGAGAGCATCCTCTGGCCGGCCACCGGCACAACAACACCGGGAGGCCGAACTTGGGCCTGATCTACGAGCAACCGCAGGTTGCCAACGCCCGGTATCGCCTGCTGGAGGTCGGCCGCATCATCAGCGCCGATACGATTGTGCCGGAGCCGGAGCCCCACTTGAGCCTGCCTACCCCGCTGGTATGCGCCCCCCTGTTTGACCACAATCCCAATACTTGGTGACACGTTTCACAAGACGGCCGCAAGCCTGGGCGAAGCTACCCGCCTGGGCTACGATGTGGCGTCCTTCTTTAGGGATAAGCCTCCCTGACGAACAAACGGCAAGACTCTGGATCAAACCGAAGAATCTCCCAAAGCCCTGCCCGAACCCCACGGCGCGCCAGGCTGTGAGACTGAGACCCGCGCCATGCTCCGTCAGTTCATGGATCCGCTGGGCGAGGTCAATTTGGCCGGCATCGTTGTGGGTTTGGGCGGTAGACCACAGGTATCAGGTCCTGGCCCAGCCCTTCTATTTGGCGCGGGTCTGAGAGTCTGGCGTCGGTCCAATTCCAGAAACGGGCGCAGGATAAGCACAGTCATAAGTGCGGCAATATGGAGTAGCAATATTGACAAATAATGTACAAATATTGTACAATATGATTGTTGCTTGAGTCTACCCCTGTATGGTGTCGTGATTGCAGGGTTACCTTTCTATCAACTCAACTCAATCCAATTCGGAGATACTGTTATGTACAAGCGTATGCGCATGATCAAGGCGTCGATTCTGGCTGCTGCTGCACTATCATTCTTGCTCTCCATTTATCTCTGGTTCAGCGGCTCTCAGGAACAGGGCATCTATGTGGGCCTGTGGGTGCCTTCGATTCTCAGTTTTGGCACCCTCATTTACGCAGGAGGCCAGAATAATGAGTAACACACTGCTCTTTATTTTCGGCGCTATCGCGACGATCGCGGCCATTGGTCCACTGCTCATGGCCCTTTACCTGGACCTGAAAGAAAAACGACAGTAGCGGGTCGTGTGTATGTATTCCGCCCAGGCGACTTCCTGAAGTCGCAGCGGCGGACGCGCATCTGCTTGTGTTCCTTGCTTGCTGCACTCGCCGCGGCCTAATGGCAAAGATCCCGATCCTAGTGCCAATCATAAGTGACCTTCGCCGCTGAGGGCCGGCCGCATACGCGTACGCGTGAGACCACCCGATGCTTCATGCGGCCGGATGCCATTGTATTCCTCCGGCCTCGGTGATGGCCCTGGCCTCGGCCAGGGCAGTGAACCGATAGAAGGCCATTCCCCCTCCCGGTAAGTTCGATTGAACCGCTCGATGCAAGTATTCTGGGCCGTAGCCGGAGCCGGAGCCGGAGCCGGAACGGCCGCAGCGCCCGGCCACCCCGCTGGCATGCACCCCCGTGTTTGACTACAATCCCAATACCTTGTGACACGTTTCACAAGACGGCCGCCCGGAATCTGGACAAATCCGCCCGCCTGGGTTACGATCCGGCGTTCTACTCTAATGAAAGGCCTCCCTGACGAGGAAACGGCAAGACTGTGGATCAAACCGAAGAATTTCTGAAAGCGCTGACCGAAGCCCACGGCGTGCCCGGCTATGAGACCGAAGTGCGCGCCGTGCTCCGCCAGTATATGGAGCCGCTGGGCGAGGTCACGCAGGATAAGCTCGGCAGCCTCATCTGCCGCCGGCCTGGCGACGGCCCGAAGGTGATGCTGGCCGGCCACATGGACGAGATCGGCTTCATCATCACCTACTACGGCGATGACGGCTATCTCAAGTTCCTGCCGCTCGGCGGCTGGTGGGACCAGGTCCTGCTCGGCCAGCGGATCATCATCAAGACCCACAAGGGCGACGTGCTCGGCGTCATCGGGGCCAAGCCGCCGCACATGATCAGCGCCGAGGAACGGGCCAAGCTGGTCGAGCGCAAGGACATGTACATCGACATCGGCGCGACGAACAAGGCCGAAGTCGAGGCGGCCGGCGTGCGCGTCGGCGACCCGGCCGTGCCGGATGCCCGTTTCGCCGTCCTGGCCAACCCGAAGACCTACCTGTCGAAGGCGTTCGACAACCGGATCGGCTGTGCCCTGGTCATCGACGCCCTGCGCGCCTTCCAGACGGCCGCCCACCCGAACGACCTCTACGGCGTCCAGACGGTCATGGAAGAGATCGGCCTGCGCGGCGCGACGACCAGCGCCCGGGCCATCGATCCCGACGTGGCCATCATCCTCGAATCGGACATCGCCGGCGACGTGCCGGGCATCAAGCCCGAGCAGTCGAGCGTCAGGCTCGGCGGCGGGCCGGCCCTGTCGGTCTACGATGCGCGGATGATCCCGAACCTGAAGCTGCGCAATCTGGTCATCGACACGGCCGCGGAGCTGGGCATCCCGCTCCAGTTTTCCAACATGCCCGGCGGTTCGACCGATGGCGGCGCCATCCACCTCCACGGCACCGGCGTGCCGACGGTGGTGCTGGGTGTGCCGACCCGCCACATCCACAGCCACGGGGCGATCATTCATCGCGACGATTACGATCGTGCGGTACAATTACTGGTGGCGCTCATCGCCAGGCTCGACACCGCAACGGTGGCCGGGCTGACGCAATAAGATGCCCGAGAAACAAACGCAATGACGCAACGAAGCAGAGTCGCCGGGATACAGGGGAGCGGGGGCGAAGGGGCGCCGGGCAAGCGCTCGCCTCTGTTTTCCTGCGCCATTGTGAACTCTGCCTGTCGGGCGTCTGCTCGCTTTCTAAACAAGACACCTCAAACGACACCTTAGGAGGTCGACTGCATGGCAACCCTTGCTCCGGACTTTCAGAGTCTAGCGGACTCGCTCCTTTCACAGGTTCAGACATTTGACCACAAGGTCACGTCGCGCAGCGTCGGTACGGTCGTGACGATCGGCGACGGTGTGGCGCTGGCTAGCGGTCTGGCCGACTGCGCCGCCAACGAGCTGGTGCAATTCAGCAACGGCGTCAGCGGCATCGCCCTGGACTTGCAGACAGACCTGGTCGGCATCGTCGTCATGGGCGACTATACCGGCATCGAGACGGGCGACGAAGTCCGGGCGACCGGGCAGATCGCCTCGGTCCCGGTCGGCGAGGCGATGATCGGCCGCGTCGTCGACCCGCTGGGCAACCCGGTGGACGGCAAGGGGCCGATCAACACGAGCCGCCGCCGCCCGCTGCAGCGCACGGCCCCCGGCGTTGTCGAGCGCAAGGGTGTGGATACGCCGCTGCAGACCGGCATCCTGTCGGTCGATGCCATGTTCCCGATCGGCCGCGGCCAGCGCGAGCTCATCATCGGCGACCGGCAGACGGGCAAGACGGCCATCGCCCTCGACGCGATCATCAACCAGCGCGGTCAGGGTGTGGTCTGCATCTATGTCGCCATCGGCCAGCGCACCGGCCAGGTGGCCCAGGTCGTCTCGACGCTGGAGAAGTACGGCGCGATGGAATACACCACGGTCGTCGTCGCCGGCGCGGCCGACCCGGCCCCGCTGCAGTACTTTGCCCCCTATTCCGGCTGCGCCATTGGCGAGGAGTTCATGGAACAGGGCATGGACGCGCTCGTCGTCTACGACGACCTGTCCAAGCACGCCTGGGCCTATCGCCAGATGTCGCTCATCCTGCGCCGCCCGCCCGGCCGCGAGGCGTATCCGGGCGACATCTTCTCGCTGCACAGCACCTTGCTGGAGCGGGCCGTCCGCCTGCGCGACGAACTCATCCTGGTCCCGAAGGGGACCGAGGTGACGGCCGAGACGAAGGGCGTCAACGGCAAGGTCTATTTCGGCAACCTGACCGGTGAAGCGATCGAGAAGGACCTGCACGAGATGGGCGACGAGGCCAAGAACCTCGAAATCCGCAAAGTTCCCGGCACCGGCGGTTCGCTGACTGCCCTGCCGATCATCGAGACGCTGCTGGGTGACGTGTCGGCCTACATCCCGACGAACGTCATCTCCATCACCGACGGCCAGCTCTTCCTGGAGACCGACCTGTTCAATGCCGGGCAGCGTCCGGCCATCAACACCGGCCTCTCGGTCTCGCGCGTCGGTAGCGCGGCCCAGAAGAAGGCGATGAGCAAGGCGGCCAGCAGCCTGCGCGCCGACTTGTCGCAGTACCGCGAGCTCGCGGCCTTCGCCCAGTTCGGCTCTGACCTGGACCCGGCCACGCAACGCCAGTTGGCCCGCGGCGAGCGCCTGATGGAATTGCTCAAGCAACCGCAGTACAGCCCGTGGCGGCTTGACCACGAAGTCATGCTGATCTACGCCGGGACGCGGGGCCACCTGGACCACGTGCCGACGAAGCAGGTTAACCGCTGGCGCACCGAGTTCCTGCGGTACATGGACACGTCCCACTCGCAGGTCGGCCGAAACATCGTCGAGACCGGCGCCTGGAGCGACAAGATCGAAGACGCCATCAAGCAGGGCATCAGCGAGTTCAACAGCACCTGGACGAATGAGTGATCGGTGGTCAGTGGACGGTGATCGGTGCTCAGAAAACTGACCACTGACCACTGACCACTGACCACTGGCAACTGGCCACCAACTATGGCAACAGAACGCGAACTCAACAATCGCATCAAAAGCGTCAAGAACATCTCCCAGGTGACGAGCGCCCTGGCGGCCGTGTCCGCCTCGAAGGCCAGTCGCGCCCAGCGGCAGGCCGAGGCGACGCGCCACTATGCCGAGAAGGCCTTCAGCATCATCCAGAACCTGGCGGCCCAGCCCGGCGTGTCGGCCACGACCCACCCGCTGATGATGGTCCACCCGGAGGTCAAGGCCATCGGCATGATCCTCATGACCAGCGACCGCGGCCTGGCCGGTTCGTACAACGTGGCCATGGTCACGCTGGCCGAGCGTTTCCTGGCCGCCAGCCCGGTGCCGACCAAGCTGATCACCGTCGGCCGCAAGGGGCGCGACCTGATGGTCCGGCGCGGCTACAACGTCGTCGCCTCGTTCGACAACATCCCCGACCCGCCGGCCTTCCTGGACGTGACGCCCATCGGCCGCGTGGCCATCGACCTGATGATGTCGGGCGAGGTGGACCAGGTCTACATCGCCTACTCGGAGTTCGTCAACCTGGTCACGCGCGAGCCGAAGATCCGCCAGTTGCTGCCGCTGAAGCCGGCCGACCTGAGCAACATGCCGGGCAGGGAGTATGTGACCGGCGTCAACACGGCCGAGTCGCAGACGCAGGCCTATACATACGAGCCGGACGCGGGCGCGCTCCTCAACGACATCGTGCCGCGATTCACCCGGCTGCAGGTCTACCAGTCGCTGCTCGAGGCGTTCGCCAGCGAGCACAGCGCCCGTATGGTGGCGATGAACAACGCGACCGACAACGCCATCGAACTGGTCGACATCCTGACCCTGGAGCGCAACAAGGCGCGCCAGGCCAGCATCACGAATGAGATCCTGGACATCGTCGGGGGCGCGGAGGCGCTGAAAGCGATGTAGATCCAGTGATCGGTGACAGCGGACGGTGACCAGGATGCTGGTCACTGACCACTGACCACTGGCCACTGACCACCTTTTCTGGAGGACGAATGGCAACTGGCAAGATTTCCGCAATCCGCGGTGTGGTAGTAGACGTAGACTTCTCCGAGGGCGACCTGCCCGAGATCTATGACGCGTTGAACGTCGAGGCCCCGCAGGGCACGCTCATCCTGGAGGTGCAGCAGCACCTCGGCGGCGGCGTGGTCCGCACCGTGGCCATGGGGTCGACTGACGGCGTCGCCCGCGGCGCGAGCGTGGTCGCCACCGGCGCGCCGATCCGCGTGCCCGTCGGCCCGGTTACCCTCGGCCGAATCTTCAACGTCACCGGCGAAGCGGTGGACGGCCGCCCGACCCCCACTTCGGACACCTACTACCCCATTCACCGCCCGGCCCCTGAATTTCAGGACCAGAGCACGGTCATTGAGACCTTCGAGACCGGCCTGAAGGTTGTCGACCTGATCGCCCCGTTCATCAAGGGCGGTAAGACGGGTATCTACGGCGGCGCGGGTGTCGGCAAGACGGTGACGATCGCCGAACTGATCCGCACGGTGGCCCAGGAGCATGAGGGCGTGTCGGTCTTTGCCGGCGTCGGCGAGCGGACACGCGAAGGCACAGACCTGTACTACGAAATGCAGGAGTACGGCGTGCAGGACTCGGTCGCCATGGTCTTCGGCCAGATGAACGAGACCCCCGGCGTCCGCCTGCGCGTTGCCCTGACCGGCCTGACGATGGCCGAGTACTTCCGCGACGAAGGCCGCGACGTTCTGCTGTTCATCGACAACATCTTCCGCTACGTGCTGGCCGGTTCCGAAATGTCGGCCCTCCTCGGCCGCATGCCCAGCGCCGTCGGCTATCAGCCGACCCTGGCCTCCGAGATGGGCGCGCTGCAGGAGCGGATCACGTCGACCCGCAAGGGTTCGATCACCTCGATGCAGGCCATCTACGTGCCGGCCGACGACTACTCCGACCCGGCTCCCGTGGCGACCTTCGCCCACCTGGACGCCATCATCACCCTGGAGCGCAGCGTGTTCGCCCGCGGTATCTTCCCGGCCGTTGACCCGCTGGCTTCGACCAGCCGCGCCCTCCAGGCCGACGTCGTCGGCGAGCTGCACTACAACACGGCGCGCGAGGTCAAGCAGGTGCTCCAGACCTACAAGGACCTGCAGGACATCATCGCCATCCTTGGTATCGACGAATTGAGCGAAGACCAGAAGCTGCTGGTCGCCCGGGCCCGCAAGATCGAACGCTTCCTCGGCCAGCCGATGTACGTGGCCGAGAAGTTCCACGGCCTGCAGGGCCAGTATGTGTCGACGGCCGAAACCGTGCGCGGCTTCCGCGAGATCCTCGACGGCAAGCACGACGACCTGCCGGAGCAGGCATTCTACATGGTCGGCGGCATCGACCAGGCTGTGGCCAAGGCCGAACAGCTTCGCAAGATGGCGTAGGGCGATTTGCCGGATCGCCCTACATGGCAGAGGTGCTATGCCTATTCAATGTGACATCGTCACCCAGGAACGGATCGTCTTCAGCGGCCAGGTAGACGCGGTCAACGTCCCCGGGACGGAGGGCCGGATGGGCATCCTGCCGAACCACAGCCCGCTCCTGTCGGCTCTGGACTTCGGCGAGGTGATCGTCCGCAGCGGCGGCCGCGAGGAGTTCTTCGCCATCGGCGGCGGGTTCGTCGAGATCCAGCCGGACCATGTGACCATCCTGGCCGATTCGGCTGAAGGTGCGGATGAGATCGACGTGGAGCGGGCGGAAGAAGCCCGCCGGCGCGCGGAACAGGCCATGCGTGACGGCATCCGCGAAGACCCGGAGCAGGCGGCGGCCATCCGCGCCTCGATGCTTCGGGCACAGGCGCGCCTGGACGTCGGCCGCAAGCGCCGCCGCGCCACCGCGACGGGCCAGGGCCGCGCCGAACAGGGCGAACAACGATAGCGAATCCTGTTAGCCTGCAGAACGCGGATGACGCGGACGCCGGCCGGCGTATGAGAGCTTCCCTGCCTCAGACGCCGGAACCGTGCCAATCCACGCCATCCGCGTTTTAATTCTCGAATGACTGTGCAGAAGGCATCCCCGGATGAACCCGATTCGCGCGGGAAGACCTCCGGCGAACCGGGTCGCCCGCTAGACCTGCGGATGATTCTTCTTTGAGGTAAAATACCGACGTGGCACTCTTTACGCCCCAAATCGCCATCGACCTGGGCACGGTGAACGTCCTCGTTCACGTCCAGGGCCGCGGCGTCGTCCTCCAGGAACCCTCGGTGGTCGCGATTCGCGAAGAAGGCAACAAGACGATCATCGTCGAAGTCGGCCGAGCCGCGAAGGAAATGTACGGCCGCACGCCGGGCGAGATCGAAGTGATGCGCCCGCTGCGCGACGGCGTCATCGCCGACTACTTCGTCACCCAGGGCATGCTGGAGTACTTCATCACCAAGGTCGCCGGGCGCGTGCCGTTCCGCCGGCCTTCGGTGATGATCAGCGTCCCCTACGGCGTGACCAGCGTCGAGCGGCGCGCCGTACGCGAAGCGGCGCTGGCGGCCGGCGCGCGAGAGGTCAACCTCATCCCCGAACCGCTGGCCGCGGCCATTGGCGCGGGACTGCCGGTTGGCACGCCGACAGGCAACATGGTCGTCGATATGGGCGGCGGGTCGACCGAAGCGGCCGTGGTGTCGATGAACGGCATCGTCGCCGCCGAGTCGGTGCGCGTGGCCGGCGTCCACCTGGACGAGGCGATCATCAGCTACGTCCGCAAGAAGTACAATCTGGTCATCGGCGAGCCGACGGCCGAGGCGATCAAGATCAAGATCGGGGCGGCGGTCGAACTGGATGAGCGCCTGGAGATGCAGGTCCAGGGGCGCGACCAGGTAGCCGGGCTGCCGCGGACGATCACCCTGACCTCCAGCGAAGTGACCGAGGCCATCAACGAGCCGCTGACGGCCGTGGTCAACGTCGTCCGTGCCGTGCTGTCGAAGACGCCGCCTGAGCTATCGTCCGACATCATAGACCGGGGCATGGCTCTGACCGGCGGCGGGGCGTTGCTGCGCGAGATCGATACCCTGCTGACGCGCGAGACAGGCGTGCCGGCCTATGTGGCCGACAATCCGATCGCCTGCACTGCCCTCGGCGCGGGCAAGGCTCTGGCAGAGTTGCCGGTGTTGCAACGAAGTATTCCGGACTTCTAGAGGTTGGATGCAGCCGGTCGTCTGACTCAGAAGGGATCGCGACGAATCGGCGACTGAAAGAAGAAAGGACGGCGGACGACAGGGTCCGCCGTTTGATTTTCAGATATGAATGGGAAAGCGTGCTGAGCGCCCGCCGGCGGGGTTGACAGCTCGCCCGGCGCCAGGAGGTCTAGCTTTTCTCCGGGTCGAGGTAATACGTCATCTGCTGCAACTGCACCACCGGGTCGCTGTAGCTGATGTGGACGCCCGGCGGCGCGCTGAGCGAGATGGGCGCATAGCTGAGGATGGCCTTGACCCCCGCCCCCACCAGGCGGTCGGTGATCGCCTGCGCTTCGGCTGCGGGCACGGCCAGCAGGGCGATCTGCGCGCCGTGGCGGCGGATCGTCTCCTCCAGCTCGGCCACATCCTGCACGACCAGATGGCCGATGCGCTCGCCGACGACCCTGGGGTCGCTGTCGAACAGCCAGGCGATGCGGAAGCCGCGTGACTCGAAGCCGCGATAGCTGGCGATGGCGTGGCCGAGGAAGCCGACGCCGACCAGCGCCACGGGCCACTCCTGCTGCAGCTTGAGGATCTCGCTCAGCTGCTCGATGAGGTACTGGATGTGGTAGCCGGTGCCCTGTTTGCCGAATTCGCCGAAGTGTGACAGGTCTTTGCGGATCTGGGCCGAACTGATGCCCAGACGCTCGGCCAGTTCGTGCGACGACGTGGTCAGCTTATCGCCTTCGTCGGCCATGCGCGTCAATTCACGCAGGTAGACAGGCAGGCGGCCGATGACGATGTCGGGGATCGGGTTGGTGACGGTCAATCGTTCCTCTGACGACGGCGGTTCGTGCAGGAATTCACAAAATTGTAGCAGATGCGCCCCCTCAGGCAAGCGTCCCGGGGGCAGCCACATTGAGCTTGACGGGGGCACAGCGTCCGAGGGGCGCGGCGCCGGCTCCTGGCGGCCGGGGACACGCGTCACCTCGGATGGGAGATGTTAATGGTCAGGTGAGTCCCCTGCATTCTGCCGGCGGGTGTCCTATAATCCCGGATTGGGCAACTGCTGTTAGCCGGTGCCCCGTTGCGTTCTGCTAACCGGGCGTACTTTTTCGACCGGTCCGTTCACATGAAGTAGTAGCATGTCTTCTAGAACCCGTTCCATCCTAATCGGCCTCCTCGTCGTGGCGCTTGTCGCCGCGGGCGCTTTCTTCTTGTTTCAGCGCCGGGGGGCAGCGGCCGAGGCCCAGCCCGAGATCCTGCGCGAGGCAGCCGTCGCCCGTGATGCCATCGCCTCGACCGTCAATGCCACCGGCGCCATCGAGCCCGAAGCCCTGGTAACCCTGACCTTCGGCCTGAGCGGCACCATTGCCGAAGTCAACGCCGTGCGCGGCCAGTTCGTCAGCAAAGGCGACGTGCTCGCCTCTCTCGACACCAGCGAGCTTCAGCTGGCCGTCCAGCAAGCCGCCGACGCGCTGCGCATCCAGGAATTGACGATGGCCCAGCGGGTCAACGCCGAGCCCAGCGAGGCCCAGTTGCTCTCGACACAGGCGGATATCCAGGCGGCCGAGGCCAACGTCCAGGTCGCTGAGGCGAACCTGGCCGCCGCTCGCGCCGGCGTCCAACAGGCCCAGGCCCAGCGCCAGCAACTGACGGAGGGGGCGACGCCGGGCCAGATCGCCCAGGCCGAGTCTGTGCTGGCCAATGCTCGCCAGCAGGAGAAGCAGGCGCAGGAAACGTACAACCGCACCATCGAATGTGTCAAGTTTGAAGACCCGACTACGGGACAGAACCGCGAAGTCTGTCCGGGGCTGGGCGCGCCGGAAGAGCAGGCCCGCGCGGCGCTGGAGAGCGCGGTGCTTTCCAGACAGGCGGCCGAGGCCCAACTGGCCGACCTGAACAACCCGGCCGGCCCGGCCGACCTCGCTGCGGCTGACGCGGCCGTTGCGAATGCCAACGCCCAGGTACAGGCGGCCGAGGGCAACGTTGCCGCGGCCAGGGCCCAGCTGGCCCGCGCCCAGGCGGCCGCTCAACTGGCCCTGGAGAAGCCGACCGAGGATGAGATGGCCATCCTGCAGGCCCAGGTGGCCAGTGCCCAGACGAACCTGTCGCTTGCCGAACTGCGCCTGCGCCAGGCGCAGTTGATCGCCCCGATCGACGGCCGTGTCGCCAGCGTCCTGATCAAGGAAGGCGAGCAGGCCACACCCGGCGCGCCGGCCATCACCCTCGTCAACGAGGATGCGTTTCACATCACCGTCAACGTCGACGAGATCGACATTGACCAGGTCGAGGTCGGCCAGCCGGTGAACATCACCCTCGACGCCCTGCCGGACCGGCCGGTGACCGGCACCGTGACCGAGATCGCCCCGACATCCAACGCGACGTCGGGCGTCGTCACCTACCTGGTCACGGTCAACATCGACGAGGGACAGACGGAAGGGCTGCGGCCGGGACTGAGCGCCAGCGCCAGCATCACCGTGGAGGAGATCGGCGACGTGCTCGTCGTGCCGAACTGGGCCATCCGCCTGAACCGCGAGACGGGCGAGGCGTTCGTCCTGTTGAAGGGCGCTGACGGCGTGATCAGCGAGGTTGTCGTGGAAACCGGCCTGCGTAATGACCAGTTCAGCGAGGTGATCAGCGGCCTGGACGAGGGCGACGTCGTGGTACTGACCAACGAGCGCGAGGGGCTGGGCTTCCTGGGCGGCGGTGGGGACTGACCACTATGAGCGACGTCCACATCAATCCGCCGGCGGCCAACGGCCGCAAGCCGGTCATCGTCATTGACGGCATGACCAAGGTCTACCAGATGGGGGAGTACGAGGTTAACGCCCTCAACGGCGTCTCGCTCACCATCTATGAAGGTGAATTCGTAGCCATCATGGGCCCGTCCGGCTCCGGCAAATCGACCCTGATGAACATGCTCGGCGCGCTCGATCAGCCGAGCGCCGGCTCATACGAACTCGACGGCACGGACATCAGCGCCCTGGATGACAACGCACTGGCCGAAGTCCGCAACCGGAAGATCGGCTTCGTCTTCCAGAGCTTCAACCTCCTGCCGCGCATGCCCGCCCTGCAGCAGGTAGAGTTGCCCCTGATCTACGCCGCCAAGGGCCAGCGCCACGAACGGGCGCGCAAGGCCCTGGAGATGGTCGGGCTGGGGCAGCGCATTGACCACCGGCCGAGCGAGCTGTCCGGCGGCCAGCAGCAGCGCGTCGCCATCGCCCGGGCGCTGGTCAACGAGCCGGCCATCATCCTGGCCGATGAACCGACCGGCAACCTGGATAGCAGGTCGGGCACCGAAGTGATGATGATCTTCCAGCGACTGAACCAGGAGCAAGGCATCACGATCCTGTTCGTGACCCACGACCCGTGGATCGCCCGCCACACGCGGCGGATCATCACCCTGGCTGACGGGGTCATCGTCCGCGACGAACCGGTGGACGAACCGCTGGTGGCCGGCCAGGCCGTGCGCCCGTCGGACCAGGCGCTGGTCCATGCCTGATCGTTCCGGCGCCGGGATGTCGAACGAATGAATCACACATGGGCATTCATTCCGCCGCGTCGTGTCGCCGTGGTCGTCAACGTAGCTTGGGATAAATCGTGAACCTATCGCAGAACCTCCGGCTGGCCTTCAGCAGCCTTGTCGCCAATAAGCTGCGGGCGCTGCTGACGATGCTGGGCATCATCATCGGCGTCGCGGCCGTCATCACCCTGATCTCGGTCGGGCGAGGCGTTGAAGACGTCGTCATCAACGAGTTCCAGGGCCTGGGCAATAACCTGCTCTTCGTCGTTCCCGGCCAGGTGGATGCTGATGACTTTGGCCCCTCGACCCCCGGCGTCGACCTGACCAACGACGACGTCGAGGCGCTGTCTGACCCGATCGCCGTGCCCGACCTGAACTACGTCGTGCCGACCTACGGCCGTCCTGCTGTCGTCACCCGCGGCGGCAACGAGTCGCGCACGACCGTGACCGGCACCACGCCCGAGTACACCGTCCTGCGCGATTTCTATCCCGTGCTGGGTGACTTCTTCAACGAGCAGGACGTCCAGAGCGCGTCGCGGGTGGCCGTGCTGGGCCAGGGGGTCTATGAGGAGCTGTTCCCGGACGGCGAACTGCCCATCGGCCAGACCATCCGCATCAACAACGTCAACTTCCGAGTCATCGGCCTGATGGAAGAAAAGGGCGGCTCCGGCTTCAACGACCAGGATGATGTCGTACTGGTGCCGATTGACACGGCGCAGCGCCGGCTATTTCCCGCCCGGCGGCCGGACGGCAACTTCCGCGTCGATCAGATCCTGGCCCAGGTGATCAGCGAAGACCGGCAAGACGCCGCCATCGCCGAAATGACGCTGGCGCTGCGCCAGTCACGCGGCATCGAGTTCCGCGATGAGGACGACTTCACCATCCTCAGCCAGTCGGAACTGATCGGCGCGCTGAGCCAGATCACCGGCGTGCTGACCATCTTCCTCGGCGTCATCGCCGGCATCTCGCTCCTGGTCGGCGGCATCGGCATCATGAACATCATGCTCGTCTCGGTGACGGAGCGGACACGCGAGATCGGGCTGCGAAAGGCGGTCGGCGCGCGCCGCCAGGACATCCTGTGGCAGTTCCTGACGGAGGCCATCGTCCTGGCCAGCATCGGCGGGCTGATCGGCCTGGCCCTTGGCGCGGCCGGGGCGTACCTTGTCGCCAGTCTGTCCGACACGCTGGAGCCCGGACTGGCCTGGGACTCGGTCCTGCTGGCTATCCTGTTCTCGGCCGGTGTCGGCCTCTTCTTCGGCATCTACCCGGCGACGCGGGCGGCAAAGCTCAACCCCATCGATGCACTGCGTTACGAGTAGGGAAGGCGGACGAGCATGAAACTGGTTGAAAACATCCGCATCGCCCTGCGCAGCCTGCAGGCCAACAAGCTCCGTGCGGCGCTGACCATGCTCGGCATCCTGATCGGCGTCGCGGCCGTCATCACCCTGCTGTCCATCGGCGACGGCGTGACGCGCTACGTGGCCGACCAGTTCTCCGGCCTGGGCACCAACCTGGTCTACATCATCCCCGAACAGGACCAGCCCGGCCCGCCCGGCAGCGACCCGCTGACGGAATCTTCCCTGACCCTCCGTGACGCCGAACTACTGGGCGACACCAGCCTGGTCCCCGGCGCGGAGCTGGTCGCGCCGACGCTTTTCGAGGGCATCGAATTGCAGTTCGAGGGCAATGCCTACAGCGTGCTGGCCCGGGCGTCGACGCCCGAGTACCTGCCGATGAACAACCTGACGATCGATCGCGGCCGCGCTTTCGATCAGACCGACTATGACGGCCAGTCGCGGGTCATCGTCCTCGGCCCGGATACGGCCGCGGCCCTGTTCCCGGAGGACGTCGACCCGCTCGACCAGGAGATCCGGGTCAACGGCATCAACTTCCGCGTCATCGGGCTGCTGGAATCGAAGGGCGCGTCGGGCATCGGCGGCAGCCAGGACGATATCGCCATCCTGCCGCTGACCACGGCACAGGCGCGCCTGTTCGACAACCGCAGCAGCCGCACCGGGGACTATCTGGTGGACGCCATCCTGATCCAGGCGGCCGACGACGAGGCCATCGACAGCGTCATCATCGACGCCTCAGCCCTGTTGCGCCTCAACCACGACATCGCCTTTCGCGATGACGATGACTTTCAGATCCTGACCCAGGGCGACTTCATCCAGGCCTTCGGTGCGGTGACGGGCGTCCTGACGCTCTTCCTGGGGGCCATCGCCAGCATCTCGCTCCTGGTCGGCGGCATCGGCATCATGAACATCATGCTCGTCTCGGTGACGGAGCGGACGCGCGAGATCGGCCTGCGGAAGGCGGTCGGCGCGCGGCGGGGCGACATCCTGTGGCAGTTCCTGACCGAGGCGATCACCCTGGCCCTGCTGGGCGGCCTGCTGGGTATCGTGGTCGGCCTGATCGCCGCCTGGGCCATCAACCTGGCCGTGCCCCAGCTTGACACGTCGGTGACGATCAACTCGATCGCCCTGGCCGTCGGTTTCTCGGTCGCGGTCGGGCTGTTCTTCGGCATCTACCCGGCCAGTCGCGCGGCCGGGCTGAACCCGATCGATGCCCTCCGGTTCGAATAGCGCATGAAAGCAAAGCCGAAGCGCGCCTGGGGCAAGTTCTTCCAGCGACTGGTCGTCGCCGCGGCCGTGGCCTTCTTCATCGCCGTCGTCCCGCTGCCGGCCTGGACGCCGGCCGTCTTCCTCTACTGGCAGGTCCCGGCGACGATGCTCGTCTTCATCGTCTACATCGGCAAGGTGCTGATCGACACGATCCTCTTCCCAACCAAGAAGTAGCTCGCGGATGACGCCCGTGAATCCCGGGGCGAGAGGGATCGGCCGCAAGCGCAGCGTCACTCGTACTTGAGGGCCATCATCGGCGACAGGGTCGCGGCGCTGAGCGCGGGGTATAGCCCGGAGACAAGCCCCATCAGGGTGGCGAAGACCAGCGCCCCAAGCGGCAGCCACACCGGCGTGTAAATGGCCGATGTCGGCGGGGGCGCGCCGGTCTGCGCGGCCTGGCCGGCCAGGTAACCGATCACAACCACGTTGAGCAGCTGGCCGAGCGCCCAGGCGATGACCACGCCGCCCAGCCCGCCGATGAAGCCGATGCCGGCCGCTTCGCCCAGGAAGATGGCCAGTACGTGGCGGTTGTTGGCCCCCACGGCTTTCATCAGCCCGATCTCGCGCGTCCGCTCCAGGATGGCCATCGTCATCGTGTTGGCGATGCCGATCGCGGCCACCAGCAGGGCGATGGCTCCCATCGCGCCGAAGGCGATCTGCAGGACCAGGTAGAAGCCGCTGATGCCCTGGACGAATGATTGGGGCGTGTAGGCCTGGAAGCCCAGCGCGGTGATCTGGTCGGTCACATCCAGCACCTCGTCGACGCTGCTGACCTTGACGACCAGCGTGTTATAGCCGGTCTTGTTGCGGTCGATGCGCTGGCCTGTGGACCAGGTGTTGAAGCCCTCGACGTCGCTCAGCGGCAGGTACATCGACCAGTCGGGTTCGTCGCCCACCTCGTTGAGGACGCCAGCGACCTTCGCCCGGACGGTCTTGCGGATCTCGTTGCCCTCGGCGTCCCACTTGATCAGGTCAATGACCAGCGTCTGGTCGAAGAGGTCCGGGGGCGGGGGCGGTTCCTGGCCGGGACGCAGGCGCGGGTCATAAAAGTTGTTGGGGACCTGGGAGCCGATGATGATCGAGCCGCGGACGAGTTCGGTCGTGCCCTGGGCCGCGGTCACACCGAGCCCCGCCAGGTCGTCGGTCCCGGCGCCGAGAAGTTGCCCGCCGCCTTCCAGCCGGCCGGCCTTGACCGTTGCCCCTCCCTGGAAATAGTCCTGAGGGATGACGGCCGTCACGCCCGGGAGGGCGGCGATCGTTTGCAGCGCTGCCTCGTTGATGACGGCCGTCTGTTCGGGTACTGCGTCCGCCGGGCCGATCGGCCCTTCGCCAAAACCTGGATAGACCGTGATCTTGGTCAGGTCGCCGATGTTGCCCAGTTGCGACTCGGCGTTGCGCTGCAGGCCGGCCCCAAGCGAGACGAGCAGGACGACGGCCGCCGTACCGATGACGACGCCGACGGCCGTCAGGGCCACCCGGCCCTTGCGGCGGGCCAGGTTCGACCAGATGAGGGTCAGCATGTCAAAGAGGCCCATGCAGCTGCTTCTCCCGGCCGCCCGCTAGGGGACGACCTCAAACTCGCCCTCGACGGGCGGCGGCATCTCCTCGGCCGGCTGGTCGCCGGGCGGCGCGCTGCTCAGCCCAAGCAGGCCGAGGATGAAGCGCCAGATGCGCTGGCCCAGGCTCTCTTCGCTGCCGGCGCCGGTCTCGTCCGGCGGCGTTTCGCCGTCGATGCCCTCGCCACCGCCTCCTTCCAGGCCGGGATCGACCGGCTCCATTGGGATCGCCTCCAGCACTTCGACCTGTACCGTGTCGGTGATGACCGCCGGCTGGTTGAAGTCATCCACGTAATTGAGGCTGAGCGACACGTCGAGCAGGCCCGGTTCATAGGCGGTGATGAGCGCGTCGAGGGGAAAGAAGCCGCCCGGCTCGAGCGCGCCGACAAAGATAGTGTTGTTGCTCATATCAGCGCCTTCGGCCGTGGCGCTGAAGTTGCCGAAGATGGCCGAGGTCCGGCCCGTGTTGACCACCTGGAGCGGCAGGCTGCCCGGCTCCCCGGCAAACAACGTGGGCGGGGGAGCGTAGAACCCCATCTCCACCTGGGGCACTTCGTAGACCAGGAGCGTCACCACCTGGTCATCGACGTAATTGGCCCCGGTGTTGTCGGAGTAAACGAACGACACCTTGACCGGGTAAGCGCCGGCCTTGGTCGTCGTATTCACGATCAGTTGTTGGCTGGCTTCGGTCGACTCGCCCACCGCCAGGTTGCCCAGCGTGCTGACGTTGGACGAACCGACCGGCGCGAACTCCCCGAACGAGCCGCCGCCGCCGGCGACGCCACCGGGCTCCGGCGTTCCGTCTCCACCACTGCTGCTCGTCCCGCCGCCGAGGATCATGGTGATGTTACGCGCGTCGGCCTGGCCCCGGTTCTCGACGACGAGGTTCAGGGTGAAGCGGCCGCCGGGCTGGAGCTGCTCCGGGTCGGTGCTATTCGATGTGACGAGCAACTGCGGCCGCGGGCGGGGCGTGACCGTCGGCGTGACGGTCGCCGTCGCGGTTGGCGTGGGCGACGGTCCCGCGCCGCCACCGCCCGACGGCGTGACCGGGAAGGTCAGCTCGAACGCGTTCTCATAGCTCTGCCCGTTGACGTCGGTGTACGACGCCGTCACTTTCAGCACGGCGGTCGTCTTGCCGCTCAGGTCGGCTGTCGCGAAGAGCGGCTGCCAGAAGCGCACCGGCTGCCCCGGCGGCATCGTGCCGAGCGCGCGCACGCCGCCGGTGTCGCGGGGGATGAAGTCGCCGCTGATGAAGGTGACCAGGACGTTGCTCGCCGTCGCCTGTCCCGCGTTGACCAGGGTCATCTCAAAGTCGAGGTTCTGATTGGGCGTGATCGTCGCCGAGCTTGCCCCGTAAGACTGGACGACGAGCAGCGGCCGGACGAAGGCGGTTGGGGCGGGCGTTGCCGTCTCGACCGGCGTGGCGGTGCCCGGCCCCACGGCCGTGACGTTCAGCGCGTCGGGCAGTTCGGCCGTCGTTGCGTCCGGGTTGACCACCCGGACCGTGTAGCGGCCGCCCGGCACGCCCGCCGGAACGGTCGCCCGGAGGACGTTGTCGCTGACGAAATCAGTCGCCAGGCCCCCGAAGCGGGCCAGGACGACGGTCGCCCCCCGCGCGAAGCCCGTGCCCGTGACGACGATCTCAACGTCGAGGTCGTTGACCACGTTGCCGGGCTGGACGGCCGTCACGGTCAGGGCGGCTGACGGCGCGGTCGCGGTTGGCTCAACCGTCTCCGTCGCCTCCGCGGTCGGCGTATCGCCCTGGGCGGCCGTCGGGCGGCCGGGCGCGGCCAGCGCCAGAAGGAGCAGGGCGACGAGCAGCGCCGCGGGTGCGGCGCGATGGACCGGGCGAAACACGTTCTTGTTCATAAGCTTTCCGTCGCCTTCGCGGGTGATGGTCCGGCCGCCGCCTCTCGGCTTGCTTTTGCCGGGGTCTGGGCGACGACAGCCGCGCCTGTGAATGCCCCGGTGGCGGCCTGGTACGCCTCCGCGCTGACGATGCAACCGTCCAGGAGAAAGACCTGGTCAGTCGCGAACGCAGCCATGCGCTGGTCGTGGGTGACCACGACGACGGTGCGGCCGTCGCGGTGCAGTTCGGCCAGCAGCTCCATGATAGCCTGGCCGCTGGCCGTGTCGAGGTTGCCGGTCGGTTCGTCGGCCAGAATGAGCCGTGGCTCGTTGACCAGCGAGCGGGCGATGGCGACGCGCTGCTGCTGGCCGCCTGACAGTTCCGACGGGCGGTGCTCTCGCCGGTCGGACAGCCCGACACGCTCCAGCAGGGCGTGGGCCGTCCGCTGTCGCTGGCGGCGCGAGACCCCGGCGAAGCGCATCGGAAAGGCGACGTTCTCCGAGGCGCTCAGGCTGGGGATCAGGTTGAACGACTGGAAGACGAAGCCGACGACGCGCCGGCGATAGGCGGCGAGGGCGTTCTCGTCCATCTCCTCCAGCGCGTTGCCGGCCACCCGGATGCGGCCGGATGTTGGCCGGTCCAGCCCGCCGAGCAGATACAGCAGGGTGCTCTTGCCCGAACCCGACGGCCCCATGATCGTGTGAAATGTGCCGGTCGGGATGACCAGGTCGACGCCGGCCAGGGCATGGACCCGCGTATTGCCCATCACGAATGATTTCCGCAGGCTGTTGATCTCGACGAACGGGGCGGCCGGCGCGGCCGCAGAAAGGTCGGGCATAGTGCGGGGTGTCCGGCTACATGAAGGGCTGGATGACCGTCAGGTCGCCAAACTGGGCCAGGATCGCGCCCGGCAGCGCCCTCAGCAGCATGACGATGAGGAACGTCAGGGCCACAGCCACGACTGCCTTAAGGGTCGAGATCTGGCTGATGATCTTCGCGCCAAGCAGCAGCAGGCCGATCTGCCACAGGATGTACAGGTCGACCTGGCCAAGCAGCGCTGCGCCAAGCGAGTAGGCGATGCCTTCCCCACCCGGCGCGAACCCACCCAGCCCCGCCGTCCCGACCAGCTGGTCCGTGACCAGCATCGCCGCGATCTGGACCAGATAGCGCAACAGCAGCGGCAGGCTGGCCCAGGCGGCCAGGTTCAGCGCCTGCTGGCTGGTGCCGCGGCCGCCGAGCAGGGTCAGGAGGAGGTGCAGCAGCCAGCCGATGACCAGCCAGCCGGCGACCACGCCGAGCGCGGCGCGGAGGGCAGGCAAGATGTAGTTGAAGGTGACGTTGTTGGTGGCCGTCGCAGCCTGCATGTACTGGGCCTGCTGCTCCGGCGTGTAGAACTCGAAGTTGGGCGGCAGGGCGGGCTGGCCGCCGGCTTTTGCCGCCGCGACGATCGACCCGGCCAGCAGGGCATGGGCCACGGCGACCAGGAGCAGGAGGAGGATCGGCGCTCGCCAGATGGGCTGGTTCGTCGCCGCGACCTGGGACAGCGTCGACCGCGGCCGGAAGAACAGCCCGGGGACCAGATCAAAACGCCAGGAACGGTCGCTCCCCGGCTGAACCAACGAGAGGTCTTCTTCAACTGCCATGGTCTTGTCCGAACCCGCCGTGACTATAGCGAAATGCGCCGGCGGAGGCCACGTCCGCTTTTTCCAGGCTAACGTGTCCGGCGTCGTTCTCCCTAGCGCTCGCCGACGTCAACGCGCTCCAGATACGCCGTGTTTCCGCCCGCGACCAGCTCCTCCCGGACGAGTTCCGGCCAGGTATAGAGCGCCACGGCGAGTTGGTAACTTCCCGGGGGCAGATCGTCGGGGATGGGCAGGAAGTGCCAGGTGATGAAGCGGTCGCCTTCGCGCCATTGGACGCTGTCGAATCCGGGGCCGTCGTGCTGGGCGACGACGCGATCGCCTTCGCCAAGCAGGTAAGCGCCGAAATTGAGCTGCCTGGCGGGCGGCCGGCCGTCAACGGCCCAGGTCAGGGCCAGGTCGAGCGGCCGGCCCGGCACGATGTCCCCCCGGAAGACGCCGGCCAGGGCCAGGCCGTTGGCCCACCGCGGCGCGCCGCTCAGGTCGCCGGTTTCGGTCGCGGCCGTCCAGTCATAGAAACGCCAGCTTGTCCCGCGCGCGTCCACGTCTGCGCCGTCGATGGGCCTGCCATTGGCTTCCAGCCAGTAACCCGCCGGGCTACCGGGCCGGGCGTTCAGGTAGACGGCGCAGGGAACGGGCAGTGGCAGGCCCAGATCGCCGTCGCTCAGCAGGACGCGTTCCGGGTCGGTAAACTCCCCCAGCAGGGCGAGGTCGGACGTCTCAACCTGGTGCCCACGGCCGACGCCGACGAGCCGGCACTCCGGTCGCTCCGCGAGGAGGGCGTTGGCCCCGGTGAGGAGCCGGCGCGCCTGGCGGACCTGAATGTCCGGGCCGCCTTCTTCCGCGCGCATGTCCTGAAAGACGAGGTTGAAGTAGACCTGGTAGGCGAACAGCGCCACGAAGGGCAGCGGCAGCAACCAGACCACGGCCGCCCAGCCGCGGCGGCTATCGTCGGACGCGGCCGCCGTCGACCGTCGGGCCGCCGCCCGCTGGGCCGCATCCAGCCCGATGCCCAGGATCATGAACTGGGCGGGCCATTGGCCGATGAGGTAGTAGTTCTGCAGGTAGACCGACGCCCGCAGATAGAAGGCCAGAGGCAGCGCGAACCAGAGCAGGATGATGACCGCCGCCGAACGCTGCGGGTCGAAGCGCGCGTCCTTCGCTCGACCCGGTCGGACCGCCACGATGATGACGGCGATCAACGACAGGACGAAGAGGGCCGCCGCCAGGGTGTCGAAGGACGTCACCTCCGGCGCCGCGCGGAAGAGACCCTGGGCGCGAAGCAGGTCGAGGCTGAGGAGCAGCGCCGCCGGACTGAACGCCGCTTCTTGCCCGGCGACATCCCCGGCGGCGCGCAGGTCCGTCCAGCCGGTGCCGATCTGGTAGAGCAGGTAGGGCAGGTGAATGAGCGCGAAGACGGCTGCGGCGGCAAAGACGTGCCGCCAGACGACCCGCCGCCGGAAGAGAAGCAGGCACAGGCCAATTGTGCCGACCTGGACGGCCGAGCCAGGATGGACCTGGGTCATGGCCGCCGCAGCGGCGAAACTCGCCACCAACCAGGGCCACCGCGGCGCTTCGACCAGATAGAGCAGCAATCCGCCCAGGGCCAGCGCGGCGAAGGGCGGGACCATCGTCTGGTTCCAGATGAGCTGGCTCCAGAAGACGGCCCACGGCGCGACCGCGAAGGCCAGCATGGTCCACAGCGCGGCCCGGCGGCCGTAGATACGCGCCGTCACCAGGCCCGTCACGGCAACCGCGACCAGCCCGCCGATGAGCGTCAGGATCGAGACGCTGAGGATGTCGCCCCAGAGCCGCAGGGCCGCGGCGTAGAGATACTCGATCATCGGCGGGTTCATGATGCCGACGGAGGACTTGTTGGCCGCCAGCGGCACAGGCCCGCCGTTGACCCAGCGCATGGCGGTGTTGAGCGTGAAGGCCTGGTCGCCCCACAGCCCGGTTGTGTCGAGGCCTCGAAAGCGCAGGGCGAAGGCGAGGAGCAGGATCGCGGCTCCGGCAAGGAGCCAGATCAGTCGGTGGCGAGTCATGAGAAATGGGACAGCCGCGGCCGGCGCGGTGTCAGAGCGGGTTCACGCTGTTGCCTGTGGTTGGCCTGTTGGCCGGTTGCTGCACATCCATGGAATAAACCGGACGACGCCTCTAGCGCCCCGCTATTGTAGCCAACACAGTGAAACGGCGACAGTCCGCCCGGCATCCGTCCCGTCCGTACATGAGCCGGTCAGCGCTGGCCGGCGATGTACTCGCCCAGTCGCGGCAGAAAAGGGTTGAGGTCATAGCTGGCCCAGGCGCGGCCGCCGCCGGCCGTGAAGAGCGCGTAGCCGATGACGTAGGCGTCTTTCCGGGCCTCGTTGTCTACCCAGATGAGCTGGTTCAGGAAGGCCTGCGCTCCGTCCGGTCCCCAACCCTGCTCGACCCAGAACGACTGGAAGTCCTGCCAGCCCAGCCCGTCCGGCCCCGGCCGGTTGCCGATGATCCCGTCGATGCCCGCTTCGGAGATGACCAGCGGGATGGCCAGGCCGCGCGGCTCGAGGATGTCGCGGTAGAACCAACGGTAGCGGAACATGAGCGATCCCCGGTCGGGATAGGCAGGATAGCCGGGCAACGGGTCGCCGTAGAGGAAGGTGATATCCGGCGCGGCATACTCGTGCAGCGTCAGGATGCCGCCGTGGGCCGCGGCCGCTTCGATGGCGGGCAGGAAGAGCGGGAATTCGTCCATCTCCGGCACGCCGGTTGAGAAGCCGCCGACGGCCGCGCGCAGCCCGTGGCTCGCCAGTTGCCGGACGCGCTCGGCCTCAAACCGGGCATACCAGTCCATCCGGTCGAGATTGGGGTCCGGCTCGTTCCAGCCCTCCCAGTAGTCAACCCACGGATGCTGGAGGAGCACCGGCAGCTGTCGCTCCACCAGGGCACGGGCGGCGGCTTCCGGTTCGCCGCCGTAGTCCTGCGGATCGACGGACAGGCGGCCGACCGTCACCGTCTCCGGCGAGACGGCCTTGACCTCCTGCAGGAAGCCGAAGTCGTCGACGGCCTTGACGACCGCCGGCCGCGCGGCGCGGACAAAGTCGAGGATGGCCGGGCTGTTCGGCCGGGCGACGTGGATGCCCAGTTTGCTGGGGCCCAGCTCGGGTCGCGGGCTGACGTCGGGAATCGTGCTGACGTAAGGCGTTGGAGACGGTCCCGCGGCCGTCGTCGGGGCGGCCGCGGTTGGGTCCACCGCTTCCGGCGCGATCGGGAGTGGGGAGGGTGGCGCGGGTGTCGCCGTTGCCGCGCCGCCCGGTGCGATCGGCAGGAAGACGGCCGCGCCCGGCGTCAGGCCCGGCGTCGAGGTCGCGGCCGCGTTCGGCGCCGGCTCGGCCGGGGTTTCGGCGCCACGAACAGGGCTCGCTGTTGCCTGCGGCGGGGCGACGCCTGCCGCCGGCTGATCCACACAGGCGGCCAGCAGCCAGACCAGGATGACGAAGAGCGCGAACAGGCCATTCCTTCGCATGACGTGCAAGCATAGCACGGGCCGGGGAATGGCGCGGACCGGCCGCCCGACTTCTTATCTACGGCCGCCCGCCGGACCGGGCCGCTACTCGATCGGCTCGATGCGGACCGTGCCGAGGATGAGGTGATCGGCCGCCGGCGCGCCGGCCCCATCCAGGACGTTCAGCCGAACGCCGGTCAGCGGGTCGTAGAGACCGACCTCGACCCGATAGTCGCCCGGCGGCGCGTCGGGCTGGACGGGGATGGCGTAGCGATCGACGATGACTTCGCCGGAGCGCCAGGTCGTCGTCGGCCGCGTGTTGGCCGCGGGCTCATTGTCGACCTGGCCCCAGAGGAAGTTGCCGGTCGCGGCGTTGAAGACGTCGCCCAACAGGTGGGTGAAGACCTTATGGCTCTGGGTCAGGGGCGCGTCCGCCGACCAGTAGAGCGTCAGGCCGACAGACTCGCCGGGCCGGGCCGAGCCGGCCAGGTCGTAGCCGAGCAGGTGGATGCCCTGCTCGAACGGCTCGTCGACGCGATTGGCGATGGTCACGTCGCCGGCCGTCAGAAAGGGCGCGTCCTTGGCACGCAGCGCCAACCGCCCGAAAGGCGCGGCGTTGCCGGCCGCGTCGCGAACGTAGAACCGGTAGTCGCCCGGCGGCGTGTCGGGCGAGACGAGCAGATCGACGGCCGTCCGCGGTCCGGCAGCGCCGAGCTCGACCGGCGTGGCCTGCCATGTCGCGCCGGATGCGTCGATCAGGCCGATCTCGGCCGTCAGGGGCGCGGCCGCGTCGTGGTACAGGGCCAGGTGGATCCTGTCGCCGCTCTTGAAGTCGTGGGCCGCCTGGGTGTAGCCGGCCAGACGCGACCCGGAGGGCAGGTCGATGTTCAGCGGCTCAGGCGTCGGGGCGTCCGGGCCGAGCGCGTCGATCGATGCCGCGCGCTCCGGCGTGCGGGCATAGAAGGCCAGCGCCATCTCGCCGTAGTTGAAGGCACGATGGGCGACAGCCTGCGATTCCAGCCAGCCGGGGAGATGGCGTTCGGGATCGGCCGCGGCGCTGTAGGG
>CAYRBP010000006.1:11689-16805 GCA_964422535.1 uncultured Ardenticatenaceae bacterium | reverse complement strand
CGCCAGCACCCCGATGCCCGGTCGCGCCCGGCCATCAGCCCCGGCCGCCTGCTGCCTCGCTCCCCGGCCCACCAGAGCAACCCATTGTCCGAGCGTGACCAGGCCCCAGGCCAGCAGGATGGCATAGAACGCGGCGAAGATGACCAGGTAGCGCGGGTTGAACGGCGGCGCGTAGAAGCCCTGCTTGGGGAGCGAGATGAGGTAGACCACGGCCGCAGGCAGCAGGAGGACGGCCAGCAGCAGCGTCAGGTCGCGGGCAAGCGTGCCGGTCGCCCGGTCGCCGCCCGCTCGACGGCCGCGGATCGCCGCGGCCAGCAGCGCGACAACGGCCGCCAGGAAGACCAGCGCCGCCGGGATTGTCCACGGGTTGAACCGGGCGACGTCGACGGGGATGCCGACGGTCAATACTGTCCAGTAGATGTGAAGGAAGTCGAGCAGGCCAATGGGCGTGGCCGAGGAGGTCGAGAGGAAGCCGCCGGCCGCGTAGAGGACCCATGGGATGACCAGGGCCAGCACGGCCGACTGGAGCGCCAGCCAGCGGAGTAAAGCCCGCCGGCGGTCGGCCGCGGCCCGCCAGACCCACAGCCAGGCGATGTTGGCCGCCAGCGGCACGGGGAAGAACAGGTAGAGCGTCAGCAGGCCGCCGGTCATGGCCAGGACATAGACCACGGCGTAGCCCGCTCTGGGAGCGTCCCACCAGCGCCGCGCCGCCCACAGCCCGACCACGGCCAGCATCGAGGCCAGGGCGTACATGCGGATTTCCTGCGAATAGGCGATGGCGAAGCGGGAGACGGCCAGGAAGAGCCCTGCCAGCAGGCCGGCGGCCTCGGCCGCTGCCGGCGGCAGGTTTCGCCGGGCGATCTCCCTGCCCAGCAGGTACGTCAGCGCCACAGTCAGCGTCCCCAGCAAGGCGGACAGGAAACGCAGGCCGAACTCGGAGTCGCCGCTGACGGCCCGCCAGAGATGGAGCAGGGCGAAGTAGAGCGGCGGGTGAACGTCGTTGCCCGTCTCCCGCAACATGTCCGGCAGCGGGAAACGCGCCAGCCAGACGGAAAAGCCCTCGTCCCACCAGACACGTTGCTCGCCGATGCGGCGGACGCGCAGGGCGAAGGCCAGCAGCAACAGGGCGACCTGCGCGCCGCGGGCGAGCCAGGACGCGGGCGCAGGCCGTCGAGGACGATCGGCGGCAGCCATGCGTCAGCTAATGAAGACGTCGCCGCTCCAGGCCGGCAGGTCGAAGACATGGCGCAGCCCGCCGGTCGGGTCGACGATGGAGAGGCGGCGCGGCTCATCGCTCAGGTTGAAGCCCACGAGCGCCGTCTCGTACCCGTCCTCGCGGACATAAGCGTAGGTGTGGGCGGTGTTGTCCAGGTGGACGGTGCGACGCCGGCCGCGCCACAGCACCGGGTGGTCGCGCCGGAGGTGGTTGAGCCACCAGAAAGTGCTGGTCAGATCGGTGTCCTGGTCTTCGCCCCACAACATCGGCTGGCGGCACTCTTCCATGCCCTGACTGTCCCTGTCACCGATGAAACGTTCCTGGGTGACGCCCGCCTCGGTGCCGTTGTAGACGATCGGCGGCCCGCTCAGCGTGTAGTGGCAGAGCGAGGCCAGCTTCAACCTGCGTTTGTCGCCGCCGGCCAGCCACAGGAAACGGTCCATGTCGTGGTTGTCGACGAAGCTGGGCCGGCTGAAATCGGCCGGGAAGTAAGCCTCATGACGGTTCAGGAAAGCGTCGAACATCGCCAGGCTCATCTCGCCGGACCCGAAGGTCGCCCGCAGCGCCTGGCAGAGCAGGAAATCGAGGGTGCCGTCGAACAGGCCGGCGTAGCTGCGCTGCTGGTCGGCCGGCCGGATGAGCTCGCCGATCATCCAGGCATCGGGCCTGATGCTCCGGGCCACGACGCGCACGTCGGTCCAGAAATCCTGGCTCGGTCCGTCGGCGTGGTCGAGTCGCAGGCCGTCGAAGCCCACGTCGCCGAGCCAGAAGCCGACGCTGCGCAGCAAATGGTCGCGCACGCCCGGGTGGTCGGTGTTGAGCTTCGGCAGGTCGGGCACGTCGAAATAGGCGACGTAGTCGTCGGGCCAGTTGCGCCAGGTGTACCAGTCGCGATAGGGGCTGGCGGGGTTGGTGCGGGCGTCCTGGAAGGTGGCGTGCTTGCTGCCCCAGTGGTTGGCGACGAAGTCCAGCAGCAGGCGCAGGCCGCGCGCGTGGGCTTTCTCGACCAGTTCCCGGATGTCGTCCATCGTGCCCAGGCGCGGGTTGACGGCGAAATAGTCCGTGGCGTGGTAGCCGTGGTGGGTCTCGTCGGGAAAGAACGGATTCAGCCAGATAGCGGTGAAGCCCATCCCGGCGATGTAGTCGAGCTTGTCGATCACGCCGCGGAGCGTGCCGCCATAGATGTCGCTCAGCCGGGTGGTCTTGTTCCACGCCCGGCCATCCCCCGGGTAGAAGCGGTCGGGGAAGACCTGGTAGATGATCGACGGCCGCGACCAGGCCGGCGGGCCGGAGTCGCCGACGATGTAGGAGTACTCCACGCCGTCATCGGCCCAGGTGTACTCGCCACTGTCGCGGTCGTGGGCGCGGATCTGGTAGCGGACCAGCGTCCCGGCCGTCCGCGGCGGCAGATCGGCTTCCCAGACCTCGTAATAGCCCCACAGGAGCAGGTCCCATTCGGTCCGCGCCCGCGTCAGGTGGACGAGTTCCGCTTCGGGCTGCAGCACGAGGCAGACGACCTCGTCGACCGGCAGTTCCGGCCCGATGATAACGCTGATCGTCGGCGACTGGCCGGCAGCCGGACTGCCCGGTTGAAGCCGGCGGTGGTGCTGGACGCCCCGCAGGCGCATATCGGCGAACTGGGCGCGTGTTTCGAAGGAGGACAGGCGGCCGAAGAGGGTTTCGCTCATGTTAGCACCTGGATAACCTAACCAGAATTGACACCCAGTTAGCGTTCATGTTAGCATGGGATCCATCGATGGACGAACGCGAGTTCTTCATACCACTTTCCCTATCGGCATCACTCCGCGTCCGCTACACCAAAGATCGGGGCCGCATCCTGCGCTTTGTTGTCCAATTGGAGGCGTATCTGGATGGACACTGGTTGCCGATTACGCGCTATGACAATGCGCACCGATTCGTGCATCGCGATGACTTGAAGCCCGACGGGAAGCAAATAAAGACACCACCGATGGCCTTTGTTGATAATCAAGAAGCTTTCAGTTTTGCCCTGCAAGACTTGCGGGTAAACTATCAATTCTACATCGATAGGTATCGACAATGGCAATCAGACTAAGCGCATCGGACATCGCGGATAAGGTATTTGAACTGAGCGAGCAGTTCAATAACTACATCTTTGAGAACCCTCAAGTCTTGGACCAGATCCCTGCGCAGGCGGCCCTTGTCTTTTTGGACGAGGATGATCCTGATTTTAACGAGGCGAACATGGAGTTGGCCGAAGCCATTCCCTTGCCCGCCGACGTCCAAAGGGTATTCGTCCGAATGAAACGGCAAGTGCGTGTGATCCAGCAGATAGTATGGGAAGCTGAGATCGTGCCAAACTAGCCCACACTGCTTTGTTTTTTCCTTCACCGCAACTTGATCACATAGTTCCCATACGGCTCCAGCACCCGCACCGGGTGGTAGCCTTCGAATCCGCCTGCGGCCGTTACCTCCGGCGAAGCCAGCGGCTCCAGTTTCAGCAGCGACAGCGCCGTATCACCCTCCTGCAGCGGCCCCTCGGCCAGGTCGAGGCCATACTCCTCGATCGGCTTTGAGCCCAGGTTGACGATCGTCAGGATGACGTTGTCGTCCGTGTGGCGCAGGAAGGCGGCGATGCTGGCGTTGTTGCTGTCGACGAAGGTCCACTCCCCCACGCGGAGCGCCTCATGGTGATTGCGGAGGCGGACCAGCTTGCGGTAATGGTTGAGAATGGAGTCCGGGTCACCGTCCTGGGCGTCGACGTTGCGCGTCTTGTAATCATTGAAAGGCGCGCGCCAGGGCGTGCCGGTCGTGAAGCCGGCCGTGTAGTCCTCGGCCGTCCATTGCATCGGCAGGCGGCGCGCTTCGTCGCTGTTGCCGGTGCGGACGCCCTGCTGGCCGATCTCCTCGCCATAGTAGATGAACGGCACGCCGGGTGACGTCAGCAGGAGCGTCGCGGCCGACTTGGCCTTGTTCTCGTTGCCATCCAGCACCGACAGAGTCCGGTCCATGTCATGATTGCGCAGGAAGGCGCCAAACTGGCCCTGCGGGTAGTTGTCGAGCGTTAGCTGCATGGCGTTGCCGGCCGCGCGATTCGACCCGCTGCGGACGCTGCTGATGGTCGCGTCAGCCAGGTCGAATTCGAAGACGATGTCCATCCCCTCGCCGACGAACTTGGCCGAGAGCATCGTCGGTCCCCAGGCCTCGCCCACCGCGAAGGCATCCGGGTTGACGCCCTTGTAGAACTGATAGTAGTCCTGGAACCAGTCGTAGGTGGCCTGGGTGAACTCCTGTTGCTTGCCCTCCTCGATCAGGTGCTTGATGGCGTCCATCCGGAAGCCGTCGGCCTGCATGTCCTCCAGCCAGAAGCGGCTGATGTCGTGGATGGTGTCGGTGACCTCCTGGTTCTCGAAGTTGAAGTCGGGCATGCAGTCGCAGAACACCCCGTAATAGTAGCCGTTGGGTGTCCGGTGCCAGACGGTCTGGTTCCACGGCCCCTTGAAGTTGGGGTTCTCCTCCTCCCAGATATACCAGTCGCGCCGGTCGGAGTCCTTCAGCATCGATTCCTGGAACCAGGGATGGGTCCGCGACGAGTGGTTGATGACCAGGTCGACAATGACGCGGATGCCGCGCTTGTGGGCTTCGTCGACCAGCCGCAGGAAGTCCTCGTTCGTGCCATACTCCTCATCGATGACGTAGTAGTCTTCGACGTCGTAGCCGTGGTAGCTGGGCGACTCCATCGGGGGCATGAGCCAGATGCCGGTCACGCCCAGGTCGTCAGTTGTCGTCGGGTCGCCGTCGTTCAGATAGTCGAGCTGCGAGATCAGGCCTTCCAGGTCGCCGACGCCGTCGCCGTCGCTGTCCTTGAAGCTGCGGATGAAGACCTGGTAGAAGACCGTGTCGTTCCACCACGGGAAGCCG
>CAYRBP010000006.1:0-11589 GCA_964422535.1 uncultured Ardenticatenaceae bacterium | reverse complement strand
GAAGCTGCGGATGAAGACCTGGTAGAAGACCGTGTCGTTCCACCACGGGAAGCCGTCCGTGCCCTGGACAAGCCCACCGGGAACCGGTGGCGGCTCCGGCAGGGCCGTCGGCTCCGGCACGGCCGTCGGCTCCGGCACGGCCGTCGGGGCGGTGGTCGGCTCGGCCGCGACGGTCGGCGCAGCCTCCGTGGCTGCCGGCGGTGGGGTAGAGGCCGCCGCGCATCCAGAGACGAGCGCGGCCGCGAGAACGAGGGCGAAGAGGTAGGCTTCACGTATCATGGCTTTGTTGAAACGAAGAAGGGTGCACCCGCGTACACCCCTCTGGATACTGATTCTCAGGCGCTGTCGCTGCCGTGCTGGTCAGGGCCGGGCACGGCTATTGCTCGGAGTAGGCCTGGCCCGGCGGCGGCATCTGCTCCAGGTGACCGCTCTCCGCGCTGTGGTGGATCACCGTGGCGCCTCCGGCCTTCAGGTCGTTGATGACGACGTCGCTGCGCGCGGCTTCCATGACGACGAGCACGGCCGAGGAGTTTTCCGGCATGCCCGCTTCCGCTCGCTCCAACATCACTTTTGGGATGCCGACGTGCGACAGGCCGCTGACCGCTGCGCCAAGCGCGCCACCCGCGGCCGCGCCCAGGGCAACCCCGGCCGGCCCGGCCAGCAGGCCGACAAGCCCGCCGATCACCGCTCCGGTTCCGGCCGACTTGCCCCGCGAGACGCCCCGGTGCTCGACCGAGGCCGGCTGATCGCCCACGCGGACGATGCCGACGACATCGAGCAGGGCGATCTCATCCTTGATGGCGTCGAACCGCTCGACATATTCGTGCGCTTTCCCGGTAGCACCTTCGAACGTGCCAAGGATCACCATATACTGGGTCATTCTGATCTTCCTTGCGGGTGGACCTTGCCCGCTCTAGCCCTTCACCGCGCCGGCCGTCAGGCCGCCGACGATGTAATCCTGCAGGAGCAGGTAGATCGCCACCATCGGGATCGAACCGAGCACCGCGCCGGCAGCGAATGGCCCCCAGCGCTGGCCGTAGTCGGTACCGACGTAGGTCCGCAGGCCCAGCATGAGCGTGAACTTGTCGGCCTGGGTCAGCATGACGCGCGGCAGGAGGTAGTCGCTGTAAGTACCGAAGAAGGCCAGGATCATCGAGACGACGAGGATCGGCCGCACGAGCGGGAAGAGCAGCCGCCAGAAGATCTGCCAGTCACTCGCCCCGTCCATCATCCCGGACTCGTCGATGTCGCGCGGAACATTGTCGAAAAAGCCCTTCATCAGCCAGACGTTGATGCCCATCGCGCCGCCCATGTAGAGCAGGGTCAGACCGCCGTGGGTGTTCAGGCCCAGGCCGGGGATGTAGGTGCCGATCTGCTGCAACAGGGCAAACAGGGCGACCATGGCCAGGATGGCCGGGAAGACCTGGATGAGCAGGATGAGCAGCAAGAGCTGGCTGCGACCCGCGAAGCGAAAGCGGGAGAAGGAGTAGGCCGACAGGATCGAAATCAGCCCGACCAGGACGGCCGAGATCGAGGCGATCTTGAACGAGTTGAACATCCACAGCCAGAACGGCTGGTTGAGGATGTCCTCGTAATGCTCCAGCGTCGGCGGATTGGGGATGAGTTTTTGGGACGAGATGCCTCCCGTCGGATTGAACGATGCGGAGATCGTCCACAAGATCGGAAAGAGCGAAAAAGCGAGCACGATCGCCGCGACGAGGTACTTGACAGCCAGATTGACGCGATAGCGCCCCTTCTTGCTCTGCCGCCAGTCCCGAATGCCGGACGTCGTCTTGGGTGCGGCGGTTGAAGCAGTGCTCATCTCAGACATTTTCACCAACCTCCTCCCAGGCGCGCATGCGCCGGAACTGGAACAACGTGACGACAACCATCATCAAGAAGATGACGATCGTGATGGCCGAGGCATAGCCCAGCTCCTGACCGCCGCTGGTGCCAAAAGCCAGGTTGTAGACATAGCTGATCAAGATGTCGGAATGTCCCGCGGGCGTGGCCGTGCCGACCATCGGTGGGCCGCCGCCGTTGAACAGGTTGATGACGTTGAAGCTGTTGAAGTTGACGGTGAAGGACGAGATCAGCAACGGGCCGACCGCGACCAGCAACAGGGGGAGCGTCAGGCCGCGGAACTGGTCCCAGGCGCTCGCACCATCGAGATCGGCCGCTTCGTACATGTCGGTCGGGATGGCCTGTAGCGCGCCGCTGGTGATCAGCATGAAGTACGGATACGCCAGCCAGACGTTGATGATGATCAGCGCCACCTTCACCCAGGTCGGGTCGGAAAAGAACGGCGGCCAGCCGGGTGGCTGGTTGAAGACCTCCTGCAAGATGCGCGGGTAGATACCCTGGAGCGGGTTCATCATGCCGCGCCAGACCAGGATGGTGATGACCTGGGGCACGGCGAACGGGATGATCAGCAGCGACTTGATGATCCGCTGGCCGGGCATGTTGCGGCCGAAGACGACGGCGATCAGCAGGCCCAGCGAGAAAGAGAAGAGCACGCTGAGCAGGGCAAAGAACACCGTCCAGACAAAGATCAGCAACAACGGCCCGCGGTAGGAGGGGTCGGTCAGGAAGCGGACGTAGTTGGCCAGGCCGACCGTCACCTGATAACCCGGCAGGAGGCGCTGGCCCTCCTCGCTCTGGAAGAACCCGATCTCCTGGTTAGCCGGATAGACAACGCCGGTCTGGTTATCGGTGACGGCGTCGGTCGTTTCATCATACGTGTAGCGCGGCTGCAGTTCCGCCGCTTTCCCAAGCCGCCCGGTGATCTGGATCTGGCGTTCTTCGTCACCATAGGTGCTCCGGCCGAGCGCGTCAATGTTGCGGACCAGTTCCCCGCGGGTCAGGGCTGTCCAACCGGCAATGGACGAGGGCACGCCGTCTTCGTCAAGCGCTCCTGCTTCGATCTCGTCCGCGGTCAGGGCCCCGCCTTCCACAGCCAGGAATCCCTCTCCGCTCGGCGGGATGACCCACAGGCCGAATTCGCCGGTTTCGTCGTTCCGGAAGGGCGTGTAATCGTATGTCACGCCCGTTTCAGGGAGGTACTTGCGCTGTTCCAGCACCTCGATGGCCTGGGGCTTAGGGATCAGATGCCCCGTACCGTAGTTGGTGAACGACGAATAGATGGTGAAGAGGATCGGGTAAACCGAGACCAGCAGCATGAACGACAGGCCCGGCGACATCCAGCGCATCGGGTAGGCCGAAGGCGCCAGGAAGATGTAGTTCACCATGACGGTGATCAGGCCGATCATGCCCGCAAGCGGCCAGTATCCGTCGCTGAGCAGCAGGTAGATAAAGAAGAGGGAAAACGCCGTGAAAATGATCAGGCCCAGTATCCGCAACGCCGTACCGGTGACCGTGGTCGTGCGTTCGGGTACGGGCGCCTTGACAGGTTCTGGAGCGACTCCAGCAACACTACTCATCAGTTTCCTCCTACCACCGTCCGCGGGATGGGCCAGCTATTCGGTTGGGAACCCGATGGGTCTGTCGATCAGCTACCCATGCGGCGGTCTGGTGCGATCATTCCGATTGCCCGGGCACGGATGACTTCTCTTCTGGGCAAGGCGGCGGCGCCGGGCAGCAACGATAAAGAACGGGCGGCAGACAGCACTGACAACGACACAATCAATAAGAAAGAGCGGCTGCCCCGGAGGACAGCCGCTCTTTAGCTACTCAGACGATTACTGCCCGAGGGTCGTCATGATCTGCTCAGCAGCAGTCGTGAAGGCATTCTCGGCCGTATCAGCGCCCTGGGCAACGAGTACGATTGCGTTACCCCAGGCTTCCCAGACGGAGGCCATCTCAGGGATAGCCGGCATCGGGTAGGCGTTGGCGCCGGCTTCGGCGAACGCCGCGATGTTCGGGTCTTCCGAGGCCTTCTCAAGCGACGGCAGGTAGGCCGGCGGCCGCTGGCCGACTTCGAAGAAGGCGTCCATGGCCTCTTCCGTCGCGACGAACTCGGTCAGGAAGATCTGGGCCAGGAGCGGATCCTCGCTGAAGGCGTTGATCATGAAGCCCTGCGCGCCCAGGAACGGACGGCCTTCGCCGGTCTCGCCCGGCAGCGGGCAGATCTTGAACGGCACGCCGCTATCGACGATGCGCTGGGTGGCCCACGGACCGGTGATGGTCATGGCCGACTTGCCGGTCTCGAACCAGGCGTGCATGATCTCCCAGTCCACAGCGGGCGGCTGCAGGCCTTCGGTCACCATGCGCTCCCACCACTGCGCGGCGGCGACAGACCCTTCGTTGCCGATGCCCAGGTCAGCCGGGTTGTAGCTGCCATCCTCGTTCGTGCCGAAGACGTAGCCACCGAAGGCGGTCTGGATCGGGTAGAAGTGGAACGGGTCGCCTTCCATGCGGACGAAGCCGTACTGGTTCTCATCAATGTTGGCGGTGTTGTTGGCCGCCCGTTCGGCGGAGATCTCATACACCTCGGTCCAGGTCGCCGGGCATTCCGGGACGAGGTCGGTGTTGATGAACAGGGCAACGTTCTCGGTCGCGTTCGGCAGGCCGTAGAGCTCGCCGTCGTAGGTGAACGCCTGGAGGGCAACCGGGTCGAACTCGGCCGCCTTCTCGCCCAGGTCAACCGGGGCCAGGAGGCCGCTGGTCACCAGCTCGCCCAGCCAGTCGTGGGCGCCGACGATGATGTCCGGGCCTTCGCCGGCCGGGGCGGCCGTCGCGAACTGGGTGCGGATGTCACCGAAGCCGAACTGCTCGATGACCAGGTCAACGCCGTACTCTTCCTCGAAGGCGGCCTCGACAGCGTC
The DNA here is from genome assembly GCA_964422535.1 of uncultured Ardenticatenaceae bacterium. Lineage (GTDB taxonomy): Bacteria > Chloroflexota > Anaerolineae > Promineifilales > Promineifilaceae > Promineifilum. The sequence goes on along the minus strand of CAYRBP010000006.1, from coordinate 6,805 downwards.
GAGGGCCGGCTTGCGGGTGTCGTCAGCCCAGATGCGGAGCTTCGGCGCGTCGGCCGGCAGCGTCGTCGCGCCACCCTCGGCCATAGCAGCAGCGCCACCGGCGACAGCGGCGGTCATCGGGGCCAGGCCCTCACCACCAGCTTCTTCGGGGCAGTACTGCTGGAACTCACCGACGCAGATCTCTTCCCAGGTGCGGAAGCCGTCGGCGATGACGGTCTCAGCCATATTGTCGCGGGTGACGGCAATCGGCGTCAACTTGATGAACGGGATGTCGTTCGTGCCGTTGTTGATCGTGTCGCTGGTCAGCGTGCTGACGTCCTCGCCGTTGAAGAGGGCGATGGCGGCAGCGGCCGCAGCGTCGGCTTCCAGCTTAATCGGCTTGTAGACCGACATCGTCTGGTCGCCCGACAGGACATACTGCATGCCCGTGACGGTGGCGTCCTGGCCGCTCAGCGGAACCGGGTCGAGCCCGGCCGTCTTGAGGGCCGAAATGACCGAACCGGCCAGACCGTCGTTGGCGGCGAAGACGGCGTCAACATTGTTGTCATTGGCGGTCAGGATCTGCTGGAAGATCGTCAGGGCTTCCTGGTTGTCCCAGTTCGGGACAGCCTGGTCGGCGACGAGCGCCCAGTCACCGGCGTCAACGCGCGGCTGGACGATGGAGTTGTAGCCCTCGCGGAACAGGGTGGCGTTGTTGTCGGTCGGCGAACCGTTCAACTGCACAACCTGCGGCTGCTCCAGCCCGAGGCCGTCGATGACGGGCTCGAGGGTCTCGCCCATGAGGCGGCCGACGGAGACGTTGTCGAAGCTGACATACACGTCGGCGCCGGGGCCTTCGATCGTCAGGCGGTCGTAGTCAATGACCTTGGCGCCGGCTTCACGGGCCAGGGCGATGATCGCCGCGCCGGAGCCGCTGTCGAGGTTGACCAGAAGGATGACCTTCGCGCCGTTGGTGATGGCCTGCTCGGCCTGCGCCAGCTGGGCGGTGGCGTCGCCCTCGGCATTGACGATGCTGTATTCAACGCCGGCGGCGCTGAAGGCTTCTTCGAAGTAGCGGCGGTCGTCAGCCTCCCAACGGGCGCTCGAGGCGCTGTCGGGCAGGAGGACGGCGATGCTACCTTCGCCCATGGCCTCTTCGGCCGGGGCTTCTTCGACGGGGGCTGCTTCCTCGGCCGGAGCTTCTTCGGCCGGAGCTTCCGTGGCAACCGGAGCAGCCTCTTCAGCGGGCGCTTCTTCGGTCGTTGTTGCGCCGCCGCCGCAGGCCACGAGGGCCAGGGCGCCGAGCAACAGCACCAGAAGCATAACGAACGACTTACTGTTTTTCATCATTCTCCTCACATAGAACATAGAAAGGGTATTGCGCTTCGAGGCGCATGCGAGAGATGTCCCGACTGAGGTTCGTCTCAGGACGCCACCGCCTTTCGACAAGCCCAGTCAATTGGGTAGAGTATACTAACTTTCAGCAAAATGGTAGTAAAAGCGACAAACGATCGGATACTTTTCACAACGCGTTTCCAGCTTCACTGTCATTTTTGCCGGCCGCAAGCGCCGCGGCAAGCTCCCGATTCAACTGGGCCAGTGTCGTCGCCATTCCCGCAGCTACCGCCTCATCGACCGGCCGCAGGCGGTCCTCCACCGAACTTCTGTGCGCCACCGCAACGCTTGCGGCCAGGGCGGCGCCGGCCGGAGTCAGATGCAACCGGGTCGCGCGGCCGTCACGTTCGTGCGGCCGGCGCGTCACCAGTCCATCGGTCTCCAGACCCTGCACCAGCCGCGTGATATTGCTCTTGTCGCAGAACATCCGATCGCTCAGTTGGCTGGGCGAGATGCCGGGCGTGTCAGCGATGTGGTAGAGCATATAGGTGCGGGGGACGCTCAGGTCGAACTGCTCGAACAGCAGGCGGTCGCCAAAGTCGAGCAGCAGGAAGGTTTCCTTCAGCAGGTTGTAGAGGCGGAACGATTGGGACATGCGGCGGTGAGTTCGTTGACACTTCAACCAGGGACTGACGTAATGTAACACCGACGACAGAGTGAGTCAAGGTGGGTCTGATCAGGGCTTTTCAGTAGCCGGAAAAATGGGTCGACTCACGCCTCTTTGACGGCCCGGCTGACAGTAGAGTAGGGGCAGTGCAACCGGGCAAGTGCTGTTTTGGGCAACGAGACCCTTATCTCCCGGCTGCATTGCCCGCTCTTCATTCTTTGAAACAGGGCAAAGAGGGCAATGCAACGGCAGGAGAAGCCTGTCGCTGAAGCATCCGTGGTCTCGGCCGTTGCATTGCCCCGCCTACGATTCCAGGGGAGGCAAACTCGCTGCGGCCAGTCCGACTACTGAAAAGCCCTGGGGTCTGATAACCCTGTCGCCTCAGAGCGTTGAGGAAGCCCGCACGGGCCGGGGGGATCAACGGTACGCCCCGCGGTACTCCGCCGGCAACAGCGCCGCGATCTGGCGCATCATCTCGTGCCCGAACGCATCTATCTGCTCGCGCCGGGAGGCGTCCGGCGCGTCCGGGTCCACAACCAGCGGCCCGAAAGGCCGGCCGATGACCAGCCGGACTGTCGTGCGGCGCAGCCGGCGAAGGTTGGGCAGGACGTTCTCCGCGCCGATGATGCCGACCGGCAGGAGAAGCGCGCCGGTGCGCACCGCCAGGAAGGCCGCCCCCGGCCGCGCCTCGACCAGCTCGGCCACCCGCCGCTCGCGGGTGTTGGGCAGTTCCCCGGCCGCCAGGGCCGCGTTCCGCACGACAGGGTCCACCGCGCCTTCGGGCATGATGCCCAGCACGCCGCCGCCCCTCAACACGGCCTCGGCCCGCTCCAGCGCGGCCCGGTCGCGCTCGCCCCGGCGGACCGGGATGGCGTCGAACAAATCGACCAGCCAGCCGAGGTGGTGGCGGTCAACCAGGTCAGACGCAGCCAGGAAGACCAGGGGCCGGTAGGGCAGGTGAATGTAGACCAGCGGCCCGTCGAAGATGCTGAAGTGGTTGCCGATGACCAGCAGCGGCCCGCCGGCCGGCAGGTTCTCGCGCCCCTCGACCTCGGTGCGGATGCCGAGGGCCATCAGCCCGCGGATGATGTTGAAGACAAGCCAGTGGAGGAAACGTCGCATGAGAGGGTAGCCGGCGGTCAGTGGCCAGTGGTCAGTTGAGACTGCCCACCAACCACTGTCCACTATTCGCGCAGTTTCGCCCCGAGTTGCTGTTCCATGACCCGCACGAGCCGCTGGCGCTGTTTGGAGGTGTCCTGGTCGGTCAGGGTCCGGTCGGCCGCCTGGAATGTCAGGTGATAGGCCAGGCTCTTCTTGCCGGGCGGGAGTTGTTCGCCCTGATAGACGTCGAACAGGGCCACATCGCGCAGTAGCGGACCGCCGGCCTTCCGCAGCGCGGCTTCTACCTCGGCCGCGGGCAGTAGGGCGTCGACGACAAGGGCGATGTCCTCGCGCACGGGTGGATAGCTGAGCAGCGGCGTGTAGGAGAAGCCGTCGGGCACGAGCGGCAACAGGGCTTCCAGGTCCAGTTCGGCCGCCAGCACCGGCTGGTCGCGCTCGACGCGCACCTCAAACCCCTTGACCACCGCCGGGTGCAGCTCACCCATCACGCCGACCTGCATCTCGCCCGCGAGCAGGCGGGCGGCGCGGCCGGGCCGGTATGTCGGGTGGTTGCCCGCCTCCACGCGCAGGGGCACGTGGAGCCCGGCGAAAAGCTCCTCAAGGACGCCCTTCAGGTCGAACAGGTCAAGGAAGCCGTCGGCGGCCGTGTCCCAGGCCGGGCGCTCCCGCCGGCCGGTCATGACCAGGGCCAGGCGCGTCAGCTCGTCCGGCAGCACGTCCTCTTCCGAACCCAGGTAGACGTCGCCGATCTCGAACAGGACGATCCGCTGCTGGTGGCGGCTGTTGGCCGCGGCCGCTTCGAGGGCCGATGACAGGACGCTGTGGCGCATGACGACCCGGTCGGGCGCGGGTGGGTTCGTCAGGCTGACATAGGGGCGGTCGTCGGGCGGCCCGTCCGGCAGGAGGCGACTCTCGCGGGCGGCCGAGGTCAGCCGGTAACTGATGATCTCCTGCACGCCGAGCCGGGCCAGCAGGTCGCGCGCGCGTTCCTCGCGCTCCAGTTCGACGTTGCCCCGTTGCGGCGGCAGCGGGTCGGCCAGCAGCGTCGCCGGGATGCGGTCATAGCGGGCCATCCGACAGATCTCCTCGACCAGGTCGTGCGGGCCGTCGACGTCCATGCGGTGGTCGGGCACAGTGACGCGCAGGATGCCGCCGCGCGGCTCGACCGCGAACTCCAGCCGGCGCAGTAGTTCGGCCATCTCGTCCGGCGACAGGTCCAGGCCGCTGAGCTTGCGGGCATAGTCCGGTTTCAGGTCGATGACGACCGTCTCCGGCGGGCGGGGATAAGCGTCAACGATGCCCTGGCGAACAGTCCCACCGGCCAGCGTCCGCAGCAATTCGGCCGCGCGCTTCGCGCCGAGCATCGCCTGGCTCGGATGGACGCCGCGGCTGAAACGGAAGGCGGCCTCGGTGTGGATGCCCAGGGCGTTGGCGCTGCGGCGGATATTGATGAAGTCCCAGGCGGCCGCTTCGAGCAGGACGTTGCGCGTTTCCGGCTTGATCTCGCTCTCCGCGCCGCCCATGATCCCGCCCAGGCTCAGCGCGCCGGCCGGGTCGGTGACCAGGATCGTGTACGGCTCCAGCTTGTGGGTCACGCCGTCGAGCGTCGTCACCGTCTCGCCCGGCTGGGGCAGGCGGGTGTGAATGTGGATCGGCCCGCCCGGCGCGTAGCCGTCGGCCCGGACGCGGAGGAAGTCGTAGTCGAAAGTATGGTTCGGCTGGCCGACTTCGAGCATGACGTAGTTGCTGATGTCGACGACGACGTTGATCGGCCGCTGGCCCGCCAGCCGCAGCCGGCGCTGCATCCACGGCGGGCTGGGCTTCTGCTCGACGCCTTCGATGACCAGGGCGACGAAGCGCGGGTTGAGCTCCGGCGCGTCGGTCGTGATGATGACCGCGTCGTCGAGCGGCGGGCCTTCCATGACCACGTTGGTGTCGGGGTAGCGCAGCGGCTTTTCGGTCAGCGCGGCCAGCTCGCGTGCGACGCCGAGGATCGAGGCCGTCCGGGCGATGTTGGGCAGCATGGCGATCTCGAACACCGCGTCGCCCAGCACGTCCTGTAGCGCCGTCCCAGGCCTGTAGGGGTGGGCCTCAGACCCGTCCCGACCCAGGTCGGCGGCCGTCATCAGGATGATCCCCTCGTGCTCCTCGCTGATGCCGAGCTCCTTTTCCGAGCAGAGCATCGAGTCGTTGTAGATGCCGCGCAGGGGTTTGCCCTTCAGCTTTGACTTGACCCAGCCCGGCTGGTGGCCGTCATACAGCGTCGAGCCTTCCAGCGCGTAGGGGGAGAACAGGCCGAGCGCCTCGACGTCGCGGCCGATGTAGGCAAACAGGTTCGGCGCGCCGGTGACGACGACCTTCGGCTCGGCCGCGCCATAGTCGACCGTCGCCAGCACCAGCCGGTCGGCATTGGGATGTTGCTCGACCTTCAGGATGCGGCCGAGGACAACCTTCTCCCGGTCCCATTCGAGCGCGGCCCCCGGCAGGCCGATGCGGTCGATCTTGTCGACCTCCAGCCCGGCGTTGGTCAGCAACTCGGCCACCTCATCGACGCTCAGGTCGATGTCTACGAAGTCTCTCAGCCATGAAAGTGGTACGCGCATCTTGTTACTCCGACGATCTGCCCGCGGGCATCGCGGTGGGTGTCATCCCGCTCTCCGATCAGCGTTACTCCGAGGTGACCCGCGACGCCCGCGTCCGATTCTTCTAGAACTGCTGCAGGAAGCGCAGGTCGTTGGCCCAGAAGTGGCGGATGTCGTCGATGCCGTAGCGCAGCATCGTGATCCGCTCCGGGCCGAGGCCGAAGGCGAAGCCGGTATAGTGTTCCGGGTCATAGCCGCCGTTGCGCAACACGACCGGGTGGACCATGCCGCAGCCCAGGATCTCCAGCCAGCCGCTGTGCTTGCACAGGCCGCAGCCCGTGCCGCCGCACAGGAAGCAACTGATGTCCATCTCCGCGCTCGGCTCGGTGAAGGGGAAGTAGCTGGCCCGGAAGCGCGTCTTGCGCTCCTCGCCGAACATCCGGCGGGTGAACTCGATCAGCGTGCCCTTCAGGTCGGCGAAGGAGATGTCTTCGCCTACGGCCAGACCTTCCACCTGGGTGAACTGCATCTCGCTCCGGGCCGTCACCTGCTCGTTGCGGTAGCACATGCCCGGCAGGACGACCCGGATCGGCTCCGGGTGGTAGTCGCGCATGGCCCGGATCTGCCCGGCGCTGGTGTGGGTGCGCAGGATGACGCCCGGTTCGGTCGTATAGAAGCTGTCCTGCATCTCCCGCGCCGGGTGGTGGGGCGGGAAATTGAGCAGCTCGAAGTTCATCTCGTCGGTCTCGACGTCCCGGCTGCGGTAGACCTGGAAGCCCATGTCGCCGAAGACGCGGTAGATCTCGCGCAGCGTCTGGGTGATCGGGTGCAGGCGGCCGCGCTCCGGGCGGCGGCCCGGCAGGGTCACGTCGATCGCGCCGGTCGCCAGCTGCGCCTGCAGCTCCTGGGCCTCGACGGCCGCCAGCTTGGCCTGGTAGGCCAGTTCCAGGGCGTCCTTGATCTCGTTCAGCCGTTGGCCGAAAGCGGGCCGTTCGTCCGGCGGCAGCGCGCCGACCTGGCGGGTCAGCAGGTAGACCTCGCCCTTCTTGCCGAGCGTGTCGCGGTACCACGCTTCCAGGGCGGCCGTGTCTCCGGCCGCGGCCAGCGCGGCTTCGGCTTC
>CAYRBP010000005.1:110914-122215 GCA_964422535.1 uncultured Ardenticatenaceae bacterium | reverse complement strand
TACTTCAGGATCTTGGTGATGACCCCGGCGCCGACGGTCAGCCCGCCTTCGCGAATTGCGAACCGGCTGCCCTCTTCCAACGCCACCGGCGTGATCAGCGTCACCTTCAGGTTCACGCTGTCCCCCGGCATCACCATCTCTACCCCTTCCGGCAGTGTGATCTCGCCCGTCACGTCCATCGTCCGGATGTAGAACTGCGGCCGATACCCCGGGAAGAACGCCTTGTGCCGTCCCCCTTCTTCCTTCCGCAGCACGTACACCTCGCCCATGAACTCCGTGTGCGGCGTGATGCTGTTCGGCGCCGCAATCACTTGCCCGCGCTCCACGTCTTCACGGCCCACACCGCGCAGCAACAACCCCGCGTTGTCGCCCGCTTCCACCCGATCCAGGATCTTGTGGAACATCTCCATCGAGGTCACCACGACTTTCTTCTTGTCGTTCCCCAGCCCGATGATGTCCACTTCCTTGTTCGCCGTCAGCACCCCGCGCTCCACGCGCCCTGTCACCACCGTGCCCCGGCCCTTGATCGAAAACACGTCTTCCACCGGCATCAGAAACGGCTTCTCGGTCGCTCGCGCCGGCGTCGGAATGTATTCGTCCACCACCCGCATCAGCTCCCAGATCGGCGCATACGCCGGCGCATCCGGGTCCTTGCTCGTCTCTTCCAGCGCCTTCAGCGCGCTGCCCCGCACGATCGGCGTCTCGTCCCCCGGAAACTGGTAGCTGTCCAGCAACTCCCTCAACTCCAGCTCCACCAGCTCCAGCAGTTCCTCGTCGTCCATCATGTCGACTTTGTTCAGGAAGATCACCATCGCCGGCACTTCCACCTGCCGCGCCAGCAGCACGTGCTCCCGCGTCTGCGGCATCGGCCCGTCCGGCGCCGCCACCACCAGGATCGCCCCGTCCATCTGCGCCGCACCCGTGATCATGTTCTTGATGTAGTCGCGGTGCCCCGGGCAGTCCACGTGGGCGTAGTGCCGGTTCGCCGTCTGGTATTCCACGTGCGCAATCGCGATCGTGATACCCCGCTCCCGCTCTTCCGGCGCGTTGTCGATCGAGTCAAATGCCCGAAAATCCGCCCAGCCCTTCAACGACAGCGTCTTGGTGATCGCCGCTGTCAGTGTCGTCTTCCCATGGTCGATGTGCCCAATCGTCCCCACGTTGACGTGTGGCTTCTCTCGCACAAATGCTTGCTTGGCCATTACGTTCGCCCCTCAACTGTGTGATAGACTTGCGGCGTTTGGCCGGCGGCCCAGGGCCAGCAAACGGTCTCTAACGCCAGAGATCAAAAATAAAGTGCACAATAGGCTACGCCCCGCCGTTCCCATCTGGAACGCCGGGGCAAGAGCCCACGATGGGATTTGAACCCATGACCTCATTCTTACCAAGAATGCGCTCTGCCACCTGAGCTACGTGGGCAATCAAACACCATGCGGCGAAAAACCAGGCAAACGGACTCTCCGCGCCTGGTTGATACAGTGGGCCAGGTAGGACTCGAACCTACGAAGGCGTTCCGCCAGCGGATTTACAGTCCGCCCCCTTTGCCGCTCGGGACACTGACCCGTGTTAACTGTTCAATACCAGCCCGCCTTCCCGCGACCGCGTCAACGGTGAAGAGCCGACGATGGGACTTGAACCCATAACCAATGCTTTACAAGAGCATCGCTCTACCAATTGAGCTACGTCGGCAGCCCACTGGCTGTTCGGCAGGCCCTGGTTGCGTTGCCGTTCCGATCCTAGAAAGGTACCTGCGCACAGGCAGCCAAGCTGAACCACTGCGCGCGAGTGCTTGTTAAGTATAGCACCCCCGAGGCATTCGTCAACTTAAAGCGGTCTCAACTTGCCATTTCCAACCGTTGTCCTATGATCAATGGGTGGAGGCTGCCGTGAACCACGTTGAACCACCTACTATACTCTGTCTCGCCAGCTATTTCAAGGGGACGACATTTCTCTCGGCCGCCCGCGCCCACGGCGCCCACGTCATCCTCCTGACGCGAGAGAAGCTGGCCGACGAGCCCTGGCCGATGGACGACATCAGCGAGCGCTTCCTGCTGCCGGACCTGCGCGCGAAACCTGATATCTACTATGCCGTCAGCTACCTGAACCGCGGCCGCCGCATCGACCGGATCGTCCCGCTCGATGACTACGACGTCGAGACGGCCGCGGCGCTGCGCGAGCACCTGCGCCTGCCCGGCATCGGTGACACCGTGGCCCGCTATTTCCGCGACAAGTTGGCCATGCGCTTTCAGGCCGAACAGGCCGGCATCCCCGTCCCGCCCTTCTCGCCGGTCTTCAGCTATGACCGCCTGCGCGCGTTTATGTCAACCCATGAGCCGCCCTGGGTGCTGAAACCGCGTTCGGAAGCGGGCGCGATGGGCATCAAGAAGTGCGGCTCGGACCAGGAGGTCTGGGACTGGCTCAATCGCCTGGGCGATGACCAATCGTTCTTTCACCTGGAGAAGTACATCCCCGGCGAGGTCTACCACGTCGATTCGCTCGTCTGGGACGGTCGGGTCGTCTTTGCCCAACCGCACAAATACGCGCGGCCGCCGTTGAACGTGGCCCATGAGGGCGGCGTCTTCGTCAGCCGGACGCTGCCTCGCAGCTCCGACGAAGGGCAGGCTATCCTCGACCTGAACGAGCGGCTGCTCAGAGCCTTCGCCCTCGAGCGCGGGGCGACCCATGCTGAGTTCATCCGCGCCCAGGACGGCACGTACTACTTTCTGGAGGTCGCTGCCCGCGTTGGTGGAGCCAACATCGAGCAGCTGGTCGAGGCGTCCAGCAATATCAACCTGTGGAGCGAGTGGGCCAGGCTGGAGATCGCCCATGCCAGGGGTGAGGCCTACGCAGTTCCACCCATGCGGAACGACTACGCCGGGATTCTGGTCTGCCTGGCCCGGCAGGAATGGCCGGACCTGAGCAGCTACAGCGACTCCGAAGTCGTCTACCGCGTCCATAAGCGACACCATGCCGGGCTGGTCGTCGCTTCCCCCGATCCCGGACGGATCGAGGCCTTGCTGAACGATTACACCGGCCGCTTCACCCACGATTTCCTGGCGGTCCTGCCGTCGCTGGAGAAAGCGCCGACCTGATGACGGGCCTTAAAACGTGCCGGACGGTTCGCCATTTCCGGCCGGTCATGGTAGAATGTTTGACATAAGCAACGCTGCGAGGGTGAACCATGAGCGCGACGATGCAGGAAGCGATTGCGGCCGCCCGGGCCGGTGACAAACAGCAGGCGCAACTCCTGTTGTCCCAGTACATCCAGGCCAACCCAAATGACGCCCAGGGCTGGTATCTGATGAGCCAGCTTGTGGACTCCAAGGCCCGTCGGGCCGCCTATCTCAGCAAGACACTCGCGATCAACCCGTGGCATGAGCGGGCCTGGGCCGAGTACTACTCGCTCCCAACCGAAGTCATCAACGCCCTGGAATCGGCCCAGAGCGGCCAGCCCGTTCAACCGGCTCCGAGGTCGCAAGCCCCCGACTGGGTTGCCCCGGCGGTGGCGACGGCCGCCGTCCCCGCCACTGTCACAGAGTCCCCCTCCCGGGTCCAGCGCGTCACGTCCAGCGAAGCCGTCGCGGCCGCGACCGTTGCCGCTGAGGTGGCTCCCGAACCCGTCCCGGCAGCCGCCGAGCCGGTTGCCGCCGCCAGTGCCATCGACGCGCCCGCCAGGGAAACCCCGGCCGCGTCCGGCAACAGCGGCCTGACGACGCTGCTGATCGTCCTCATCGTCGCCACGCTGCTCGTTCTGGCTTTTCTGGTCTACCTGCTCCTGCAAGGCTGACCGTCGAGTCACCGTCACCAACCACCGGCTTAAGGCGAAAGCCAGCGCGGCTGAAACCCTTCAGCGACCAGTTGGGTCTGCTCGCCGCTAGCGATTGCCAGCGTCCAGATGCTGGGCCGGACGCCGGACTCAAAGGCCGGCAAGCGCTGAAAGAGCAGCTGCTCGCCGTCCGGTGACCACGACGGCGGCCCGTAGTGGGTGGCCGGGTCATTGGTCAGGGGGCGCGCATCACCCCCGTCTTCACCCACCAGCCACAATTGCCGCCCGCTGGCCGTGTCCGGATGGCGGCGGCCGAACACCACCCACTGCCCGTCCGGCGACCAGGCCGGCGTGCTATCGTCCACCGGGCCATCCGGGCTGAGCTGGCGGCGCTCCTGGCTGGCCGGGTCATCGACCACAAACAGGTGCACAGCCGACGCATAGTCATGGGTGTGGCTGCTGTGGTCCTCGCCCGTCCCGCCGTGGATGACTTCCAGTGACAGGTCAGAGATGATCAGGCGGCCGTCGGGCCCCCAGACGGGAGGCATGCCGGTAGTGCTGTCCAGGCGCGTCTGCACTCCGTCCGTCTCGCGATAGACCACCACACCTTCGTCGGGGAGTGAAACGTAGCCCAGCCAATCGCCGCCCGGGGCGAAGCGCGCCCCGTATGAGGGATGCTCGTCTCCGGCAACAAGAGGCAGCGTTTCGCCCGTGAGCGTGTCGAGCCAGAACAAATGCGGGGAGTCAACTTCCGCGCCGTCAGACAGGCGGCGCTCATAGGTCAAACGACGGCTATCGGCCGCCCAGGACAGGCCGGAGCATTCCGCTTGGGGACAGTCCAGCAGCAGCGATGGCTCGCCACCGCTCGGACTGACGCGCCAGATGGCGCTGCCGCTGCGATCATAGAGCAACGAGTAGGCGATCGCCTCTTGACCAGGCGAGAGCGCAAAGTCCGCCACATCACCGGGCCGTGAAGGGTCGAGAGTGGTCAGCGCCCGTGGTTCACGGTCGCCGGGGTCGAGTATGTAGATCTGATTGCGGTCAGCGCCGTCCCAGCCAATGTAGACGACTGCCGGCGCGGGCGAGGCGGCCCGGCAAGCGGCCGTCGCCAGGAGTAACAACAGGAGGAAGACTGCTGCCGGCCGGCCATGAACCAAAAAACGCGCTCGTCGGGGACGGGACTGGGGCATCACCCCCTATCTTACCGGCCCGGACGAGCGCGTTCGAGTGTTTGGCGGCTTTCTTTACGGCGCGCTAAGCACCGACCCTACTCCTCGCTCGCGGTATGGCTGTGCGTCCCTTCGGAGAGGGCGATCCGGTGGCGAAAACGGTCCGTCATGATGCGCATGACCTGCAGGGCAAAGAAAGGCGTCCGGTGGACGTGGCCCATGAACTGCTCCTGGTTGAGGGGCACAACGCGGCTGTCGACCTTGGCGACGACCGTCGCACTCCGGGGAGCGTCATCCACCAGCGCCATCTCGCCGACGATGCCGCCGGGGCCCACGGTTTCGACGAGCGATCCATCGGCCGCGCGCACCTCGAGTTGCCCTTCCTGGACCACGTACATGCAGTCGCCCTTGTCGCCGATCTTCATGACGATCTCGCCCGCTTCAAAGAAGGCAACGTTGCTCTTCTCGGACTTGAACAGGTTGATGGTTGGTGATGGTCTTTCGTGTTCGTTCATGATGTCCTACTTCTCTGATGCGATCCCTGTGATGCTGGGCGGCGCTTCGTATTCACCCATGTTCATATCGGCGTAGATACCGTCGACCATGTAGATGACCCACTCGCAAATGTTGATGACCCGGTCGGCCGAGCGTTCCAGGTTATGGATGGCCCACTCGAGATGGTTGGCCCGATCGATCGATTCAGGACTCCGGATCACGTAGTCGATGGTCTCCGCGTAAAGCTGGTTGAACAGCGCATCAACGCGATCGTCATCGGCCGGGATCTCGCGGGCAAGCCCTGCGTCTCGCCGGGAAAAGGCTTCCAGTGCGCGGTGCAGCATGTCACGCGCGATGGACGCCATTTCCGGGAGAGACTGGACGAAGCTCACCGGGATCGGTTCCGGGCCCAGTCCAATGCTCAGCTTGCCAATACCTTTGACATAATCATGTATGCGCTCCAGCTCGCTGACGATCTCGAGCACAGCGCCAATGAGCCGCATGTCGCGGGCCATCGGCTGCTGCGTGGCGATCAAGCGCAGCCCATCCAGCAGGATGTTGATCCGCCGCTCGTTGACCCATTGGTCCGCAACGACCATGAGCTGGGCGGTCACCATGTCTCGCTCCACCAGCGCCGTTGTGACCTTGATCAGGTTGATTTCCACTTCGCTGCCCAGGACCAGCACATCGTCCTCAAGTCTTTGCAGCTCGCGGTCGAATGTCTCGCGCATGATTGCCTCCTCCGCAAATGGCCCGGACTAACCGAAACGGCCGGTGATGTATTGCTCAGTCAGTTCGCTCTTCGGGTTGGTGAAGAGTTCGTTCGTTGGGCCATACTCCACCAGATAGCCGGCCCGGTCATCGTCCATATTGAAGAACGCCGTGTAGTCCGAGGCGCGCGCCGCCTGTTGCATGTTGTGGGTCACGATCAGGATGGTGTAGTTCTTCTTGAGCTCCTGGATCAGTTCCTCAATACGCAGCGTGGAGATCGGGTCAAGGGCCGACGCCGGTTCGTCCATCAGGATGATCTCGGGGCGGATGGCGATGGTTCGGGCGATGCACAGGCGTTGTTGCTGGCCGCCGGACAACGATAGGCCACTCTGGTCCAGCTTGTCCTTGACCTCGTCCCAGATGGCGGCATCCCGCAGCGACTCCTCGACCAGGTTGTCCATGTCGGCCTTGCTCCCCTTGAAGCCGTTGATCTTCGCTCCCCAGGCGATATTCTCATAGATGCTCTTTGGGAAGGGGTTCGGCCGCTGGAAGACCATGCCGATCCGGCGGCGCACTTCAACGGGATCAACCTCAGGGTCATAGATGTTCTTGCCGTGAAAGAGGATCTCTCCCTCGGCCCTGGCCGTCGGGATCAGGTCATTCATGCGGTTAAAAGCCCTCAGCACGGTGCTCTTGCCGCAGCCGGAAGGCCCGATCAGCGCCGAAATGTGGCGCGCCGGGAACTCCAGATTGATGCCCTTCACGGCCCGGAACTCGCCGTAGAAGATATCCAGGTTATGGGCCTCGATGGCCAGTTGCTGAAGACCGGAATGTCCGTTCATGGGTGCGTTCGTTTCTATTTGTACTGACATGGTTTAGGCCATCCGTTTGCTGAAGCGGTTGCGCAGGTAGATCGCCGTCGCGTTGAGCGCCAGGAGCAGCACGATCAGGGCGACAATCGTCGCCGCGGCGATATCCCGGAACGTATCCTGCGGCCGTGCTGTCCATTGATAGATCTGAGATGGTAACGTCGTGAATTTCGAGAACGGCCCGGTCGGATCGGTGGTGATGAACGTCGATGCACCAATGACGACCAGCGGGGCCGTTTCACCGATGATGCGCGATGTCGTCAGGATCACGCCGGTCAGGATTCCGGCGATGGCATTCGGCAGGACATGGTGCCGGACCGTCTGCCACTTCGTCGCGCCCAGGCCAAAACTACCCTGTCGCAGGGAGCTGGGGACCGCACGAATCGCTTCCTGAGAGCTGATGATGATGACCGGCAGGCCGAGGAGGCCGAGCGTCAGTCCGGCGGACAGGATTGTCCGGCCGTTGGCGGTGGCGCCCGCCTGGACCGCGCCAAACACCGCCCCACTGGTAATTGGCTCCAGCGCACGGACAAAGATGGCCAAACCGAGCAGGCCATAGATGATCGACGGCACGCCGGCCAGGTTGTTGATGTTGGTCTGGATGATGGCGTTCAGCCGGCTCGTCTTGTCCGCATACTCTTCCAGATAGACCGCGGCCCCGACCCCGAGGGGAATCGCAAACAGGATAGCGATCCCAACGACCCAGAGCGTCCCCAGGATGGCGGTGCGGATGCCAGCGATTTCGGGATAGCTGGACTGCGGCCTGGTGAGGAAGTCCAGGGTCAACCACGACTTGAAGATGACGTCGGCGTTCGGATAGCGCTCCGCGGCGGTAGCCAGGATCTCTTCCCGGTTGAGGACCGATTCGATCCCGTTCCAGGTCGCCAGTACCTTTGGCTTGACGACATCAGCCTGGATGAGCTGCTGCATTGAGGCATCATCTCTCGGCTCGAGCGTGCAGGCCGTTGGCGGATTGTCAGACGCGCAGACTTCGGCGAAGATCTCCGGGTCTTCGCACACGAGCCGGTCGGCGAAGAACCGCTGCTCGCGCTCAACCGCCCGGCAGCGCCCGCGCGAGACATTGGCGGTATAGATCTCGACAAGTCCCTCGTAGGAGACATCGTCCAACGACTCGCGAGCCAGAGCCTCCTCGACGAAGAAATCCATCGTGCCGCTATCGGCAGAGGGGATATAGCGATCGATCGTGCTGGCCGGCCACTCGCCTTCCACTTCATTCCAGGTGACGGCCGTGGTGAACAACTGCTGTACTTGCTCGCGGCTAACGTCACCGGCAAACGTATTGGCCGAGTTGACGACGATGCTCAGGGCGTCCTGGGCGACAAGGAACTCGCTCAGCGGCCGGCGATTGGCGCGACAGGCACTGAACTCCGTCGGCAGGACGGGACGGCTGGCATTGACAATGTCGATCGACCGGTTATTGTCGATGCAGTAAGCCCGGAACCCGGCCGTCGTCCCGACCGGATCCACGGTGATCGTCCCCCGGAACCCATCCGCGACGAACTTGTCGGCCATCGCCTGGGTGATGGGGAACACAGTAGAACTGCCACTGATCACGATGTCGCCTTCGAAATCAGCCGGGTTGATCTTAGGCAGCGTTTCCAATCCCAGGTTCGCCGCGATGGCCGCGGCCTGTTCGGCCAGTTGCTCCTCATCGGCAAGAAAATAGCCGGCCCCCGGAACGACCTCATCCAGGTTCTGCAGGTAATACGCCATGAACGCCGCTACCTGCGGTTTGCTCTGAAGGTCGGTCGACGCGGCATAGACGAAGAGCGGACGCGCCAGCGGGTACTCGCCGGAAGCGACCGTCTCAGCCCCTGGCGTTTGCCCGTCAACCGGCAGCACTTTCAGGTTATCGCGCTGGGACAGATAGGCGCTCCAGGGCATGAACCCCAGGCCGTCCACGTCGCCGGCCACCCCTTGGGCCAGTGCAAGGTCATCTTCGCTGGCAAGCACCACGTTGGGCGCGCCAACGACCTCGCCCTCGCCGTAGGACAGCAGGAGTTCCCTCTCCGGGATCACGCTTTCCTGGGCAACCAGGCCAACCGTATCGTTGACGATCTTGATCAGGAGCACGCTCAGGATCACGATTGCCGAGATCGTGGCGGCAAGGAAAATCCACCGCCAGACCTTGCCGGAGAGCCGACGCTTGTTGACGTTCTTGCGTGCCTCATCGCCTTTCGGGTAAAGGTCCTCATTGACTTTGTTCGCGATATAGTCCTGGCCGATCATTATTCGTAGACCTCGCGGAATCGACGCACAATGCGCTGGCTGATGATGTTGAGGAACAGCGTCAGCACGAAGACCACCAGACCGACGGCAAAAATGCTCTGGTAGTCGATCGAGCCGTAGCTCAGGTCGCCGCCGCTGATTCGGACCATATAGCCGGTCATAGACTCTGCCGCTTCAAATGGATTGAAAGTGAAGTTCGGGCCGGCGCCTGCGGCCAGGGCGACGATCATCGTCTCGCCAATCGCCCTCGACATGGCGACGACAATGGCCGCCGATATACCCGATAGCGCCGCCGGCGCAACGACCCTCAGGCTCGTCTCCATCCGCGTCGCGCCGAGCCCATAGGCCGCCTGGCGGAGCGAGTTGGGGACGGCGTGAAGCGCGTCCTCGCTCAGTGTCGCGATCAGCGGGACCGTCAGGATGCCAACAACCAGACCGGCCGACGCCATGTTATAGATCTGGACATTCTCCGCACCGAAAACACCTCTCAGGGCGGGCGTGACGAAGGTCAGGGCGAAGTAGCCCAACACGACGGTCGGAATACCGGCCAGGATCTCCAGGATCGGCTTCAGCGTGTTCCGGAAGCGGGTAGAAGCATACTCGCTCAGATAGACGGCCGTGAGAAAACCCATCGGAACGCCGAAGAGCATGGCGATGGTGCTGATGATAAGTGTTGACATCAACAGCGGCCAGATGCCAAAGTTACCGGTCTGAGGCAACCAGGTTGTCCCGGTCAAAAACTCCACCAGGCCAACTTCGGGCAGGAGAAAAAAGTCGATCGCGTCTCGAAAGAGGACATAAACGATCCCTATCGTTGTCAAGATCGAGATCGCCGCGGCCACGAAGAGACTGCTCTCAATGATGGTCTCTCCAATGCGAGGTTTCTTCCTGAGCTGCGCCGACATGTCATCATCTGGCGCCACAACGACAGGGGAAGCGCTCTCAGCCAGGACTTCGGTGCTCACTTAGTGCCTACCTCCTCTCGCGCGGGGCTGGCCACCAGGCCTTGCAAGCCCCGTACCGGTAGATAAACAAGGGGGTACGGGCAGGCGCCGCGCACCCCCTTTTCATCATTCTTGAACGTACTCGAGACTATCGTGCACCAGTCTTGAGTTTATCAGGTTCCAGACAACGTGCAGTCAACGGAACTGAATTGACCACCGGAAGACTCTGTTACTTACTGACCCATTCCCGCCAGCCAGTTCTCGCGAGCCTGGTTGAGCGCTGCCTCGCTGGCCGGGAAGTAACCGACGTCGAGGATTTCCTCATTGACATAGGTCAGGTAGAAGTTGATGAAGTCAGCGACCTGCGGCTTCTCCTGCATGATCGAGCTCGTGCTGTAGATGTACAGCGGACGCGCCAGCGGATACTCACCCGTCTCGGTCGTCTCAGCCGTCGGCTCCACGCCTTCGATGTTCAGGATCTTCAGCCGGTCCGCTTCCTCCGCGAAGTAGGCGTACCCGAAGTAGCCGATGGCGTACTTGTCGCCCTCGACACCCTGCACCAGGACGTTGTCGTCCTCGCTGAACTGGGTGTTGCTCGAAGCCAGGATCGGACCATCGTCCTCATCAAACACTGCCTCGACAAAGTAGTCGAACGTGCCGCTGTCCGTTCCCGGGCTGTAGCGCGCGATCTTCTCCGCCGGGAACGACGGGTCCACATCCGCCCACGTCTCAGCCGTCGAGAACGCCAGCGCCAACTGCTCCAGCGTCAGGTCCGTCACGAAGTCGTTCTCCGGGTTCACCACCACCGCCAGCGCGTCCGTGCCCACACGGAACTCCAGCGGCGCCCGACCGATCGCCTCGCAGCTCGCTACCTCGTCTTCCTTGATCGCCCGGCTCGCGTTGCTGATGTCCGTCTCGCCGGCCACGCAGAACCGCTCGAAGCCCGCACCCGTACCGATGCTGTACACCGTGATCTGGCCCGAGTACCCTTCGCTCTGGTACCGCTCGGCCATACGCTCCGTCAGCGGGAACACCGTCGAGCTACCCGCCGTCGAGATGTCGCCCGATACTGCCAACGGGTCCGCCATCGGCAGGAC
>CAYRBP010000005.1:23254-110814 GCA_964422535.1 uncultured Ardenticatenaceae bacterium | reverse complement strand
TACCCGCCGTCGAGATGTCGCCCGATACTGCCAACGGGTCCGCCATCGGCAGGACAACCATCGCCCCTTCTTCGGCGGCCGGCTCTTCTTCCATCATCGCCTGGGACTCATCGATGAGGCCCATGCCAAGCTGCCAGTTCAGGCGAGCCTGGTTGAGCGCTGCCTCGCTGGCCGGGAAGTAACCGACGTCGAGGATTTCCTCATTGACATAGGTCAGGTAGAAGTTGATGAAGTCAGCGACCTGCGGCTTCTCCTGCATGATCGAGCTCGTGCTGTAGATGTACAGCGGACGCGCCAGCGGATACTCACCCGTCTCGGTCGTCTCAGCCGTCGGCTCCACGCCTTCGATGTTCAGGATCTTCAGCCGGTCCGCTTCCTCCGCGAAGTAGGCGTACCCGAAGTAGCCGATGGCGTACTTGTCGCCCTCGACACCCTGCACCAGGACGTTGTCGTCCTCGCTGAACTGGGTGTTGCTCGAAGCCAGGATCGGACCATCGTCCTCATCAAACACTGCCTCGACAAAGTAGTCGAACGTGCCGCTGTCCGTTCCCGGGCTGTAGCGCGCGATCTTCTCCGCCGGGAACGACGGGTCCACATCCGCCCACGTCTCAGCCGTCGAGAACGCCAGCGCCAACTGCTCCAGCGTCAGGTCCGTCACGAAGTCGTTCTCCGGGTTCACCACCACCGCCAGCGCGTCCGTGCCCACACGGAACTCCAGCGGCGCCCGACCGATCGCCTCGCAGCTCGCTACCTCGTCTTCCTTGATCGCCCGGCTCGCGTTGCTGATGTCCGTCTCGCCGGCCACGCAGAACCGCTCGAAGCCCGCACCCGTACCGATGCTGTACACCGTGATCTGGCCCGAGTACCCTTCGCTCTGGTACCGCTCGGCCATACGCTCCGTCAGCGGGAACACCGTCGAGCTACCCGCCGTCGAGATGTCGCCCGATACTGCCAACGGGTCCGCCATCGGCAGGACGCCGGGGACAACCTCTTCCATCGCCGGCTCCTCGGCCGGCGCTTCGGCAATGGCAGTCGCTGCCGCCTCGACCGTCGGGGCGACTTCTTCAACCGCAGCCTCAACCGTCGGGGCGATTTCCTCGACGGCCGCCTCGAGGGTCGGCGCGGCCTCTTCTACGGCCGCCTCGAGCGTCGGCGCGACCTGCTCAGCGACCTGCTGGGCCTGGCCGCCGCACGCAACGGCAAACAAAGCCACCAGCACCAGTAATACCAACAGTTTAGAACGCATGTTAGTTCTCCTCCGAATTCGAACGATACAGATTAGCGGTCATCATCCCGGTCCGCAGGTAGCCTTCAGTCACCGACACGAAGTCGTCTCAGCCGGCAGAGGTTGGTTGCAGGCAAAGAGGAGTGGGAAAGCTGTTCAGGAACGGACGCAGAATGCACGCTTCAGACCCTAACTCTAGCACACGTCCCAGAAGCTGGGGTCAACCGGCTGTTAACAATCGGATAAGGTTGTGTAAACAGTTTTTTAACGACTTGCCGGTTGAGGGGATGAATGTCGGTCAGCCGGCCAGCGGCATCGTGAAGGAGAACGTGCTGCCCCGGCCCTCTTTGCTGCGGACCCAGATTCGGCCGCCGTGGGCCTGTACAATGTGGCGGGCGATCGCCAGGCCGAGACCCGTGCCGCCTCCGGCGCGTGTCCGCGCCCGGTCCGATTTGTAGAAGCGCTCGAATATGCGGCCCAGATCGCGTTTGGCAATGCCGATGCCGCTATCCTCCACCTCGACGCAAACCTCTCCGTTCGCGGTGCTGTCGTCGTCGGTCAGGTAGGCGCGAATGTGTATCTCTCCCCCGGCAGGCGTGAATTTGATCGCGTTGTGCAGCAGGTTGGCGACCACCTGTTGCATGCGCTCGCTGTCGACCATGACCTCCGGAAGATCTTCCGGTACTTCGACGAAAAGGCCCAACTCGGCGCTGTCGACCTGCGACCGCAGTCGCTCCACCGGCACGCGGATGATCTCGTCCACCTGATGGGAAGAAAGCCTCAGCCGCACCTTGCCGGACTCGATCTGGGATAGCTCCAGCAGTTCCTCGACCATCTGGGTCATCGTGTCGACCTCGCGTTCGGCGCGAGCCAGGAAGCGCCGGGCAGCGGGTGGGTCATTCAGCGCGCCGTCCCCAAGCGTCTCGATCACCGCGCGCAGCGAGGCCAGCGGGGTACGCAGCTCGTGCGACAGATTGCTGATGAAGTCACGGCGCATCGTCTGCAGGCGGCGGACTTGCGTCAGGTCCTGGACGATCACCAGATAGCCCGCCACGCCCTTCTGGGTGAACGGAGTGACGACGACCTGCAAAAACTGGTCCGGCCCGACCTCGACCGCCTCCACCTGCTCCGTCCCTTGCCGGTTGCAGCGCTGCCACAGATCGATGAGTTGGTGGTGCCGGACGACGCTGGCAAAAGAACGGCCGATGGCCGCCTTCTCTGTTGAATCCAGCAGGCGGCAGGCGGCCGGGTTGATGAGCGAGACCGTGCTCTGCCGGTCGGTGATCAGGACACCGTCGGCCATATGGTCGAGGACGGTTGAGAGACGCTCGCGGTCGACGGTCAGGGAACTGACCAACTCGCGTTGCTGGTCGACCATCTGATTGAAGGCCCGGGCCATCTCGCCCGCCTCCCCCCAGCCGCCGGTTGTCACACGGCCCGGAGGCTCGGCTGCGGCGATGTTACGAGAAGCGGCCGTCGTTTCCTCCAGGGTCGGAACGATCCGGCGCGCGGCCCACCACCCAAGCAGGACCGCCAGCAGCAGCCCGACCAGACCGACGCCAATGAGACTGCTCCAGACGCAATCGGCGTTCCCCAGACAGACCGGTCGGGTCAGTTGAATGACGAGCACGGCCACCAGGGCGGCAACGAGAAGCGCCATGATGACGGCCAGACGCCAGCCGATGCGTCTCATCTTGCCTGTACCACCCGCACGCGCGGCCGATCAGCCGTCGAACCGGTAGCCGATGCCGCGCACAGTCAGGATCCGGGTCGCATTGCTGGGGTCGGCCTCTATCTTCTCCCGGAGCCAGCGAACATGCACGTCCACCGTGCGGCTGTTGCCATCGAACGACCAACCCCAAACACGTTCCAGGATGAGGTCGCGCGAGACGGCGATGCCCTTATGGCGGGCCAGGAAGTGAAGCAGGTCAAACTCCTTGGGTTTCACCCGCAACGGCGCGCCGTTAAGCCGCACTTCTCGGCGGCTCTCATCGATGGCCAGGTTGTCAAAAACCAGCGTGGCCGGTTGGGGCGCTTCTGTGCCGTTCGCCGCGACCGGCGCCTGGCCCTCAGCCGGCAGCAGACCCAGGTCTTCACGAATGAGTTCGACTCGCCGCAGCAGCGCTTTGACACGGGCCAGCAGCTCGCGCATGCTGAAGGGCTTTGTCAGGTAGTCATCGGCCCCCATCTCCAGGCCGACGATCTTGTCGACCTCCTCGGAACGGGCCGTCAGCATAAGGATCGGAACGTTGTATTCCTCCTTGCGGAGGATACGGCAGATTTCAAAGCCGTCGATGCCCGGCAGCATCACGTCCAGGAGAACAACATCCGGGCTTTCGCCGCGGGCCAGCTTCAGGCCGGTGTGGCCGTCGACAGCCTTCAGGACCTCGTACCCCTGGTTCAGCAGGTTGTATTCGAGCGTTTCCAGCAGCGTGGGGTCGTCTTCAACGATCAGGATTCGGTAGGTCATGGCGGCATCTGCTTCCACGGGTAGTACGGCCGGCTGTTTGGCGGCCGCATGACACTTACTTATTGATTCTAGCAAGCCGCAAGCTCCATCACAACCGGGTTTGTGGCCGGCGGGTGCAAGTTGCGAAGCGACAAACACGGCGTATGATCGTGGCGGGTAGATTGGTCTCAGCGCTACGAGTCATTCCATGTCCTACGCCCAGCAGATTGCTACCAGCCTCGGCGTCCGGCCCGAGTCCGTAACGGCCGCGATCGAGCTCTTCGACGCCGGCAACACCGTCCCCTTCATCGCCCGTTATCGGCAGGAGGCCACCGGCGGCCTGGACGAAGAACAGCTTCGGCAGATAAGCGAGGCGGTCACTCGCCTGCGGAGCCTTGATGAACGGCGGGACAGCATCCTGGCAGCGATCAGCGAGCAGGGAAAGTTGACCCCGGAACTCGAGGTGCAACTCCGCGCGGCAACCACGATGACTGCGCTCGATGACCTCTATGCCCCGTACCGGCCGAAACGCCGCACCCGGGCCGGCATCGCCCGGGAAAGAGGCCTGGAACCGCTGGCCGCGCTGATCCTGGCCCAGCCGACCGGGCCGGAGAGCGCCGAGCAGCTGGCCGCGCGGTTCGTCAGCGACGACGTGCCGGCCGTGGAGGACGCCCTTGCCGGCGCGCGCGACATCGTGGCCGAGACGATCAGCGATCATGCCGGAACGCGCCAATCACTGAGGGAGAAGGCACTCCGGTCAGGCACGCTGCGAAGCGAACGGATCGCCGGCGCGGCCGATGAAAAGAGTATCTATCACCTGTACTACGACTTCAGCGTGCCCGTGGCCCGCGTGCGGCCGCACCAGGTGCTGGCCATCAACCGCGGGGAAGCCGAGAAGGTCCTGCGCGTCGCCATCGACGTGCCCGATGCCGACTGGTTGCTGGCCATCCGCGCCCACACCCGGCCCGACCGGCGCTCGCCGCTGGCCGAACAGCTCCATATGGCCATCGATGATGCTGCCCGCCGTCTCCTGGTCCCGTCCATCGAACGCGACATCCGCCGGGCGCTGACGGAAACGGCCGAGGCCCACGCCATCGCCGTCTTCGCCGGCAACCTGCGCGGCCTGCTGACCCAGCCGCCCCTTGCCGAGCAGACTGTCCTTGGGATCGACCCGGGCATTCGCACCGGCTGCAAGGTAGCTGTGGTGGACCCGACCGGCAAGGTGCTGGCGACGACTACCATCTATCCCCACCAGCCCCGCAACGACAAAGAGGGCTCGCTGACGGCCCTGCGCGAACTCATCGACCGGCATGGTGTGACGTTGATCGCTATCGGCAACGGAACCGCCTCGCGCGAGACGGAACAGCTCGTGGCGACGCTGACCCGCGAGCGATCCGATGTTCATTACCTGATCGTCAACGAAGCGGGGGCAAGCGTCTACAGCGCCAGCCCGCTCGCCCGCGCCGAACTGCCCGAACTCGATGTGACACTGCGCGGCGCGGTGTCGATCAGTCGCCGCGTCCAGGACCCCCTGGCCGAGCTGGTCAAGATCGACCCGAAGTCGATCGGCGTCGGCATGTACCAGCACGACGTCGACCAGAAGCAACTGGCCGGCGCGCTCGACGGCGTGGTCGAAACCGTTGTCAACCGGGTCGGCGTCGAGGTCAACAGCGCCTCTCCTGCCCTGCTGACCCATGTAGCCGGGATCGGGCCGAAGCTGGCCGAGCAGATCGTCGCCCACCGCGACGCCAACGGCCCCTTCCTCTCGCGCTCGCAGTTGCGAGGTGTCAGCGGACTCGGCGCGAAGGCATTCGAGCAGGCGGCCGGCTTCCTGCGCATCCGCGACGGCGAGAACCCACTCGACGCCAGCGCCATCCACCCGGAAAGCTATCACATCGCCGCGGCTGTGCTTGAGCGCGCCGGCCTGACGGCGGAGATGGCGCCGGTCGCCCGCGTGAAAGCCTTGGAGTCACTACGCGAAACGACCTCGCTGGAAGCGCTGGCGGCCGAACTCGGCGCCGGCGTGCCGACACTGCGTGATATCCTCGAACAGCTCGTTCGTCCCGGTCGCGACCCGCGTGAAGAACTGCCCCTCCCCGTCCTGCGCAGCGATGTGCTATCGGTCGATGACCTGCAAGTCGGCATGGAACTTGCCGGTACGGTCCGCAACGTGGTCGATTTCGGCGTCTTCATCGACATCGGCGTCAAGCAGGATGGACTGCTGCACCGGACGCAGGTCCCGCGCGGCCAGTCGCTGCAGGTGGGCGACATCATCCCGGTGGCAGTGCTCGGAGTGGACCGCGAGCGCGGGCGGATCAGCCTCGGCTGGCCCAACGGCACGTAAGCCGAGGTCTCTCAGGTTTTGCAGACTTCGGAGGTTTCAGGTCGGTGGACGCGGAAGGGTCCGGGCAAGAAGCTCCCACAGCCCGCGGGACGGCCGTGATCCGGTTCTACGCCGGACTGAATGCCTTCCTGACACCCGCCCGGCGCCAGGTCGACTTCACGTTTCCGACGGACGCGACCACAACGGTCAAACACGCCATCGAAGCCCTGGGCGTGCCCCACACCGACGTTGGACTCATCCTGGCGAATGGGGAGAGCGTCGATTTCGCCTACCGGCCGCAACCGGGCGACCGCATTAGCGTCTACCCTGACTTTGCGTCGGTCGACGTCGAGCCCATCCAGCGCCTCCGGCCACCGCTGGAACGGCCGCTCACCTTTCTGGCTGACAACCACCTCGGCCGGCTGGTGCGTTACCTGCGGCTGCTCGGCTTCGACGTTGCCTATGACCACGCGATCAGTGACGAACAACTGGCCCGGCTGGCCCATGATGACGGACGCGTCCTGCTCACCCGCGACCGGGGCTTGCTCAAGCGCAAGCTGGTCACCGACGGTTATTGCGTCCGGTCCCACGATTCGCGGGAGCAGCTGTTCGAGGTTCTGCGCCGATACGCCCTGTTCGACGACCTGGCCCCATGGACGCGCTGCCTGCGCTGCAACGGCACGCTCAGGCCGGTAGAGAAGTCAGCCATCCTGGACCGGCTGGAGCCAAAGACGAAGCTATACTTCGACGACTTTCACCAGTGTGACAGATGCGCGCAGGTGTACTGGCAGGGATCGCACGTCGGCGAGTTGGCCGCCATCGTCACCGAAGCCGAGGGATGGAGGCAGTCGCAGCCTGTCACGGCTGAGTATCGCACGCCTTAGCCTCCTCATCCTGATACCGGGCTGTTCACCTGGACCACCCGCTTCTTCTCCGGCAGTTCCATCGGCAATTTCGTCCGGCGGATGCCATCGTACTGGTAGAGGGCGTTCGCCACCGCGGCCGCCGTCGGCACCAGGCCGATCTCGCCCACGCCTTTCGCGCCGTAAGGGCCGTACGGATCGGGCACCTCGATGCCGATGATCTCCATCTCCGGCATCTCCTTGGCCCGCAGGACGCCCATCTGGCGCAGGCGGGTGCTCTTCGGCCGTCCGTCGACCATGACCAGCTCTTCGCTAATGGCGTAGCCCAGCCCCATGTGGATCGAGCCTTCAAGCTGGCCTTCGAACAAGGTCGGGTTGTATATCTTTCCGGCGTCGTGGGCGGCGGTGACCTTGGCGATACGGCCGTCATCGTCGAGGATCACGAGCTGGGTCGCGTAGCTGTAGGAATAGTGGGTCACCGGCTTGCCGTGGTCCTTGCCCGGCTTCGTCGTCCAGTCCACCACCCACTGCCCTTCGTAGACGCGCCCGACCAGGTCCGCCAGCGAATGGCGCTTCAGGTCGTCACGCAGGGCGGCCGCGGCGTTGATCATCGCGTTGCCCACCAACGAGGTCGCTCGCGAGGCCGTGGTCATGCCGGCTTCGGTGCGCGCCGCTGTATCGACGTGAACTTCCATCATGCGCGGATCGATACCGGTCTCCTGTGCCAGGGTCTGCACAGCGACGGTATGGACGCCCTGGCCCATCTCCGTCCAGCCGTGGTCGATCCGCACCTTGTCCGGCGCAACGATGGTGACCTTGACGCCGGCGGCGTCGGGCATCCCGTTGCCGATGCCAGTGTTCTTGATGCCGCAGGCGATCCCGGCGTATTTAGCGGCGCGGAATTCGTCGCGCACGGCCAGCAGCGTCTCGCGCACGCCCGCACCCCCTTCGATCACCTGACCGGTTGAGGTCATGCCGCCGTTCTGCAGCGCGTTGTCGAACCGGAACTGCCAGCGGTCGAAGCCGCCCTTGAGGCAGAGCTCGTCGATCAGGCTTTCCAGGCCAAACGCGGCCTGGTTTACGCCGAAGCCCCGCATCGCGCCGCAGGGGATGTTGTTGGTGTAGACAGCCGTGGCCTCGACGTCGACGGCCGGCACGTGGTAGGCGCCCGTCGCGTGACCCGCCGAACGCTCCAGCACCTTCATGCCCACAGAAGCATAGGCTCCCGTATCTCCGATGAACTTGACACGGACAAGGGTCAGCTTGCCGGCGGCGTCGCAGCCGATGGTGTAGTCCATCCAGATAGGGTGTCGCTTCGGATGCATGCTGATCGACTCATCGCGCGTCAGCCTGACCTTCACCGGCACCCCCAGCGCAGAGGCCATCAACGCCGCGTGGCCCTGAACCGACAGGTCCTCCTTGCCACCGAAGCCGCCGCCGTTGGGGACGAGCGTCACCCGCACCTGGTCCAGCGCCAGCCCGAGCAGCCGGGCGATCTGGATCTGATCATCGTAGACACCCTGGCTTTGGGAGAGGACTTGCACGCCGCCGTCCTGTGGCACAGCCACGGCCGCCTCAGGCTCCATATACGCGTGCTCAATGAACTGGGTCTGGAACTGGCCCTGGACCACATGGGCCGACGTGCGCTCGGCTGCCTCCAGGTCGCCGCGCCTGATCGTCGTCCTGGACAGGATATTGCCCTCGGCGTGGATCTTCGGGCTTTCCGGCCGCAGGGCGACGTGGGGGTCCGTCAGCGGCTCGAGCACTTCATAAGTGACGCGGATCGCCGCGGCGGCGGCCCGGGCCTGTGTTTCGGTCTCCGCTGCGACTTCGGCGAGGACGTCGCCGATGTAGCGCGTCTCCTCGCCGGCGGCGATCATCAGCGGCCAGTCGCGGCGGATCAGGCCGATGAACCGCTCGCCGGGTATATCGGCCGCGGTGAAGACCCGCAGCACACCCGGCATCGCTTCCGCTTCACGGGTGTCGATTGAAAGGACACGGGCCCGCGGGTGGTCGCTGAAGCGGAGCGCGCCGTAGACCATGCCGGGCACCCGGATGTCATCCACGTACTGATGCTGGCCCAGGACAAGCTTCTGGGCCTGGTACTTCGGCTGGCGACCGCCGACACGGCCGTCGGGTAGCGGCTCCGGCACCTCCTCTTCCTTTCTAATCGCTTCGGCGGCATAAACAACGGCGTCGATGATCTTCTTGTAACCCGTGCAGCGACAGAGGTGGGGCGTCAACGCTTTGGCGATCTCATCACGGCTTGGGTCGGGGTTCTTGTTGATCAGCGCGTTCGCCTGGATGACGATGCCGGGGATGCAGAAGCCACATTGCACACCCCCTTTGGCGACGAAGGCGTTGGCGTAGACGTCCTGGCGGTACTGGCCCAAACCTTCGATGGTCGTCACGATCCCGCCGGACACCTTGCTCATCGGCGTCACACAGGACAGCACAGCCTTGCCGTTCAGGTCGACAGCGCAACAGCCACAGGCCGCCTGCGGAGCGCAGCCATCTTTCGGCGAGGTGATCCCTTCCTGGTCGCGCAGGTAGGACAAGAGCGGGGTCTCTCCATCGCCATCGAACGTCTTCTGCTGACCGTTGAGAACGAATTCCATCGTGTACCTCCGCGTTGCCTAAGCGAAGCTTGGGTCGGCGCCCGAGTCGCCGACAGGATGTGGCGACGCGCGCCACGCAAAAATCGTGACCAGCAGGAACGCCAGCCCGATAGACAGGGCAAACAACTCCGTCAGGATTCCGCGGCTGATCGCCGATAGGGCGGCCAGCGCCGCCGGAAGCGCCAGGACCCAGGCCAGGCCCCGCCCCAACCGGGAAGCGCTGCCGGGCTCGCGACGGAAATAGGGAACCAGCAACAGCAAGGCCAGGGCCAGCCCGCGCCACTTGACCAGTGTCCAGAAGCTCAACCGCTCGAGGGTCTCCTCGATGGACGCGACGCCGAGCGAGCGCGTGATGCCCAGCAACTGGACATTCTCCATCACGTCGGCCGCCATGACGACGAGCGCCAGCACGGCCGCGGCGTAGAAGTACCAGCGACCGGTCATCCGGGCAATGGTCAGGGCGAAAGTGAAGAGGGTCAAGCCGTACAGCCCGATGTAGACAAAATCGAGGCGGTTGACTCGATCCATCGACGCCATCGCAACCTCGCGGCCTGAGCCGGGCGGGCCGAAGATCTGCTCCACCTCTTGCGCGTCAGCGGCAAACTCGAACGCCAGGACGGGCGTCAGGAAACCGGCGGGCAAGGCGCCGGCCGGTCGCGGCCCAACCAGGGTCAGCGCCAGCGTCAACAGGATGGCGCCGATGCCAAGGATACCGCTCAGCAGGAAGGGCCGGTCGCGCATGATCGATAACGGTTCGGGTGCAGGACTGCAGGTAGACCAGCGTGATTGTGCCGGGCATGATAGCCTGTTTCGGGTGATCTGTAAATTGAAGTGGATGCCCGGTCAGAGTTCTGCAGCAGCCGGAACGATTGGTCGACTTACGCCGCTATGGCGGCCCGGTTGACAATCCTGCGGGGCATCGCGGACCCCGTCGTTGCCTGGCCCCTGCCGCTTTGGGTCAGGTGCGATTGTCCCGCGTGCCCGGAATCACCGGCCTGCAGTGTCTCATCCCGGCAGGCGTCTTGGTCCCGCGGTTAGGAAGCCGCCGCGCGTTAAGCGCTCCGTCTCCCGCAGTCCCCATGACTAAGGCGGGTCATTGACGCGCAGGATCAGGCTGCCCGACAGGTCGTTGATAGCCTGGATGTCGGCTTCGGTCGGCTGGGCAGCGCCGTCACCGCTGAAGACTATCGTCACGACCATCGCGTCGGCCGTGGCCGGGTCGCGCTGCTCTTCCTCGAACGCGTCCAGCCGGCTGACCAGCGCCGCCACCTGGGCGGCCTCGTCGTCCGTCAGCGCGACGTCGCCCACGACCGTGTCGTTCATGCAGTTAGCGACCTCGGCCGTGCCTGCCCGGCTGACGGTGAGAACGTCACAGAAGCCGACAATTCCACCTTCGCGCCGCCAGGTGAAGGCCACCTCCCCGTTCGCGCCGGCCCCTTCGCCCGACTCCGGCTCGCCGCCACCCACCGGCCTGAGACCGAACCCGCTCGTCACGCAACCGGCAAGCATCACCATCACCATGAGCGTCAGCACCATCTTCTTCGGCATATCAGGGTCTCCAGGGCACGCGCATCCGGGCGGATCGCACGCGCGCTATCTTATCGGACGCACGATGTCATTCGTCAGTTCCCACGACGATCGGTACCGGGACGGCGTCGGCCAGATTGAGATGCGCGCCGCCCCACTCGTCCTCAGCCCAGTGCCCGCTGACGCGACGCACCTCCCATGAGGGCCATTTCGTTCCCTTTGCCCCGGCGCTTAGTTGGGCCGTGGCAAACAACTCGCCATCCGATACGAAAATACCCGGCCCGCCGGTCCAGCCCGGCAGGCGGAAGAGCGGGAGGTCGGCGAAACGGCCGCGCGCCCGGCCAAGCTCCCGCAACCCGCCACGCGCCGCATCGACCAGTTCCAGGGGCGAGACACTGACCGGCTGGCCGAGAAGCTGCTGTTCCCATCGGTAGCGCTGGCGGAGCGTCTCGCGCTCGACGGTCGTTGGGGAGAGAAAGCCGAAGGCAAGCTGGCGGCCGCTCCCAGCCTTGGCGATGTCGCCGGCCTGGGCCAGGAGCGCTGCCCGGCTATCGGCCAGCCCATCCAGCGCACCGCACTGGATCAGGTGGGTGGTTTCCTTCGGCGTCAGCGAGACCCGGGCCAGCAGGTCGCGCGTGCTGGTGAAGGGCGCTCGTGCCCGCTCGGCAACGATGGCCTGGACGGTCGTGTGGCGCAGGTCTCGCACCTGGCCGAGTCCCATCCAGAGCACGGGCCGCCGCACGCGGCTGTCGTCCAGGTATTCATAGCTCAGGGTGAAGCGATGGCCGCTGTGGTTGACATGCGGCGGCCGCACGCCGATGCCCAGCCGGACCGCCTCGGCCATATAGATCGCCGGGTGGTGGAAGCCGCCGGCGACGGCCAACCGGGCACAGAGAAACTCGGCCGGCCAGTGGGCCTTCAGATAGGCCGAGCGGTAGCTGACCTCCGCGTAAGCGGTGGCGTGGCCCTGATTGAAGCCATAGCCGGCAAAGGGCAGGATCTGCTCCCACAGGGTGCGGGCCTGCGCTTCGCTCAGCGCGTGGCCCTCAGGGGGCGGCCGGCAGCACCCGGCGATGAAAGCGTCTGCGAGCGCGTCCATGTCGGCCGCCTTGAACTTGCTCATGCCGCTGCGGAGTTGGTCGGCCTGCTCCCAGGACAGGCCGGCGATCTCGCGGCCGAGGCGCAGGACCTGCTCCTGGAAGAGCAGCACGCCCTTCGTCCGGCCCAGGATGGGTTCGAGCGCCGGATGGAGGTAATCGACCTCCTCCTCGCCCCGATAGCGGCGGACGAAGGCCCGCGCCATGCCGCCCAGCGCGGGACCCGGCTTGAAGAACGCGCCGGCGACCGCCAGGTCCGCCACGTTCCGGGCGCGCAACTGCCGCAGCGTGCGCCGCGCTCCATCCGACTCGCACTGGAAGACGCCGATCGTCTCGGCCGCGGCCAGCATCCGGGCCGTCTCGGCATCCTCCAGCGGCATGTCCTCCAGCCGGAAGCCCGGGGAAGGCCCCGCGCGCACCAGGTCGGCCGTGTCTGCCAGGACGGTCAGGGCGCGAATGCCCAGGCAATCGATCTTCTGAAGACCGAGCGCCTCGACGTCTCCATGCTCGAACTGCGTGCACAGAAAACCCTTGGCCGCCCATTGGACAGGCACGGTGTCGGTCAGCGGGCCGGGGGTGATGACCACGCCGCCGGGGTGAAGGCCGAGGTGATCCGGCCGGCCGACGAGCGCGTAAGCCTGTTCGACGACCGAGCGAAGGCGAGCATCCGGGATCTTGGCCAGTACGTCGGCCAGTGTTTCGCGCGAACGCCGGCGCGGATCCGGGTGCCAACCGGACGGCAGCAGCCCGACGAGGCTGTTTGTCGACGCATCATCCAGGCCGTGGGCCTTGGCCGTCTCGCGCACGGCCGAGCGCGGCCGGAAGGTATTGAACGTTGCGACCAGCGCGACCCGGTCTTCACCGTAGGTCCGCCGGATGTAGTCCAGAACTTCATCACGCCGGCGGCTACAGAAGTCGAGGTCGATATCGGGCGGGCTGCGCCGGGCCGGACTGAGAAAGCGCTCGAACAGGAGATCGTGGCGGACCGGGTCGACCGTGGTGATGCCCAGACAGAAGGCAACGAGCGAGTTGGCGACACTGCCGCGGGTGCTGACCGGGATGCCGCGCGAGCGGGCATAGGCGACGATATCGGCGACGACCAGGAAAAGGGGCGCGAAGCCGAAGTGGTCGATCGCCTCCAGCTCCGACTCGAGCCGCGCGCCAACCGCGTCCGGCGCGTCAGGATATCGCGCCGAAAGTCCCTGCCGGGCATCATGACGCAGGCGATGCCCGGCCGTTTCGCCGGCCAATTCAAGCCGCGGCCAGATGGGCCGCCCGTCGGGCAGGGCTTCTCCGCACGAAGTGGCGACCTCGGCCGCAACGGACAGCAATTCCGGGTGCGCCTCGAAGCGCTCGGCGAGCGCGACCGGCGACAGCCAGTGCAGTCCGGCCGGTTCGCCAAAGGCCGGCAGGTCGCCTGGGCCGACCTGCGCCAGCGGCCGGTTGCGGCCGATGGCAGCCATGAGCCGCAACAACCATACCTCACCCGGCTCGAGGCAGTAGATGGGCCGAATGGCGGCCGCGCGCAACCCGAACCGGGAGGCGAGACGGATCATCTCCGCTCCGACACCCGCCGCGGCGCCGTCCAGCGCATCAGGCGAGACGCTGACCACGCACGCTTCGTCGAAGATGCCGCCGAGATACGAGAGGTATCGCTGGGCGGCCGTCGCGTTTCCCGCGCGGAGGTGGCGTTCAAGCCAGTCGGTCCGGCCGCCGGTCAGGCAGAACAATCCTTCGCGGTTGGCCCGGAGGTCGTCCCAACCCAGGCCCAGTTCTGCGCGGCGGTTCCGGTCGGGCGAAGCCTGGATGAGCGAGGACAGCCGGCAAAGGGAGCGATAGCCGGCCGCATTTCGGGCGAGCAGAACAACGCAACCCGCCGGCGCGAAGGAATCCGGGGCGACATCGTCGGGGAGCGGAGCGAGCGCGGCCGCCATGCCGATGATTGGCCGGATCCCGGCCGCGCGGCAGGTCCTGGCAAAGTCGACCGCGCCGTAAAGCGCGTTGGCGTCGGTCAGAGCCAGTGAGCGAAGCCCGTCGAGCCGGGCGCGCTCCACCAGCGCGGGGATAGACGGCGTCGCGCCCAACAGGGAGTAATGCGAGCGAACGTGGAGATGAGTAAAATCGGCAGGTGGCCCGTCCATCGACAGCCTGGATGATAGGGGTTTGGCCGGCAGCGGGCAAACCCGCCGGTGGACACGGCAAGGGCAATGGCATATAACCCAAAGGGGCAGGGCGGCCGGGAGACGAGGCGAAGGCGAACCGCCGGGAGGCGTCATGATAACACTGCGGATGGCACAGGAGTTGAAACGGGCCGGCCTGGTCTGGCGGACCGAGCTACTCGATTTCTTCGGCATTCCGGACCGCGGGATGGACGACAAGGCATTCGTCCTGACGGACGTGATGGCGACCGTGGAACTGCTGCAGGGCTGGCCGGTCGTCGCTTTTCACGGGGCGGCCGAATGGGCGCTTGACCACATCTTCACGTCCGAGATCGTCTGGCTGCCCACCGAGGAACAGCTTCGCACGCAGGTGGAGCAGGCGCTTGCGCCGGACGCGTGGATGGCGCTGGCACGAGAGGCCGGAGGCTATCGCTGCGATTTCGATTATGGCGGCCGTCGCCTCAGCTTTCCGGCCGCAACGGCCGCGGAAGCCTATGCAGCAGGCCTCCTTCATGTCTTGCAGGCCCAAAACAGCAACAGTGATGTATAATCCTGACCTATGCATCGCGTGACGCAACGCCTGGGGATCGTGCCCACGCTATTCCTGAGCGCCGGCCTCGTCGCGCTCGGCCTGCTGGCCCTCAACCACATCGTCAACACGATGTGGCCTTTTGATGTCACCCGGCTGGAGCTGGTCCGGGCCACGGCCCAACAGCGCGTTGACGCCGCCATGCTCCTGGCCGCGGCCGACAACGATGTCATCATCGCCTTTCTGGCCTCGATCGTCTGCGTCGTGACCGGCCTGTCCTTACCCGTCGTCTATTTCTTGAACCGGCGGTTCAATCCCCACTACCGTGTTGATCGCCCGCCCTTCCTGATGCTGATACGCCAGGCGCTCTGGGTCGGGTTGTGGGGCGCTTTCTGTGTCTGGCTGCAGATGAACCGCACGCTCGGCATCGCCGTAGCCGTCCTCATCGCCGCCGTCTTCATCCTGTTTGAACTGCTCCTGCAGATCCGCACGCGCGCCTCGGCCGTCCAGCAGCAGGTTCCGCAGCAGCAGTAGCCGGAACAGCCGTGCAAGAAGCAACTGCCGCCCTTCCAGCCCGAGACATCCTCCGTAGCCTGCCCAGCGTGGACCGCCTGCTGGCCCTGCCGCAGGGTCGGGCGCTGGCCGACCAGGCCGGCCGCACGCTGGCCGTTGAGGCGTTGCGAGTGGCGCTTGATGAAACCAGGGGCGAAGTGCTTTCCGGCCGGCAGCTATTCGCGCCGGCTGCCGAGGCACTTGTCGCGCTGGCCGGCCAGTGGCTGGACGACCTGCTGACGCCGACGCTCAGGCCGGTCATCAACGCCACCGGCATCATTGTCCATACAAACCTCGGCCGCGCGCCGCTCAGCCAGGCCGCGCGAACCGCGATCGAGGCGGTCGGCCGCGGCTATTCGACACTTGAGTACGACGTTGAGGCAGGCCAGCGGGGCTCGCGCACCGTCCATGCGGAGGCGCTCCTGACCCGGCTGACGGGAGCAGAGGCGGCGCTTGCCGTCAACAACAACGCCGCGGCTTTGCTTCTCATGCTGACCTCGCTTTGCGCGGGCAAAGAGGTGCTGATCAGCCGCGGGCAACTGGTCGAGATCGGCGGCGGCTTTCGCATCCCGGACGTTATGACCCAGTCCGGCGCGAAGCTGGTCGAGGTGGGAACGACCAACCGCACCCACCTGCGTGATTACGCGGACGCGATCACGGAGAACACGGCCGCCATCCTGGTCGCGCACTATTCGAACTACAAGATCATCGGCTTCACCAGCCAGCCCTCGCTGTCCGACCTGGCCGCCCTTGCCCGCGACCGCGGCGTGTGGTTGCTTTATGACCAGGGAAGCGGCGCGTTGGTCGACGTCAGTGGTTACGGCCTGGAGCCGGAGCCGACCGTGCAGGAAGGGCTTGCCGATGGTTGTGATGTCGTCTGCTTCAGCGGCGACAAGCTGCTGGGCGGGCCCCAGGCAGGACTTCTCGTCGGGCGGGCAGCCCTGGTCGGGCGGATGAAACGGCACCCGCTGGCGCGCGCCGTCCGGGCAGACAAGCTCTGTCTGGCCGGGCTGTCGGCCACGCTGTTGCACTATCTCGACGGCTCGGCCGAGCGGGAAGTCCCGGTCCTGTGGATGATCGCTCGTCCACTGGCGGAACTTGCCGACACGGCCGAACGGTGGGCCGCGTCGCTGCGCGAGCGCAACGTCAATGCGACGGTCGTGGCCGGCGAATCGCGCGTCGGAGGCGGTAGCCTCCCCGGAACGAGCCTGCCGACGATGCTGGTCGCCGTGAGCGCTTTGTCCCGCCGCCCGGATGAACTGGCAACCGCCTTGCGCGCCCGGCCGCTGCCGGTCATCGGCCGCGTCCAGAACGACCGGCTGCTGATCGACCCGCGTACCGTTCTGCCGGGCCAGGCCGATGAACTACTGGCGGCACTGGCCGCATGTTGCGCGAGCTGAAGCAACAACCGCTCCGTGGAAGGGAACACCTGTGGATATCGTCGACAGACCAACGAGAATTCTGGCTATTGAGACTTCCTGCGATGAAACGGCGGCCGCTGTCGTTGCCGACGGCAAGACGATCCTCAGCAACGTCATCGCCAGCCAGGTCGAGCTTCATACCCAGTATGGGGGCGTCTTCCCGGAGGTTGCCTCGCGCCGCCACGTCGAGGTGATCAGTTCAGTCGTTGACAAGGCCATGCGCGACGCCCATACCGGTTTTGGCGACCTTGACTGTATCGCCGTCACCCAGGGCCCCGGCCTCGTCGGGTCTTTGCTCGTCGGCGTCAACATGGCGAAGGGACTGGCCCTCAGCCGCAACAAGCCCCTGCTCGGGATCAATCATATTGAAGGCCACATCTATTCACTGTGGCTGACCGAAGCCGCGGATCAGATCGACTTTCCGGTCCTGACCCTGGTTGTCAGCGGCGGCCACACCGAGCTTTACCTGATGACCGGCCACGGCCAGTACCAGCACCTCGGCGGGACGATGGACGACGCCGCCGGCGAGGCGTTCGACAAGGTCGGCCGCGTCCTGGGTCTGCCGTTTCCCGGCGGGCCCGCCATCGACAAGGTCTCGGAGCAGGGTAACCCGTTCGCCTTCAAGTTCCCGCGGGCGGTCATGGAACCTGAGTACGGCTACAATTTCAGTTTCAGCGGCATCAAGACGGCCGTTGCCCGCCAGGCGGGGCAGTACCAGGGGTCGGCGATGCCCGTCAGCGATCTGGCAGCCAGCTTTCAGGCGGCCGTGGTTGATATCCTGGTCGCCAAGACGGCCCAGGCCGCGGCTGATTATGATGTGACGGCGGTCCATATCGCCGGCGGCGTCTCAGCCAACCGCGCGCTGCGCCAGGCCATGCGTTCGAGGCTGGAGATCCCGGTCCGCGTGCCGCCGATGGAGCTGTGCACCGACAACGCTGCCATGATCGGCGCGGCCGCTCACTGGCACTTCCTGCGGGGCCGGCGAGACAGCCTCGACCTTGACGTCAGCCCCAGCCTCGCCCTTGCCTGATGCCGCTGGACCGGGCCCGGAACAGACGTCGTGTGAAGATTACGAGCGATGACTGAAGAGA
The DNA here is from genome assembly GCA_964422535.1 of uncultured Ardenticatenaceae bacterium. Classification (GTDB taxonomy): domain Bacteria; phylum Chloroflexota; class Anaerolineae; order Promineifilales; family Promineifilaceae; genus Promineifilum. The sequence continues at coordinate 92,960 of CAYRBP010000005.1, read as the reverse complement.
TGTTGCCGCTTTCGTTGCGGGCTTCGCAGCAAGACCGCATCCTGACGCTCCACCGCTTCGCGGGGAGCCTCTTCGTGGCCGAAGAGGCGTCGGCGGAGCTTGTCGACCGTCTCCTTGCCGAGATACGCCGCCTGCTCGATGCGGATTCTGTCGTGCTGGCCCTTGAAACCGGCGACGGGCACATTGTCGGCCGCCATGTTGCGGGCAAGGGCGCCGGCTCGTGGCTCGGCAAGCGGTGGCCGGCGCGCGAGGGCGTCCTGGGCCGCGTCATGCTGGCCCAGGAGCCGGTCCTGACCAACGAGCACCTGGGCGACGGCGACCAATGGCCCTTTGACCGGCCAACCGCGAACGGCGTCTTTGCGCCCATCGCCCGACACGAGACAGCCATCGGCGTCATCTGGGCCGTGCGGCCGATCGGGGATCGGTTCTTCAGCGCCGACCTGGAACTGCTGAACGAGGCGGCCCGCATCCTCTCGTGGGCGATGATCCTCCAGGATACCAACGCGGAGGCGGGCAACGCGCGCGTGCGACTGCAACACCTCTTCGAAGACGGCTTCGATCCGGTCTTGCTGACCGATGCGGACGGGCGGATTGTGAGCGCAAACCGCCAGGCTGAGGCGTTTTTCGCGGCCGAGCCGGGCGCACTGGTGACAACACCGTTGAGCGAGCTTCACGCCGATCGGGATGGACTGCCGGAGTGGGACGCAGTCCCGGCCGACAGGACGCTCACGTTCCGGGGGCGCATCTGGTCGGCGGCCGGTGCCGGCACGGCCGGTGCCGGCAATCGCGTCCCGTCGGCCACGCGGCCGGTCGAGGTCCGCGTGAGACGGCTGCTGACGACGCCCGCGGAAACGTGGCAGTGGATCTACCACGACATGACCAGCCAGGAAGAACTGGAGCAAATGCGCCAGGACCTGACGGCGATGCTCGTCCACGACCTTCAGAGTCCCCTGGGTAACGTCATCTCCAGCCTGGAACTGATCAGGTACAGCCTGATGCAGCGCGGCGACAGCGAGGCGACCCTGGACCTCCTGGACGTCGCGTCGCGCAGCAGCGATCAGCTCCTGCGCCTCATCCAGTCGCTGCTGGATATCAGCCGGCTCGAGGCGGGCCAGCCGCTCGGCAAGCGCAAGCCGGCCGACGTCGGCAAACTCATTCGGGACGCGTACGAGATCGAGCAACCCAATTTCGAGCGACGCGGTGTGCGCCTGATACAGGAACTGGCGCCGGGGCTGCCGGCCGTGGACGCCGAGGAAAACGTGCTGAGCCGGGTGCTCCTGAACCTGTTCGACAACGCCCTCAAGCACAGCGGCGAAGGGTATACGATCACCGTCTCGGCCGGGCTTCAATCGGACGGCATGGTGCTCTTCTCCGTCTGCGATGAAGGCATTGGCATCCCCGAGGACTTTCGCGAGACCATCTTCGAGAAGTTCCAGCGGATCAAGACAGACCCGTCCTCCAAAGGCCTCGGGCTTGGTCTCGCTTTCTGCCGTCTGGCGGTGGAAGCCCACGGCGGCCGCATCTGGGTCGAAGAGTCCCCCGCCGGTGGTGCGCGCTTCAACTTCACCATCCCTGCGGCAAAGGCGGATCCGACCAGCGAAACGACCACACCGGCTGCGGCATAGCCCGCGCCCAGCCCTGATTGCCGGCAAGCGCACATGTCTGAACGACAGTACTACCATGATGCCTACACGACGGCCTTCGCCGCCTCGCTCATCGAGATGACGGCCCGCGACGGCCGCCCGGCGGCCGTGCTCGACGCCACCTACTTCTACCCGACGTCCGGCGGGCAACCGAACGACACCGGCACGCTCCGCCAGGGCGGCCGGCTTGCCCACGTACTCGATGTCATCGCCGAGGAGGAGCACGGCCGCGTGCTGCACATCCTGGATAGCGAGCTTGCGCCCGGACCGGTGGAGGCCCGGATCGACTGGCCGCGCCGCTTCGATCACATGCAACACCACACCGGGCAGCACATCCTCTCACAGGCCTTCATTCGGGTGGCCGAGGCCGAGACAGTCAGCTTCCATCTCAGCCCGGGAACCGTGACGATCGACCTTGACCGGGCCGACCTGGCGGCCGACGAGATCCAGGCCGCCGAAGGACTGGCGAACGACGTCATCTGGCAGGCCCGACCGATCGTGAACCGGGAGGTCAGCTTCGATGAGGCGGCGACCCTGCCGCTCCGCAAGGTCCCGCCCGGTCGAGGCGGCAGGCTCCGCCTGGTCGAGATCGCCGATTTCGATCTGACCGCGTGTGGCGGGACCCACGTCGCGCGCACGGCCGAGGTCGGCCTGCTGAAGATCGTGAAGGTCGAACGCCGTGGAAACCAGACGCGGGTCGAGTTCTGCTGCGGGATGCGAGCGCTGGCTGATTACCGGCGGAAGCAAGACGCGGTCGGGCAGTTGACGGCGACACTGACCACCGGACTGGCCGAGTTGCCGGCCTCAGTCGCAAAGCTGCTGGATGAGAACAAGGCGCTGCGGGCGCAGTTGAAACAGCAACAGGCCCGGTTGGTGGAGGCTGAGGCCGCGCGATTGTCGGCGCTGGCCTCGTCGCTGGGCGATGCCAGGCTCATCACTGCTGTGCTGGAGGCAGACGAAGCGGAACTCGCGCGGCCGTTGGCCAACCGCCTGGCGCAGGAACCGGGGACCGTCGCCTTGCTGGGCAGCGCCGGAGGGGCGTCGCAGCTCGTCTTCGCCCGCCACCCGGCAGCGCCCGGCCATATGGGCGACGCACTCAAGGCGGCGCTGCCCCACCTGGGCGAGGCGCGGGGCGGCGGGGGGCCTGCCTCGGCGCAGGGTGGCGGCCCGGCAGCCGGTGCGGAACAGGTCGCCCGCGCGCTGGCGGCGGCCGAGGAGCAGTTGCGACGAGCCTCAAACGCTGTAGAATGATGTGACTGCCTGCTACGTGTTGCCTTTTTTGCGTGTTCGTTGAGGAGACTGATCGTATGGCTCAGCGGGAGGGAAATGCCGCCCAGGCCCTGCAGATTGTGCCTTTCTTCGCCAATCTGCCGGAAGAGGAAGCCAGCGAACTGGCGCGCCGGTTGATCCCGCGACGGTTCAGCGTCGGTCAGGTCATCTTTCACCTCGGCGATCCCGGCGGCCTGCTCTACATCGTCAGTCGTGGCAAAGTCAAGATCAGCCATACGACGCCGGAAGGACAGGAAGCCGTGCTGGCCATCCTGGGGCCGGGCGAGTTCTTTGGTGAGTTGGCGCTGCTGGACGATTCGCCCCGTTCGGCCACGGCGGTGGCGCTCGAACCAAGCGAGACCCTGACGCTGCACCGCGATGACTTCATCCACTATCTGATGGGCAACCCGGAGTTCGCGCTGCAGGTCCTGAAGACACTGGCTCACCACATTCGCCGGCTCAACATCCAGCTGGCCGACATCTTCTTCCTGGACCTGCCGGGTCGGCTGGCACGGACGCTGCTCAATCTCGCTGACCAGTACGGCCGCCCTACTGAGGCGGGCACCGTCATCGACGTCTCGCTGACACAGACCGACCTGGCCGAAATGACCGGCGCCACGCGGGTCAGCATCAACAAGGCGCTCGGCCGTTTCCGCCGGTCTAACTGGGTCCAGGTCAACGGCCGCCGCTTCACCATCGTCAACCGGGAAGCGCTGCAGGCGTTGATCGAGGTGTCCGGAGGCGAATAACGGCGCGCCGGATCAGATGAGCGTTCGCTCGATCCGTTGCGACGACACCCGTATCGTTGTGTATAAAGATGTGATCTTTGCCAGTCGCATGTCGCTGACCCTGAAGGGGCTGCGCGCCGGCAGGCAACATGGGCAAACGCTGCCTTCGTCGTTCCACGCGTCACGCTGGACCGGGCGGCAAGAGTGAGGTCGCTATCGATACTTTGAACGAGGCCGCGGCCGATAGCGGGCGTGCGGCCGGCCCTGCTGTCACAGTTGAAGAACGCCCCGTCGCCCGCTCGCGCAGCCGGGCCGAGGCGCTGGTCGTCCTCGGGCTGCTGGTGATCCTCGGCCTGAGCGCCTATTTCCGCTTCACCGGCCTGAGCTGGGACGATAACCATCACCTGCACCCCGACGAGCGTTTCCTGACGATCGTCGCCACCGAGCTCAGCACGGTCGATAGCCCACTTGACTATCTTCGCACCTCGGTTTCCACGCTCAACCCGTACAACTTCGGCGAGACGTTCTACGTCTACGGCAATTTCCCGATGACCGTCACCCGCTACGCGGCCGAGTGGGCGACTGAGCTATGCGCCGCGGCAACCGGCGCGGACGGACAGCCACCTGCGTGGTGTCCGTATACCTTCACCGCCTTCGACGGCATCCATATCGTCGGGCGGGCCCTGTCGGCGCTGATCGACCTGGTGTCGGTCTTCTTCACCTTCCTGATAGCCCGCCGGCTCTACGGGGCGTGGGCCGGGCTGGCGGCTGCCTTCTTGCTCGGTGTGGCCGTCATGCCCATCCAGCAGTCCCACTTCTTCACGATGGACAACTGGGCAGCGGCTTTCACAACCGTCGCCATTTATGCGGCCGTGCGGGCCGCCGGTATCGGTGACAGCGAGGTCCGCTGGCGGTTGCGCTGGTTCGTGTTGTTCGGCATCGCGGTCGGCCTGGCGGCCGCTTCGCGGATCAATATCTTGCCGGCGGCCGTACTCGTCAACCTGAGCGCGGTCATCTGGCTGGCCCGCCGCGGCCATTCGCTGCGAAGTGTGTTTGCCGCGAAAGGGGCGCGCGACCTGGAACGCATGATCCTGGCCGTCGTCGTCGCCGCCGCTGCAACGATCTTCACCTTCCGGCTGGCCATGCCGTATGCCTTCATGGACCGCGACATGGTCGCCGCGCGGGCGATGGCCGAGACAGGTGAAGAGCCCGGCGCCCTGCGACTGCTGGTTGGCTCGGTCGTCGGCCTGAACCCGCAGTTCTTGACCAATATGGCCGACATCCAGCATCTGCAACAGCCTGAGGCCTCCTTCCCACCCGCCCTGCAATGGACCGACCGCCCGGCCATCCTGTTCCCGTGGACCAACATGGTCCTGTGGGGTCTGGGGCTGACCGCCGGTCTTTTCGCCTGGCTGGCGACGTTGTGGGCGCTGTGGCGCATCTTCCAGCCCGAACGGCGCTGGAACGACGTGCCGGAGTGGATGCTCCATACCATCCCGGTCGCCTGGACGTTGCTCTACTTCCTGTTTATGGGCACGCGCTGGGTGAAGTCAGTCCGCTACTTCCTGCCGATCTACCCGACGCTGGTCATCGCGGCCGGGTGGGCCCTCGTCTACCTCTGGTCCCTGGCGGCCCGGCGCGACCGGGAGAAGGGGGGCTGGCGGCGGGCGGCCGTGGCCGGGCTGGCGGCGCTCGTCCTCGTGCCCAGCTTCCTCTGGGCAACCATGTTCACCCAGATCTATCGCGAGCCGGTGACACGCGTCGCCGCTTCGAACTGGATCTTCGAGAATGTGCCCTCCGGGGCGACGCTCCTGTACACCTCGGCCGACGGCACGCCGCGCGAGCTCCAGTTGCCGGTCAAGGAATTCCTGTTCCAGCAGGACGGCGTGCCGCTGATCGTCGACTTCCAACTGCCGGAGGACGGCACCATCACCGGCGTGCGCTTCAACTACCTGTCTGACCCGGACGAAGGCGTCGATGCTGAAACGCTGAGTGTCCAGCTCAACGACCCTGCGCCGGTCACGCAGGTGCTGGAGCTGGCGGGCGACAGACAGGCAGCGGAGTTCAGCCTGCCCCCAACGGCCGCCAGTGCCGGCGCGCCGCAGCGGCTGACGGCTGTGGCCGGGCCGGGCGGCCCGATCCGCGCCGGAACCAGCCGGCTCGTCAACGAGCACTGGGATGATCTGTTGCCGGTCAGCACCGGCGGCCGCAGCGCGTACGGCAGCTACTACACCGAGGTCGTCGGCGGGCAACGGCCTGTCACCCACCCGGACAGCCCGGAGAAGCGCGAAGAGGTCATTCTCTGGCTCGACGAGGCCGACTACATCATGCTGAGCAGCCAGCGGGCGATGTGGTCGCTGCCGCGACTGCCGCTGACCTACCCGATGATGGTCCGCTACTACGAGGCCCTGTTCAACGGAGATCTGGGCTTCGAGCTGGTTCAGCAGAACCACGGCAACCTGCGGCTTGGCCCGCTGTACGTCAGCGATACCACCGGCCAGGTCAGTTGGGGCGAGCCGCCGGCCGTCGGCTGGCCGCCGCCGGGCGACCTTGCCGCCGAAGAAGCCTTCAGCGTCTATGACCACCCGCCCGTCTGGATCTTCAAGAAGACCAGCGATTACAGCTCCGAGAACACCCGGCGCATCCTGGAGAGCATCGACCTGAGCCGGGTGACGGTGATGAACCCGCTGCAGGCGACACAGGCGAAGAACGGGCTGCTCCTTAGCCCCGCGGACGCGGCCGCCCAGCGCGCGGGCGGCACGTTCGACGAAGTCTTCAACCCGGACGGGCTGCTGTCGCGGAACCCGTGGCTGGCGGCCGGCGTCTGGCTGGTTGTGACCGTCTTGCTGGGCTGGCTGGCCTTTCCGCTGGCCTTCATCGCGCTTGGAGGGTTGCCCGATCGCGGCTACGCCCTGTCCCGGGTCCTCGGGCTGCTACTGCTGGCCTATCTGCCGTGGCTGGCGGCCAGCACCGGGCTGCTGCCGGCGACGCGCAGCGCGCTCCTGTTTGCGCTGCTGGTCATCATCGTCGCATCCATGGCTGTGTTGGTTTTCCGTCGGGCGGCGCTTGTGGCCTTCGTGCGCGACCACGCCGGCTACATCCTCGTCGTTGAATTGCTCGGCGTGGCCCTGTTCGCGCTGATGGTCATCATCCGCCTGGGCAACCCAGACGTCTGGGACGTCATCTGGGGCGGCGAGAAACCGATGGACCTGTCGTACTTCACGGCCGTGGTCCGCTCGACAACCTTCCCTCCGTACGATCCATGGTTCGCCGGCGGTTACATCAATTACTACTACTGGGGCTTTGTCCTCGCCGGCGCGCTGACCGAGTTGTTGGGTATTGCGCCCGCACTGGCCTACAACCTCGTCCTGCCGATGCTCTTCAGTTTCACCGGCGTGGCCGTCTTCAGCCTGGCGTATAACCTGGTACGGGCGCAGTCGGACGCTGACGGAGAGGCCCCCGGCCCCTCCCGGCGGCCCGGGTGGGGTAGCAGGGTGACCGGCGCGTTGCGAGAGCGTGCCGTGGTGGCCGGTCTGGTGGCTGTGGCCCTGGCATTGCTGGTGGGCAATCTGGCTCAAGTCGGCGTCATTCGCAGCGCCTGGTACCTGACCGGCGATCCGGCATTGGAAGCGATCCCGCTGGTCGGCAACGTCGCCCGAACGGTGGATGGGGGCATCAAGGCCCTGACCGGCGCCCCGGTGCCCATATATCCGGGTGACTGGTTCTGGACGGCCTCGCGGGCCATCAGCGCAAGCGAGGGCGAAGTCCAGCCGATCACGGAGTTCCCGTTCTTCACCTTCCTGTATGGCGACCTCCACGCTCACATGATCAGCATGCCGCTGACGATGCTGGCGCTCGGGTGGGCGATCAGTCTCGCGCCTTTCGCGACGCGACAGGCGCGCTCGCCTCATGAGCGCGGCCGCAGGAATTGGGCGGAACTGCTCTTGATGTGGTTGGTCGGCGCGCTCGCCATCGGCGCGTTGCGGGCCACGAACACCTGGGATTGGCCGACGTACCTGCTCCTCGGCAGTCTGGCAGCGCTCGTCTTCGCCTTCCAGCAGGAGGGTGGATTCAGCCTGCCGGCACTCGGCCGCGGCCTGTCCCTCGTTGTGCTCTTGTTCGGGCTGTCGTCGCTGCTGTTCTGGCCCTACTCGGCCAACTACGGCAGCGGCTACAACTCCGCTTCGCTCTGGCAGGGCTCTTACACCCCCGCCGGCGACTACCTCGTCGTCTGGGGACTCTTCCTCTTCTTTGTGATCACCCACATCCTGCGCGAGTTCCGCGCCTGGGGACAGAGCTGGACAGATGAAGGCCTGCGACGCCTCGAACCGGCACGCTGGACCATCCTGATCGCTTTGGGCCTGTTCGTCGCGCTCAACTTCCTGCTGCTCGTCCGGGGTTACACGGCCGCGCCGATCGTCCTGCCTCTCCTGGCGCTTACGGGTCTGTTGGCCCTGCGACCCGGGTTGGCCATGCCGCGGCGGATCACCCTGGCGCTGATGGCGGCCGCGCTCGGGCTCACCCTGCTGGTCGAGATCGTCGTCCTTGACGGCGACGTCGGCCGCATGAACACCGTCTTCAAGTTCTACCTGCAGGCCTGGTTGCTGCTCAGCGTCGCCTGTGGCGCAGCGGCCGCCTGGGCCTGGCCTTCGATCCGGCGCTCCCCCCGGCTGCGGCAGGTCTGGGGTGCGGCCCTGGCGGTGCTGCTGGCCGCCGCGTTGCTCTATCCGCTCGTGGCAACCCCGGCCAAGTGGAGCATTCGCATGAGCAAGGAGGCGCCCAACACCCTCGACGGGGCGGCCTTCCTGCCCTACATCGAGTATGGCGACACGGACTATACCGGCGCGGGGGTGACCATCCGGCCGGGCGAGGACGTCGAGGCCATCCGCTGGCTGCAGCAGAACGTTGAGGGATCGCCGGTCATCGCCGAAGCCTACGGCGGCAACCCGTATCGCTCGATCGCCGCGCGAATCGCCATGTATACCGGCCTGCCGACGATCATCGGGTGGGACTGGCACCAGCGCCAGCAACGCGCCGTCGTCCCGCCGACGATGGTGAGCGACCGGATCGCTGATGTGACAACGCTGTACAACACGGCCGACATCGCCCAGGCGGTCAATATCCTTGACCGTTACGACGTCGGCTATGTCTACGTCGGCACGCTTGAGAAGGCCTATAGCCTGCCGGAAGGACTGGCCAAGTTCGACCAGATGGCAGAGGCGGGCCTCCTGTCGCCCGTCTATCAGGATGCGTATGCGCGTATCTTCGAAGTCACGCGATAGCCAATTGAGGGGCAGCCTGTGGCGCTGAGCGACATCCTGGCCGCGCTGCGCTGGTGGGCAGTTCTGACCGTCTTCGGGCTGGCCGTCCTGCCGCTCAGTTACGCCCTCCTGTGGCGCTTGCCCGACCGCGGCTATGCCTTCACGCGCATGCTCGGCCTTCTGCTGGTCAGCTTTGTCTTCTGGCTGGCGGGCAGCCTGGGTTTCTCGGCCAATCATGCCGGGGGGATCTTGCTGGCGCTGGCGGTTGTGGCGGCCGTCTCCTGGCTCGCCTACCGTCGCAACCCCACTGACCAGCCCCTCTCAGGCTGGCTGTCGGGCAACAGGCGGACGATCCTGGCGGCTGAACTGGTGTTCGGCCTCGTGTTCGCCGGTTGGGTATGGGTGCGCGCCCAGAACCCGGCCATCGCCGCGACGGAGAAACCGATGGAGTTCGCCTTTCTGAACGCCATCGGCCGCAGCCCGACCTTCCCGCCGCTCGACCCGTGGCTGTCAGGCTACGCGATCAGCTATTACTACTTTGGCTACGTCATGACCTCGGTCCTGGGCCGGCTGGCGCTCGTCGCCGAGCCGGTCGCTTTCAACCTGGCCGTGGCCTGGCTGGTTGCCGGGACGGCCGTGGGCGCGTTCGGGCTGGTCTATAACCTTGTCGCGCTTGCCGGCCGGCGGACGGCGGTCGCCTGGGGCGTCGTCGCTGCGCTGGCTGTTGCCGTGGCCGGCAACCTGCAGATCGGGCTGGAGCTGCTGCACGGCAACGGCATCGGCTCGCCTGCTCTGTGGCGCTGGATCGACATCCGCGACATCAATGGCCCCGCCGACACCGACGGCTCGCCGCGGTACGGCGAGAGCGGCTGGTGGTGGTGGCGGACCTCCCGGGTGATCCACGAGCATTACCTGTCCGGCCGTTCCGAGGAAGGCCTGGAACCGATCGTCGAGGTTCCGGCATTCAGCTTCGTCCTCGGCGACCTGCACCCGCACGTTCTGGCCCTCCCGTTCGCTTTCCTGAGCCTGGCCGTGGCGCTTGCCTGGTATCTGCAGGCGCGAGCAGGCGGCGCGGCGCTGTCCGCGGCCGAATGGAACGCCATGAATTGGGCCGGGCGCGTTCGTCGCTTGCCGGGCAAGATCGGCCTCCCGCTGTGGTTGCTGACGGCCGTTGTCCTGGGCGGGCTGTCTTTCCTAAACACGTGGGACGTACTCATCCACCTGTTTGTCGTCCTCGGCGCCTTCTGGCTGGGGGCCTGGGCCGGCGCGGGCGAGCGTCGGGGTCTGTTCGCCCAGACGCTTGTGGTCGCCGTGCTCATGGTGATCTCGGCCGTCGTCCTCTACCTGCCCTTCTACCTCGGTTTCCGCTCGCAGGCCGGGCCGCCTTTCCTCCTGCCGATGTTGCTCCGGCCGACGAGGCTCATTCAGTTTCTGGTGATCTTCGGCATCCCCCTGCTGCCGATCAGCGCCCTGTTGCTCGTCCGGGCTGCCGGCTCGCGCTTTCGCGGCTGGCAGGCCGGCCTGCTGGCTACCCTGGGACTCACCGCCCTGCTGTCGGTCCTGATGATCTTCCTGGCCTGGATCGTCGCCAGTACCAACGGCGGCGGCAGCGTCGCTGCTCTGGCGTCGGACCTGGGGGTAAGCCTGCCTCCCTGGCCGGGCGGCGACATCGCGCCGGGCTGGGGCATTCGAGCCGTGGCGGCCGTCCTCCCGTCGCTGGTCACCGGCCGGCTGGCATACGCGGCGCTGCTCCTGTTCCTGCTGGCACTCCTAGCGCTGGCGGTCATGGCCATCCGGAATGAGGTCGAACCGGCCGCAGGCGAGCGTCGGACGGGTCACCCGGCGCTACCGTTCGCGCTGTTGCTGGTGATCACCGGCCTCCTGCTGACCATCGGCCCGGAATTCGTCTACCTGCGCGACAACTTCGGCCTCCGGTTGAACACGACCTTCAAGTTCTATTACCAGGCCTGGGTCATGTTCGGGATCGCCGCCGTCTTCAGCCTCGACTACCTCTGGGCAGCGGTGCGAGCTCGCGGAGGCCGCTTGCTCCCGGCGGCCGTCACGGTCGGGTACGCGCTCCTGTTGCTCGTCGCCCTGCTCTTCCCGGTCTATGCCGTCCGCTCGCGGAGCGTCGAGTATCGCGGCCCGGTTGCGGACGCAGCCGGAACGCCGCTCGACCGGCAACCGGCCACGCTCGACGGCCTGGCCTACCTGCAGCGCAGCAACCCGGCGGAGTATGAGGCCATCGCCTGGTTGCGCGAGCAGGCAACGACGGAAGGTCCCACCGTGATCCTCGAAGCGGTCGGTGGGCAGTACAGCAGCTTCGGCCGGATGTCGGCCAACAGCGGCCTGCCGACGATCCTGGGCTGGCCGGGCCACGAACTACAGTGGCGGGGCAGCGACAACCCGGAACCCGGCCGCCGCGAGCCATTGGTGCGGCAGATCTATTCCACGGCCGACCTGGAGCTGGTCGCCTTTTTACTGAATGAATTCGAGGTCGGCTATATTGTCGTCGGCGATCTGGAGGCATCGACCTACGGCCCGGCCGGCATGGAGAAGTTCCGCGACCGGCTCGACGTTGCCTTCCAGAATGACCGTGTTACGATTTATCGTTGGGAACCGGCCGCCCTGGCACAGTCATGAAAGTTGAACCTGTCCAATCGACCGGGAGCATCGAAGTTCCGCCGGATGGCAGAACAGCGATAGAAGCTGTGGCAGCGCCCGGCGCTCCGGCTGCGCCGCCCGTCGAGACTGCCTCCTCCGGCGCGGAGCCTGCCGCAGTGCCCCACGATTCAAACCGGCTGCGCATGGCACTCGCCCGGGTGACCCTGGCCGACTTGCTCGTCCTGGCGGTCGTCGTGCTCGGCGGCCTCCTGCGCTTTGCCAACCTCGGCGGCCCGTTGCTGACGCCACCGGAAGCCCAAGCGGCGTTGCCGGTGTGGGCGTACTGGCAGTCAGGTCCGGCGCCACTGGACACCGGCAGTCCGGCATATTTCGCCCTGTCCGTCCTGCTCTCGCCCATTGCGGGCAGCAGCGACACGACCGCGCGTCTGGTTCCGGCGATCTTCGGCACGGCGCTGCTGGCGCTCCCCTGGCTCCTGCGCGGCCGCTGGAAGGCAGCGGGCGTGTTGTTCGCGACACTATTCATGGCCGTATCGCCGATGCTGGTCGTCACCTCGCGTACGGCCGGCGGCGAAGCGATCGCGCTATTCACGCTCTTGCTGGTCTTTGTCTCGGCACTCCGCCTGTCGGCCGCGCCGGGCAACGGCCGCTGGGCCACAGCGCTTGGCGTTGGGCTGGGCATCGGCCTGACCAGCGATCCGATCTTCTACATGGGCCTTCTCCCGCTGGCCGTTGTCTGGTGGTGGTTCGCCGGCATGGGCGATGTTGGCGAGGATGCCAATGACCTGTGGCCCTTCAAACGGCTCCTGTCACACTGGCGGCCGATCGGGCTGGCCGCGTTGCTCAGCCTGTTGGCGCTCAGCACGCTCCTGCTGTTAAACCCGACGGCCCTCGGGGCGACTTTCCGGCTGCCCGCTGACTGGCTGGGCCGTTTTGGATTGCCGGCAGCCGGGAGCCTGGACTCAGCGGCTTCACTCCTGGCGACCCTGCGGTACGAGCCGGCGCTTTTCGTCCTGGGGCTTCCGGTCCTGGTGTGGGCCATGTTGCGCCGGCCGCCGATCGGGCTGATGCTCGGTTTCTGGCTTGTGACCGTGCTGTTGCTGGTGTTCCTGCAACCGGGCGTCGTCACAAACGCGGCACTGCTCGCCCTGATCGGCTACCTGCTCATCGGCCTCTTCGCCGGGAGGCTGTTGCGGCCGCGTCCGGAAGCAGGCGACAGCCGGCTGGCGGTCGGCGTAGCCGCCGGCCTGTTGCTGCTTGGGCTGGCCGCCCTCGTCAGTCTCGGCCGCTACGCTCGCGTGCCGGTTGGCGCGCCCGAACAGCTCCCCTATCTCGTACTGGCCGGCATGCTCGTCCTGGCTGCGATCGTATTGGTGGGACTCGCCTCCGCTGTTGACCCACGACGCGCGCTCCAGGGTGCGTTTGTCGGCCTTGCGCTGCTGCTGATCTTCATTCAATGGGGCGCGGCGACGTCCCTGGCCCAGTACGGCAGCAATGACCCGCGCGAGCGGTGGGTCAGCGTGGGCACTGATGACGACGTGCGGTTGCTGGCGTCAACGATCCGGCTGGTGTCGCGCCAGGCCATCGGCGGCGAGCGCGATCTCGACCTCTTCAGCACGGTGGATACGCCGGTTCTACGCTGGTACCTGCGCGACTTTCCCGATGCGCGGTTTGGCGCGACGGTGCCGCTCAACACGTCCTACTCGGCCGTGATCACCCCGCTGGACTCCGAGCCGCGCCTGCCCAATGATTATGCGGGCGACGACTTCGGATTGCTGCGGCTTGAACCTGAGGTCGCGCCGCCGAGTTCGATCGCCGACATCCTGCGCTGGTGGCTGTTCCGGGAGTCCGGCGCGCCTGCCGCCGAGCAGCGGATCGTGCTCTGGATTCGCGCTGATCTGACGGAGAGCGGGCGGCAGCCATGACCGACTATCCCCTGTATGCCTGGCTGGAGGCCCTGCCCGCGCCCCGCGCCGACGAAGAAACGGACGTGCTGATCAGCCGCTGCCTCGCGGGCGACGAGGCAGCCATGGTCGCTCTTTACAACCAGCACGCCGGGATGGTCTTCCGCCTGGCCTACAGCCTGTTGCAGCATCAACAGGACGCCGAAGAGGTTCTGCAGGACAGTTTCGAGTATGCCCTGCGCCGCCTGGATCATTTCGACCATCGTAAATCGGCCTTCACCACCTGGCTGTACCGCATAACCGTCAGCCGCTGCCGCAACAAACGTCGCCGGAAGTGGCTGCCCGCCGTCTCCATGCAGCAGCTGGTCGACCAGGATGCGAAGGACCACGACGCGCCACAAGGCGACGACGCCCTGCTGACCAATGAACGGCAGCGCGCGGTCTGGAAAGCGCTCGGCGCGCTCTCGCCCAAGTTGCGCGAGGTTGCCATCCTGCGCTACTACGGAGGCCTGCCCTACGACGAGATCGGCGCCATACTCGACATCCCGGGCAAGACGGCCGAGTCGCGCATGCGGCTGGCCCATAAGGCGCTCCGCGATCTGCTGGCCGATGAGATCGCCTAGCGGGGATGCCGCCGCTGCGCCAAACGGCCGGCGGCCGTGTATAGAGGTGCAGGACACGCCATGGATACCGACCACGTTCAACCTCTGATATCTGATTACGTCCTGGGACTGGCCTCAGCCGAGGAACGCCGTCAGGTGGAGCGACACTCGCTGGCGTGCGCGGCCTGCGCGAGCGCGCTGGAGCGCGAACGCCGGCTGGCCTCGATGGTCCGCCAGACAGCCCAGGCGGCGACGCTGCCGGCCCCGCGCCTGGCCCAACTGCGTCCCGCCCTGCCCAGGCGCTTCTCGGCTCCTCATCAGCGCCTGAGCCGGCAGCTTGCGCCGGCCATGATGATCCTGGTCCTCCTCTGCGCCAGCCTGGGCCTTCAGATGACCGGGGCCGGCGCGCGCGGAGGGGCGGGCAACCTGCTTGGCTTGAAGGCAGGCACGCCGACGCTCGTCCCATCTGACACGCCGACCGCGACGGCTATCGCCTCGACGCTGCTCGCGCTCGAATCAAACGTTCCGCTGCCTGTTGCCTCGGGCGACCTCGTGCCCGAGGTGTCACCGGCACTGGCGCCGAACCCGGCGGCCGAGACGGGTATCCCGGTGACACCTGTCCCACACACGGCCGCTCCCTGACCGGCAACCAACCCTATCGTAAGGCCAACTCTATGACCGGATTTGTCACATCGCCACAGGAGACCCAGCAGGACATCCTGTCGCGTCCCGTCCTCTCCGCGCTGCAACTGGACCTGGAGAAGACGATCTACCTTGCTTTCGTCATCCTGGCCATCATCAGCCGCTTCTGGGGACTGGGCGACCGCGTTGTCAGTCACGACGAGAGTCTCCACACCCAGTTTTCTTACCAGTTCTATAACGGGGAAGGCTACTCGCACACGCCGCTCATGCACGGGCCGACCCTCTTCCATCTCTCGGCCCTGTCATACTGGCTGTTCGGGGACAGCGACTATAGCGCGCGCATCCCGCAGGCCGTCCTGGGCGTCCTGCTGATCCTCATCCCCTATTTTCTGCGCGATTGGCTCGGCCGCTTTGGGGCGATCGTCACCAGTTTCATCTTCCTCATCTCCCCGTACATCAGTTACTACAGCCGCTACATCCGCCACGACATCATCATTATCACCTTCGCCCTGATCACGTTCATCGCCATCTGGTATTACATCCGGCAACCGCGAGACAAATACCTGTGGGTCTTCGTGGCGGCGGTGGCGCTGATGTTCACGACGATGGAATCGGCGTTCATCTATGTCGCCATCTTCGGCAGTTTCCTGCTGGTGCGGCTGCTGGCGCTGGTGGGCGGGGCGGCCTGGTTCCGCGAATCGCTGCCGCGCATGCGGCTGCCGATCCTGCTTATCCTGGCGGGCGTCCTGCTGACCATGAGCGGTTTGGGCGCTCATGTCGTGATGACCCGCGGCGCAGAAAACGCCGCGACCACTGCGACCGCCACCAGCGAGGGCTTCGCCGTCGATCCGAATGCCACGGTAACGGCCACCCCGGCCGAGGCGATCGTCAACCCGCTCGACGCCCTCACCAAGTGGGTCGAGTTGATCGGCATCGCCGTCTTCAGCCTCGGCCTCTTCCTGATGGCCCGGGCCGCCCGGCCGCACATCGACCGTTACCCGGAGTTCGACCTGGTCGTCCTGTTCACGACGCTAATATTGCCGATGGCCTCGCCGATGCTGGTTCGCATCGCGGGCTTCAATCCGCAGGACCTGACCATCAACACCTGCATGTTGGCCGGACAGGAAACGATGACCCCGCTGCAGCTCGCGCTGGCGCGGGCGACGAATCTCATCTGCATCGAGTCCTATCTGACGTCCGGCCTCGTCGTGGTCTGGCTGTTCCTGATCAGTACCCTCATCATCGGCATTCTGGTCGGCCTGTGGTGGGACCGGCGTCGTTTCCTGATCGCCTTCATCATCTTCCAGGCCATCGTCATCGTGCTGTTCACCGGCGTGTTCACCAACCCGGCCGGCTGGCGGAGTGGGATGGTCGGTTCGCTCGGCTACTGGCTGGAGCAGCAGGGCGTCCAGCGCGGCAGCCAGCCGTGGTATTACTATTTCTTCGTCACGCCGTTCTATGAGTTCCTGCCGCTTATCTTCGCCCTGGCCGGTATCGTCCTGTGGACAAAGCAGCGGCGGATCAACCAGGTCGTCTGGTACTGGGTCTGGCTGGGCCTGTTGGCGGTGCTGGCCTATAGCCTGACGAACTGGCTCTACAACCGGGCACAGGAACTGGCGCTTGAACCGAGTACCATACCGGGTATGCTGGCCGCGGGCGGCATCCTAGCCGCCGGCTTCGCCTACTGGTTCCTCCTGCGACGCCGGCAGGTGTCGGCCGGGCTCGGCCTGAAACGCGGGCCGGTGGACCTGCTGGACTGGCCTGCCCTTGTGGCCTTCGTCCCGTCTCTCATCTGGTGGATGGGGATGACCTGGCTGGCCTACAGCCTGGCCGGCGAAAAGATGCCGTGGATCAGCACCCACTTCGTCGCCCCGATGGCGATGCTGTCAGGCTGGTTCCTGAACGAGACGCTGGCCGGAGCCGATCGCCGGCAGCTACTCACCCGCAACACGGTTGGGGTCATCGGCCTGACCATGCTGCTGATGATCGTCACGGTAGCCGCGCTCGGCCCGCTGCTTCTGGGCCAGATCCGGTGGGGTAACCAGGAAGCCGCGAACCTGACGTATCTCGGCCGCTTCCTTGGCGGCTTGCTGGTTGTCGGGCTGTTGGTCTACTTCTGGCGGCCGCTCTACGGGCGGCTGTCCGGCGGCGTGCGCTCGGCCGTGGTAGCGTTGTCCGTCTTCGGCGTGCTGGCCCTGCTGACCATTCGCTTCTCCTACATGGCCAACTTCGTCAACTATGACTTCACCAATGAGTACCTCGTCTATGCCCATGGCGCGCCGGCAACCAAGAGCGTGGTCCTCAGCCAGCTCGAGGAGCTTTCGATGCGGCTGGAAGGCGACAAGAGCATCAAAGTTGCCTACGACAGCGACGTCTCCTGGCCCTACACCTGGTACCTGCGCGACTATCCCAACCGGGTGTTCTTCGGCGACAACCCGACCCAAACGCTGAATGAATCGCCGGTGGTGATCGTCGGGGGGCGCAACTGGGACAAGGTCGACCCGTTCCTGGCCAACAACTACACCTATCGCCAGTACACCTTCCTGTGGTGGCCGATGGAGGAGTACAAGCGCTGGTCCTGGAACGCGCTGTTCGGCAACCCGGAGGACGAAGTCCGGCGCGGCATCTTCAACCCGGACGTGCGCCAGGCGCTGTGGGACATCTTCTTCCACCGCGACTATCGCAAGTATGGCGAGGTCTTCGGCGGCACCTATACCGCGGGGGAATGGCCGCTGCGACACGAGTTGCGGCTCTATATCCGCAAGGATGTTGCCGCTGACCTGTGGGACTATGGCGTTGGCGGTGTCAGCGCGGCGGCCCTGGCCGACCCGTATGAGAGCGGCGCGTTGACGCTCGCGCCGGTCCAGGTCTGGAACGAGTCCGGTGTCGCCGGCACGGAGCCGGGGAGCTTCACCAGCCCGCGCAACGTCGAGGTCGGGCCGGACGGCCGCGTCTACGTGGCCGACTCCGGCAACCATCGCATCCAGATGTTCGCCGCCGATGGGTCGTTCCTGGACGAGTGGGGCAGCTTCGGCACCGAGCCGGGCCAGTTCAACGAGCCGTGGGGACTGGCAGTCGACGATACGTATCTCTATATCGCCGACACCTGGAATCACCGCATCCAGAAGTACACCCTAGACGGCGAATTCGTCGGCGCATACGGCATGAGCGGCGCTCCCTCGGCCGAATCCGCTGACGGCGGTCTGGGCCTCTTCTTCGGCCCGCGCGATATCGCCGTGCTGAGCGACGGCAACCTGGTCATCACTGACACCGGCAACCACCGACTGCAGGTGATGACACCCGATGGGCAGTTCATCAGCCAGGTCGGCGGATTCGGCAACCAGCCCGGCCAGTTCAACGAGCCGGTCGGCCTGGCCGTCGGCCCGGACGGCAGCGTGTTCGTGGCCGACACATGGAACGGCCGCATCCAGCGGCTGTCGCCCGAACTCCTGCCCGAATCCGAATGGCGGGTGGAGGCGTGGTTCGGCCAGTCGATCAATAACAAGCCATTCCTGGCCACCGATAGCCAGGGCCGTGTCTACGCCACCGACCCGGAAGCCTATCGCGTGCTCGTCTTCAGCCCGAGCGGCGGCTACCTGAACCGCTTCGGGCAATTCGGCAACACGACGGCCGACTTTGCCCTGGTCAACGGTATAACGCTGGACGCCGAGGACAACATCTACCTGGCCGACGCCGGTAATCATCGCGTCCTCAAGTATGGGGCCATCTATGGCGTGGGCGCACCGATCGAGCCTGCGCCGGTTGACGATGGCCCGGCCGAATGAACACCCATGAACAGCATCATTGACGAGTACTACCCGACCTTCAGGCTGTACCAGCGGCTGCGCGATCAGCTGATGGAGAGCTTGAGCGACGCGGACCTGTCTTTCACGCCGGGAGGCGCTAACCCACCTCTCGGCGCCCTCTGCAAAGAGATCGGCGAAATCGAACAGGCCTATGTCGACTCGTTCCGAACCTTTTCGCTACACTTCAACGACCGGATGGATGACCCGGAAATGCTCCGGAGCACCGCGCGGCTGAAGTCCTGGTATGCCGAATTGGATGAGCGACTCCACGCGGCCGTTGCCGGTCTCAGCGAGGAAGACGTCGCAGGCCGCGCGATCGACCGCGGCCACGACTTCAAAGTGCCGCCGCTGATTAACCTCGACATTTACAAGGAAGCGCTGCTGATCTTCTATGGGAAGACGACGGTCTACCTGAAGGCGATGGGCAAGCAACCGTCGCAGCAGTGGAGCGATTGGATCGCCTAGCGGGCAGGGCGCGCGCTACCCGACAGGCAGACGGCCTCCGGGCGCGAGCTGACAGGGCCGCAAGCGGCGCCGGTCCCAACCGGCCGTCTCACCATTGACTGCGCCCCGAGAATCCGGCTATAGTCACAGTAATGGACCACCTACCACCACAATTGGCCGGCATCGTCGATGACTTTGCCGTCCTGGAAGGCGAAGAGAAGCTGGAGTATCTGCTGGAAATGGCCGGCAAACTGCCTGCCCTGCCGGAACGGCTGCAGGCCCAGAAGGACAGCATGGACGTGGTGCATGAGTGCAATACGCCCGTGTTCGTCCATGCTGAAAAGAGCGCCGGTGACCGGCTGGAGTTCTACCTTGACGTGTCGCCCGAAGCCCCGACCGTCCGGGGGTTCGCAGCCATCCTGCAGACAGGGTTGAAAGACGTCACTCTTGACCAGCTCATGGCCGTGCCAACGGAATTCTACTTGCAGATGGGGCTGCAGAGCGTCCTGAGCGGCCAGCGGCTCAACGGCATCGCCGCCATCCTGGCGCACATGAAGAAGGTCGCCCAGCAGGTGTAAGGAAAGAAAAACGCGGCGGGGTTGTGCCCGCCGCGTTGCAATCGGTTCGAAACCAAGCGCCTCTCGGCCTTAGCGGTCGCGCTCCACGACCAGGTCTACCAGTTCATCCAGATAGTCGCGGGCCGGCGACGGCGGCACGCGCTCCAGCGCGGCACGGGCACGCCCGGCCATCTCATATGCCTGAAGCTTGGCCAGTTCAATGCTGCCGGACTCCCGCAACTGGGCCATCATGCGTTCGATCGGGTCATCGCTTGCCGGAGCCGTGGCCGCCTGGGCCACGGCGACCGCTTCGCCATTGGAAGGCAGCGAAAGCAAGGCGCGATCCCGGTTGGCGATCATGACGCCCCGGCCCTGGGTCAGATCGGTGGCGACCGGCTTGCCCAACGTCTCAGGATCGCCGATGACATCCAGCACGTCATCGATAATCTGGAATGCCACCCCGAGGTTGTAAGCATACTCACCCAATGCCGCTACCTCATCTTCCGTACCACCACCCAGCAAGGCGCCCATGCGAGCGGCGCTCTCAAACAGGCTCGCCGTCTTCAGAGCCACAATGCGCTTGTAGGTCTCGCGGTCGATGCTGCCGGCCTTGGCAGTCGCGGCCTGCAAGGTTTCGCCTTCGACCAGCTTCGAGCACGCGTCGGCCATGATGATGTTGTACGTAGGCCCGTAGGGGGCCATCAACTCATAGACCTTGGTGAACAGGTAGTCACCGGTCAGAAGGGCGAAGGTCCGTCCCCAGCGGGCGTGGACCGCGGGCCGGCCGCGCCGGAGCAGGCTGTGGTCGTTGATGTCATCGTGGACCAGCGTCGCAGAGTGGACCATCTCGACCGCGGTCGCCATAGGCACCGCTTCTTCCGGGTTCTGCCCGCCGACTGCCATGTAGGACAGCAAGGCCATCTGCGGCCGAATGCGCTTTCCGCCGGAGGTCAGGATGTGGCGGCTCGCTTCGTTCAGCAATTCCACTTCGCTATCGATGACCGCTACGAGCTTTTCGTCAACCGCAGCCATAGCGGCTTCGATTTCTTTGAGATTCATCCTTGTTACCCTGTTCACAACTTTCAATTTTTTCTGAACGAACCGATGACCTAAATTATAGTAGACGGTCACTTGAGCGTCAAGCAGCTTGTGAAAAAAGGTGCAAGCGCTCTCATGTTGTCCAGTGGCGGTTTGCCTGTGGCTGCGCCATAATTGGACAAGGCAGTATTATATCCGAAAATCGGAGCCATATCAGGCTTCCCACCTCCACTTTTTAGGACGGCCACATGAAAGCACTACAAGACCGCATTCGCACCGACGGGGAAAACCTCGGCCGCGGCATCCTCAAGATCGACAGTTTTCTTAACCACCAGATCGACCCGGCGCTGCTGGAAGCGGCCGGCGCCGAGATCGCTGCGCGCTTCACCTCGGCGCGGCCGACGCGAATTCTGACGGCCGAAGTCAGCGGCATCATCCCGGCGGTCATGGCCGGCAAGGCGTTGGGCAACCTGCCCGTCGTCTACGCGCGCAAGCACAAGCCGATCACCATGCGCGAGCCGGTCTACGTCGAGTCAGCGCCCAGCCACACCAAGGGTGGCGAGGTCATGCTGATGGTGTCGCCGGAGTTCCTGCAGGCCGGCGACCGCGTGCTCATCGTCGACGACTTCCTGGCCACCGGCCGCACCCTCGACGCCCTGGCCCGGATCGTCGTTGCGGCAGGGGCGACGCTTGTCGGCATCGCCACGGTGGTGGAGAAGACGTTCGAGGGCGGCCGCGCGGCGCTGGCCGTCTGGGGCGTGCCGGTCGAAAGCCTGGCGACGATCACCGATATGTCCGAAGGCAGGATCGTCTTTGCCGACTAGACCTTGATCATGAAACGGGGAACCGGATGAGCACAAGTCACGACACGATTGTCATCCTCGACTACGGATCGCAATACGCCCAGCTGATCGCCCGGCGCATCCGCGAGGCCAATGTCTACTGCGAACTGGTCTCCTGGCGCGCGCCGGCCGAGCAGGTGCTCGCCCTGCGGCCCAAAGGCTTCATCCTCAGCGGCGGACCCAACAGCGTCTATGACCACGGTGCGCCCACCCTGCCCGAGTATGTCCTGGGCAGCCGGTTGCCCGTGCTGGGCATCTGCTACGGCATGCAGCTTCTTGCCCACCGGCTCGGGGGCAAGGTGCTGGGCAGCGCCAAACACGAGTATGGCCATGCGACGTTGGCGGTGGAAGCGGCCGACCACCCCCTCTTCGCCGGCTGGCTGGACGAAGCGGCCGACCGGACGGTCTGGATGAGCCATGGGGACAAGGTCGAAGCGCTGCCCCCCGGTTTCCATCCGCTGGCCCACACCGACAATTCCCCATTCGCCGCGGCGGCCGATCTTGAGCGCCGCCTTTATGGCGTCCAGTTCCACCCCGAGGTCGCCCACACCCAGCATGGCCGCGTGCTGCTGAGCAACTTCGCCCACCGGATCTGCGGCTGCCGGCCTGACTGGACGCCGGCCCACCAGGTTGACGAGCTGACAGCCGCCATCCGCGACCAGGTGGGCGACGGCCGCGTCGTGCTGGGCCTGAGCGGCGGCGTCGACTCGGCCGTCGCGGCCGCGCTCATCCACCGCGCCGTCGGCGACCAGTTGACCTGCATCTTCGTCGATACCGGCCTGCTGCGACACGCCGAACCGGCCACCGTCGTCCGCGCCTTTGAACAGGAACAGGGCATCCACCTCGTGGCCGTCAACGCGGTCGAGGAGTATCTCGAAGCGCTCGAGGGCGTGACCGACCCCGAAAAGAAGCGCAAGATCATTGGCGAGAAGTTCGTGCGCATCTTCGAGCGCGAGGCGCGCAAGTTGGGCCAGATCGACTTCCTGGCTCAGGGGACGATCTACCCGGACGTGATCGAGAGTGCCGGCAAGGGCGGTCGTGAAGCCCACACCATCAAGACACACCACAACGTCGGCGGCCTGCCCGACGACATGCAGTTCGAGCTGGTCGAGCCGTTACGGTTGTTGTTCAAGGACGAGGTGCGGCGGTTGGGGACGGCGCTCGGCCTGCCGGACCGGATCGTCTGGCGGCAACCCTTCCCCGGGCCGGGGCTTGCCGTGCGCTGCCTCGGCCAGATCACCTGGGACCGGCTGGAAAGCCTGCGCGCGGCCGACGCCATCTTTCTTGACGAGCTGGAGCGCGCCGGGCTGCTGCGCGAAGGGACGCAACAGGCCTTCGCCGTCCTGCTACCCGTGCGGAGCGTCGGCGTCATGGGCGACGGCCGCTCGTACCAGGAGGTCATCGCCCTGCGCGCGGTCACAACCGAGGACTTTATGACGGCCGACTGGGCCCGGCTGCCCTATGACCTGCTCGCCCGCACCAGCCGGCGCATCGTCAATGAGGTCCCCGGCGTCAACCGGGTCGTCTTTGACATCACGTCAAAACCGCCCGGCACGATCGAGTGGGAGTAAACGCCCGCACCCCGTAGATAGCACAGCCTGCATCCGCTGCCATGAGCCGGAACCGCGTCGCCGTGGGCCGGCGGCCAGAACAGCGCGGCCGCCACGGGTGGGCCACCTGCAACTTTTGCCCTGGCCGGGCGTAGGGTATGGTAGTGACGGGCAGGCGCGTAGCGCCGCCGTCGCAGCAAGCAAGGGACACAGCTGCCGCGCCGCTCTTGGCCGCGACAGGCCGGAATGCTTCGGATCTTAAGGAGGTCAGCTCAAATGGACTATGGTGCAACGATCAGACGAGGCTGGGATATCACCTGGAACAACCGTTACCTGTGGATACTCGGCTTCCTGGCGGCGCTGGGCAGTGGCAACGGCATCGCCAATTACTCGACGAACTCAAACGACTTCGGCCAGCTGTCGCCGGAACAAATGGCGGCGATCTCCGCCGGGCTTGTGGGGCTGGCCTGCGTCGGCTTCATCGTCGGCATCCTGCTCTGGCTTGTCAGCCTGGCGGCTCGCGGCGGTCTGATCGCGGCAGTGGCCGGGGTAGACCGCGGCGAGCAATTCACATTTCGCCAGGCGTTCAGTCTTGGATGGGCCAAGGTCTGGCGGCTGGCCGGCATGACGATCCTGCTCTTCGGGGTCATCATCCTCGGCCTCATCGTGCTGGGCATCTTCTTCGCCCTGTCGGGCGGGACGCTCGCGGCGCTGTTTGGCATGGGGGACGGGAACAACGAAGGCATCCTGGCGGCCGGCGTCGGTATCCTGGCGCTATGCTTCATCAGCCTGTGCTGCCTGCTGATCCCGCTGTTCATCGCCCTCAATTTCATCTACGCGTTCGCCCTGCGCGGCGCGGTGTTGCGCGACCTGAGCGCGACCGACTCCATCCGTCATGGTTGGCAGGTGGTCCGCGAGAATCTCGGCCCGATCGTGGTGCTGGCGATCCTGTTCGGTCTGCTGAGCCTGCTGGTCAGCGCCGTAACGGCCGCCATCCTGATCCCGCTGGGGCTTCTGTCTGCGGTACCGCTCATACTGTCCGGCGGCGAGGTGACGTTCTTCCAGGGCCTGTCGGCCGGGCTGGGCATCCTGCTCGGCGTGGTCGTCTTCGCGCTCGTCAGCGCGGTCGTCACGACCTGGCAGTCCGCCACGTTCACCCTGGCTTACCAGCAGTTCACCGGCAAGGAGCCAAAGGCAGTCGAGGCCGCCGTCTAGGTCAGGTCTGGCAGGTAAGTGTTGAAGAGGACGGCCGCGCGGCCGTCCTCTTTTCGTTTCGGTCGAGGTTCGCCCGCGCGCGGGCTATAATCCCCCCGCAGGATGAGACTCATCGGCATCGACACGGGTGGCACTTTCACCGACTTCATCTGGCAGGACGCCGGCGGCCGTCTGCGCGTGCACAAGGAACCCAGCACGCCCCATGACCCGGCCCGGGCGATCCTGAACGGGCTGGCACGCCTGGCGCTGTCCGAGACAATGGCCATCGTCCACGGCAGCACGGTCGCCACAAATGCCCTGCTCCAGCGACGTGGGGCGCGGGCGGCGCTGATCACGACGCGCGGCTTTCGGGACGTGCTGGAGATCGGCCGCCAGAACCGCCCTGACCTGTACGCCCTGACGCCTCAAAAGCCGCCGCCGCTGATCCCGCGCGAGCGCCGCCTGGAAGCGGACGAGCGCGTTTCGTCTGGCGGCGAGGTGCTCCGGCCGCTCGATGCCGGCTCGCTTGAGCCGCTCCTGCGCGCGCTGGCGGCCGATGGCGTCGAGTCGGTCGCGATCTGCCTGCTATACTCGTTCCTCCGCCCCGAACACGAGCAGGCCATAGCCGGCCTCGTTCGCCGGCTGGGGGAAGAGACCGGCTGGCATCCCCACCTGACGCTTTCCTCAGACCTCCTGCCTGAGTACCGCGAATATGAACGGACGGCGACGGCCGTCATCAACGCCTACGTTGGGCCGCTGATGGGGCGCTACCTGACCGAGTTGCAGGCGGGTGTCGCTCCGCGGCGGCTATCGGTCATGCAGAGCAACGGCGGCGCTATCAGCGCGGCCGAAGCGGGCGCGGAAGCCGCCCGCACCGTCTATTCCGGTCCGGCGGGCGGCGTGGTCGGCGCGCGCTTCGTCGCCGACGACGACGGCGGTGGCGCGGAGCTGATCACCTTTGACATGGGCGGCACCAGCACCGACGTCGCGCTTGTTCCCGGAAGGCTGCCGATCACGAGTCAGGGAGAGATCGCCGGACTCCCGCTCCGGCTGCCGTCGATCGACATTCACACGGTCGGCGCGGGAGGCGGCAGTCTGGCGTATGTGGATGCGGGCGGGGCGCTGCATGTCGGCCCGGCCAGCGCCGGTGCGGAGCCCGGGCCTGCATGTTATCAGCGGGAGTACGGTCGCTGGCGCGCCGCAATGTTGCGCCACTTTCCACCGGGTCGAGCGACGGTGACCGACGCCAACCTGGTGCTCGGCCGGCTCGACCCCGCCTACTTTCTGAACGGCGAGATGCAGCTTCATGCCGCCTCCGCCCGCGCCGCCCTGGGCGACCTCGCCAGCCAGCTGGATACGACAATTGAACAGGCGGCCGTGGCGGTCGTGAGCGTGGCCAATGCGGCCATGGAACGGGCCATCCGGCGCATATCGGTCGAACGCGGCCATGATCCCCGCCATTTCACGCTGGTCGCGTTTGGCGGCGGCGGCCCGCTCCACGCCTGCGAACTGGCCGAGGCCCTGCACATCCCCCGGGTCTTGGTGCCGCCGGCGCCCGGCGTGCTATCGGCGCTCGGCATGTTGGTCGCCGCACCGACACGCCACACATCACGCACGGTCCACCTCTCGCCGATCGACAAGGGGACGGAACTGGCCGGAGTTCTCCACGACGCCTTTGAGCCGCTGGCTGAGCAGCTTCGCGTCGCCATGGGCCGGGACGGCCACGACCCCGATGCGCTCCGCTTCGAGGCGACGCTGGCGATGCGCTATCGCGGCCAGTCTCATGAACTGGATGTGCCCTACACGCCGGGAACGGGCCTGGTCGCCGTGCGACGCGACTTCGATGCCGTGCATGCCTTGCGGTTCGGTTACAACCTACCTGACGCGCCGGTCGAGATCGTCACGCTTAGGCTGTCGGCCACGGCGCCTGCGGAACTCACCGCGACTCGCCGGCCGCCCGCCACCACGCGCGACCTCGGCTTCCCCGACCGCGCCGTACTGGGACAGACGAGGCTTTTCGCGGCCGGCCAGTTTCAGACAACCCCCACGCTGGACCGCGGCCGCCTTGAACCCGGTCACCGATTCGATGGGCCGGCGCTCGTCTTCCAGTACGACACGACCACGCTCGTGCCCCCAGGATGGACGGCCGCTGTTGGCGCGACAGGCAATCTCGACCTGCGAAAGACCGTTGTCACGGAAGGGGGCCGGCGGTTTGACATTGGCGCAGGATGAGTGCGCTGCCCGACCTCAAAGGGCAACTCCTATAATGAGCGTAGTTTGACATAGTCGCCGCTCGCAATCTCCCCGTGGACCCCCCAGAACGGCGACCCACAGGTTCAATCGGAGGCAAAGAGGCTTATGCTCCTCGCAAAGAGAACTCACTTCATGGCAGTTATCCTCCTGGTGTTGGGCGTGTTGTTCCTGCCCGCGTTGGTCGGCCCGCGACAGGCGGCCGCCCAGGACGGCTCCTGGCGCGCGCGCTACTGGAACAACCGCAATCTCTCCGGGGACCCGGTGTTGCGCCGGGACGAGGCGAACATTGACCACGACTGGGGCCACAACGGGCCTGGCTCGCCGGTCCCTGATGACAACTTCTCCGCCCGCTGGACGCGCGACGTTGACTTCGCCGCCGGTAACTACCGCTTCTCGGCCACGACGGACGACGGCATGCGCGTCTGGATCGATGACCAGCTCATCATTGACTCCTGGACGGACAGCCAGGTCCACACCGTGACTGCCGACCGCAGCCTCAGCGCCGGCCGCCACTCGATACGTGTCGAGTACTATGAAGCCGGTGGGGTCGCCGTGGCCAAGTTCAGCTGGGCCCCGATCAGCGGCAACCAGCCAAGCGTGTTCACAGGCTGGCGGGGCGAGTATTTCGCCAACATCAACCTCTCCGGAGCCCCAACCGCCCTGCGCGACGACGGGAGCATCAATTTCAACTGGGGCACCGGATCGCCGCTGCCGGGTATCCCTGCCGACCAGTTCTCGGTCCGGTGGACACGAACGCTTGACTTCCCGGCCGGCACCTACACGTTCGAGGTCTTCAGCGATGACGGCGCCCGCCTGTGGGTGAACAATCAGATGGTGGTGGACCAGTGGCGCGATCAGTCCGACGGCCGCACGTTCGTGACCCTCAACCTGCCGGGTGGAGCGACGCCGCTACGGCTTGAGTATTACGAGAACACCGGCCGCGCGGCCGTCAGCCTGTCGTGGAACCCGCCGCTGGGGACGGGCGTGCCTTCCACCCCGCCGCCGACGACGTCTCCCACAGCGCCGCCTCCCGGTACGCCCGCGGCGATCATGAACAAGGCGCTCTACCTGAATGTCCGCGACGCGCCCAGAATAGAAGCCGAGGTGATCGACCACCTGAGCCGCAACCAGGTTGTGCCGCTCACCGGTTACCAGTCGCCCGGCGGGTTCTGGCTGGAGATCCGCCTGCCCAGCGGCCAGACCGGCTGGGCCAGCGCCAGCTATCTGACAGCCAACGTCGACACAACGACCTTCCCTACCAAGTCACAGTAGGCTGCTGCCGGATCGAAAAAGGTGCGGCCCGATCGGTCATCGGAGCCGCACCTTCTATTTGTTTGCCGTTGCCGGGCCGTTCTACTCGGCCTCTTCTTCCTGGACGCGCTCCTTGCGCAGCTTCGCGACCAGTTCTTCCATCAGGTGGCCGGGGACACGGCCGTAGTTCAGGAACTTCATCGAGAAGAGACCGCGGCCCTGGGTCATCGAGCGCAGGTCTGCGGCGTAGGTCTGCATCTCCGCGAGCGGCACCTCCGCCCGGACGATGCTCTTGTTGCCTTCCTGGTCCATGCCCAGCACGCGCGCCCGGCGGGTGTTCATATCGCCAAGGATGTCCCCCATGCTTTCGGCCGGGACGGTGACCGTCACCTCGTAGATGGGTTCGAGCAACACCGGGGCAGCTTTCAGGACGGCCTGCTTGAATGCCTCGCGGCCGGCGATCTGGAAGGCGATTTCCTTCGAGTCGACCGGGTGCATCTTGCCGTCATAAATGACCGCTTTCACACCCACGACCGGATAGCCGGCGATCACGCCGTTCTCCAACGCCTGCCGGATGCCCTTTTCGGTCGCGGCAACGAACGGGCCGGAGACCGCACCGCCGAAGATCTCCGAAGCGAACTCAAAGTCGCTACTCTGGTCGGCCGGTTCTACGCGCAGGAAGACGCGCGCATACTGCCCGGCGCCGCCGGTCTGCTTCTTGTGGGTGTACTCCGCATCAGCCGTTTTGGTGACGGTCTCGCGGTACGGCACCTTTGGCGTCGACGTCGTCAGATGGACGCCGAATTTCGACAGCGCCTTGTGCATGGCGATGTCGATGTGGGCCATGCCCATGCCGGTCAGGATGGTCTCCTTGGTGGCCGTTTCCGTGTGCCAGGAAAGCGTCGGGTCCTCGATGACCAGGCGGTTGAGGGCCTGGCCCAGCTTGCCGACGTCCGCCTGTGACAGCGGATGGACGGCTACCGAGGCCAATGGTGACGGCTTGGGGATCGGGGGGATGTGGAGCACAGCGCCGCGGTCGCACAACGTGTCGTTTGTCGTCACCTCGCCCAGCTTAACGACAGTGCCGATGTCGCCGGCATGGAGCTTGACAATCGGCATCGTTTCCTTGCCGCTGGGGATCTGGAGGGCGCCGATGCGCACTTCGGCATTGTGGACTGCCGACCAGGCCCGTGAATCGGACGAGAGCACGCCGCCGAAGACGCGGAGGTAGCTGGTGCGGCCGAAGCTGTCTTCGCGGGTCTTGAAGATGAACGCCGCCAGCGGGGAGGAATCAGCAACCTCGTGGCGCACGGTCTGGTCCTGCGGGGTGATCGCTTCGAAGCCACCGACTTCGTTCGGTGCCGGGACCAGGCTGACGATCGTCTCCAGCAGCGCGTCGACGCCAATGCCATTCTCGCCGGCGATGAAGAGGACCGGGACGACGAGGCCCTGGCTCATCGCCTTCTTCAGGCCACGGGCGATCTCGTCGTTGGTCAGCTCTTCGCCTTCGAGGTACTTCTCGATCAAGGCGTCTTCACCCTCGGCCGCAGCTTCGATCAAGGCCATCCGAGCCGTTTCGACCGCGCCGGCCAGATCGGCCGGGATGGGGGCTTTGTCGCCCTTCTCGCCCAGACGAGCTTCCATCTTGAGCAGGTCGACGACGCCCTTGAATGTCGGCCCCTCGCCAATCGGGACTTGCAGGTTGACGAACTTACCGTTCAGGTTTGCGCGGATGCTTTCAAGCACGCGATTGACGCGCACGTTCTCGCGGTCCATCTTGCTGACCACGACCATGCGCGGCCGCTTGAACAGGTCCGCCACCTGCCACACCTGCTCGGTGCCTACTTCGACGCCGGCGACCGACTCAACGAGTACGATGGCCGTCTCTACGACCTTCATCGAGCTGTTGACTTCACCGACAAAGTCGAGGAAGCCGGGCGTATCCAGAACGTTG
Organism: uncultured Ardenticatenaceae bacterium; assembly: GCA_964422535.1. Classification (GTDB taxonomy): domain Bacteria; phylum Chloroflexota; class Anaerolineae; order Promineifilales; family Promineifilaceae; genus Promineifilum. The sequence goes on along the minus strand of CAYRBP010000005.1, from coordinate 63,400 downwards.
ATCTTCGTCCCGCCGAATTCAATCGGAGCAATCGCTGCCGAGATCGAGCTGTGGCGATGGACCTCTTCCTCTTCAAAGTCCATCCGCGCTGTTCCGTTCAGAACGCTACCCATGCGGGTGATCGCGCCCGTCTTGAATAACAGCCGTTCGACAAGGGTCGTCTTGCCCGACCCGTTGTGTGAGACAAGGGCAACGTTACGGATCTGTCCGGTCTGGTACTCTTTCATGCGTTGATAAACCTCAAGGGAAATAGATTGGTTCTCTCAGGGCAGGGGCTCGTATCCCACGTCGTCGCATGGCCAGGTTTCTATTCGGCTAGTCCGGCTGAAGGGAGGAGTCTGCCTGCCCGTCACGGTCCTGTTAACGTCTACGCGAGGCGTAGCCTGGGATTCTAGTCGAAACCGGGAGGTCGGGCAAACGTATAGGATTACAGGCGTGCGGCGGGAGCCACGACCGCGGCGCGCATCTCTCACATGTTCAAGGAGTGAAGTAGCCATGTCCGACGAGAAAGAACAGGTCGCGCCCGATTCGAAGCGCCACAGCCAGTCACTGTTTGCGCCGTTGGTACTCATCGCCGCCGGCGTCTTATTCCTGCTGGATAATCTCGATCTGATCCCGCCGCTTGACTGGTCAAGCTTGTTGCGGTTCTGGCCGTTGTTGCTGATCTTTCTGGGACTCAACCTGCTGGTCGTTCAGTTCCGGCGGCCGATTGGCACATTCCTCAGCCTGCTGGTCGGGCTGGCCGCCATCGCCACGTTTGGCTACCTCTTGCTCGCCGGCGCCCCGGAACAGGTCGCCGGCCGCGATCTTTCCGGACCTGACGCGAAGGCCTTTGCCGTCTCCATTCCGGCCGATGGAGTCGATGAGGCCGAGATCAGACTCAACCTGACCAATTACGCTTCGTCGGTCAGCGCGTCGGGGGGCGAGGCGCTGGTCAGCGGCACCATCTGGACGACCGGGGAACCCGTGATCGAGAGTGAAGTTGACCAGGGCGCAGCAGAGGTGACGCTCGGCGAACGGACCAGCGCGTCTTCATTCTTCAACCCGTTCGGATGGGTTGGCAGCGATGAGCCACGCGAATGGGCGTTCGTGTTGAACCACGACATCCCAACTGACCTGCGCGTGGACGTCGGCAACGGCTCGCTTGATGCCGACCTGGTCGGGATGACGCTGGCCCGGCTGGAGATCGAGGGGGGCAACGGCAGCGCATCGGCAATCTTGCCGGCGGGAAGCTATGAGGTCTCCGTCGAAGGCGACAACGGCTCGCTCCGGCTGACGCTGCCGGATGACGGCCGCCAGCGGATAGAACTTGATGGCGGCAATGGCAGCGCCCGCGTCTATCTACCGGATGGCGTTCAGGCCCGGATCGAATTCGATGAAGGTAACGGTAGCGTGTCGGCCGACGAGCGTTTCGAGCAAGTCAGCGGAGATGATGAGCGGGGCGCGCTGGAAACGGCCGGCTACGAGGAAGGCTCGGGCGTGCTCCTGCGGGTCAACAGCGGCAACGGCAGCATCAGCATCACAGAGCCATAGCCAACCAGCCCTCGCGCAGCCGACAACGGGCAGCGGAGCGTTTGCCTCCACTGCCCGTTTCTGATTTCGTCATCCGAGTCAGGGCTCAGGCGGCCAGAGTGGTCCGCCGGCCGGCTGCCGTATCTATTGCCCAGCCTGGCGCTAGTCGGCCGCAGCGACAACCGGCTTCGGGTCGGCGGCCGGCGTCCCGCGCCGGCGATCCAGCCAGACCACGAATAGCACGCCCAGACCGAGGAACATGACCAGCAGCGACAGCAGCCAGCCCACCGCCGGGATGGCCCGGAGCACCTCGAACAGCAGAAGACCAAGCGCCAGATAGCCCAGCTGAGCGCCCTTGCTGGTCGCGCCCTTCGTGGCCCGCGACAGGATCAGATGGCCGGCCCAGTAGGCGACGACGAGCTTGGCCAGGATGTAGGACACAAACATGAACGCCAGGAGCATCATCCCAAGCAGGCCGGCACTGATACTGAGGACGGCGCCGACGAGCTGGCCGAAGGTGACGACCCCGAAGAAGACCGTCAGCAAGATGATCAGGATCGTCCCGGCGATCAGGGCGAACGGCACGGCCACCAGGGCAATCAGCGCCCCCCAACCGAAGCTTGGCAGCGGCCTGCGGGTGAGCGTCTCATCCAGCTTCGGGAACAGGCGCGGCACGAAGTAGACCAGCGCGGCGCCGATGATGAACAGACCGATGAACTCGCCGACGCGGTCCAGCACCCAGTTCGGCAGGCCAAGGAAGCCTGTCTCGGCCGGCGGCTCGGCTTGCGGCGCTTGCGACAGGTCCTGCACATCGACCGTCCCGCCGATCTGGGCCTCCGGGCTGACGTAGAGGCCGGGTTCCAGGGTCTCGACTGCCGGCAGCGATGCGCCGGGGAACATCACGGTGGGCGGCACCGCGCCACCGCCCTGGTCGATCTGGCCGCTCACGTCCCCGCCGACCTCGCCGTTCAGTTGGAGGGCGCTGAGCGCCACGGCCAGATCCTCGCCGATACGACCGTCGTGGATCATCTGATAGCCGGTGATGTAGACGCTGCGCGTCACATCGCTACCGGCGGCGGTGCTCATTCCCCAGGCCGCACCATATAGATTGCGGCCGACCTTCGCGTCTTCGCCCAGGTCCAAGACATAGCCCGCACCGTACAGGCTGCCCGCAACGTCGCCATTGATCTGGAGCGATTGCGCCCCGAGCATCGCGCTCCCTTCAACAACGCCGTTAATGACGACGGTGGTGCCCGCCGCCATCAAGTCGCCGGTCACGGTGCCGTCGATGATGACGGTCTCAGCGCTGACGAACAGGTCATCGTCAACAACTTCGCCCTGCTCGATGACGACGCGTTCGCCGGTGCGGAAGTCGCCGGCCCTCGCGGGCGGCGCGGCCGCCAACAACACTGCGAAAAACAGCGCCACTATACCGAATCGCACCCCGTGCGAAAGAAGCTTCATGATGGACCTCCGTAACATGTGTAGACATTATTTCGTTCGAAATCTGCAGTCAGTATGCCAGCAAGTCGAGGCCAGGACATCTACCCAAAGATAGGTTCGAGCATGACTTTGGTCATGTCCCGCGTCACTTTCCGTCATGGTCACGAGCAGGCGCCGATGCTACCGTCTTCGCATGGCGAACGAAGACCCCACATCGAATGCGGGGGCGGGCTGTACGGCCCTCACCCGCCGCGGCCGGCGCTGCCGAAACACCGCCCTGTCCGGCACGGCGCCGCCCCGCTGCCGGCAGCACGCCGAGAAGCGCCCGGTCCGGCAACCGGCCGTGTCGGATGCCGAGGCGACGGCCGATGCGAAGGACCTGTCCGGCGAACTGGCGCTCGTCCGCCGCGTGCTCCACAGGCTGGTCGCGCGCATGGACGAGGGCGGGCCTGACATCCCAATGGAGGAACTGCGCGCCCTTGCCGGACTGATCTTCGTCGGCGCCAAGACGGCCGCTCAGTTGCTGGCGCAGCAGCCGGGCGACGACGATGGGCTGCAGAGCTGGCTCAACGCTGCGCTCGACGCGCTGGCGGGCGACCGCGGCGTCGACCTGTGAGACGCCAGGATCCCATGACCACACCCGCCACCCTACCCGACCAGCCATCGACAGCGGCCGCCTACGCACTGGGCGACGTCGGCCGCTTCTCGCAAATCGTCCTGAACATACCCCTTCGCGATTACCAGCTGGAGCCGTTGCGGGCCGTCCTCGATTCGGTGCTGTACGGCCACGGCCGCGAGTTCCTGCTCGTCTTCCCGCGCCAGTCGGGCAAGAACGAAGCCGTCGCCCACCTTCTCGTCTATTTGTTGACGCTCTTCCAGCGCCGGGGCGGCCAGATCGTCTATGGGGCCATCGGCGATGGCCTCGGCCGCGGGGTGCGGCGGCTGGAGGAGCGCCTTGACAACCCGTGGACCGGCGGGCGCTGGCGGCGCGAGGCCCGTCCGCGCCGGATCGTCCTCGGCCGGGCGGCGGTCGCCTTCCTCAGCAGCCATCCACGGGCCGCCAGTCGCGGCGAAACGGCCGACCACCTGCTGGTCATCGACGAAGCGCAGGACCAGGACGCCAGCCACATCGAGGCGGTCTTCACGCCGATGCGCGCCGCCCGCAACGCGACCGCCGTCTACCTGGGGACGGTGCGCCTGTCGACCGACTTTCTCTGGCGCAAGAAGGGAGAGCTGGAGGCATTGACGGCCCTCGACGGCCAACCACGGGTCTTCATGGTCGGGCCGGAGACGGTCTCCGCGGCCAACCCCGCCTATGCGCGATTCCTGGACAGCCAGGTCGCCCGCTCTGGCCGCCGGCACCCGATCATCGCGGCCGAGTACTTCCTGGAACCGCTCGATGGAGCCGGCGGGCTCTTCCCGCCCTGGCGGCTGGCGCTGATGCGCGGCCGGCACGCGCGGCAGACAGATCCCCGCCCCGACCAGTTGTTGGTCGCGACGATCGATGTCGGCGGCCAGGATGAAGCGGCGGGTGATGCGCTGTCCCGCCTGGAGAACCCCGGGCGCGACTACACCGTGGCCACCATCTTCGAAGTCGCGCCGGGCCAATCGGACCTGCCGGGCCTGACGCCTCAACCCGTCTATCGCGCTGTGGACGTCTTCGTGGACCACGGCTCGCGCCACTTTCGGGAGGTGGTGGGCCGGCAGCCCCTGGCCCACCGGCTGCTGGCTTTTCTGCGCCACTGGAACGTGACCCACACCATCATCGACGCCTCCGGTCTGGGCCAGGGACTGGCCGACTGGCTGGGCGCGGCGCTGGGGGCAAACCAGGTGACAGCTTTTCGCTTTTCCGGCGCGGCCGTCAAGGCCCGGCTCGGCAGCGACTTCTTGGCCCTGGTGGAGACAGGCCGTTTCAAGTACTGGACGGGTGATGAGGAAGAACCCGGCAGCGACGGTTGGTGGTTCTGGCGACAGGCCGAGGCATGCGCCTACACGGTCGGGTCCGGCGGTCGCTTCGACCGCGACCTGCGTTGGGGCGTGCCGGAACGGGCGCGTGTTTCCCTGCCGGGCGGCCCGCAGGCGACCCATGATGACCGGCTGCTGTCGGCCGCGTTGGTCGTCGAACTGGACGGCCGGTTGCGAGACGGACAGCTCGCGCTTGGCAGCGGCCGGAGCGTGGTCGTGCGCGACCGCCGGCAGCACGACGGGCTGGCGTAAGGGCTGGGCGAGACGACCGGCAGTCGGGAGCGAGTGGGCGGGCTGAAATCCCGTCTACTCTCTCCGACGATCCGCTGTCGTAGCCGCTGATCAGCAAGGAAGCAAAACGGGTGCGGTTGAGCAGGCGGGACATGTCGATGTGACCCTCAGGAAGCACGGCCCCCGGTAGAGTGCTTCCACGCATTATACTCCTTGGCCTCCCGTAGCCGGAATGTTATCATTAAGCGCCCTCCCCACTCGCTCGATTGAACAGGCACGGTACGATGGACGACCTGCAGATCACCCTCGAAGACAATCCGGACCCGGCGGACGTGGAAGCCGTCCACGCCGGGCTGAGAGAGTACAATCGCCAGCAAGTCGGCTATGAAGACGCGCGCCGGCTCGTCCTCATCTTTCGAAACAGGGACGGACAGATAGTCGGTGGCGTGCTCGGCTATACCTATTGGGGATGGCTGTCCATTGACATCCTGTGGCTGGATGAGACGATGCGCCGCACCGGGCTCGGCTCGCGCCTGCTAAAAGTGGCGGAATCGGAAGCAGTCGCTCGCGGCTGCAAGCAGGCGATGCTGGACACGATGGACTTTCAGGCCCCCGATTTCTACCCCCGCCACGGCTATGAGACATACGCCGTGCTGGACGGTTTCGCCGGCGAACACAAGCGCTTCTACTTCCGGAAACAACTCGCATGACTCCGCAATCTACAGGCTTTCGTCCCTTCATCGTGATCGTTCTCGTCCTGCTTATGGCGACCGCCTGCCGGCCGGATGCCGCGCCGCCACCGGCCACGTCATCAGCCCCGGCCACCGGCGCCGCTGCACCGCCGGAGCCGACGGCCACTGCGGCATCTGAGCCGGCCGGATCGATTGCGCCGGCGACCACGCCCGCCCCTTCGGCAGGTGTCTATCCGGCTGATGTGACGACGGGCATCATCGACATCGACGCCGTGATTGCGGCCGCCCTTTCCGGCGAACCGGAGCAACTGCGGCCGCTGCTGGGTCTCCTGACGACGCCCTGCACCCTGGCCGATGGCCTGGGTGGCCCGCCCAAGTGCGCCGCCGGAGAAGCCGAAGGGTCCGACGTGACCGTTTTTCCGTTCTTGGGCGCTGAAGGGGGCTTCGCCCGCGAGGATGAACTGGACGGCCTTCTCGATTCGCTCGACATCGGTGGGCTGTATGGTGTCTATATCGTGCCTCCGGACGCGCCTGAGGAGCCATACTGGCCCTCCGGCGACTACGGCCTGGTCTTCACCGGCAATGGGACGCCGTCCGCCTACACATTGTTGATGGCAGGGGGCCGCATCGTCCGCATTGTCTATCACATGGGCCAGTCGCCGGCCGAAGTGTTCGACAGCGGTCGCGGGGAGATCATCCTGTCTCCGCTCGAATAGGTCGCTTGTCGCCGGGCGTCCTGCATCTGTTGGCGCGCTGTCCCCCCGTCATTACAATTAGTGCCATTCGTGCTCCGGGAGCTCCGCTCGTCACCAGAAGCCCGGCCGCTGCCTCGCTGGACTTAACGTGCAACGCAGAACGGAGACACAACAGATCATGACTCAGTCTCACAAGGCGCTCGCCGAGCGCCTCATCCCGCCCGTGACCGAATTGCGACGCCAGGCGCTGGACCTGGAGAGCGCCAATGTCGAAACGCTGGATCGCCTCGACCCCGGCTATCGAGACAGCGCCGCCAACCTGCTTCATTATCTGGCCCTTCGGCAGAGCGACATCCGCCAGCTCCAGCGCGACCTGACATCGCTCGGGCTGAACCCGCTGGGCAGCATCGAGGCCTATACCCTCAATGCCCTTGACGCCGTCCTGGTTGCCCTCCACCGCCTGTCCGGGGAAGTATGGGAACCCGATCAGGAACCGCCGGTCAACTTCCGCACCGGGCCGATGCTGCTGAACGACAACGCCCGGTTGCTGCTTGGCTCGCCGGCGGGCAAGCGTACGGTCCGGATCATGGTCACCATGCCCAGCGAAGCCGCCATGAACTACCCGCTCGTGCGCGACCTGCTGGAGGAAGGGATGGACGTCGCGCGCATTAACTGCGCTCACGACGACGAGGACGCCTGGCAGCAGATGATCGCCAACCTGCGCCGGGCCGAGCGGGAGATCGGCCGCCAGTGCCGCATCTATGCCGACCTGGCCGGCCCGAAGTTGCGAACAGGAGGCATCTCGCCTGCCGGTAAGGTCGTGTCCTTTCGCCCGGAGCGAGACCTCCGCGGCCGGGTCACATCCAGGGCGCGTATCTGGCTCACGGACGAGGACGCGATGGAGGAGGCCCCGCCCGGAACGGCGGCCGTGCTGCCCCTGCCCTCGGCCTTGCTCCAGCCGGCCCAGCCCGGCGACACATTGACCTTTGTCGATACCCGTGACCAGCCGCGCGAACTGACGATCGTCGAACGACACGGCGCCTCTCTGCTGGCAGAGTCGGACAAGACGGCCTACGTCGAGACCGGATTGCGAATGCAGCTCATTCGCGGCGGCGAGCAAATCGGTGACGCAGCCGTTGGCCCGCTGCCGGACGTGATCGCCCCGATCCCGTTGTCGATGGGCGACCAGCTGGTCCTCGTCCGGGCAGACGAACTGGGAAGTCTGCCGGAACGGGACAGCAACGGCACCCTGCTGAGCCCCGGGCGCATCCCCTGCACGCTGGAAGAGGCATTTGACCACGTGCGTCCCGGCGAGCGCATCCTGTTCGACGACGGCAAGATCGGCGGGCGCGTGGTGGCCAACGACGGCTCGGAGATCACGGTCGAGATCACCCACACCGGGGCGAAGGGGGCCAGCCTGCGCCCGGAGAAAGGCATCAACCTGCCGGACTCGGACCTCGGGGTCGCGGCGCTGACCGAAAAGGACCGCAGCGATCTGGCCTTCATGGCCCACCACGCCGACATCATCGGCATGTCGTTCGTGCGGACTGCGGCCGATGTCGAGCTGTTGCAGAATAGTCTCGACGAGCTGGGCGCCGCGATGGTCGGCATCGTGCTCAAGATCGAAAACAACCAGGCGTTTGAGAACCTGCCCAAGTTGCTACTGACCGGGCTTCGCAGGCCGCCTTTCGGCATCATGGTCGCCCGGGGTGACCTGGCCGCGGAGGTCGGTTTCGACCGCCTGGCTGAGGTGCAGGAGGAGATACTGTGGCTATGCGAAGCGGCCCACGTCCCCGTTATCTGGGCTACCCAGGTCCTGGAGACGCTGGCCCGCCGCGGCTCCCCGTCCCGGGCCGAGGTCTCCGATGCCGTCATGAGCGGCCGCGCCGAGTGCGTCATGCTCAACAAGGGCCCCTACATCGTCGAGACGGTCCGCTTCCTCAGCGGCGTGCTTGAACGCATGGGCGCCCACTTCTCCAAACAGCGCGCTCGCCTGCGCCGGTTGTCCATCTCGGCCAACATCTAGGCCTCAGGCACCAGACGATTACCGGGAGCGATCGCCCATCCACGTTGTCGGGGACAGGCAGGGCAAGGTGCTCATCATCCGGGGCGAGCGGGACCCGACCGTCACCACGCAACACGCTCCCGCCGTCCGGGAGGCCATGCACCGGGGCGACGTGGCGTATGAGGTGCTGACACTTCCAGACGAGGGCCGCGGGATCGCCCGTCCGGCCAGCCAACGTATGCGCTTCGCGCGACTGGCCGGCTTCTCCGAGGCCGCGTTCAGGCAAAGAAAAACCGGCAGGCTCGCGCCTGCCGGTCCGTTTGTTGAAGCCTGGACTCCCGCCTACTCCGTCTCGATCGTCACCAGCGCGGTCATCCCCTGGCGGATCGGCAGGTCGGGGTAGTCCTCCAGGTCGATGCGGACCCGGTAGGTCACGTCACCCCGCGTGAGTTCAGGGACCTGGCTGATCTCGGTCACCACGCCGGCGAGGGTTTCACCCGGCAGCGCATCGAGCACGACCTCGGCCGCCTGGCCCACTTCGAGGAATACGACATCAAGCTCGACCAGGTCGGTCGTCTCGACAAACCAGTCGGCCGCGTCAGCAAGGGACGTGACCGGAATGCCGGGGGCGACCAGCTCGCCCACTTCTACGCCCACATCGCCCACGATCCCGGCGAACGGCGCGGTCAGGGTCATCCGGTCGAGGGCCGTCTGCGCCGAATCGACCGCGGCCTGCGCGCTCTGGACGCCGGCCCTGGCCTGAGCGACGGCCGCTTCCGCCTGCTTCGCGGCGACATCCACCTGGGTTACGCCGAGTCGCGCCTGTTCCACGCCGATTTCAGCCTGGCGGATCTGTTCCTCCCGCGCGCCGGCACGGACGAGATCGAGCTGTGCCTGAGCCAGATCGCGCTGGGCAACAGCCAGCGCCACGCCGGCATTCGCCGATTGCTGCTGGGCGGCTGTCGGGCCTTCCTGCGCCTGGCGGACGGCCAGCAGAGCCGCCTCGCGACTGGCTTTGGCGGCCTCCAACTGGGCGCGCGCGTTCTCTTCGGGCGCGCCGAGGAGCGGGCAGACCTCACCGCCATCCGGGGTGTCGAAACAGGTGGTGATGATGGTGTCGTAAGCCTCCTCCAGCGAGGCCAGCTGGGCATCGGCCGCCGCCAGTTGGGCTTCAGCCGCCCGAACCCGCGAGTCGCTGACGCTCAGCGCGGCGTCACGCTGGCCGGCTGCCTGTGCCACGCCGGCTTCGGCTGCCGCCACGCCGCGCTCGGCCGCGGCGATCTGCTCCGGACGCGGCCCGGCCTGAACCAGGGCCAGTTGCGCTTCGGCCACGGCAACGACTGCCTCGGCCGATTGGCGCTGCGCTTCGGTCAGCGCCAGCTGCGCTTCTGCCGCCCGCAGGTTGGCGTTGGCCGCCTCAAGGCCTGCCTGGGCCTGTGTCAGGCCGCTCTCGACCGCCGCTGCGTCAAGGCGAATCAGGGGGTCGCCCGCGGCCACCTGCTGGCCTTCCTGGGCCACCACTTCGGCAACCGTCCCACCCGTCAGGAAAGCCAGGTCAACGGCGCGGCGGGGCACCACCTGCCCTTCGGCCGAGACGACGCCCGCTTCCGCGGCACGCGAGACAGGTGCTTCGACGGTCGCGGCCGCGCCTTCGGCGACTGGCGGGGTTTCTTCTTGTTGACATGCGGCCAGGAACAGGGCCGCGATCGCTATCCAGGCAATGGCCGCCACGCGGGCCAAACGAATCGTTTTCATCGTACAGCTTCCTTGATGTTGACTGGGCTTACTGCGCTTCGGTATCCAGCGTGACAAAGACCGTCATGCCCCAGCGCAGCTTCTCCAGCGCCTCGGCATCATCGTCCAGGCGCAGAGTCACGCGATAGGTGATATCCCCCCGGACTTCTTCAGCGTCTGAGGCGATGTCGGTCACGACGCCGGTGAAGACGTCGTCGGGCAGCGCGTCGGCGCGAACATCGGCCGCCTGGTCGACGGCAACGGCCACGACATCGAGTTCCGTCAGGTCGGTTGTCTCGACCAGCCAACCGGAAAGGTCCGCGACTATCGCCACGGGCACGCCCGGGCTGACGATTTCACCCAGTTCGACCGTGACGTCGGCGACCGTTCCGGCGAAGGGCGCGGTCAGGGTCTGGTTGTCCAGCGCAACCTGAGCCGCATCCACCCCGGCCTGGGCCTGGCTGACGCCTGCCTGCGCCTGGCCCACGGCCGCTTCTGCCTGCTGGACGCGGAACTGCGCCTCGGCCAGCGCCGCCGCCGCTTCGGCCTTGCCCGCCTCAGCGATGGCGATCTGTTCGGCCTGGCTGCCCGCGAGCAACAGGTCCAGTTCCGCCTGGGCCACTTCGCGTTGGGCCACGGCCGCGGCCACGCCCCCACTGGCTGCCTGTTGCTCCGCGGCCGTCGCGCCGCCCCGAAGCTCGTCCAGGGCGATGCGCGCTGCATCAATGCTCGCCTGGGCAGCCGCATAGTCCCGCTGGGCCTGGGCCAGGACATCGGCATCCGGGTTTTCCTGGGCCTGGATGGCGCTCAATTGCTGGCTGACCGGCAGGGCGCGGGCCTCGGCCGCCTGCAGGTCGGCTTCGGCCGCCTGAATCTGGGCGGCCGTCGAACCCTCCAGCACAACGCCCTGGGCGCCGGAGGCCTGGCCGATCCGCGCCTCGGCGACGGCAATACTACTCTCCCGCAGGGCGATCTCCTCCGGCCGAGGCGGGGCGGAGACCAGCGCAACCTGGATATCGGCCGCCTGCACGCCAACCTCAGCTGCCTGGACCCCAACCTGCGACGCCTCCAGCCCGGCCTGCGCCGCGCTCAGATTCGCCTGGGCCTGCGCCAGCGCGGCTTCGGCCTGGGTCAGGGCCAGTTCCTGATCCGTTGTGTCCAGGCGCAGGATGGGCGCGCCGGCTTCGACCGAGGCGCCCTCGGCCGCCAGGACCTCGGCCACCTGGCCCGCCACGGCAAACGCCAGCTGGGCCTGTCGTAACGGCACGACCTGTCCCTCGGCGGCAACAGCGCCGTCAGACGCTACGGCAATGCGGTCAACCTCGTCAACAACCGCGGCGCCCTCGACTTCCCCGGCAACAGGGGTCGCCGAAAGCTCGGGGGCTTCCGTCGCGACCGAAAAGAAGGCGCGATAGATGTACAGACCGGCGATAATGAGGAGCAATCCGATCCCCACGCCCAATGCCAAACGCTTCCAGTTCATTCTTCACTCAATCCTACTAGCCATATTCACGCGAGCACCATCGCGCTCGCCTGCGCGGCGCGATTCGCCCTGTCCTTCACAGGACAAGTCGGTATTCTACCAAATGTACAGGTTTTGTCGAATTTAGTCCAGCCGGGGACTATTCGTAGGCCAGCGTCTGGCGGACGCTGAGACGCGACGCGCGCCAGGCCGGAAACAGGCTGGCCAGGGCGGCGATCGCCAGCACGGCTGCCAACCAGCCGATCGCTCCGTTGAAGGCATAGGTGTAACTCAACGGATTGTTGAGCAGCGAATTGCCGACCAGATCGCTCAATATCCTGCCGATTGGGTATCCGATCAGGGCGGCCAGGAACCAGCTGATCAGCCCGACGAAGATCCCTTCCACCAGCACGATACGCAGCACGGATCCGTCGGACGCCCCCACGGCACGCATGACGCCGATCTCGCGCGTGCGTTCGAGGACATTGATGCTCATCGTACCCATCAAGCCAAGCCCGCCCACAGCGGCGATCAGCAGCGCCATCACGGCCAGGAAGAAGACGATGAGGCTAAACTGGAACTCGATCCGCTCGCGGACGTCGCTGATGGTGCCGGTCGTGCCGACCTGAAAGCCGGCCGCCTCAAAAGTCGTCTTGAGGTCAGCGGCCAGAGCGCGCTGCCCGACCGGGCTGTGGTCGTCGCCGATGATCTGGACGCTCGACGCGCGGCCGATCTGGCGCAGTTCACGCTCCAGCGCCGGGCGGTTGACGTAGGCGATCGGCCCGGTCATGACGCCCTGCACCAGCCCGACGATCTGCCAGTCTTCTTCCCGGTCATTGATATCGAGCCGGATCGTATCTCCGACATGCATCGCGGCCCCGTCCTCGGCCTCGCTCTCGGCCACGTCGGTGTTGATGACGATCGCATTCCGGTCATCGGGCCGCAGCCAGCGCCCTTCCAGTAGCTGCGGGTTGACGAACTCGGTCTCGGCCCGCGTGCCCAGCACGGGAAAGCCATCCCCTTCGCTGCCGTCCGGCCGCTGGCGGGTAGCGCCGGCGCCGACCCAGCTATCCGCCTCGGTCACGCCCGGAACGGCTTCCGCCACGGCTGTCAATTCCTCGATCCGGTACTCCCGGTCGAAATTCAGCTCGACATCGTAAGCAAAGTAGGCGAGCGCCTCGTCCAGCGTCTTCAGTAGCGAGGCGTGGACACTGGTGATGCCGATAAATATCGCGCCGCCGAGTGTCAGCGTCAGGAGCGTCAGCAGCAGGCGGGCCTTGCGCCGAATCGAGTTTCGCAGCGAGATCTGCATCGGCCGCGAGAAATGCAGGACAACTGCCGTCACCCAGGACAGGCCACGGTCCAGCAGGTTACCGCCGAACTGGCCGCGGCCCAGACCATAGCTGCTCAGCGCTTCGCGCACCGTGACGCGCGAGCCATTGATCACAGGAACGAGCGCCGCCAGCACCGGCACGAGAAGCCCGACCATCACCATGACCGCCACGGCCGACAGCGGGATACGAAAACCGTTCAGATCGAAGTTGAGGAGACTGGCGATATAGCCGGTGAAACCGTAGGCCGCGAGCCCGCCAAGCGGGATAGCGATGAAGAGGGCGACCAGCCCCAATGCCAGGATGGCGACCAGGTACATCTGCGCGATCTGCCGCCGCCGCGCGCCGACCGCCTTCATGACGCCGATCTGCTGTGTCTGCTGGCTCATGAGGCCGTTGATGATGTTGATGACCAGGAAACAACTGGCGAAAAGCGAAAGCGCGCCGAGGACGCCGAGGATGAGGAGCATCGGGTCGATGATCTCCTGAACCGGGTGCTCGCCAGGCTCCGGGACGCGCGTGCGATAGACGGTATAGCCGGCCTTCTCGATCTTGTCCTTCACGTCGGCCGCGACCGCCTCGATAGTCGTCTTGTCCGTCGCATCGCCTTCAACCAGCAGGTGCAGTTCGCTGTACGTCTCGTCATAGCCGAGCCATTCCAGCGTCGGCATGGCGATGTAGGCGCCCGGCTCGCCGGTGAAGCGGGCCGGCGGGCCGCTGACATCATGGGCGAGCCCCGAGACAAGCATCTCCCGCTCGTCGCCACTCGCCTGCCTGACCACCACAGTCTTGCCCACCTCGGCGTTGATGAGCGGCAGGGACGCCCGCTCGACCATCAGCGTGTCGGAGGGAGGGGGCCACGCGCCCGCCTCCGGCGACACCTTGCTGACGCTCATGGCCTCAAAGTCGGAGACGGCTCTGACTTCGACGGACTTCCACTGCTCCGGGCCCGTCTGCACGCGCAGGTCGATCTCGCGCCGTCCCTCGGCCACGCGCACGCCGGGTACGTTGCGGGCAACGCCCACCAGTTCATCGTCGAATGGGCTGACGAAGAGGACGGCATGCGCCGGTTCGGTTTCGAGGTAGTTCGCGGTCAGGTCCTGTCGCAGCATCACATCGGACGACAGGATCATGCCGATGGCGAAGACGCCGATGGCGATGGACAGGACGACGAGCCCGGTGCGGACCTTGTTACCCCACAAGTCCTTGATGACTTTGCGCCAGCGTGGTTGGAGCGTCATTTGTTGCTGCGGTGCGGGTTCGCGGAGCGGGCGGCGGCCGGCCCGATCGTTCAGTGGCGCTGTTCGCCAACGATGCGGCCGTCGGCGAGGGTGATAGTCCGGGTGACGCGGCGAGCCAGTTCGGAGTCGTGGGTGACCATCAGGATGGTCTTGCCCCGGGTGACCAGGGTCTCGAACAGGTGAAAAACGGCGTCGGCCGTCTGCGAGTCGAGGTTACCCGTCGGCTCATCAGCGGCCAGGATCGGCGGGTCGTTGGCCAGCGCCCGCGCGATGGCGACGCGCTGTTGCTGCCCGCCCGAAACCTCCGACGGCAGCTTGTGGGCGTGGGCGGCCATCTCAACCTGGTCCAGCAACTCAAGCGCTCGCTCCTTTCGCTCGCGGGCGGCGTACATGTTGCAGAAGTCCATCGGCAACATGACGTTTTCCAGGCAGGTTAACATCGGCAGGAGCTGGAAGAACTGGAAGATGACGCCAATGTTGCGGCCGCGCCATTCAGCCATCGGTCCTTCCTTCAGGTGGTTCACCGGCTGGCCGTCTACCCTGATCTCGCCGGAGGTCGGCCGGTCAATTCCGGTGATCATGTTGATCAGCGTTGACTTGCCGCTGCCCGATTTGCCGACGACAGAGACGAACTCGCCCCGGTCGACCCGCAGGTCTACGCCGGCCAGGGCAATGAAATCGCCCGCCGGCGTCACGTAGGCCTTGACGACCTGGCTCAACTCGATCAGGTGCGCCTGGCCGTTGCCATTGGCGGCAACCGGTTGCGCGAACTCGTTGCCGATCGGCCGGATAGGGTCGGCGGACTTCTCTTTGCGAAGGACCTGCTTCAACATGGTTAGCTCCACTCAGTAGCTTACCAAGATTGTACGATCCGCCACAAGTTGTTCAGCCCGCGTTAACGCGCGCGGAAAGAACAGAGCCGGTCACGCGGACCGGCCCGGGCATGCGGAGGGTCGAACGACACAGGATCAGTGATGGCCGTTCCCGTTTCCTTCCGCAAAGACGTTGTTGCCGATGCCGAAGATGTTCTGCGGGTCGGCTGCCCGCTTGATCTCGTGCAGCATCTCGATGCTGGTCGGCGTGAGCGTTTCCGGCATGAAGTCGCGCCGTAGCTTGCCGACGCCGTGATGGTGGGAGATCGACCCGCCGGCCTCCATGATCAGCCGCCTCATCTCATGCTCGATCTCGCCGAAGATCCGGTCAGGATCGGCAACGCCTTTCGCCGAAAACCCGTGGGTGAAGTAGATGCAGACGCCGGTGTGGTATAGCTGGGTGATGCGCGGGGAGACGTAGCTCCTGCCGGGCAGGCCGTACTCGCGGTGCTTCTCTTCGGCCGCGCGCTGCACGGCGGCACAGACATCCTGGATCTTGCTCCACGGCACGGTCGTCTCGTACGTCTCACCGATGATGTGGTAGTCAGTCAGGAAATCGCGGATGTAGGCGATGGCGTAGGTCAGCATATAGCCGCGCTTGCCGTTGTGCTCGCCACCGGAAACGGCGCCGTGCTTGCCCGCCAGTCGCTTGATCGTCGCTTCCTGATAGGCAACCTCATCGGCCGATCCTTCCATGACGATCGTCGCCGCGCACAGCTCCAGCGGGTCAAAGCCCTTGATCGACGTCAGGAAGGTCTTCTGCACCTTGCTGACCAGCTTCTCCGTGCTTGTCGGTCGGGCCTTCAGCGCCTGGCCAAACCGGAACTGCACATTGTCGAGGAGTCGGATGCTGGCCGGGTAGACCCCATTGTGGGCCAGGTCATACAGGAAATCGGTCCCCGTCTTGAAATCGCGGAAGACGAGCGAGCCATACTTCTTGACCTGTGGCGTGGGGTGGATGCGAATGATGGCGCGGGTGATGATGCCCAGGTTGCCTTCGCTGCCGAACGCCACGCGCCGCGGTTCGATCCCCATCGACACCCGCGGCATCGTCTCGAGATGCTCGATGACGCCATGCGGGGTGACGAGAGTCACATTTTCGACGATGTCCTCGATATTGCCATAGCGGTTCTTCTTCATGCCGCTGGCGTTGGTGGCTATCCACCCGCCCAGGGTCGACAACTCCACGCTGTCCGGCTCATGGCCACTGGTGAAGCCCTGCTTGCCGAGGGCGATCTCCAGGTCCTGCCCGGTGATACCGGCCTGGACGCTCGCCCGGAAGTTCTCGCGGTCGATCCACTCGATCTTGTTCATCCGGCGCATGTCGACCGAGACGATCATCCGGCGCTCGTTGGCCGGCAGCTTCAGCGCGCAACTGACGCTGGTCCCGCCCCCATAGGGAACGAGGCAGACGTTGTGCTCGCCGGCAAGACGGATGAGCGTCGCGACCTCTTCGTCCGACTCGGGATAGAAGACCAGGTCGACGACCCGATCCAGCTCGCGGTAGAGGACCTTATAGACCTCATCGGCCGTTGTCTGCCCGTGGCTGTGGAGCAGGCGCGCGCGGGGCTCCTGCGACATCCGGTCGGCCGGGAAGGCGGCCGCGGCCGCGTCACAAAAGGCCTGGTTGACGATCGGCGGCGGCACCGGCTTGTCCGCCCGCTCCGGCTTGATGTCCTGCGGGTCGATCTTGACCTGCAAAACACTTTCGATGAACGGGATGAAGTCGGGCATCTCGTAGCCCGAGACGGCGTACCGTTCGCCGGTCACAGTCACCGACCGGTCCGGGTTGAGGGTGAAACGCGTGTCCGCGAAACCCCAGCGGTGGCCCCAGGTCGCATTGTCCAGCAATTCGGGGTTCTTGTTGAGCGTCTTGTCTGCCATCTTTTCCTCGTGTCAAGGGGTGGGGTCCGTCGTCTAGCTGTTTGCCTCGCGGGCGCATTATGCGTTAATCTGACGGGGCGGGCAAGCGTGGTCGCGGCCGGGAGGAACCTTTCGTCTCAACCGCCGGCCCTTTCTCCCCACCCGCCGAGGAGCAGCCATGACCCACAGCTACCACATGACCCCGGACGAGTTCCGCCGCCACGGCCACCAGGTGATCGACTGGATCGCCGACTATTACGAGCGCGTCGAGTCGCTACCCGTCCTGTCACAGGTTCGCCCCGGGGAGATTCGGGCCACGCTGCCGGCCGAGCCACCCCAGGATGGCGAGCCGTTCGAGGAGATGCTGCGCGACGTGGACAGGCTCCTCATGCCGGGCATCACTCACTGGCAGTCACCCAACTTCTACGCCTTCTTTCCGGCCAACGCCTCGGGCCCGTCGATCCTGGGCGACCTGCTGTCATCAGGCCTCGGCGTCCAGGGGATGCTGTGGCTGACCAGCCCGGCCTGCACGGAACTGGAGACGCACGTACTCGACTGGCTGGTCGACATGCTCGGCCTGCCGGAGACGTTCAAGTCGAGCTCGACCGGCGGCGGCGTCATACAGGATACGGCCAGCAGCGCCACCCTGGCTGCCCTGCTGGCCGCGCGGGAACGGGCGACAAACCTGGCCGTGAACGAACTGGGGAACGACCCGCGCCTGCGGGCCTATGCCTCGACCCAGGCCCATTCGTCGCTGGACAAGGCGGCCGGTATCGCCGGCATCGGCCGCCGCAATCTGCGTCATGTGCCGATCGACGGCCGTTTCGCCATGCGGCCGGACGCGCTGCGGATGATGATAGAAGCCGATCGGGCCGAGGGGCTGCTGCCGTTCTTCGTCTGCGCGACGGTTGGCACGACCTCGTCAACGGCGCTCGACCCGCTGGCCGAGATCGGAGCGATCTGCCGGGAGCATGGTCTGTGGCTGCACGTGGACGCAGCCATGGCCGGGACGGCCGCGCTTTGCCCGGAGTTCCGGTCGATCCAGGACGGCGTCGAACACGCCGATAGCTATTGCTTTAACCCGCACAAGTGGATGTTCACCAACTTTGACTGCGACGTTCTGTACGTGGCCGACCGGGCGGCGCTCATTCGCGCCCTGAGCATCCTGCCAGAGTACCTGCGCAACCAGGCGACGGAGTCGGGCGCGGTCATCGACTACCGCGACTGGCACATCCAGCTGGGCCGGCGATTCCGGGCGCTCAAGCTGTGGTTCGTCATCCGTCATTACGGCGTGAAAGGGCTGCAACACCACATCCGCCGCCATGTCGAACTGGCCCAGCGCTTCGCCGATTGGGTGGACGCCTCGACCGACTTTGAGCTGGCCGCGCCGGCCCCGCTTAACCTGGTCTGCTTCCGCCATACGGCCGGTGATGATTTCAACAGGCGCCTGCTGGAGGCGCTGAACGCCAGCGGCCGCCTCTACCTGACCCATACCGTCCTGGACGGCCGCTACACGCTTCGCATGAGCATCGGCCAGACCCACACGGAGGCCCGGCACATCGAGGCGGCATGGCAGCGGATTGTAGAAACGGCCGCGCTCCTGCATTGAAACGACGATGCCTGGCTGCGGACCGGAGCGGCGATGCGACGGATCAGGCAACGTTCGATGATCCGCTCCCTCCTTCATGGGCCATAGCCAGGCATGGGTCTCGCGCCGGCGCCGTTTCGCCGGGCTGCTAGCGGTTTCGCCCGTAACGTTCGTGGCTGGAAACCCAGTCGGATGACGAGATGGCGGACGCCAGCGAGATCTCGCCGGCCAGCACGACCGCGCCGATGATCTCGGCCAGTTTGTTGACCTTGCCCTTGCCGGAACAGCCTAACAGCTTGAGCGATTCCTGTTGCGTGGCCAGCCCCGTGCCGCCGCCATAGGTGGCGACGATCAGGGATGGGATGGTCATCGACAGGTACAGGTCACCCTCCGGCGTCAGTTCGGTGTAGATGATGCCGGCCGAGGACTCCGCCACATTCGCGACATCCTGGCCCGTGGCGATGAACATGGCCGTGATGCCGTTAGCCGAGTGAAGGCCGTTGTTGTTTGCCCCGGACAGGATCGCCCCGACGTTGGCGATGCCGGCGTGGTACGACAACTGCTTCGGATCGACGCGCATGTGCTGGATCAGGACATCGCGCTTCACCACCGCCTCGGCGATGACCCGCTTGCCGCGCGTCTTCATCAGGTTGACCTGCGAAGCCTTCTTGTCCGTGGCCAGGTTCGATTCGAGGTAGAAGTTCTTGATGCCGTCGTAGTGGTCGAGAATCCAGCTGCAGCCGGCAAAGGTGGCCCGGCCGACCATGTTTTGCCCGGCCGCGTCGCCGGTGGTGAAGTTGAAGCGGAGATAGGCGAACTTGCTGGCCAGGTAGGGGTCGATGTAGTCCAGCCGGGCAACACTCGATGTCGCCTCGGCCGCGTCGCGGATCGGGTCCATATTCGCGTTGACCCATTCAATGAAATCACGCGCCTCGCGGGCATTGGAGAAGACAAACACCGGCGCGCGCTGCATGGCATCGTCAACCACGCTAACGGTCACACCGCCGGACAGGTTAAGGATCTTCATCCCCCGGTTGTACGAAGCAACCAGCGTGCCCTCCGTCGTCGCCATCGGCACGAAGAAGTCGCCCTTGGCATGCTCGCCATGAATCGTGACCGGTCCGGCAATGCCGATCGGGACCTGGGCCACGCCGATGAAGTTCTCGATGTTGCCTTTGGCGATCTGGGGGTCAAAGGAATAGTGGCTGATGTGTTCCAGTTTGACGCCGGTGTGCTCTTCCGTGAAGCGCTGGCGGTCGCGGATGATCGGCTCGGCATAGTCGTCGCTGTTGCTGCGCGGGATCTGGACGCGCCGCTCCACGGTCTCGGTGATCGAGTCCTCGACGGTCAGCTTCAGCTTGCCGAATGGCTTCGTCTCGAAGCGGACCTCGATCTCGTGCTTGCCGACGGCCAGCGGGTCCACCGCGGCGTGGATGTCGAGCGAGCGGCGCAGCGGGAAATCCAGCGGGGCGGCCGCCAGCTCCGCGGCCGAGAGCGTTGAGCCATCTTCGAGCCGGATGGAGACAGCGTCCAGGGGCACCTCCCTGCCGTCGAACTTCAGCCCGGTGAACCCGGTCAGCGTCGCGTCGCTGAGACGATTCTTGACCGAGAAACGAACGCCGCCGTTTGCGTTCTTCAGACTGCCGAAGGTGTGCAGTTGCTTCAGCAACATGCTGGGGATGACCATCGCCTGCCTCCTCGTTATGTGGTGCTGTTCAGTGTGGCCGCCCCGCGGGCCGGCCCGTTTTTGGTGGGGAGAATAGTAGCGGGAAAGCGGGTGATTGCCCAATCGCACATCAACCCTCCGCATCACGGCGGCCGGGGCCCGTCCCTCCGCCTTGCCGGAGCGACGGTAACGGGTACGATCCGTCGTGCTGCACAGGAGAAACCATCCATGACGATCGGCATCATCGGTCTGGGAAATCTGGGAACGGCCGTCGGTAACCTGATCGCCGCCAATGGCAACGACGTACTGGGTTGGGAGTATAACCAGGCGGCCGTGGCTGAGATCAACGCCGGCCACACCAATCAGCGCTACCTGCCCGGCATCGAGTTGGACCCACGGCTGCGCGCCACAGGTGACCTGGCGTCGCTGGCCGGCTGCGAGGTTATCTTCATCGCCCTGCCGTCGGTGTTCATCGAGAGCACGCTCCGGCCGCTGCACGGCAAACTGGCCCCCCACATCCTGCTCGTCAATATGGCCAAGGGCATCGACGGGACGACCGGGTTGACTTCGTACCAGTTGCTCAGCGCGCTCTTTCCCGACAACGGGATCATCATGCTCTCCGGCCCGTCGGTAGCCAATGAGTTCGCCCGCCATATGCCGACCAGTGTCGTCATTGCCGGGCCGAGCACCAGCGCTCTGCTGCGCGTCTCGCGCTTGCTTGACAACGACTACTTCCGCACCCGCTTCTCCGACGACACGATCGGCGTCGAACTGGGCGGCATCCTGAAGAACATCTACGCCATCGGTCTGGGCCTGTTCGACGGAGAGAATATCACCAGCGTCAACTTCCGCGCCGTCTACCTGACCATCGCCCTGGAGGAGATCGCCCGCTTCGGGTTGGCGATGGGCGGCAAGCTGGAGACCTTCGCTTACCTGTCCGGCATCGGCGACCTGCTGGCAACGTCGCTGAGCGAGCACAGCCACAATCGCCGGCTCGGCGTCCTGCTCGCCCGGGGAAAGCACCTGTCAGAGATTCGCGAGGAGATGGGCGTGCTGCCGGAGGGTTACAATACGCTCCAGTCGGTGCTCTACATCGCCGAGAAGCTTCACGTGTCGCTGCCCCTGGCCAAGGGACTGTGGGACGTGATCAACGGCCGATATCAGGCAGACCACTTCATCTTCTCGTTCATCAAAGACTTCGTAGAGTGATCAACGGGCGCCGAGCAGCGTTCGGAAGGTGTCAGTGTGTTCCGCATAGTGCTCGTACGTGTCGGCTATGATCCAGCCAATGATAGGTCGATCCGGAAATTCTCCCTCCTCCACATCGTACTCAGCATAAGCGCGGTACAGATCTGCGTCACCGAGGGGAGCGAGCGCATCCAGCATGTCCCGGTGGGCCTCGCGGAAGTACGCAAGCGCCTCCGCCCCTGAACGATCCCGGTTGCGTTCAAAGATCACCTGATTAGTCGCGTCCATATCCAGGTCGAGCCATTCGGCCTGGGTGACACCCATCCCTTCATACCGAGGCCGTCCGTCAATCAAGTAGGCTACGCCACGCTCCCAGGCCGCAAGGTGAAACAGGTGATCCTTGATCGCCCAACCTGTTTCAGGATCGACCCGTTCTAGCGCCGGCTGATCGAGACCAGCGAGGATTCGCTCCAGGTCTTCCCACCCCTGGCTGATGCGATCCATCAGTTCTGCTTTCCCAACATTTTCTGTGCTCATCACCATCCTCCCGCGATCGAAGGATCGACGCGATCCAGATTGTCGTCATCCAGTTCTGCCAGGAAGTGGTCCATCTCCCTCCAGGCGGCCTCGTTCTTTTCCATCAAGCCATCCATGGCCGTCGGCTGACTTGACATAAAGTTCAGCCCTACAGTTTCCGGGCCAGCCGCCGCGCGCGAACGACCAGGACCGGGGGGAACTCGCTGTAGTTGCCGCCCCAGGAGATGGGGGAGCTGCCGTGGGGATGTCCCGGCGGGAATGCTCGCTCTTCCAGCGCGTCCACGACCAGCCCGGCGGCGAAGCAGGCGCCCAGCACATCGCTCAGCGACCGATGAAAGTATGGCTGCGGAGCCGGCTGGTCTTTGATCGCGATGCCCATGTCCGTCCGCGGAGTCAGATAGCGCTCGACGCGCATAAAATAGTGCGTGCGAAAGGCGGTGCCGTCGTCACGCGCCTCGGCCATGTGGACGGCGTGCAGCCCGTTGAAGGCCGGGTGCATGATCGAGAAGACAAAGCGGCCGCCCGGCCGCAGCAGGCGGACGACCGCCTCCATGAGCGGCTCGATCGCCGGCATGTCAAACAGCGCCATCTGGCACGAAGCGGCATCGAACTCCCCCTCGCCCAGGGTCAGCAACGCCTCCAGATCGGTGGCGTCCAGGACGCTGTAACGGATCTGGTCGCCCGTGACCACGGCGCGGGCGCGAGCCCGGGCGATCAACTCGGCCGAGAAATCAAAGGCGACCACGGCCGCGCCGAGTTCGGCAAAGCGATGGGCATACAGCCCGTTGCCGCAGGCGGCGTCCAGCACCCGCTCCCCCTTCGACAGGCCGAGCAGACGCTCGACCGCCGGCCAGATGAGGACCTTGACGAAATCGTTGCCCTCATCGCGCATGGACCGGTCCCAGTGGGCGGCATTGGCCTCCCACGCGGCGCGGGACAGCTCGTTGGCTTCCGTGGTGTCGATCGGCATGGTCATCGACGAACCTCCTCTTTGTTGTCGCGGACCCATTATAGCAGCATCACGCGGGCCGGCCTGAAGCTGCGACCCCGGCGACCCGGGGCCCATTTGCCCGCCGCCGCCGGCTGCGGTATACATGCCGGCTGCCGCCCCGACCGGCCGCGGCAACATCGGGCGTGGAGCCACATGAGCGACGAGCCGTCTACCGTAAACCATCCGACCAACACCCGCGTCTACGTCGTCCTCGGACTGGGTCTGCTCGGCATGGGTTTCTCCGGCATCTTTGTCAGCCTGGCCGACGCGCCCGGGGCTGTCTCCGGCTTCTACCGGATGGCGATCGCGGCGATCGCGCTGGTCATCCCGTTTGCATTACGTATCCGGCGCGAAAGGCCGGCGTTCCGGGAGGTGCGGATCGCGCTGCTGGCCGGTCTGTTCTTCGCCGGCGACCTGCTGTTCTGGAATACGGGCATCCTGCTCAGCGGCGCGACCAATCCGACGCTCATGGGCAACACGGCCCCGATCTGGGTCGGCATTGGAGCCATGATCTTCTTTCATGAGAAGTTGAACCGCATGTTCTGGTTCGGCCTCGGCGTGGCGATCGCCGGCGCTGCGCTCATCCTGGGTCTGGACGCCATGCGTGACGTTGGCCTCGGCACGCTGTTCGGCATCTTCTCGGGCATGTTCTATGCCGGCTACTTTCTGGTCACCCAACGTAGCCGGCAGCGCCTGAGCTCGCTGACTTCGTTCTGGTTTTCGGCCGTCGGCTCGTCGATCGCTCTCTTCTTCCTGGCGATCCTGCTCGACCAGCCGCTGACCGGCTATCCGCCGGGTACCTGGCTGGCTTTCCTGGGTTTGGGACTCGTCGTCCAGGTACTCGGGCAGTTTGCCGTCAACTATGCGCTTGGCTACCTGCCCGCGTCGATCGTCTCGCCCACACTGCTCGCGCAACCGGTCCTGACCGGCCTCCTGGCTGTGCCGATCCTGGGTGAAGCGCTCTCGATTGGCCAGATCATCGGTGGCGCGGCCGTCCTGGCCGGCGTGTTCATCGTCCACCGCAGCCGGTCGGTTGCGCCGGTGCCGTTGCCCGCCGCGCTGGATTAGCCCGGCGTCCGAGGCTTGCGACCGGGGATGCGCTCCCTATAATAGCAATTCCGACACCCATGCGCGGTGCCAGACGCTTGAGAACCAGGTGGAAGCCATGAACCGAGATCAGACCCAGGCCATTCTTGCCAGACTGAACCTGCAGCCCGTCAACGCGGGCGTTTGTACCGGGCCCGACGCCTGGCACGCGAGTGAGGCCGCGCCGATCACCTCCTACAACCCGACGACGGGCGAGGCCATCGCCCAGGTCATCCCGGCGACAGCCGGGCTATACGGCCGGGTCGTGGAGGATGCAGCGGCCGCCTTCCACTCGTGGCGCACGACGCCCGCCCCAAAGCGCGGTCTCGTCGTTCGCGACCTGGGGAATGCCATTCGAGAGGTCATCGAACCCCTGGGTGAACTGGTCAGTCTGGAGATGGGCAAGATCCGCGCCGAGGGCGTCGGCGAAGTGCAGGAGATGGTCGACATCTGCGATTTCGCGCTGGGCCTGTCGCGCCAGCTCTACGGGCTGACCATGCACTCCGAACGGCCGGCTCACCGCATGTACGAGCAGTGGCACCCGTTAGGCCCGATCGGCATCATCACGGCCTTCAACTTTCCGGTGGCCGTCTGGTCGTGGAATGCCGCCATTGCCGCTGTCTGCGGCGATACCGTTGTCTGGAAGCCCTCCGAACTTGTGCCGCTGACGGCCGTGGCCGTGCAGCATCTCGCCAACCGGGTCATGGCCGACCACGGGCTGAGCGGCATCTTCACGCTGGCCGCGGGCGGGCCGGAGATCGGCCGTCTGATGGCGGAAGACCGCCGCCTGCCGCTGATCTCCTTCACCGGCTCAACGAAGGTCGGCCGCACCGTCGCCCGCACCGTCGCCGACCGCCTCGGTCGATCGCTCCTGGAACTGGGCGGCAACAATGCCATCATCGTCGCCGCCGACGCCGATCTTGACCTGGCCGTGCGGGCGATCGTCTTCGGTTCCGTGGGCACGGCTGGCCAGCGATGCACCACCACCCGGCGCATCATCGTCCATCGCGACGTGGCCGCCGACCTGTCCCAGCGGCTGACCCGCGCCTACGCCCAGGTACCGATGGGCGATCCCCTCAGCCAGGGCACGCTCCTTGGGCCGCTTGTCACCGAGTCGGCCGTCGCCCGAATGGAAGCGGCCGTCCGCCAGGCCGTTCGCGAAGGCGGCGAGGTCCTGACGGGCGGCCGGGCCCGGCCCGACCTTGGCCCGCAGTTCGTCGAGCCGACGATCATCCGCATGCCCGCACAGACGGCCATCGTCCGCGAGGAAACGTTCGCCCCGATCCTCTATCTGCTGGAGTACGGCGACTTGGAAGAGGCGATCCGCCTGCACAACGACGTTCCGCAGGGTCTCTCCAGTGCCATTTTCACCGACAGCCTGCGCACGGCCGAGGCCTTCCTGTCAGCGGTAGGGTCAGACTGCGGCATCGCCAACGTCAACATCGGCACCTCCGGCGCGGAGATCGGCGGCGCGTTCGGTGGCGAGAAGGAAACGGGGGGCGGCCGCGAGTCAGGCTCTGACGCATGGCGGGCCTATATGCGCCGCCAGACCAACACGATCAACTGGTCAAAGGAGCTTCCGCTCGCCCAGGGCTTGCGTTTCGATGTCTGACGTCCCGGCGCACTATCACCTTTCACCGAGAATGCGGGCGCGCCGCCGGCTAAGTTACACCATTTCTACACCACCGAGGAGCGGCCGCGGCGTTGTGAACCGATGGCGGGTCTGCTAGAATCGGCTTGTGCTGCAACGGCAACGATTGCTGCCCCGGTCCAGACGTGTAGCGTTGCCTCCCATCAAACGCTCTTGGGAGCGCGTTGCCCATGCAGTGTGGAATTGACGAGTAGCCCCGGATATGAGGGATTCCTTCCTGTTGCGTCTGCGGCCCCGCCATATTTCCCGCTATCGAGAAATCGTGGGCGTTTTCGCGCGCCACGGCTTCGGCGCGGTCATCACCCAGCTTGGGCTTGACGCCCGTCTCGATGTACCCCGCCGCTTCTTCAGGCGCGGCGATGAGGAGATCGAGCACATCGCACCGGCCGTTCGCCTGCGCCTGGCGCTTGAGGAGCTGGGGCCGACGTTCATCAAGCTGGGCCAGATCGCCAGCACCCGTCCCGAACTCGTGCCGCCGTCGGTCTCGCGCGAGTTGACCAATCTGCAGGATAACGTCCCCGCTGCGCCGTGGGAAGAGATCCGCCCCCAACTGGAGCGCGAGCTGGGCCGCCCCCTGAATGAGGTCTTCAAAGCGTTCGATCCGACACCCATGGCGGCCGCCTCGCTGGCCCAGGTCTATCCCGCGCTCCTGCCCGACGACACGCATGTCGTCGTCAAGGTCCAGCGGCCGAACGTCGAGCGCGTCGTCGAGACAGACCTCGAGATCATCCTTGACATCGCGCGGCTCCTCAAAGAGCGCCTGCCGGGATTCACGCCATTTGACCCGGTCGAGATGGCCGAGGAATTTGGGTCGGCGCTGCGCGAGGAACTGGACTACCGCCTGGAAGGGCGCAACGCCGACCGCTTTCGCGAAAACTTCGCTGATTTCGAGAAGATGTACGTGCCCAAGGTCTTCTGGGAGTACACCTCTCGCCGGCTCATGGTCCAGGAACGAATTCGCGGCATCAAGATCGACGACCTCGTCGCCCTCGAGGCGGCCGGGTATGACCGGGACCGCATCGCGCTGAGTGCGGCACAGGTGATCATCAAGGAAGTCCTGCAGGACGGTTTCTTTCACGCCGATCCGCATCCCGGCAACATGCTCATCCTGCCGAATGAAGTCATCGGCCTGCTTGACTTCGGCACCGTCGGCTTTCTGGATGAAAAGGACAAGGCGAACCTCATCCGGCTGTATATCGCCATCATCCAGTTCGACCCGCAGGCCACGGTCGACCAGCTTATTCGCATGGGCATCGCTGATACGGATGTGGATCAGCGGCGGCTGGAGGCTGACCTGCGCAAATTGCTGCGCAAGTACAAGGGGTTGCCCCTGAAGGACATCTCCGCCAGCGAACTCCTGGGCGAGATTCAGCCGATCATCTATGAGTATCGACTGCGAGTGCCGAGCGACTACTGGCTATTGATCAAGACGCTCGTCATCATGGAAGGCGTCGGCAAGAATCTGGCGCCCGATTTTGACGTCTTCGAGGTTTCAGGCCCCTATGTCACTCGATTCCTGGCCAAGCTGGCCCTGCCGACGAGCTGGGGGCCAGGCGCCGTCCGCACGGTGGGCGGCTGGGGGATGTTCCTGACCGACCTGCCCCGGCAGTCGAATCGGCTGCTGAGCCAGATCGAGCGTGGCCGGCTTGAGATCAAGATCCAGGACCCGGCAACCGACCAGCTATCCCGCCAGGTCACGTCGGCCGCCAATCGGCTCATCCAGGCGATCCTGCTCGGCTCGCTCGTGATCGGGCTGGCGCTTCTCCTGCCTCGAATCGACCTTACCTGGCCGTGGGGCCTTCTGACCTGGTTGGCAGTGGCGGCAGCGGCTGTTGTGTTCATACAGGCGTTCTGGCTGCTCTGGTCTATTTGGCGTTCGGGCCGTCGCTAGCAGGCTCGAAGAAGGTGTCTGATGCAGTCGCTTGATGCGGTCGTCCGCGATGTAAGCCGTACATTCGCTCTTTCAATTGAAGTACTGCCCAGCCAGCTGCGTAAGGCCGTTGGAATCGCTTACCTGATGTTCCGTGTTTCCGACGGGATTGAAGATCACGAGAGCCTGTCGGTCGAGCGCAAGGTCAGCCTTCTGCAGCAGTGGGACCGCGTCATCCGGGGTATCGAACCTGTCAGCCACCTGACGGCCGAGCTGAGCGACCTTGATCCCACTGACCCGGAAGTCAACGTGGTTCGCAACGCCGATCAGGTCCTGAAGTGGCTGGGCGAGCTTCCACCTGAGTACCAGACGCCGATCCTGGACCATGTCCACCAGACGACGTGCGGCATGGCTCGCTGGCAGGCCCACGGCCCCTGGGTTGCCGATGAGGCAGAACTGGATGACTACATGCACGAGGTCGCCGGCCGGGTCGGTTATCTCGTGACTGATCTGTTCGCTCTTCACGCACCTGACATTGCCGAACAGAAGGACCATCTGATGCCCCTCTCGCGCGAATGCGGTCTGGCGCTGCAGACGGTCAACGTCATCCGCGGGATTCACAAGGACTATGTGCGCGGCTGGGTCTTTGTGCCCCGCACCTACCTCGAACGGTTTGGCCTGACCCAGGAGACGATGCTTCTGCCGCACAACAAAGACAAGGCGCTGGGAGTTGTCGACCTGCTGGCCAATAAGGCCGATCGGCACCTGGAGAATGGCTTGCGATACGTGTGCAGCTTTCCGCGCCGCCACCACAGCCTTCGACTCTCATTGATGTGGCCCTTCTTCTTCGCCGTGCGGACTTTGGCCATCAGCCGCAACAACCCGTTGGTGTTATCCAGCGAGGCGAAGATGAGCCGGGATGAGGTTGCCGGCATCGTCACCCAGACCCGACTGTTTGGCTGGTCAAACAGCTGGCTCCAGCGGTACTATGAGCAAATGGCAGGACGGCCGTCGGAAGCTGTCCATGCACGGCCGATGACGGCCTTAGAACGACCCCTGTAGGTCGCTCCGGAGATCCGCCATGACCCAATCAACCGGTAACCAGGCAACAGCCACGGGCGCGCCAGGCACAGGACGCCCGGTCACCATCA
Source organism: uncultured Ardenticatenaceae bacterium (assembly GCA_964422535.1). Taxonomy (GTDB): domain Bacteria; phylum Chloroflexota; class Anaerolineae; order Promineifilales; family Promineifilaceae; genus Promineifilum. The sequence goes on along the minus strand of CAYRBP010000005.1, from coordinate 34,626 downwards.
TCGAAGGCACGGTCTACGACACCGGCCTCCCATTGCCGCCTCCGATGGAGACGGCGACGAGCGTCCAGGCGGCGCCGCCCAGCACCGCGCCGCAGCGGAGCTCTGTGCTCCGCCTCCTGCTCGGAAGCGCTATTCTGGTGACGGAAGAAGTCGGCACCCGCCTGGTCATGACGCCGGAAGAAGCGGCTCGCGCCACGCACACGCCATCGGCCGAGTCCGTGCTGAGGCCACTAAGCGAGTGGGATAACCAGTCGGACGGAGACGAGCGGTATCGGACAGCAAGCTACCTAGCCATTGGCATGACGCGCGACGTCGCAACCCGGGCGGAGCGGCTGCTGCGCACGACCGGGGATGTGGCCGGTGGGGTGGCGACGACGGCCAGCCGCCTGGTCAGCCCGATCTGGAACAGCTTCTTCCTGACCCCTGTCCGTGTCCCAACGCAACGGCTCCAGGCGCGAAGCGAGAAGCAAATAGAGGAGTGGATCGCTCGCGGCAAGGCCGAGAGTCGGGCCAGCCGCGCCCTGGCGGAGGTGTCGATCACCGGTTTCGTGACGGAGTCCGTTACCGACCTGAGCAAGAACGTCCAGGTCCAGGGCATGATCAACGAGGTTGTGGCCAGCCCCGACGTTCAGGACATGATCGAGAGCATCGTCGCCAACCAGAGCACAAGCATCATCGGCAGCATCCTGGAAGAAGTGCGCCAGCGGTTCCTGACGATCGACACGCTGCTGGAACGGCCGTTCCGGCGACTGTTTGGCCGGGCACGTCGCGAGACCCTGCCCGAACCCCCGTTTCGCCCGGCCTATGTCGCCCGACGCCAGGCACTCTACAAAGGGCGAAGCCTTGAGCCGACCCGGGCCGGCTACCCGGCAGGCTTTGCGACCCGCCTCGCCGCGTTCACGATTGACATGCTGATCATCTTCCTCGCCTACACGGTCGCCACCGCCTTTGTGACCGGGACGCTGACGCTCTTCGGTCTGGACGCCCTGGTGACTCAATTGCTGAGCCAGAGCCCGCTCTGGCAGGCGGCCGGCGCGACGCTCATCGGTATCGTCGGAATGGCTGTCGTTGTTAGCTATGGCGTCTTCTCCTGGTATCTGACCGGCGAAACGCTGGGGGACACGATCATGGGCGTCCACATCGTCAACGGCAACGGAGACCGCCTGTCACTCGGCCATGCCGTCTGGCGCATCATCGGCGCGCTCATTTCTGCCCTGCCCCTCTTTCTGGGTTTCTTCTGGGTGCTGTGGGACGACAGGCGACAGGGGTGGCTGGACAAGATCGCCGGCAGCCATGCCGTCTACGACTGGCCTGCCGTGGCGGACGAGCAGTTCCTTCGGGAGCAGTACGATCGGCGCGGACCGGATGAAGCCGGCACGTAAGCCCGGTTGGTCGTGGCTATGTGCGCTCGCGGCACTTGCGACTCTGGCATGTAGCCGCGCGCCGTCGGCGTTGTCCAGCCCCCAGGCCCCTCCTGCCCCGCCCCCGCAAGTCGGAGCGTCGGCCGGGCTCCCCTGCGCGCTCTTTCCTGCTGACAACATCTGGAATGCGCGGGTGGATGGGCTTCCGGTCCATCCACAGTCCGCCGACCTAATCGACAGCATCGGCCGCGATACGCCCTTTCACGCCGATTTCAGCTCCGGCATCTGGCCGCCCGACGACGGCGGCCCGATCGGCATCCCGTATGTCGTCGTACCGGGCGACCAGCCACCGGTTGAGGTCACCTTCGAGTACGAGAGCGAGAGCGATCCGGGCCCCTACCCGATCCCGCCCAATCCTCCGATCGAGGGCGGCCCGGACAGCGATGGCGACCGCCACATTCTGATCATTGATGCCGCCGACTGCGTCCTGTATGAGCTTTATGCCGCCTACACCCTGCCGGACGGCCGCTGGCAGGCGGGCTCCGGAGCGATCTTTGACCTGAACAGCAACGACCTGCGGCCGGACGGCTGGACATCGGCCGACGCGGCCGGGCTGCCGATTCTTCCCGGTCTGGTGCGCTATGACGAGGTTGCAAGCGGGGCGATCAACCATGCCCTGCGCTTCACCGCCCCGCGCACCCGGCGCGCGTACATCTGGCCGGCGAGGCACTTCGCCAGCGACGACTCCGACCCGTCGTTGCCGCCGATGGGCCTCCGCCTTCGCCTCCGTCCCGGCTATGATCTGACGGGCCTCGACCCCCAGGTTGCGATCATCCTGCGGGCCATGCAGCAGTATGGCATCATCCTGGCCGACAACGGATCGCCCTGGCACATCTCCGGCGCGCCGGACGAACGCTGGGACAATGACGTGCTACGCCAGCTGGCTCGCCTGCGCGGCAGCGACTTCGAGGTAGTCGACGTCTCCCGGTTGATGGCTGAGCCTGATTCGGGGCGCGTGCGCCGGCTGGAACCGCGGAGCTTCCTTCCCTCCGTCGCCCGCGGCCGCTGATCCCCGCCGACTTCCACGCCATCGCCGGAAGCGCCGTGCCGGATCGTTCCGCCGACTGCCGGGCCACCGGTCTGTGGCGGGCGGCTCGGAACGCGGCTAGAATCACCGTCACGTGAGCCCGCTTCAGGCGCAGGCTTTGCTGTAACCGGCGGTCGCGGGCGATGACGTCCGGGGCCGGTTTCGCGCAGGAGCAACGCATCCGGGGCAGCGGCCTCATGTCCACCGGATACCAACTTGTCGCCACCTGATCATGAGCAACTCCGCGTTTCACCCGCCCGCCATTGCCGCATCCTCGGCCGCGCCCGACACGGTTCCGCCTCTGGTCACAGTCCAACTCTTGCCGACCCGCATTCCGGAGATCCAGCGCGACCCGTTGCGGTTTCTGATGCGAAGCGCGGCCGAGCATGGCGACTTCATCCACTACCCGCTCGGCCTGTGGGAGGTCTACCAAGTCTCCCACCCGACCATCATCAGACACATTCTGCAGGAGAACAACCGCAACTACTGCAAGAATACGATCCAGTACAACACGCTGGCCCAGGTGACGGGGCGCGGCTTGCTGACCAGCGACCCGCCCCTGTGGCTGCGCCAGCGCCGGTTGATGCAGCCGGCCTTTCATCGCGGCCGCCTCAGCGGGTACGGGGACGTCATCGTCGGCGCGGTCGGCGATATGCTTGACCGATGGGCAGCCGCCGGTCGTGACGCGCCCCTGGACGTCGACGCCGAGATGATGCAGGTCGCCCTGGAAATCGTCGGCAAGACGTTCTTCAACCTCGACCTGCGCCACGAGGCACAGGAGATGACGGAAGGGGTGCTGGAAATGCTGGCCTACGTCGTCTACCGGGCCTCGATGCCCGTCGCGCCGCCGCTGGCCGTGCCGACCGGCCGCAACCGCCGCTACAAGGCGGCGATGGCCAAGCTGGAAAGCGTCGTCTACGACACCATCGCGACCCGCCGGGCCGAGGGCGTCGACCGCGGCGACGTGCTGTCGATGATGCTGGCCGCTCGTGACGAGGAGACGGGCGAGCCTATGAGCGACGGGCAGATCAGGGACGAGATGATGACGCTGATCATCGCCGGCCATGAGACCGTCGCCAGCGCGCTGACCTGGGCATGGTACCTGTTGTCGCTGCATCCGGCTGTGCGGAGTCGCCTGGAGGCTGAGGTGGACGAGGTCCTCGACGGCCGCGCGCCCGGGGTCGAAGACCTCCCCGCCCTGGCCTATACGCGCTGGGTCTTCGACGAGACGCTGCGCCTCTACCCGCCGGCCTGGCTCATCACCCGCCGCGCGCTGGCTGAAGACACGATCGGCGAGGCGGTCATCCCGGCCGATGCCCTCATCATCATGAGCCCTTACGTCACCCACCGCCACCCGGCCTACTGGCCGAACCCGGCGGGCTTTGACCCGGAGCGGTTCCGACCCGAGACTGCCGCCGGCCGCGCCCGCTTCGCCTATATCCCGTTTGGCGGAGGGCCTCGCCTGTGCATCGGCGACAGCTTCGCCCTGATGGAAGGCCCGCTGATCCTGGCCGCCGTCGCCCAGCGATTCCACCTCAACCTGCTGCCGGCGCGCCCGGTGCACATGGATGCCCTGGTCACCCTGCGGCCGCGCGATGGCCTGTGGATGACCGCTCACCCCCGATGAGAGCAGGCGTCAGTACGGAGGACGCACATGTCAACTGAGACTGCCTACACATTCGCAGCACTGACGCCCGAACGACTGGCAGATTTCGAGGCGCTCTTCGGCCCGCGCGGCGCGGTTGGGGGCTGCTGGTGCATGGTCTGGCGGCTCCCGAGCGCCGAATATGAACGCGGCAAAGGCGAGGCCAACCGCCTTGCGCACCGGGCCGTGGTCGAGTCGGGCCGCGTCCCGGGCGTCCTGGCCTACCGCGACGGCACGCCCGCCGGCTGGTGCTCGTTCGCCCCGCGCGAGGCATATGTCCGGCTGGCTCGTTCCCGCACGCTGAAAGCGGTGGATGAGGCGCCCGTCTGGTCGATCGGCTGCTTCTTCATCGCCAAAGCGGAGCGCGGCCGCGGCCTGAGTCATCTGCTGCTGAACGCTGCGGTTGATTTGATCCGCGACCAGGGTGGCACGATCGTCGAGGGCTATCCCATCGACAGGGCCGATGAGATGCCCGGCGTCTTCGCGTGGACCGGTTTTGTTGAGACCTTTCGCCGGGCCGGGTTCGTCGAAGTCGCCCGCCGCTCCGACACGCGGCCGATCATGCGGCTGACGCTCGTCTGATCGACGTCCACCCGGGCAACACAAAACGCGCCGGGACATGGACTGTCCCGGCGCGTCCTTTGGTTTAGCCGGCCCCGAACTCCTACGGCAGATCGACGTGCATGGCCTGGATCCGGCGCGTGTAGCCGTGATCTTCGCCGTTCCAATACTTGGACGCGGTCCATCCCGATCCCGTATTGTGGAGGCGGATGACGTCATTGCGGTCGCCGCTGACGCTCAGGAAGCTGAAGTCGCTGTACATCGAGATGAACAGGTCACCCGTCACCGGGTCAACGGACGTCCCGATGATGTCTTCTTCAGCCAGGCCCGGAATGGTCGAGCCGTCAAAGTACAGCGCCCAGGTGCCTGACGTGGTCGAGCCCAGCGTGACAGGCGTGAAGACCAGGATGTCTTCGTCTTCGGCGGTGATGGTCGTGCTGCCCGGACCGGGGACTTCGGCCTTGTTGTTGGTGCTGATCAGCAAACGGCCGTCGCTCAGACGCTCGAAACCGTCGATACGCTCGTTAGCCGTTGACAGGCCGACATCCGAACCGTCAAAGTACCAGGTGAAGGTGCCGCTCGTCGTGTCGCCCAGCGTGGTCGGGGTGAATTTGACGATGTCCTGCGGCTTCATCAGAATCTTCGACGCCCCGATCTGTACCTTCTGGTTGCTGGCAAAGCTGATCAGCAGGTCACCGAAAGGATCGAACGTAAAGCCGTGGATGCTGCGCTTCAGGCCGACATCTGAGCCGTCAAACAGGAAGCCCCAGGTATTGGTGTTGAGGTCGTAACCCAGGATATCGGGCAACTCCTGGAAGATGCCGGCCGTTGTGCCCCGCCTCGACGGGGTCAGGAAGATCTCGTACACAGACAGGGAGACGCAGGAGCCGTCCAGGGCGCTGCTCGCCAGCCACGGCGAGAAGCCCCAGTTCGCGCTGACAGCGTCTCCGGTTCCCGGCCCGACACCCGACGGGCCGGAGCCATCGCCCCACCAGTTGCAGGTCGCGTCGGCTGCGTTCGTTGGGCCGGACTGCGCGCCGAAGGATGCATTTCCATCGAGTGAGTTACGGTTGACGGCGAGCGTCGTTCCCGCCGGCAGTCCGCCGAAAACGCCGCCTGCGCTGTCGAAGACACTGACGCCATTATCAAAACCGGTGATCAGGTTGTACTGGAGGCGGATCTGCGAGGCGGGCTTCAACGCGCCGAACGTCGCGTCCGTTGTATGGACGACGACTCCGGAGCTCGGCAACGTCCCGCCCGCCGTGCCCACGTTGGCACCGTCCAGATCGTTGCGCTCGATCTCAACCAGATTCGGGCCGCCGCGCAGGAGGATCGCATGGGCGGCATCCGCACCGGCAAAGCTGTCGGCCAGCGTGATGGTGTTGTCGCTGACCGTCACGGCCGCGTGGGTGAAAGCGGTATCCAGACCGACATCGATCAGGGCAGTCGCGACGCCGAGGGCCGCCACACTCTGAGTGATGGTGTTGTTGGTGATCGTGATCGGCATCGTCAGCGCGTTGTTGTCGATGCCGACGAGCACGGAAGCGCCGGTCTGATCGATGAAGTCGTTGTCGTCAATCTCGACATCGCCAGAAGCGCCTGGCGTGTTCGGGGCAGCAGACGTCCCAAAGGCATCGTCGTAGTGGACGCCGATGCCGTTGCCGGTGAAGGTGTTGCCGACGATCGACGATTCCCGCAATTCGGAGACCCGGATCGCTGCCTCCGTGTTGCTGTCGAAGGTGCTGTTGAGCACATTCAGGTCGCGAATACCGCTGCTGGCATGCTGGTACAGGCCGGCCTTGCTCTGGTTCTTGAACTCGGTCGTGTTGATCGTCATGCCATCGACCGTCGCCCCAGGCGCCATGGGGTTGCTGCTGGCGAGGCGAATGCCGATCTCGTTGCCGTCAAAGACGCAGTTCTGAATGACAAGTCCGGTGACAGTCGTCGAATTGTGCAGTTCAATGCCGCGCGAGGCGTTGTTCAGGAAGTGGACATTATCGAACAGGATGTTGGCAAGCGCGCCGCCGCCCGCAGTCGGCTGGTAGAGACGGACCGCCCACCAGGATGTCAGCCCTTCGGCCGTCACCCCCTGCAGCGTCATGTCACGGATCGTGACGTTGCTGGCATAGACCTCAAAGACTGAGGTCACGTTCGTGTCGGGGTCAAAGATCGTCGCCAGGCTGTTGCCATCCAGCGTGATCGCCTTGTTGATGACGACGTTCTGGTTCCCGGCCCCGGCGTAGGTGCCGTCGGCGATATGAATGGTATCCCCTGCGCTCGCCTGCCCCAGGGCATAGGCGACTGTCGCGCAGGGACTTCCGCTGTTCGAGCAGTCGCCGGCGTCTGCGCCGGCCGGCGCGACATAGCGATTGCCGGCAGCGGCCGCCTGGCCAAAGCTGGCCAGTATGATGAAGGTCGCCGCGGCCGCGGCGATGCCGATCAGAGCGGCTAGTGGTCGACGCTTGGTCGTCATGGTTGTGTCCTCCTAACGGCTTGTAAAGGCCCAATCACCATCCCCGTGATTGGGATCAGACGCTGACTCGCACGCGGTGGGGCAGGCGAAGGCCGGCACACGCCACCTCCGAGCACGAAATTGTCCGGTCTGGGATTTTTGGCTCAAGTCCGGTGCTGCTGGACGGTAGACCGGGACCGCGGGCAGGGGCCACAGGGACCTACTGCCCACTACGATCATGCTCCTGGTCACTTACGAGTCAGCTTACGCCGGCAGGCCGGCGCTGAAGTCGCGGGCAAAAGACAGAGGCCCGGCGTGCATGCCGGGCCTCGGGATCATCCGGGTTGTCGCCGCCTGTCCGTCAGCCGACCGGCGGGACGATGTCCAGCGCATCTATCTGGTTGATGCCGTACGACGCCGCGTCCCAGTAGCCCATGTAGGTGCAGGCCGTGACCAGCGGGCCGAGTACCGGCGCCGTGCAGCGGGTGACGTCTGCCCCATTGCCGGGGCCGGCACCGGGCAGGCTGAAAGCACCGGGGATGGTCAGGTAGATGTCTCCCGTTGCCGGATCGAGGCTTGCGCCGGTGATATCCTCAGCCGACAAGCCGGCATGGTGGGAGCCGTCAAAGGCGAGCTCCCAGGTTGTGCCCTTCCAGCGCAACAGGTCCTCATCGCGGCCGCTTCCCGCGCCGGGCACACTGAAACTGCCCAGGGTACTGATCAGGAGCCGGCCGGACGAGTCAAGCGCGATGGCGTCAACGTCTTCATCGGCTGTCGTCAGCCCAAATTGCGCGGCACTCATGTCATAGGCGAGGGAGAAACCGACGCCCGGCGTGTAGCGGACGATATCGGAGTCGTCCGTCTTGCCAGGAATGCCGGGCACGTCAATGGGCGCGTCGAAGCTGAGCAGGAAGTCCGTCCCGTCCAGGGTAAAGCCATCGACGTCGGCCGCGCCGGGCAGCCCATGCGCCGAGCCATCGAAGGCAAGCGACCAGGCATTGGTCTCATCGTCGTAGCGGAGGACATCTTCATCGCCGTAGGCGAGGTCTACAGCGCCCAGCTCGATCTTGCCGCCGGCCGGCGCGCTCAGGTAGAAAGCGCCCAGCGACGGCGGTTGGGGCGGATCGCCTTCCTGTTGCACCGGGCCGAGCGTCACCTGCAACGGCTGGTAAGCGTTGTGGATGACGGGCTCGACGGCCGACTGCGCGGTCCCGTCGGCCAGCCCGAACGTGAACGACAGGCCCGCCTGGGCATAGAAACGGCCGTTCGCGTCGTTGCGGCCAAAACCGAGGATTGACATCAAGCCGTAGGCCCAGTAGCTGTCCACCAGCGAATCCTGTTGGTGGCTGATCATGTAGAACGACCGGCCCGACGCGCCGGCCGCCGGGTCATAGATATAGGCCCACTCCTCATTGGGGAGGTCCTGACTCCAGGCCCCGTTTGCGGCATTGGTCTCGTTGCCATTCGGTCGAACCACACGGTCCCGGCTGTCCAGCGTGCCGCCGGGGACGCCCTCATACTGGAACCAGTACCGCACGTTGTCCGGCTTTTGCAGGACGGTCAGGCGGGCGTGGTCGGGGAACACATCCCACTGGGTCTTCCACGTCCCGGCGCCGGTTCCGGCCGTCGAGACAATGCTGACCTTCAGCGGGCCTTCGGCCGTGATGGCGCTGGTCGCCGTCGTCCGCCCGGGATGAAAGTAGCCGCCGTCGTTCGGATGGACGAGGTTCGGGACACCGCGATAGTCGCCGCCGTGGCCCCAGGTGCTGTTCCAGCTGATCCAGTCGTTGCCGTCCTGGTCCTCCAGACCCGAGAACCCGCCACCTCTCTTGTGGAAAAAGAGCGTTGAGTTCGCGCCCTGCAACTGGTAGCTGGCAAAGCCTTCGTCCGTGACGTTGTCTGTCAGCGTGATGTGGCTGGTAAAATCGGGCGGCGTGAACGAACCGGCTCCGGTTGGGTTGAAGTAAACATGGTAGGTGCGGCTCTCGCCCGCGCCGGTACTGCCGGTCATCAGGAAGCTCAGGACGCCGGCATTCGGGTTCGCCCCGGCATCGAACTGAAACGGCACGGCTGCGTCAAGGACCGCATTGTCTGCATCGACCTCCAGCACGCGGATCGACGCCGTGTCCAGGTCGCCACCGTACCCAACCGAAGACATCAGCGCGCCGAAGTCGATCTGGGCTTCGGCCACCTTGTCAGAGCGGGCATACCCGGCTGCATCAACAACCACGGGCACGCGAAAATACCAGCCGGTATCCCACCAGTCACCATCCGCGCGGACGGGCTGGGGGGCCGCAACCAGTACCAGACTGGCAGCCAGCAACAGGGACACAACGACCGGCCAGACGCGGCCGCTGAGCGAACGAGGATCAGTGAGGCTCAAGGATTCTCTCTCCAACGTACTTTTTGCGTAGAGGCAAACGCGCGAACGGGCAGCGCGCACCGTGCCAGGTTGATCATACGCGCCGGTCCTTACAGCTCAAGTTAAGCGCCTGGGGCACGACCGTTTGATCGGGCTCCCGGAGAAGGATTCAGCCCGCGTATCTTGCGGCGGCAAGCCCCAAAGTCTACGGAGTAAGGTACCTCCCCGCAAGGGCTCCTGATTCTCGATTCGTCGAGAGGCCGGCGTCTTCGCTACCCTGCGGGCGGCGCTTCGTTATACTCAGGTGATGCCGACCGAACTCCGCGACGCCCTTCGCCTGGCCTATGACCGCGCCGCCGATCAACGTGACGCGGATACGATTCCCGGCTGGAAAGTTGCCGAGCGCGACCGGTTCCTGGCCGCGATGCAGGCCGAGCAGAAGACCCGTCTGCTGGAGATCGGCGCCGGGCCCGGACATCACGGGCGCTTCTTCCAGGACAACGGCGTCCACGTCGTCTGCACCGACCTGTCCCCGGAAATGGTCGAGCGCTGCCGGGCGAAGGGGCTGGAAGCCTACGTGATGGACTTCGCGCACCCTGACTTCGCACCGGCCTCATTCGACGCCATCTTCGCCCTCAACTGCCTGCTCCACGTCCCCAGCGCCGAGTTGCCGGCCACGCTGTCGGCGCTGCGCGATCTGCTCGTGCCGGGCGGGTTGATGTATTACGGCGTCTACGGCGGCAGGTCGTTTGAAGGCGTTTGGCCGGATGACACCTATGACCCACCCCGCTACTTCACCTTCTACAGCGACGAGGCGCTGCGCGCGGCCGTCGCGTTCGCCTTCGAGATCGTTTCCTTCGCCGCAGTAGACATTGGCCAGAGCAAGAATGAACACTTCCAGTCGCTCATCCTGAGGCGTCCCTGAACGCATGATCACTGTTATAGGCGACATCCACGGGCAGATCGATCCGCTTTGCCGTATCCTGCGAGAAGCCCGGTTCATCAGCGCTGAAGGCAACTGGTCCGGCGGCGAGCAGTCACTCTGGTTCCTCGGCGACTACTTCGACCGCGGGCCCGATGGTATCGCGGTCATCGACCTGATCATGCGCCTGCAACGTGAATCGGCGGCAGCCGGGGGCCATGTCGGGGCGTTGCTCGGCAACCATGACCTGATCATGCTGGCCGTGGCCCAGGTTGAGCCCCAGCTCAGGCCGAAGTCCCGCGGCATGTTCCACGAGGCGTGGCTGCGGAACGGCGGTCTACCGTCCGACCTGGAGCGACTGGAGGCGCGACACATCAACTGGCTGAAGAACCTGCCGGCCATGGCCGTGGTAGAGGACAACCTGCTCATCCATGCCGATGCCCTTTTCTACCAGGACTATGGCCTGTCTACGCTGGAGGTAAACGGCACTTTCCGGGCCATCCTGGCCGGCGCCGACATCGACGCCTGGGACGCGCTGCTCGACGCCTTCAGCCAGCGCCGCGTCTTTATCGACAAGCGCGCCGGGGAAGCGCAGGCCGACGACATGCTGCGCCAGTATGGCGGCCGCCGCCTCATCCATGGACACACACCGATCACGAAGATGACCGGCGAGCCGATCCAGGAAGTCCGCGAGGCTTTCGTCTATGCCGGCGGGCGCTGTGTCAACGTCGACCACGGCCTCTACCTGGGCGGGCCGGGTTTCGTGACCCATCTGCAATTGCCTGTCGATTAGCCGGCGGGTGGGTCTGTCCCAAAAGCGGGATCGGTCCTATACTTGTGATATGCGCCTGGCCCTCTTTTCCGACGTCCACGGCAATCTCTCAGGACTGGAAGCCGTCCTGACCGAGATTGACCGCGAAGCGGTGGAGATGGTTGTCTTCGTCGGCGACCTGTGCCACATGGGCCCCCGCCCGGCCGATTG
>CAYRBP010000005.1:16486-23154 GCA_964422535.1 uncultured Ardenticatenaceae bacterium | reverse complement strand
GCTTCTGGTCAACGTCAGTTCGGTCAACATGCCGGGCGACGGTGACCCGCGGGCGAAGTACGCGCTGCTGACCTGGGCCGGCGGCCGCTGGACAGCCGAACACCGCTACGTGGCCTATGCCGTAGCGCCCGAGATCGACGCCTTTCGCGCCCGAAGGCCGCCCCATTGGGAGGAGGCGGTCAGCGAATTGGCGTCCACCGGGGTCTACTTTCCGCAGCGTATTTGATCCGTCTTATCACCGAAGATCTGCAGGAGGATGAGTCATGTCTGCCGACAGGAAAACAGCCATCAAGAAGAAACTTGCTGCCTCGCGGGCCGAAACCCTGAACCTGGCCCACTCCCTGACCGAAGAGCAGTGGAACGCGATGGCATTCGACGAAGGCTCGGAGTGGCGTGTCGTGGACATCCTTCGCCACGTGGCCGATTCCGAGCGCGGCATGACCAACCTCATCGTCCAGATCTGCGCCGGCGGGGAAGGCGTGCCGCCGGATTTCGATCTCGGCCGCTGGAACCAGCGCGCGGTGCAGAAGTTGCAGGACAAGACGCCGCAGCAAATACTCAGCGACATGGCCGACAACCGCCTGAAACTGATGGACGTGATCGACACGCTGGCCGATGAGGACTGGGACAAGCGCGGCCGCCACGCCAGCCTGCAGATCATGTCCGTCGAAGAAGTCCTGAACCTGATCGCCGACCACGAGCGCTCCCACTTCGCGGCCGTGCGCGAGACCCTGGCCTGATCGATTCGCCCCCGGAAACAACAACAGCCTGCCAGGTGACCCGGGCAGGCTGTCTGCGCTCGCATTAAATCGCTGTCGCCCTACATCTTCGTCTCGACAGGCGTGTCGCGGCGGCGGGCGTAGAGCTGTTTCACCAGCGATGACGGAACCCACGCCCCCTCAACGAAGTCATAGGTCGGCGTCAGTTCCGGATAGAGGTTCTTTTCCTTCAGCAGGTCGACCAGCTTCGGGTCCAGGTCGCCATAATTCAGTTCCTTGCGGACGTTGCGATAGTAGTTGTAGTGGTTGAAGAAGTGCTTGTTCTCGATGCCGTAGGCGACGAAGATCGAGTACTTCGGGCCGGTGATGTAACTACCGGAGTGGATGGCCCGCGGGTCGAAGATGAGACAGTCGCCCGGCTCGGTGGCGATCCAGGTCGCGTTCGATGCGGCCATCTGCACCTTTGGCGACAGATAATTGGCGGCGCCCAGCCACTTCAGCTTGGCCTCGTTCAGCTTGGTCGACTGGCTGACCGTCCCGGTCGGCGGTTTGTGGCTGCCCTTGATGAAGCCCAGCCGGAAGCTGCTCTCCTCGTAGGTCTGCAGATAAATGCCGCAGCGCACAAGCTGGTATGGCGCGTCAGACTCGTCCCAGTCGGGGCCGACGCCGAATTCGCGGTTGACGCTGTCGCGGTGCCACGAAATCGCCGAGAAGCCGACATGCAGGTCGTTGTGCTGCAACATGCGAATGTCCGGTCCCAGCAACTCGCGGACGATGCCGACCAGTCGCTCGTGGACGATGATCGACCAGAAGTCCTCGTACCTGACCACGCCGTCAGGCAGCGTCCAGGACGAGCCGCCCGAACCACGGCCGGTGCCCTTCCACTGGGCACTGCCCTGCATTCCTTCTTTGGTGATGCCCGACAGCGCTTCCATGCGCTCGATATAATGGGCGACCTCTTCGGGTGTCAACAACCCACGCACCACGGTGAAACCCTGGTCGCGCAGTTCATTCCGCATCACTTCATAGTCCATCGTCTACCCTCCCACATCTCCTTGCATCATCGGGGTGTCGTCATGATCTCGCCGGACCTCCGGCCAGGTTCCTGCCAAGCACCGTTCAGTGTAACGCGTTGCGGCAGGATGATCAATCTCAGGCGTTCCCGCTTGGACGGACAGCGCCGCCACTTAGCTTCGAGACCGCGCTCCACCGCAGCTTCCACCGTCCTGCCTCAGGACTCAGGCGGCGCCGGGACGCGGTCCATCGTGAACGGATCGCAGACCCTGGTGTACTGGTTGCCCGCCAGGCGGCCGATCGGTCTATAGGCCTCCAGGTCAATGCGGCCGCGCTGCAACAGGTCGTCGCGGACATAGACGCGCTGGACGCGCCCGAAGACCGCGGCGCCGCCGCCAACCTCCTCGCTGATGACCACGATCTGGTGCAGGACGCACTCGAAGGCGATCGGCGCCTCGGCCACGCGCGGCACGCGGATGCTGGCGCTCGGGGCAGGGGTGACGCCGGCCCACTCGAACTCAGATCGGCCGCGCGGCATCACCGTCGCGCTGAGGTTCATCCGCTGGGCCGTCTCCTCGTTGGTCATATTGACGACAAACTCCGGGACTTCCTCAATGTTGCGCCAGGTATCCTTGCGGGCCAGGTTGTGGCCGTGGATGCCGGGACAGAAGACGAGCGTCATCGGCCGGGCGCAGACGGCGGTGAAATAAGAGAAGGGGGCCAGGTTCAGGTTGCCCTCGCCATCCATCGAGCTAACCCAGGCGATCGGACGCGGGACGACGCTGCCGATGACGAGCTTGTAGGCTTCCCGTTCGGGAAGGTCGTTGGGATCGATGATCATGGGTAATTACTTCGATTCCGGCGGCAGCCAGCTGGTGGCATAGCCGGGGTCTTCCATCTCCAGAGCATAGCGCGTCAAGCGCAGGGGCCGGAAGGTATCGACCATGACCGCCAGCTCTTCGGTCCGCTGCTTGCCGATAGACCCTTCGTAAGTGCCCGGGTGGGGCCCGTGCGGAATGCCGTTCGGGTGGACGGTGAACGATGCACGCTCGATGCCCTTGCGCGACATGAAGTCGCCCTCAACATAGTACAGCACTTCGTCGGAGTCGACGTTGGAGTGGTTGTATGGGGCCGGGATGGCCAGCGGGTGGTAGTCGAATAGCCGCGGCACGAAGGAGCAGAGCACGTAGCCCGGCCCGTCGAAGGTCTGGTGGACAGGCGGCGGCTGGTGGACGCGGCCGGTGATCGGCTCGAAGTCCTCGATGTTGAACGCGAACGGCCAGAGGTGGCCATCCCAGCCGACGACATCGAGCGGGTGGTGGTCATAGACAAAGGATGTGATCTGGTCGCGGGCCTTGACCCGCACCTCGAACTCGCCGCGCTCGTCGTGGGTTATCAGCGCTTCCGGCGGCCGAATGTCGCGCTCGCAGTAGGGCGAGTTCTCCAGAAACTGGCCGTAGTTGTTGATGTAGCGTTTGGGCGGCGCGACGTGGCCGAAGGACTCGACGACGAGCATGCGCTGCGGCGTACGCTCGTCCGGCAGGAGCCGCCAGATGACGCCGGTCGGGATGACCAGGTAGTCGCCGGGGCGATAGCGCAGGCGGCCGAACTGGCTCTCCAGCACGCCGGTGCCCTCGTGGATGAAGACCACATCATCGCCGTGGGCGAACTTGTACCAGTAGGTCATCGGCCGGTCGGGGCGGGCGACGTATAGCACCACGTCGCTGTTGCCCATCAGTGGCACGCGGGCGCTGATGGCGTCGCCTCCCGCCGGCACGCCGGCCGACCGCAGGTGGCGCGGCCGCAGCGCGCCCGATGGCTCATACGGTATCTCAACCGGCTCGAAGACCTCGACCCGACGCACTGCCGTGGGCGGATAGAGGTGGTAGAGGATCGACTGGATACCGGCGAAGCCATGGATCCCCATGACCTCCTCGTGATACAGCCGGCCGTCCGGTTGCCGAAACTGCGTGTGCCGCTTGTGCGGCAGTTCGCCGAGCTTGGTGTAGTAGGTCATCGCTCTTTCCAGTGTCGGTGATGAGCCGCGTCCGGCTCAATCATAGGTTGCCGCGCAAAGCCTGTTCGCGTTCGATGGACTCAAACAATGCCTTGAAGTTGCCTTTGCCAAAGCCGCGCGAGCCGTGACGCTCAATGATCTCGAAGAAGACCGTCGGCCGATCTTCCACCGGCTTGGTGAAGATCTGCAACAGGTAGCCCTCCTCGTCCCGGTCAACCAGGATGCCCAGTTCCGCCAGCTTGTCAACCGGTTCGTTGATCTTCCCGATGCGATCCTCCAGCGCATCATAGTACGCCTGCGGGACGCGCAGGAACTCGATGCCGTTGTCGCGCAGGGCAGAGACCGTGGCGATGATGTCGGCCGTCGAGCAGGCCAGGTGCTGGACGCCCGGCCCGTGATAATAGTCCAGGTACTCCTGGATCTGCGACTTGCGCTTGCCCTCGGCCGGTTCGTTGATCGGGAACTTGACCTTGCCGCTGCCGTCCTGCATGACCTTCGACATCAGGGCCGAATATTCGGTCGAGATGTCCTGGTCATCGAAGTGGATGAGCTGGCTGAAGCCCATCGTCTGGGCGAAGAAGTGGACCCAGCGGTTCATCGCCCCCAGTTCGACGTTGCCGACCATGTGGTCGACGTGGGCCAGGCCAACGCCCCGGTACGCGGCCCGGCCGTTTTCCCCGGGCACAGCGCCGTTGCGCGCCTGGTAGCCTGGGGCGAACGGCCCGTGGTAGTCCGCCCGGTCGACGAATCGGATGATCGTGTCGCCATAGGCGCGGATGGCCGACGTCCGGTAGACGCCGAACTCGTCCTCGACCTGCTGGGGCGGCATGGCGCTCGTTGCGCCGCGCGCCGTCGTCTCGCGATGGGCCGCGGCCGCGTCCGGCACGCTCAGGGCGATGACGCCGACGCCGTCGCCGTGCAGGTGGGTGTGGCGGGCGATAGGGTGGTCGGGGCCCAGGGCGGCCGTCAGCACCAGCCGGATGTTGCCCTGCATCAATGCGTAGGAGGCCGTCTGCCGGTTGCCCGTCTCCAGCCCGCTGTAGGCCACCGGCGTGAAGCCGAAGGCCGTCCGGTAGAAGTGAGCCGCCTGCTTGGCGTTGCCGACATAGAACTCAACATGGTCGATCGCCTTGATAGGCAAAAAGTCTTCGTTCATGATCGATGTCTCCATATCTCCGGTTGCTAACCTCGCCAATCGCATGGCAGCGCCGGCTGCAGGGTGCTGCCGCGTGTTTCAGGCCGCGCGCAACACGGCCGCGAGCCGGGCGATGCCGTCATGGATGTCGCTGATGCAGCAGTTGGAAAAGTTGAGCCGCAGGTAGTTGCCGGCGTCGGCCCCACAATGGGCGAAAGCGTAGCCGGGGATGAAGGCAACTTTCTCCTGCTCAACCGCCTTCGAAAGCAGCACGCCGGCATCCAGCCCCTTCGGCAGCCTGACCCAGATGAACATGCCGCCGCGCGGCCGGGTCCAGTAGAACGTGGGCGGCAGATGCTCTCGGAGAGCCGCCAGCATGGCGTCGCGCCGGATGCCATACTCGGCGCGCAGGTGCTCCAGGTGAGCGGGGAGATGGCCGGCGTCCAGGTAGGCGGCCACCGCGCGTTGGGTCAGAGCCGACGACTCCAGGTCGCCCGCCTCCTTGATGACGGTCAGCTTCGGTATCAGTTCCTCCGGCACGACCATCCAGCCGAGCCGCAGGGCCGGGGCCAATATCTTGGAGAAGGAGCCGACGTAGAAGACGTGGCTTTCGTTCAGGGCGCGAAGGGGCGGCAGGTTGCGGCCGTCATAAGTCAGCAGGCCATAGGGGTCGTCCTCGACGATCGGCATGTTGTGGGCGACGGCAAGGGCGGCCAGTCGCTCCCGTTTTTCGGCCGAGAGGCTGACCCCCAGCGGGTTGTGGGCGTCCGGGATGAGATAGAGGAATGCGGGACGGTGTCCGGCCAACAGGTAGCCCTCGACCTGGTCAACGTCGATACCCGTTTCCAGGTCGGTCCGCACCGGCAGGACACAGGGCTGCATCGGCGCAACCGCTTGCTGGATACCGGTGTAGATGATCTCCTCCAGCATGACCGTCCCACCCGGGTCCAGGAAAAGCCGCGACAGCACGTCGAGCGCCTGCTGAGCGCCGGTCGTGAGGAAGACCTGCTCTTCGCGGCAGTCAACGCCGCGCTCGGCCATCAGTTCGACGATGTGGGCCTTCAGCGGCCTGAAGGGCGGGCCATACTGGAGCGCGGCCGGGTCAGACTGCAACACGCGGTTGAGCGCCGCGGCATAGTCTGCCACCGGAAACAGCTCCTGCGCCGGCAACCCGCCGGCGAAGGAGAGGATGCCCGGCCGCGACACCACGGCCAGCATCTGGCGAAGGACCGAACGCTGCATGCTAACGGTCCAGTCGGCCAGACAAACATCAGTCTTGGATGCCAAAGCGGGGGCGGTCATGGTAGGCATGGCGTCACTCCTGACAGACTTGAACGGCCGTCGTGGCCTTGATTTCGCTCAGCACCAGGCTGGTTCGGATCTTGTCCATGCCCCGCACCGGGGTGAGCGTCTCCAGGATGAAGCGCTCCAGGTGCTTGCGGTTGCGGACGACGACCTTCAACAGGTAGTCATACTCGCCGGTGATGTGGTGGCACTCAAGCACCTCGGCCATCATCTGGACCTCGCGGCGGAAGTTGTCAACCGCGTCCGGCTCGTGGCGCTGCAGGGTGACCTGGACGAAGCAGAGCATGTCATACCCAACCGCCTCCCGGTCGACCAGGGCGACATAGCCGCGGATGACGCCGGCATCTTCAAGGCGGCGCAGGCGCTTGTGCAGGCCCGGCGACGACAGATCGACGCGACGGGCCAGTTCGGCGTTGCTCATCCGGCCGTCAATCTGCAACGCCTCCAGCAGTGTCCGGTCGATGTGGTCCAATTCGAT
>CAYRBP010000005.1:1538-16386 GCA_964422535.1 uncultured Ardenticatenaceae bacterium | reverse complement strand
TATCTGGATGTACCGGTCCAGGTCAGCGGCCGTTTCCGCCGCCAGCCGCTGCTCGTCTGTCCGGCCGACCCTCACCCTGGCCCGACGTCATGGGCCCTGGGCGAGGCGGGACTGGAAGTCCCGGCCAGTGGTTTCGACCAGGAGGTACGCGCGCTGCTCCCTGAAGAACTGACGGTCGTCGTTGAAGGCCGCCTGCGGCGCTGGCAAGGGCTGGTCGGCTGCGGCAAGCAGGCACAGGAACGGGAGATCTGGTACCTGGAGGTTGCGCGCATTCTATCGCCCAATCCGCTGGCACAGATAACCCTGACGCCCGGCGGGGAGGCGACGGCTATCGCTGATGCGGGCGGCGGATCAGAAGAGGCGTCGACGCCCGATCCCTTCTTGACGCCTGACGCCCTTTCGACGGTCGATCCCTTCGCGACGGCGACGGCCGACCCCTTCGCCCCGGAACCGACCGAGCCTTTTGGAGCCTATCCGGGCCAGCCGACTGAGCCGGTCCCTGATTTCCCGACCGACGAACCAACGCCGTCATTCGACACGCCCGACCCGTTCGCGACGCAGCCCTCAGAAACGGCATCGTCAACCCCCGCGACCGGGACTCCCGCTCCTGGCACGCCCACGCCCGGCACGACGGGCACGCCCTCGGCTACGCCGACCCAGGGCTCGACGACGCCAACCGCCACAACCGGCGCGCCGGGCGACGTGGTCGACATGGGCGACATCTACAACCTTGCCGAGGAGTTCACGACCTCGAGGATCGAGGCGAACACCGTCCACCGCTGGACGATTGAGATCTTCGAAGACGAGACCTTCACTGTGAACGTGATCGCCCCGGCGCCCGCCGACCTGATACTGACCATCTCACTCAACGGCCAGCCAATCGTCAACCGGCAGAACACATCCGGACCGGGTGTGGCTGAGACGGTCCGCGAGCCGTCCCTCAGTGGCGAGGGAATCTACGAGATCGTGGTCGAGAGCGCCGGCGGCGCTGCGACCGACTACGCGATCGCCGCCTACATCGCCGGAGATTTCGACATCCAGTTCAAGGGTTTCCTCACCTCGAGCACGCCGCAATCCAACATCACCATGGCCCCGGATGAAAGCCACTACTGGTTCTTCATCGCCGGGGCCGGCAACCAACTGACTGCGACACTGACACCCGATTCAGCATCGGACATCATCGGCGAGTTCTTCGGTCCGGAAGCTGAGGCCCTGGAAACCATCGATGACGGCATCGCCGGCGAGGCAGAAACACTCGAGGCGCTTCCACTCCCCGTCAGCGGCTTGCATGCGGTACGCGTGACCGAGATTGACTACCTCGGCATGAACTACACGATCCTGATCACCCTGCAGTGACGCCGCTCTGACGCCACATCGGCGTCTCGCCGCCGCGTTCTGCCGCGCTAATCTACTTCTGAGAGAGATCTGCTATCGTCCTCCGCATCATGGAAGACCCGCTCCGGTTAATCGTCCTTGCCGCCGATCCGATGATCCGGGCTGTGCTGGCGGCACAACTGGGCACGTGGCCGGGCGTTGAGGTGGTTGGACAGGCCGGGGCGGAGGTCGCAGACGGCGCTGAGTTGCAGGCGGAGTTCGGGCCTGCGGACGCAATCGTATGGGATTGGGGTTGGGAGCAGGCGGCCGAACCGGCCGAACTTCCGGGCGAACCGCTGCCGCTGGTCGCGCTGGTGAACGACGCTGAAGACGCGGCCGAGGCATGGGCGGCAGGCGTCAGGGGCATCCTGTCGCGCGAGATCTCGCTCGAACGCATCATTTCCGCGGCGCGCGCGTCGGTCGCCGGGCTGGTCGTCATCGCCCCCGAGTATGCGGCTGCGCTGTCTGCCCCCTCAGCGAGCGCGGACGGGCCGCGTGAAGACCTGACGCTGCGCGAGCGCGATGTACTCCGCCTGCTGGCGGAAGGGCTGACCAACAAAGCGATCGCCCAGCAACTCGACATCAGCGACCACACGGTCAAGTTCCACGTGACTGCCATCATGAGCAAGCTGGGCGCACAAAGCCGGACCGAGGCGGTCGTCCGCGCCACCCGCCTCGGCCTGCTGTCCCTTTAGCTCCCTAGCCATTCTTCCGGGGCGACGCCCCGCCGAATGACGGATGCCGGTCGTTTCAGCGGCCGCTATCCTCTTCTCACTGGCACCCGGCGCGTGGCCGGCCCAGAAGGAGAATCACCGTGGCGGAATTGCTGCAGAAAGTATCGAACGAGATGGCGGAGTTGGTCCGCCTGGCCGGTCCTTCCGTCGTCCGTGTTGAAGGACGGCGGCGCACGCCAGGCTCAGGCATTGTCTGGTCGGCCGATGGACTGGTCCTGACCGCCAACCACGTGGTCAAGCGCGACGACAACCTGATGATCGGCCTGGCCGACGGGCAGTCGGTGGGGGCGAAAGTGGTCGGCCGCGACCCGTCCACCGACCTGGCCCTGCTCCAGGCCGAAGCCGGCGGGCTGAGCGCGTTCACGCCGGCGGAGGCCGGGACGCTCGGCGTCGGCCAGTTCGTCCTTGCCCTCGGCCGCCCCGGCCGCACCGTCCAGGCAACCCTGGGTATCGTCAGCGGCCTGGGGGACGCCTGGCGGACGGGCATGGGCGGCCAGATCGATCAGTATCTCCAAACTGACGTCATCATGTACCCCGGCTTCTCCGGCGGCCCGCTGGTCGAGGCCGGCGGCCGCCTGGTCGGCCTGAACACCTCCGGTCTCGGGCAGGGCGTCAGCCTGGCGATCCCGGCGTCGACGCTGTCGCGCGTGGCCGGGGCGTTGCAGTCACACGGCCGTGTCCGGCGCGGCTACCTGGGCGTGAGTACCCAGCGCGTTCGGCTGCCGGACGAGATGGCGACCGCCGCCGGCCAGAAGACCGGCCTGCTGGTCATCTCGGTCGAGTCGGGCAGCCCGGCGGCCGAAGGGGGCCTCCTGCTGGGCGATACGATCATCGGCCTCGGCGGCAAGACGATCCAGGGTCATGACGACCTGCTGGCTGCGCTGAGCGGCGATGCAGTCGGACAGAAGGAAGTCGTCCGCGTCGTGCGCGGCGGCGCGCTTCAGGAACTGACGGTCAAGGTCGGGGAACGGGACTAGCGCCCGCCCGGCCACAACTGAAAAGCGCTCGCCCTTCCCCGGAACATCCACGGAAGGGCGAGCGCTTGGCGTTTCTGCAGGCAGCAACCGATCAGGCAGAGCGGCGCAGCGTGACGAAGCGACTGCCGCCCTCCACATGCGTGACGCGGGCACGGAACACCCGGCCACCATTCAACGACAGGTCCTGCTCGTGCTGGGGCCCGCCCGCCGGTTGCGGTTCGGAGATGATGTTCGTCAGGTCGCTGTTGCGGATCAGGTCCATGATCGGCCGGCCGATGGCGTTCTCGTCCGGCAGGTCAAAGAGCGACCGGGCAGCCGCGTTCAACACGAGCAGCTTGAAATCTTCGTCCACGACGATGACCGCATCCTCGATCTGCTCGACCACGTCGGCCAGCAGGTGGCGCTCGCGGGCAACCGCGTTGTACATGTTGGCGTTATTGATGGCGATCGTCGCGTAACCGCCCAGGGCCGACAGGGCGCGGGTGTCGTTGCTA
This sequence comes from uncultured Ardenticatenaceae bacterium, assembly GCA_964422535.1. Classification (GTDB taxonomy): domain Bacteria; phylum Chloroflexota; class Anaerolineae; order Promineifilales; family Promineifilaceae; genus Promineifilum. The sequence continues at coordinate 12,807 of CAYRBP010000005.1, read as the reverse complement.
TCGAACGACGCCTCCTTGATCTGGTTGGTGACGCCCAGGACGCCGATGGGCTTGTTCTGCAGGATCAGCGGCACGTAGATGAGAGACTTGACCAGCAGCGCAGTGTGGGTGCGCTTCCATTGCGAGTCCGCACCGATGGCGATGGCCCGCTTCGTCTCCAGCACCTTCCCGGCCAGACTGTCGGTGACACGCTTGCGGACCGAGCGGGCCTTCGAGTCCAGGTTCTTCGATGCCCGGATATACAGCTCGCCGCGCTCCTCGTCGAGGAGCATCAGCGATCCTTCCTCCGCCCCGACGACGTAAACGGCCGCTTCGACGACGCGCTGCAGCACTTCTTCCAGGTCCAGCGAAGACGAGACCGACTTGCCCACGCCGTAGAGGACATTGAGTTCCTGGGCCCGGCGTTGGAGTTGCGAGTTGCTTTCCATCAACTGCTCGACAAGCTGGTCGCGCTCCTTCTGCAACCGGCCCTCGCGCAGCGCCTTGTCGATCGACTCGCTCAGTTCGTCCGCATCGATGGGCTTGATGATGTAGTCCTTGATGCCAAGCCGGAAGGCGCGGACGGCCGTGTCCTCCGAGCCCTCGCCGGTGATCAGGATGGCGGGGACGTTGATGTTTCGCTCCTGGAGCTTCTGCAACACCTCCAGCCCGGTCAGGCCCGGCATCTGCTGGTCGGTGATCATCAGGTCCGGGTCTTTGGCAATGGCCAGTTCCAGCCCCATGAGGCCGTCCGAAGCGGTCAGCACTTCGAAGCCCTTCGGCCGCAGGATGTACTCGACGACGAACTCGCGGATCTCGGGCGAATCGTCAACGACCAATACTCGTTCGTACATAGGGTGTCGCCAGCCAGAGACAGATGGAGTAAATACTACTCGCTCCCTGCCCGTGTGGCAAGCTGAGGCGACTTGTCTCGCCCACCGGACTGCGATAGGATGCAATCCGATGATCGCATCCACCCCAGAGTGCTCGCCCCGCCTTCGCTGGCCGCGTTTCCTCTTGCTGGCCGGCGCGGCTGTCCTGTTCCTGTCCGCCTGTGGCCCTCCGGCCGCCGGCGAGACGGAGGCAACGGCCGGCCCGCTCAGCAGCGTCGCCGCGATCGTCACCCGCATCGTGGAACAGACGGTCATCGTCACGACAACGCCGGACCCGGCGCAGGAGAAGCCGTCCGCGGTTGAGAACGTCGTGCTGGACCTGAGCCTGGAAGGCACCCTGCCCGACCTGGACCCGCACGTCGCCGGCCGGCAGTCGCAACTGGACCTCGTTGAGAACCTGTTCATCGGCCTGACCAACCACAACCCGGCGACGAACACCATCGAGCCAGAGCTCGCCGAGTCCTGGGAGGTCGGCCCCGACGGCCGGACGTGGACGTTCAAGCTCCGGGACGACGTTAACTGGGTGCGCGCGGGCAACCGGCTGCCAGGCGACGAAGGACCATGGCCGGTTGAAGCAGTGCGGCCTGTCGTCGCCGACGATGTCGTCTTTGCCATTCAGCGCCTGTGCGGCCGGCAAGTCGAGAACGCCGTCACCTACACCCTCTTTCTGATCGAAGGCTGCGAGCGGGTCTTCACCACGCCCGAACCCACCGAGGCCGACCTGGAGTCGATCGGCATCCGTGCGCTTGATGCAACGACGCTGGAAGTGAAGCTGACCAAGTCGGCCGGCCAGTTCCTGACACTGACCAGCACGCCACTTTTCACGGCCGTGCCCCGCGACCTCGTTGACGAGTTCGGCAACGAATGGGAAACGCCCGCCGGCGACATCAGCAACGGGTGGCAGACGCCGGACAACCTGGTCACGAGCGGCCCGTTCGTCCTCGTTCCGGGCGAGCTGCTGTCGACGCGGATGGTCCTCGGCCGCAACACCCTCTGGCCCCTGGCGCGGCCCGGCAATGTCGATCAGGTCAATGTCTACTTCCTGGACGATGAGACCGATGCCTACGAGTTGTGGCAGGCGCGCACCCTGGACGTAGCCCCATTGCCCTCGACAGAACGCGAGGCGTTCCTCAAGCAGTCACCGGAACGCGCCACGCTCGTTCCCGAGCAGGTCCTGTTCTACATCGGCTTCAATTTCGACAACCAGGTCTTTCGCGAGCCGGAAATGCGGCGCGCCTTCAGCGCTGCCATCGATCGCCAGCGGCTGGTCGACGAGATCTACGGCGGCACGGGGCTTCCCGCCCGCCACGCGACTGTGCCCGGTGTCATCGGCGCGGTCCCGGTTGACGAAGTGGGCGTCGGCTACAGCCCTGACTATGCGCGGCAGCAGCTCGACGCCAGCACCTTCCGCAGTTGCCGGCTCATGCCGCCGGTCACTTTCCAGGTCAGTTCGGCCGACCTGTCGCTGCGCCAGGCCGAGATCATCCGGGACATGTGGGTCGAGGAACTGGACTGCCCGAAGGAGAACATCGCCATCGAACAGGTGCCGTTCGGGGCGCTGCTGGCCAACACCCGGCGCGACAGCGGCGGGGCGCGCCCGGCGCTGTGGGACCTGGCCTGGGCTCCGGCGTTCGCCGACGCGCACAATCTGCTGACCGACCTGCTTCACTGCGAGGACAGTGAGAACCGGCAGAACCGCCCATGCGATGAGGCCGATGCGCTGATGCGAAGAGCAACGGGGTCAATTGACGCGGCCGAGCGCAGCGAGCTGTATCGTCAGGCGGAGAACCTGCTCTTCGGCGAGAACGGCACGCACCCCATCGCCCCGCTCTACCTGCGCGGGCGTGACCTCGTTGCCCACAACTGGCTTAGCTTCACGCCGTCTACGTTCGGGGGAGAGCAGTACGACACCTACGTGCTCGACTACAACCTGAAACGCCTGGAAAGTGAAGCACGCGAGCAGCCATGAGTCACGAGCAGCCGTGAGCCACGAGAACACAGGCGAAGATGTCGCCCTGCTTGCGCGGCTCGCCGCGGAGCTGGGCCTGCCGCTGTCGGCCCGACAGCAGGCGCAATTCGGCCGCTATCTGGAGCTATTGCTCGATTGGAACGCGCGCACGAATCTGACCGCCATTCGTGACCCGGAGGAAATTCAGGTGCGCCACTTCCTCGACGCGCTGACCTGCGCCACCGTCACCGGCGATCTGAACGACTGCTCGCTCGTCGATATCGGCACCGGGGCCGGGCTTCCGGGCCTGCCCCTCAAGATCCTTCACCCACGGCTGCGTCTGACGCTGGCCGACAGCGTTGGCAAGAAGGTCGACTTCCTGCGAGTGGTTGCGGCCGAGCTGGGCCTGGAGGGCGTGACTTTCGTCAACGGTCGGGCCGAAGAAATGGGTCAGGCTGCGGCACACCGCGAGGCCTACGACTGGGCCGTCGCCCGCAGCGTGGCCGAGTTGCGGGTCCTGGCCGAGTACCTGCTGCCCCTGGTCCGGCCCGGCGGTCACATGCTGGCGATGAAGGGCGAAGCGATTGACGAGGAGATGAGGGCGGCGCTCCCGTCCATTTCTCAGCTGGGCGGTGGAGAACCGATTGCCCACCGGGTCCGCCTGCCCGGTACCGACAGGACCCACGTCCTGCTGGTGATCGACAAGCAACGGGCGACCGACCGGCGCTACCCGCGCCGGGTGGGCGTCCCCGCTAAACGGCCGCTTTAATCTGCCGATACGACGAACGGCGCGTCCCGGCTGACGCGGCCGGTGGCGACCGTCATGCCCTGGGCTGAGGCCAGGAAATCGGTCGTCAACATCCCCGGATCGGTCGTCGTCAGCAGCGCCTGGGCGGTTCCCTGCGTCCGGATTTGCTCCTGGACATAGGCGAGCAACGCGCCGCGCCGGCGCACGTCGAGTTCAGCGATGACCTCATCCAGCAACAGCAAGGGAACATCCGCAGTCTCGGCCTTCATCCAGTTGATCTCGGCCAGCTTCAGGGCCAGAACGGCCGTCCGCAGCTGCCCCCTCGATCCGAATTCGCCCAGGTCCTTGCCGTTAATGAGGAAACGCCAGTCATCACGGTGGGGGCCGAGGCTGGTCGCGCCGCGACTGATGTCGGCCGCGCGCGTGCGTTGCAGGGCGGCTGCCAGGCGCTCGATCACCGGGCCAGGGTCGTCCTGATGGCTCAGGAGCCATTCGTTGTCGCGCTCGGCCGCCTTCGGGTCGCGGCCGTTCGCCTCCCAACCCGGCTGGAACCCAAGACGGATGGTCTCCAGGCCACTGATCAGCTCTTCGTAATAGATGCGCTGCGCCTGGCGGGCCATGTCATCCAGGAACGCCGCGCGACGGGCCAGCAGCCGCCCGCCCGGTTCCACCAGTTTCTCGGTCAGGATACTCAGCAGGTCATCGGCGCTTCCCCGGGCAGCCTTGCCCTCGGCGATGCGGCGCAGCAGGGCGTTACGCTGCTCCAGCACCTGGTTATAGATCGACAGGGTGCGGCAATAGTCCGCGTCGACCTGGCACAGCGTGACGTTCAGGTAGCGGCGCCGGTTGGCCGGGGGGCCGGTCACCAGTTCAACGTCTTCCGGCAGGAACAGGACGACGTGCAGCTGGCCCAGCAGGTCCATCAATCGCACTTTGCGCCGGTTGACGAGCGCCTCTCGCCGGAAGGTCGCGGCCGCGTCACGGCCGCCGGTTGTCTCAACGATGAGGCGCATCTCAAGGTGGGTCGGGCCATCGGGCTTGACCACATCGGCGACCAGTCTGCCGACGACGATCGGCTCCTGCTCGGCGAGAGCGTCCCAGTTCACGAGCTGCTGGTCCAGGCTGGCATGGGGCGAGCGCGTCGTCGCCAGGAAGTAGAGCGCTTCGAGGAGGTTCGTCTTGCCCTGGGCGTTGTCGCCGTGCAGCAGGACCGCGCCGGGAGGCAGGTCCAGCTCGAGGCGGCTGTAGTTGCGGAAGTTCGTCAGCGACAGGCGAGCGACGTACATTGCCCGCCTAGAGTAACCGAAACCGGCGGCGCGGCAACCGCCTTCCAGGTCATGGCGCGAGCCCCGGGCAACTGCCGACTCGGCCACGTGAGCGAGCGCGCGGCATCTGTCGTTGGGCCACGGGCAACTGCCCTATAGCGCCAGCTAAGCGCGTTTGCGGCGCTTCCGGCCCCATGCTATCCTTCAGCGGTTACCATGAGCGCTCCCGACATCATCTTCATCGTCCTGGACACGCAACGCGCCGATCGGTTGGGGTGCTACGGCCACCAACGGTCGATCTCACCCAACCTCGACCGTTTCGCCGCTGACGGGGCACTTTTCGAAAGAGCCGTCTCGCCCGCCCAGTGGACGATTCCGAGCCACGCCTCGTTTTTCACCGGTCTCTACCCAACCGCCCACGGCGTCACCCAGTCGTCGCAAGGCCTGAATCCGGCGCGACCGCACCTGGCTGAACTGGTCCGCGACCTGGACTATGAGACGGTTGGCTTCTGCAACAACCCGCTGGTCGGCGTGTTGAACAACGGCTTCAAGCGCGGCTTCGAGACCTTCTACAACTACGGCGGGGCCGTCCCCAGCCTGCCGCAGGCTTCGTCATCGCTACCCTGGCCGCTGAGTCAGGCGACCGAGGCCTATACGCAGTTCCTGCGCCGCATCTCTTATCCGATCCAGAACTTCTTCGGGCAGTCCGACCTGGCCTTCCGCGTGTCGCTCAACGCTTTCCTGACCCCGGTGTGGTCGCGGCTGGCCAATTTCAAGGGACAGAACCCGCGCTCCGTCCACGACGTCACCCATTTTCTGATGCAACGCGAGCAGCAGGAAGCCGGACGGCCGCTGTTCCTCTTCCTGAACCTGATGGAAACCCACCTGCCCTTCTGGCCGCCGGGCGAATTCATCGACCGCGTCGCGCCCTATTTCCGCACCAGCAAGGAGGCCCGCACCATCCTGCGCACCTGGAACCGCGAGGCGTACCGCTGGGCCGCGCCGCTGGCCGAGCCGATGGGCGAGCTGGAGTCACGCGTCTTGAACGACCTGTATGACGCGGAGGTTGCTTTCCAGGACGACTACCTCGGCGGCCTGTTTGACTTCATGCGCACCCGCGCGCGGCGCGACAACACCCTTACCATCATCGTCTCCGACCACGGCGACGGCCTGGGTGACCATGGGGTGGTCGGCCATGCCTTCGTCGCCTACGACGAACTGATCCACGTCCCCCTCATCCTCCACTGGCCGGGCCAGATCGCTCCCGCACAGCGGCTCGACACCCCGGTCAGCACGCGCCGGGTCTTTCACACCGTCCTGGACGCGGCCGAGTCCGGCAATGACCGCAACCTCGATGAGCTGCCGGCCCTGGACGCGCCGGGCGCGCGCCGGCTGACGCTCCGCCACACGCTGGCCGGCCGCGACCCGGAGCAGCAGACCGCCTTCAGCGAAGTCTACCCGCCGATGAACTTTGCCAAGGCGATCGAGGCCCGCAACCCCGGCCTGCTCAACGACTATCGCTGCATGGAGCTGCGCCGGGCTGTCGTCCGAAAGGTCGCTGCCCAGCCGAACGGCGCCCAGGCGGGAGACGCGAGCGACCGGCAAGCGCACAAGCTGATCCACATCAGCGACCAGCCGGAGGAGCTTTTCAACCTGGCTGCTGATCCGCTAGAATCACGGAACATTCTGCCTGACGCGCCCGCGACGACGGCCGCGCTGGACCTGGCGCTGAAGCAGATGGTCAGCCGGACGTCACGCGATCAGACGGCAGCCGACAGCATCGCCGAAGCTGACGGCGACGAGTTGCTGCTCCAGAGACTGCGGGGCCTGGGCTACATGGATTGACGCCCCGCGGCCCCGGCGCGAGATCAAACCCTGACAGACGGACAGAGAGACAACATGTTTGATGGCATCCAACCCGATCCCGTCGCCTTCACCATTCCCATTGGCGACGGATTCCCGATTTACTGGTACGGCATTTTGGTCACGCTCGGCATCGCCCTGGGCGCGTGGTGGGGCGCGACCGAAGTCCGCAAGCGCGGCCTCAATGTCGACGAGTTCTTCAACGGACTGATCATCGTCATCATTTCCGGGTATATCTTCGCCCGCCTCGGTTACGTGCTGCTCGAGGTCTTCGCCGGGCGAGGCGACCAGTTCGATTCGTTTCTGAGCGTCATCAATATTCGTCAGGGTGGGATCAACATCCTGGCCGGCTTCGTCGGCGCCGCGGTCGTCGCCTGGATTTACCTGACCTGGCGGCGGCTGCCGTTTTGGGACTATGCCGATGTCGCCGGACCGGCGCTGCTTCTGGCGCAGGGCATCGGCCGCTGGGGCAACTGGGTGAATCAGGAGCTCTACGGGCCGCCAACGACACTGGCCTGGGGCGTGCTGATTGACGCGCAGCACCGGCTGCCGGCCTACAGCGACCTGAGCCAATTCCCGCTGACGACGCGCTTCCATCCTACATGGCTCTATGAGTCGATCTGGCTGTTGCTGGGCTTCGTCGTCCTGGTCCTGCTCAACCGCCGGTTCCGCAGCGAATGGCGAGCCGGGACGCTGTTCGGCCTGTTCCTGATGTGGTGGGGCGCCGGCCGCGCCCTGCTGGAGTTCCTGCGGCCCGACCAGCCGACCATCGGCGGCTCTCCCATCACCTACTCGATGGTGGTTTCCGTCCTGCTGGCCGCCGCGGGACTGTGGATCTTCCTTCACCGCTATAACAAGTCGCCGCTGTCGCGCCGCCGCCGGCTCGTGAAGCCCAAGCCGCAGCGCCGGGCGCCATAGGCTCGACGCGCCAGGCCGCCGGAAGCGCCGCCTGGCGCCTATGTGACAGGAGATAATCCATGAACTTCGCCCCGGACTTCGGCGACCTGGCCCTGACGTTTGACGACGTCCTGCTGGCTCCCGGCTATTCGGATGTGCTGCCGGCCGACGTGTCCCTGCGCACGCGATTCGTTGGCGATCTCACCCTGAACATCCCGGTCGTCTCTGCCGCGATGGACACGGTCACCGAGGCGCGAATGGCCATCGCCCTGGCCCGGCTGGGGGGGCTGGGGGTCATTCACCGCAACCTGACCCCGCAGCAGCAGGCTGAAGAGGTTGACAAGGTCAAGCGCTCAGAAGCGGGCATGATCGTCGACCCGGTCACCCTGCGGCCGGAGGCGACACTGGCTGAAGCCGAGGCGCTGATGGGGCACTACCACATCAGCGGCATCCCCATCACCGACGATGGCGGCCGCCTTGTCGGCATCCTGACCAACCGCGACATCCGCTTCGTCACCCCCGGCCAGCAACTGGTGTCCGAATACATGACCCGCGACGGTTTGGTGACGGCCCCGGTCGGCACGAGCCTCGACGAGGCGAAAGCCATCCTCCACCGGCATCGCATTGAGAAGCTGCCGCTGGTCGACAGCGCGGGCCGGCTCAAGGGGCTGATCACCGTCAAGGACATCCTGAAGAAGATCGATTTCCCCGATGAGACGGTGGACGACCATGACCGGCTGCTGTGCGGCGCGGCCATCGGGGTTGGCGAGAAGGGTCTTGCCCGTCTGGACCTGCTGGTCGAAGCGAATGTCGATGCCGCCTTCATCGACACCGCCCACGGCCACACTCGGATCGTCCTCGACACCGTCCACGCGGCGAAGTCACGGCACCCGCGCCTGCCCCTGGTGGTCGGCAACGTCGCGACGGCCGCCGGCGCGCGGGCGCTGATCGAAGCCGGGGCCGACGCGATCAAGGTCGGCATCGGCGCCGGTTCAATTTGCACCACCCGCGTCGTGGCCGGGTCGGGCATTCCGCAAGTTTCAGCGATCGACGCTTGCGCTCGCGTTTGCCGCGAGCACAACATCCCGTGTATCGCCGACGGCGGCATCAAGTACAGCGGCGACATCGTCAAGGCGCTGGCGGCCGGCGCGGATGTGGTCATGCTTGGCTCGATGCTGGCCGGGCTGGAAGAGAGCCCGGGCGAGATCATCCTCTACGAAGGTCGCCGCTACAAGGTCTACCGCGGCATGGGCAGCCTGGGAGCCATGCAGGGGTATGGGGCCGACCGCTACGGCAGCGGGACCGGGCCGGCCGCCGGTCAGGTGCGCGACAAGCTCGTCCCGGAAGGTGTTGAAGGGCAGGTGCCGTATAAAGGCCAACTGCGCGACGTCATCTACCAGATGATGGGAGGGTTGCGCTCAGGCATGGGTTACGTCGGCGCTTGCGACCTGGACGAGCTGCGCAACAAGGCCACCTTCGTACGCATCACCAATGCCGGCCTGCTCGAAAGCCACCCGCACGGCGTCCTGATCACCAAGGAAGCGCCGAATTACCAGGCCCGCCGCTGAGCGACGAGGGAACGGGCGGCCGAGGCCGTTCCGGCGAGGACGCATTTGAACAAGGGTATCCTCTACGCGGCCGCGGCCTACATCATCTGGGGTCTGCTGCCGCTCTACTGGAAGGCGCTCCAGGTCGTGCCGGCGCTTGAGATCCTGGCCCATCGCATTGTCTGGTCGCTGATCTTCGTCAGCGTTATCCTGACCGTGCGACACAAGTGGAGCTTTGTGAAGCCGGCCCTGCGCGACCGGCGCATTGTCCTGACGTTCGTCGCTTCGGGGCTCCTGTTGTCGGTCAACTGGTTCACCTACATCTGGGCGGTGAACGACGGGCACATTGTCGAAACGAGCCTGGGCTATTTCATCAATCCCCTGGTCAACGTCCTGCTCGGATATGTCGTGCTGAAGGAACGGATGCGGCCGGCGCAGTGGGCAGCCATTGCCCTGGCCGCCGCCGGCGTCCTGTACCTGACCCTGAGCTATGGCTCCTTTCCCTGGATCGCGCTGACCCTTGCCTTCAGCTTCGGCACCTACGGCCTGCTGCGCAAGACGGCCAAACTCAATTCGGCTGAGGGTCTCGCCATGGAAACGGCCGTGCTCTTCTTGCCGGCGGCCGGCTACCTGCTGCTCCTGCAAAGCCAGGGCGCGGGTTCCTTCGCCGGGGGCGATCTCTCGACAACCCTGCTGCTGTTCTTCGCCGGTGCTGCCACCAGCATCCCGCTGCTGTTCTTTGCTGCCGGCGCACGCCTCATCCCGCTCGCTTCGCTGGGGCTGCTCCAGTACATCGCCCCAACCCTCCAGTTCCTGATCGGCGTGCTCGTCTATGACGAGCCGTTCGGCATCTCGCGCCTGATCGGCTTCAGCATCATCTGGCTGGCGCTCATCCTCTATTCGGCCGAGGGCCTGGCCCACTACCGGCGGAGACTGGCGCCGGCCGAAGCCCAGGCGTAAACAGCGATGGCAACCTTCGGTCACGACACCTTCATCTCTCCCTTCACCTGGCGCTACGGCAGCCAGGAGATGCGCGGGCTCTGGTCGGAAGCCCACAAGCGGCGGCTGATGCGCCGGGTGTGGGTGGCGCTGGCGGCCGCGCAGCACGAGGCCGGCCTCGTCAGCGCCGAGCAGCTCGCCGACCTGGCCGCCCATGTCGATGACATCGACCTCGAGCGAGCCCTGGCGATCGAAAAAGACGTCCGGCACGATGTGGTCGCCGAAATCCGCACCTTCGCCGAGCAGTGCCCGGCAGGCGGCAGCATCCTGCACTGGGGCGCGACCAGCGCCGACATCACCGACAACGTCGACGTCCTGCGCCTTGTCGAGGCTTCCGGTCTGCTTCTGGAGGGGCTGCGCGACCTGCTGCTGGCCTTTGCCGCGCGGATTGAAGAGACGGCCGGCTGGCCGGTCATGGGCCACACCCACATCCAGCCGGCCGAGCCGACAACCCTGGGCTACCGCCTTGCGGTCTATGCGCAGGATGTTCTCGAAGACCGCCGGCAGCTGCAAACGCTGGTCGCCGGCCTGCGCGGCAAGGGCTTCAAGGGCGCGGTGGGGACACAGGCGAGTTTCGCCGAACTCCTGGACGGGACCGGCATGAGCCCGGAGCAGATGGAGGCGGCGGCAATGGCCCGGCTCGGTCTGGGCGTTTTCCCTGTTGCGACCCAGACCTACACCCGCCAGCAGGACCTGCGCGTCCAGCAGGCGCTGGCCGGCATTGCCGCCTCGCTCCACAAGTTCGCCCTCGACTTTCGCATCCTGCAGTCGCCCCCCTTCGGCGAGTGGGCCGAGCCTTTCGGCCGTTCCCAGGTCGGCTCGTCGGCCATGCCCTTCAAGCGCAATCCGATCAACGCCGAGAACATCTGCTCGCTGGCGCGCTTTGTCGCGGCCCAGACGGCCGTCGCCTGGGACAACGCCAGCCAGGCCATCCTGGAGCGCAGCCTGGATGACTCGGCCAACCGGCGCGTGATCCAGGCTGAAACCTTCCTGGCCGCGGATGAGATGATCCGGCGCACCCGGCAACTGGTGGAGGGGATGTCGTTCGACCGGGAACAGATGCGGCGCAACCTGGCCCGGTACGGCCCTTTCGCGGCGACGGAACGGGTGTTGATGGCGCTCGTCCGTGC
>CAYRBP010000005.1:0-1438 GCA_964422535.1 uncultured Ardenticatenaceae bacterium | reverse complement strand
CCCGGTCACCCGCAGAAGCCGGCCGCCGCGGCGGTGTAGATCTCCGCGCAGGCCCGAACGCTATCCAGGTCGACCCACTCCTCGGCCGCATGTGCGCCCTCGCCCGCCGGGCCGAAGAGCACGGTCGGGATGCCGGCCGCCCAGAGCGTCGCCGCGTCCGTCCAGAACGACACGCCAGCAGGCTCGCACGGCCGTCCCAGTGCGCCCTCGGCCGACGCTTGCAGGGCGCGGACGATGGCCGCATCCTGTGGCGTCTCCAGCGGAGCGCGCACCAGCCCGCGGCGAACGACCGCCTTGAACGCGGGATCGTCAGCGGCCAGCCGGTCGACGATCGCCTGCAGTTCGGCCTCGGCCGCGGCGCCCGTTTCACCCGGCAGGGTCCGGCGCTCGACGGACAGGAGGCAGCGCTCGGGATAACTCGACAGTTCCTGCCCGCCCTCGATCAGCGAGGCGTGGACGGAGGCCGGGCCAAGCAACGGGTGCGGCGAGCGCCCCGCCAGCTCGTGGCCGAGCAGGTCGAGTTCGACCAGAACGCGGCCCATCTTGGCGATCGCGTCCACGCCCAGGTGCGGTCGCGAGCCGTGGGCGGCAACGCCGATCGTCTCGACTTCCAGCCAGACGAAGCCCTTGTGGGCGATGACCAGTTGCAGTTCGGTCGGTTCGGCGACGATGGCGCCATCGGCCCGGTAACGCTCAGCCACGGCCATCGTGCCCAGACCGGCGTACTCCTCGTCCGCCACCGCAGCCACGACCACATCACCCGGCAACCGCATGGCCTTCGCCGCCGCGGCGGCGACGAGGCAGGCGGCCAACCCGCCCTTCATGTCGTAGGCCCCGCGGCCGTAGAGGCGGCCGTCGCGCGCTCGCGGCCGGAACGGCTCATCCATGCCAGTCACGCCAACGGTGTCCATGTGCCCGTTGAGCAGTAACGTCTGGCCGCCGCCCGTGCCACGGGCAACGCCGACCACGTTCGGCCGGCCGGCGGCCGCCTCGTGGATTTCAACTTCCAGCCCGGCCGACTCAAGCCAGCGGGCGATGTGGGCCGCGATGGCCGCTTCGCCCGGGGCGCCGGGAACCAAGTCAGGGTTGATCGAGTTGATGCTGACGAGATCGGACAGAAGTCCCTGGATGTCGAGGGTAGGCATATTCCTCCTGCCTGGGTCCAGAACTGCTTTCAGGCGTTCAGTTTCTCGACGGTGTGCCGGAACCCCAGCCGGTCTACGAGAGCGTCGAGCTCACTGTCGGTCAGGGCGCGCCCCTGGCCACTGACCGCCACGAGCATCGCCTCCATCATGTTCATGCCGAACGAGCGTCCCTTGAAGCGCGGCGTGGTCGCCACCAGAAATCGGACGCCGGCCCGTGTGAACGTGGCGACGTTATCGACCGCCGGCCGCCTCGCTCGGCCGCTGCCCGGTCACGTGCTTGAACACCCGCGAAA
>CAYRBP010000004.1:117076-122925 GCA_964422535.1 uncultured Ardenticatenaceae bacterium | reverse complement strand
GCCCTGAGAAGGTCAACGTCAACGGCGGGGCGATCGCCCTGGGCCACCCGCTGGGAGCGACAGGGGCGATGATCCTGGGCACGGCTCTGGACGAGTTGGAGCGCCGCGATCTCAACACGGCGCTCATCACGCTCTGCGCCGGAGGCGGGATGGGGATCGCGACCGTCATCGAGCGAGCATAGGTCCTGCTAGATCGTCGCCAGCCGCGATCTCTAGTCGGTTTACGACACACTCACTTCGCCATGTCTCCATTCGATCCCGTCGTGATAACCACCGAACGTCTTACCCTGCGTTTCCTGAATGAAGCGGACATCCCCGCGCTCTACGACATGTTCTCCAACGCGGAGGTCATGCGTTACTGGAGCCGGCCGCCCTGGACCGATCTATCCGAGGCATGGGCGATGCTGGCCGACACGCAGGAGGGCTATCTCACCCGGAGCGCGCTTCAACTGGGGATCGAGCGTCATGCTGACCGGGTACTCGTGGGGGAGTGCAGCCTCTTTCATTTCCACGTCGCCAGTCGCCGGGCCGAAATGGGCTACGCATTGGGCCGGCCCTACTGGGGAGCAGGGTACATGAACGAGGCCTTGCAAGCGTTTGTGGGCTATGCGTTTCAGGTGATGGATCTCAATCGGCTTGAAGCTGACATTGACCCGCGCAACCTGGCCTCGGCCAGGACGCTCGAACGCCTCGGCTTTCAGAAGGAAGGCCATCTTCGGGAGCGCTGGATTGTGAGCGGTGAAGTGTCGGACACCTCGCTGTATGGCCTGTTAAGCCGGGAGTGGCTGGAACGCTCCGGCGCGACCTAGCGGGATGTTCGCCTGACTTCTCCCACCGAAACTCGTCAGTGATCCCTCTTGTTCCCCAGGTCGTCGGCCATCGGTTTCAGCCACAACGACACTGATTCCGGCTGCATCGTTTCCTGGATGACGCGCAGTATTTCGGCCGTCAATTGCTCAAGGTCAGTTTCGTCGCGAACCGTCGTGGCGAACTGGTTCAGGACCTTCTCGGTATCGTACTTGCGACGGTAGAAGCGCCGGTCGATGAAATCCTGAACGCGTTTGCGAATGGGGTTGAACATCGCGGCGATGAGCAGCGTTGACAGGACGACTGTGATTGTCGATGTCTGCCCGGTGACGTTGCTGAACAGTCTCTGCAACAGGACGACGATGCCGAAGTAGATCGCTGCCAGGAGCCCGGTCACAATGGCGTACTGCGCTGTCTTGCGGATGACGGTGTCGATCTCGAAAAGCCGGTAGCGGCTCACAGCGATGCCAATAGCCACTGCTACGAAAACGCCTGGTATCGCCTCCTTGACCGACTCCCATGGCTCCGGGGCTTCCCAGAACAGATCGCTGATAAGGACGACCAGGAAAAATGATACTGCCAGGGCGAACCACTTGTACTGCTGGCGCTCGACCCCGGTGGAGCGGACAGCGCGCAAGATCAGGCTAGAGGCACTGACCAGGATCAGCGCAAATATGACCAGGACAGCCGCGATGGCGATACCTGTGAGCGCGGTTTCGAACTCGCCGCCAAGTGCGAATGGATTATCGACCGCGATCCAGCCATACTGAGTGTTCGTGAGCCAGCCGAGGCCGGCCGTTGTCGCCATCGCGACGATCGCTAACCAAATGACTATCTTCCAACGCGGGGATGGCAGTTCGCCGTTGGGATAGAGCAATGTCAGCAGCGGTAAGGTACCGAACCACAGTATCCAACCAGTGGCTGTGAGGAAAAATGCCAGGCTCGCCAACAGCGGCGGAGCGACAAGGGCATGGAAGGCGTAGATGCCAAAGCTCGTCCAGAAGCCCAGGAGGCTTCCTTGTCCGATGCCGTTGGCCATCATTACCCAACCGTAGGCGTTACGCGGCCGGCGCGAAGCGATGAGGCCTCCAACGACAACGAAGGCTGCGGCCGGGGCTAAGGCGATGATGGTTGCCGGCCAGCGGGCGAAGTCCGGTGGCAAGTCGACTGCGCGAGACAGATAGCTGAACGGCACGGAAGCCAGCATTGCCACGAGCGCCAGCCCGGCCGTGGTCCTCGCAACGATGGATAACGTGCGGTCACTCATCGAATCTCCTCTTCCGGCGGTGGCGACATAGTAGCCGGTCCGTCTGCAAAGGACTGGGTGGTCCGCACAGGGCGCAACCACAGCGAGACATGCTCCGGCTGCATCGTCTCCTGGATGACGCGCAGCAGTTCGGTCGCCAGTTGGTCAAGGTCTGGCTCGTCGCGGACCGTCGCGGCGAACTGGTTCAGGATTTTCTCAGCGTCGTACTTGCGCCGGTAGAAGCGCCGGTCAATGAAATCCTGTACGCGTTTGCGAATGGGGTTGAACATCGCGGCGATGAGCAGCGTTGACAGGACGACTGCGATCGGCGATGTCTGCCCGCTGACGTCGCTGAACCATCTCTGTAACAGGACGACGATTCCGAAGTAGAGCAATGCCAGGAGCCCGGTCACGATGGCATACTGAGCCGTCTTGCGGATGACGGTGTCCACGTCAAACAGGTTGTACCGCAGCAGGGCGATGCCGAGGCCGGCCGGGATTATCAGATAGAGCGCTCCCCAGACCTCATTAGACAGCGCCAGGTCGGTCCAGTCGTCCAGTCCGGCAAGGAGAAAGAACGCCGCAAGGGGCAATCCAAGGGTGAGCATGAGCCACTTCATCTGCTGTTTGGCCGTGTCGTTCGCCTGGCGATAGCGAACGACCAATGAGACGACGCCTAACAGCAGGACGGGCAGCGCGCCCAGGAATAGCCCATCATAGAGTGTGACAAATGCCGCCAGCGCCTCCGGTACCGTCTCGCTGGGCAACAGCAGCAGCACCACGCCTGCGACCACGTAAGTGAGTAGAAGGCCGCCGACATAGAGGCAGGCAACCAAGTAGACCGTGGCCCAAAATCGGCCTGCCGGCGGGCGCCCATTGGGGAAGATGAAGGGGAAGATGTTGATCAGCAGTAGCAGGCCACCATACCAGCCGAACCCAGCAACAAACTCGGCCGTAACCCGACTCGCTGCGCTTATCGGTAACGTAGCGCCTAATGCCGTTCCGAAGCCGGATAGTTCGATCAGAAGTCCCGCGGCCAACAGCACCCAGCCTGTTGCGTTTCGCGGCTGTCCCATGACGGCCAACCCACCGACCAGCGCGATCAACAAGAAGGCCAGACCGATCAAGGCGCTTCCGGGATCGTCTTCGCCAAAGACGGTCGTCGCGGCATACTGCTCGAGCAGAGCTGTCGCGATCGTCATGCCGGTGGCTGAGATGAGCAGCACAATGATCAATACTTTGAGCGGGCGACTCGCTCCTGGCACCTTCCTTTCTGTTCTGACATCCGGGAGAGGTTCGTCGGTGATGGTCATGTGCGATTGTCTGACTCCGTTTGGGACATGGAATCCACTATCGGCATTTGCCCTGGTTTCGTAACGTCTTCCGCATTGTAACTGCCTATCGTCTCCTAAACGTTACGAAATACGCCGATCGGTGCGAGTTTCCCCGATCGTTTCTACGAATTTGCGTCTTGCACGGAGACGGGGACGGCGATCTCGTCGAACTGGCCGTCCTGGCGAAAGACGGTCAGCAGCAGCGTGTACAGCCCATCCAGACCGGAGGTGTCCCATTCGGCAAGGACGGCCGCATCGGGGACGGCCGTCGTTCCTTCGGCGATGATGTGGAGCTCGTCGGGCACCAGGTCGGGGAAGTAGGCCAGACGGTAGCCGGCGAAACCGTCGCCCGCCGCCAGGCCCTTGATCGCCACGATGCCGCTGACGGCCTGCCACGGCGCAGGCGAGGTGATCGCCGCGCGGCCGTCGATGGCCTCGCCCGCCCGGCGGACGGTGTCGTAATCGGCCGGCGGCGATGGCTCGCCTTGCGCCGCTGCCCAGGCGGCCGTTTCCGGCGGGTACAACGTGTACGGACGCGGCTCGACCAGGCGGGGCGGGCTGAAGTACGTCGCCAACCGGCCCGTCTCCCGGTTCACGGTCACCTCGATCCCGGAGGCGTCCTCCTCGACCGGTTCCGTCCCGGCGATGAAGCGCTCGCGCACGGTGTCGCACCCGGCCCGCCCGGAGCCGGTGCGTGACGGCAGGAGGCCGGAGAGCGCGCAGACTTCGACCTCGCGCAACGCGGGCGGTCGCTGCCATTCAGCCGCCGGGTGGAGCGCCCCTAGTAGCGCGTCGCGCACGGGCTCGGCCGCGGCCCCCGCGGTTGAAACCACCAGCGCCCACGCCGGCGTGTAGGCGACCGCCCAGGCGTCTCGGGTCAAGGCCGACTCACCGGAGGCGAGCGCCGTGGCGCTTGCGGGCGTATCCTCGCAGGGCGGGGCGGCACAGCGCGCTTCGCCATCGCTCAGGATGTCATTCATCAGATAGGCCAGCGCGGGCGCCAGGACATCGCGCTCGCGCCGGGAATTCTCGAACAGCACAGCCCCGCCGGCGTCCCGGATCCGGCGCAGAGTGGTCGGCCGCAGCGTCGGCGATTCGCCGGTGGCGACGCCGGCTTCGCGGCCGCCGTTGGCCAGCGTGGCGAAGGCCCGGCCCACTTCCAGCAGCGTTCCCGTGCCGCCCTCGGCGGCAAAGCGCAGGTCGGCGCCGGGCGGCCGCTCCAGGCTGGTCAGCCCGAGCGTCCGGGCGGCGTCGACCACGAGCGGCTGCCCGACCCAGCTCAGCAGCTGGGCCGCGGGAACGGCCCGGTCCTGGGCCAGCGCCTGGCGCAAGCGCAGCGGCCCGCGACCTTCGCCGGCTTCGGGCACGAGCGTTGCGGGCCCGTCGGGCGTCTCCAGGGTCTGGGGCAGGTCGAGCAGGGGCGTCGCCGCTGAATAGCCCTGGCTGAGCGCGGTCAGGTAGATGAACGGCCGGATGAGGGTACCCAGCTGACGGGGCCCCGGGTCGCCGGCCAGGGCACGGATCTCGCCTGTCGCCGGGTCAAGGGCAAGCGCAGCGGCGTCCGCCGGGCGCGCCGGGACCGGATCCGCCGCGGGGCAGTCCCGGGCGGCCGGGCTCGCCGTGGCGCACGCAAGCCGGCGCTGCAGGGCCGGGTCGAGCGTTGTCTCGACGGTCAGGCCGCCGCGCAGCAACCGCTCCGGGCTGACGAGCGCGGCCAGTTCACGGCGCAGCAGCCGGGCGAATTCCGGCGCGAACGAGACGGCGGGCGGTTCGGCGGGCAGCAGCGGTTCGGCCGCGGCCGCCTCGGCCTGCGCCGGGCTGAGAAACCCTGCCGCCACCATGGCCCCCAGCGCCTGGGAGCGCGCCGCGCGCGCCGCCGGCGGGTCGTCGAAGGGGTGGGCTGCCGGGTTGCGGCCGAGCGCGGCGATCAGCGCGGCCTCGCCGACCGACAGCTCGGCCGCCGGCTTGCCGAACGTCAGGCGGGCGGCGGCATCAGCGCCGTAGGCCAACCCGCCATAGTAGCGCGTATTGAGCGTCCACTCCAGCACCTGCTCCAGCGAGGCGGTCGCGTCGATCTGGCGGGCCAGGACCCGGTCCTGCAACAGGCGGCGGACGTCGCGGGCGGGAGCCAGGCGGCCGTCGCGCAGGTGCTGGCGGATGAGCGCGTCGACCAGCTCCTGCGGGCCTTCGAGGGCCAGCGTCGCCGCGACCAGCGCCGGTGGAAGCTCGCCGGCGGCCAGCCAGTCGGCCTCCAGGCGTGGGTCGGTGATGCGGTCGATGACGAGCGCGCGGCCGCCGGCTTCCAGGGCGACGACCTCGGTCGTGCCTTGCGAGGGGACGAACGTCGCCGGCAGGCGCTCCAGGACGCGGACGTCGGGCAGATCGGCCAGGAAGCCCCGGGCGACGAAGGCGCCTGCGGCCGCCGCCGCACCCGCCAGTAATACGCCCAGCAGCGCCAGCCC